>NC_013966.1 GCF_000025685.1 Haloferax volcanii DS2 | reverse complement strand
TTGTTTGTCTTGATATAGAGAAAGGTTTATAATACTATAATTTAAACTAAGTCCGTAATACGGGCAACTATAATAGTTATATAGTAGCTGTTTGAGGACGGCTTGTTTTATTCGCTTATCTATACATCTAAACTAACCTTCCCGATTGGAAATCCGTGGAAAAGAGCCGTCTCACGCCGACGGGGGGTACCGCTTCGCACCGAGAACAGCGGACAAAGTGGTGTGAGTGTTCCTCGTCTCACCAGCCGACTCGTCTTCACACCCACATTCGTCGAGAACAGCGGACAACGTGGTGTCTGTGTCAACACTCACCGAACACGTCTCGACCGCTCGTCGACGCGGGTCGTCACACAATCGCGTGGTTTGTCTCGTCCGGTCGAGTCGACCGACTTCGTCGCTCGCCTTCGGTTACCGACGGAATCCGTTCTCCGTGGTTCTCTGTGACTCTACGAAGTTCCGTGAGTCGGTAAAAGCGTCTTTTTAGGAGCTGACACGACGAACAACTGCGGACATAGTGGTGTTGTAGGGGAATCGTGGATGACCTCGTCAAATCGTGAACGACCTCGTCACCGCCTGCTCTCAGCGACGACTCAGTGTCGACTCAGTGACCACCCAACGACGAACCGGCGATGGCCGACCGCGAACGAGGTCTCCAACGGAATCACCAACGAAACCTCGAACAGTGTTTGTGGGTCGTTGTCACGACGTATCTCCCTCTCTTGGCGGCCAATCTGTCGGAAAACAGCGGACAACGTGGTGTTCGAAACTGCAATCACTCCGTTTCAACGCCGTGACATTTGCTATCACGAGTATCCGATAAGTTATCCGTCTCCGTCCCCGAGCAAGAATGTGAGTGAAAATCAAGGGCGTCGAAACCTTCGAATGCCCAACGACAACGAGCTGTTCGCAGTCGTCACAGAGCACAACGGTGGCAACCACGTCCGAATCCGCTGTGAAGACGGAAAGAACCGCATGGGCCGCATCCCCGGCCGCATGAAGTACCGCACGTGGATCAACGAGGGCGACGTCGTGCTGGTCGAACCGTGGGACTGGCAGGACGAGAAAGCCAACATCGAATGGCGCTACACCGGCGAGGACGCGGACCAGCTTCGGCGCGAAGGCCACATTCAGTAATCATTTTCTCCGAAAGGAGAGTTTATCTCGCCTGACGACCAGCGGCGGCTCTACGATAGCCTCGGAGTTTCTCTCCAGCGATACTCACTTCGCGCCGACCGACCAGAACAGCGGACATAGTGGTGTTGTTCTCGTCGCGGTCCGCGGCGGACCGTATCGGGTGTCCGCCTCGATTCTGCGTTCGCCTCACTCGAACACGTCGACGAACCGCGGCGCGGAAAGCGCCCGCAGGTCGTCCGGCGTGAGTTGGAACACGGCTTCGGGAGTTCCCGCAGCGGCCCAAATCCGGTCGAACGACTCGAACGTCGGGTCCGCGAGGACGGGACAGTCGGTCGCGTGGCAGGTCGGCGGTACGCCGCCGATGCTCCAACCGGTCGCCGCTTTCACTTCGGAGGGGTTGGCGCTTCGAACCGAGCCCTGTTCGGCATCGAACTCGGAGCCGAGCGAGGCTTCGTCGACGCGGTTCGCACCGCTCGTGAGGACGACGACCGTCTCGTCGCCCACGCGCATCACGATGCTCTTGACGATTTGGGCGACGTCGCAGCCGACGGCCGCAGCCGCGTCGTCGGCCGTCTTGGTTCCCTCGGGGAACTCCTCGATGGTCGCTTCGAAGCCGTGAGAATCGCGTACTTGGTCGGCAAACTTGCGTGCCGTGGGATGCATGCCCAGGGCTTCTGCGTCGGCGGATATGAACGTTTACCGCCGTGGCAGATACTGCGCTGCACTCACCACTCCCCGTCGAGTCCGTCGCGAAGCGCCGCCACGTCCGACTCGTCGTTGAAGTTGTGGAACGACGCGCGGACCGCCGTCGGTTCGGGAAGCGTCCGGACGACAACCCCCGCCGATTTGAGCCGTTCGACCGTCCCCTCCGGGTCAGGGACCTCGAAGGAGACGAGCCCCGACTCCGGGTCGTGCGGACTCAACAGCCGTCCCTCCGGGACGGTTTCGATGAACCGGCCTGCGAGGTCGCGCACGTGTTCCTCGGTTCGGTCGAGGCCGACGCGCTCGGCGATGTCGATAGCCTCTCGGAGCGCGACGTGCGGTGCGGGGTTGGTGGTTCCGACCTCGAAGCGTTTCGCTCCGGGCGCGAAGTCGAGCCCGTCGGCGTTCGGCTCCGTGACGCCGCGGTAGCCGACGGCGTGGGGTTCGATGCCCTCCGCGACTTCGCGACGGACGTAGAGGAAACCCGCGCCCCACGGCCCGAGCAGCCACTTGTGGCCCGCGCCGGCGACGATGTCTGCCCCCCAGTCGTCCACGGCGACGGGGTACTGGCCGAACGACTGGACCGCGTCGACCACCGACAGCGCGCCGGCGTCGCGGGCGATATCGGTGAGTTCGCGCACGGGGAGCCGCGTCCCGTAGTTCCACGTTAGGGAGCTGAAACAGACGAGGTCGGCGTCGCTGACGGCCTCGGCGTACTGGTCCATATCGAGCCGCCCTGCCTCGCTCTCGACGACGCGGACTTCGACCCCCTCGCGTTCGAGTCGCCGCCACGGGAGGATGCCGGCCGGGTGTTCGAGGTCGGTTCGGACGACCACGTCGCCCGGCTCCCAGTCGAGCGCGGTGGCGATGCGGTTGATGCCGTCGGTGGTGCTCTGGGTTAGTGCCACCTCCTCCGTTTCGGCACCGATGAACGCGGCCACGTCCTCGCGGACGGCCTCGTAGGCGTCGAACGCGGTCGGATACGGTCCGTCGTCGCCCGGCGACTCGTACTCGTGGTATTCGAGGAACTCGGTCGCACGCTCCACGATGGGGCGCGGACTCGGGCCGTGCGCGCCGGTGTTGAGATACGTGACGTCGTCGAGGGCCGGAATCGTCGTTCGGAGTTCGTCGGGTGTCATAGTGCGTTATCGGGTGTCATCGGAGGTGTTCTCTCGTCGGTCGCGCCGCGAAGAAGTCGTGTCTGCTGGTGATACGCCCGTCGAATCAAACGTTCTGGTACCACTATCGAATTGCCGCAACAACTCGTCGGGGAGGCGGGCGTACACCTCGGCGTTGCCGACGAGCGCCTCGACGGTGGTGAACTCGTCGACCGCGTGCGCCGTCTCGGTCCCCAGCCCGAACTCGACGGTCGGGACGCCGGCGTTTCGCATTCGCTTCGCGTCGCCGCCGCCGGTCGCGCTCCGGCGGTACACACGCCCGCCGGTGACGCCTTCAGCGACCGAGACCACGGCGTCCGCCAGCGCGCTGTCGGGGTCTTCGAACGTCCCGACCGACCAGTCCGCGTCCGAAGTCTCGACGCCGTCGTGACCGGCGACGACCTTCCGAACGCGGTCGAGCACCGCCGCCGTCTCGACGCCCGCCGTCACGCGAATATCGAGCTTCGCCCGCGCCGCGTCGGGGACGACGTTCACCCGGTCGCCGCCCGAGAGGACGCCCAGATTGACCGACGGCCGCTCGAACAGCTCTCGCGCCGCGTCCGCGCCGAATCGCGGCGCGTAGTACTCGACGGACTCGTCGACGAGCGCCCGCACCGCGGGGTCGAACTCGAATCGGTAGTCATCGAGCGTCGATTCGATGTCGCTCACCGCGCGGTAGAGCCGGTGAATCGCGTTCTCACCGAGCATCGGTCGGGAGCCGTGGGCGGCGGTCCCCGTCGCTTCGAGTTCCAACCAGATGCTTCCCCGGTCCGCGACGGTCACCGAGTGGCGGTCGCTCTCGCAGGTCGTCTCGCCGATGACGCAGGCGTCCGCGGCGAGCCCGCGCCGGTCGAGCAGCGTCGGCAGCCCCGCGCTCCCGGCGACTTCCTCGTCGCTGACGAACGCGAACACGAGGGTCGTCGCCGGCGTCGTGTCGGTTTCGACGTACGCGTTCGCCACCGCGAGCATCGCGGCGACCGCTCCCTTCATGTCGGTCGCGCCGCGCCCGTAGAGCCGGTTTCCCGCCCGCTCGCCGAGCGGGTCGCGCGTCCACTCGCCAGCATCGAACGGGACCGTATCGAGGTGCCCCAGCAGGACGAGCGTCCGGTCTGTCGCGCCCGGGAGCGTCGCCACGAGATTCGGTTTCTCGGGGTCCGAGGCGACGAGCTCGGCGTCGATACCGAGGCCGGAAAAGAACGATTCGACCCACGACGCGAGGTCCCGCGTGTCTCCCGGCGGGTTCTGCGTGTCGTGGCCGACGAGCGTCGCCGCGAGGTCGACGACGTCCTCGCGGTGCTCGCGGAGGGAGGCGACGACGGCGGGTGGGTCGCTGGACATGAACTCTCTGTCCGGATGTACGTACTGACGACGAATAAGTTTGTGCTAAAAATACAATATTGATGGAGCGAGATACGGGTGCCTCTGTGGGACGGGTCCGAAAGAAATCGTCACTCCGAGTGGTGGAGGGTGGGGTGGGATGGGATGCGGTGCTGATTCCGGTATCAGGCGTTGTAGGTCCACCGCTGGAGCGTCGCGGAGTTGGAGCCGGATTCGGAGGTCCAGACGACGCGGACTGTGTCGCCGTTGGCAAAGCCGTCCTCGTCAGTGTCTTGGACGACGACGGACTCACCCGCGCTGATGGTGTCTGAGCCGAGGGTCGACCACTTGTTTGCGTCACTCGAATCGGTGACGTTGACATCGCCAGCGATAGTGACTAAATCGCCGTCAATCTGCGCGCCGCTTTCGTGCGTGATGGTCAGTTCCGTTCCGTCGTAGTCGAACGTGAAACTCGCTTGGGGAGCGGTGTCACCGACCTGGTCGCCGAGACCGAGAACGAAGGTGCCGATGACGGCCGCGAGGATGACGGTAATCGCGACCATGAGGATGACGCCGATGACCGGCGAGACTGCGCGGGACTCCGTGAACATTGTCTTGATTTGCATAGTTGTTTCTCCTAGGTGTGCCGGACGAGAGGCGACCGTTGAGAAAAATACGAATCGGTCCTCGAACGCCTGCGTTCTAACCTAACAGATTGTCTGACGTTCTCCGATGATATAAACTAGTATTGAGAAGGCGTTTCACGTCTCATGCGTGATTCGTACCAGAATCGGCTGGTGCTGTCGCTCACGGTGTAACGTTCGAAAAAATCGAGGTTCGGTTGACTGTGTCGCCGCGGACCGTTTAGTGCGTGTACGTTTGCAGGGTCGCGGAGTTGGAACCGGATTCGGAGGTCCAGACGAGGCGCACTTGGTCGCCGTCCTCAAGTTCGTCGCCGGCTGCAAGTTCAACGACGATGGTGTCACCGGCGTTCATGCTGTCGTCGGAGCCGGTCTTCTTCGACACAGTATCCGCGGTTAGGCCCGACGGGATGACGACGCTCAGCTCGTCGCTGGCGATGGAATCACCACTCTCGTGCGTGATCGTGATTTCCTGTGCACCGTCGTAGTCGAAGCTGAAACTCGCCTGCGGGGCGGTGTCACCGACCTGGTCACCGAGACCGAGGACGAAGGTTCCGATGACGGCCGCGAGGATGACGGTAATCGCGACCATGAGGATGACGCCGATGACCGGCGAGACTGCGCGTGATTCGCTAAGGAATTTCTTGATATCCATTGTTCTACCCAGGACCGGCCTCTGACCCACCTCGTGCCCACCTGCACGGGACCGCGAGCGGCCACATGTTCCGGCTCCTGTTGGCCTTCCGTATGTTCCGGATATATTTAATTTCGCAGCGACTTACCGGTCTATTCGAGGGGTTAGGGCGCTCCTAACCGTCGAATTCGGGATTTAAGCTGTTCCATCCCACCTGCGTACCATCCGCAGGGGAGGTCGGTGCTGAACCGCCGACCTGACGCGCTACACACGCGAATCCGACTCTCCCGCTCGCGCGACGCACTCGCTCGAACTGCTGCGCTCCCGATTTCTGCGGACATGGTGGTGTGGGTTCGGGAGGGTGTCGGCCGCGGCGCGCGTCCCATACGCGTCGCTCACGCGACTCGAAACGCGGGGGCGGTCGAAAACGTCGGGAAAACGGCCTACTGGGAGGCGTTCCAGAAGCGCGGCGTCGACTCGAAATCTATCTTCGCGTCGGAGGGCGCGCGCTCGTAGAGCGCGTCGTGGACGGCCTCGTAGGCCGCGCGCGGGCCTTCCTGTGCGAGTTTCGGGTGGTCGCGGGTGTCGAAGACGACGCGCCACGTCCCGTTCGTGAGGTGCAGTCCGAGGATATACTTCCCGCGGACGTTCACGACCAGTTGGTAGGCGTGCTGGACCGTCTCGCCGTCGCGTTCGATGTTGTAGCCGCGGACGGCGACGGCCTGCTGAATCGCCTCCTTCGTCTCGAGTTCGGCGACGAACGATTTGGGGACGGCCCGTCCGGGGAGCGACTCGACGAACGGTTCGCTCACGGTCGCACCACCTCGCGTCGCGCACCTCTCGGTTCCATCGTATCCTCTGTTGGCGGCCGAGCGGGTATATGCGATACGGTCTTCGCCGGCGCGGGTCCGGACACCGACCGACTCGCGTCGCCCCGCGTTCCGAGCGAAGCGCCTTTGAGGCTCTGCGCGCGCAGACGAACCGTGAACTCCAGCGCACACCACGTCGGTCTCACCGTCCGCGACCTCGATTCGACGCTCGAATTCTACCGCGACGCGCTCGACCTGCCGGTCGTCTCTCGCTTCGAAGTCGGCGGCGAGGAGTTCGCCACCGCCGTCTCCGTCGACGGCGCGTCGGCGCGCTTCGCCCACCTCGACGGCGGCGACGTGCGCGTCGAACTCGTCGAGTACGACCCGGTCGGCACCGACACCGACGAACCGACGCTCAACCGTCCCGGTGCGACCCACCTCGGGCTCTCGGTCGAGGACGTCGACGCCGCGGTCGCTCAACTCCCGGCCGACGCCGAGACGCTCAGCGAACCGCAGACGACCGAAACCGGCACGCGAATCGCGTTCGTCCGCGACCCCGAGGGGAACCTCGTCGAACTCCTCGACGCCTGACCCGGCCGCTTCGTTCGACGGGTTCGCCGCTCGAAACTCGCCGTTGAATTGTTCTCGAACTGCAATACCAGGGCGCTGGTGTGGTCACTCGTCGGTCGAAAACCACGTCCGCGGCCGCTCTGACCCGATTGGAAGCTTCAGCGTCACGGCCGTCCCCCCGAGGGAAGACGGTTCCAACTCCATGCTCCCGCCCGCTTTCTTGACGACCCAGTGGACCAGCCACAGGCCCATCCCGGTCCCGTGTTCGAGCGGCGTCTCCTCGCCGCGCTTGATGACTCGCCACTCCTCGTCGGGGATTCCCGGCCCGTCGTCGTCGACGCGCACGACGAGTTTCGAGTCGTCGGCTTCGGTTCGGCGCACGTCGATACGGACCGTTTCGCCGCCGTGTTTGAGCGCGTTCGCGATTAGCTCGTCGAGCGCCGCGCCGACGCGGCTGTCGACTCGCGCGTAGAGCCCCGTCTCGATGTCCGTCCGCACCGCCGCCTCCGGGTACGTCGATTCGGCCCTCGACACGGCGTCTTCGACGAGCGCCGAGACGCGCCGCGGCGTTCCCTCGGATTCGAGGGCGTCCGAGACCGTCTGCGCCTTCTCGGAGAGCGACGCGAGGTCGTCCGCCGCCTCGACGATGGCCTCGGCAGCCTCGGCGAGTTCTTCGTCGGTGTCCGTGGCCTCGTTCTGGCGAATCAGCTCCGCGTAGCCCTCGATGACGTTCATCCGGTTTCGGAGGTTGTGCCGGAACATCCGGTTGAGGACCCCGAGTCGCTGTCTGGTCACCTCCGACTCGGTGACGTCGGACTGGATGGCGACGTAGCCGTCGATGTCGCCGTTGCTCTCGATGGGCGCGATGGTCTGTATCGCGGTGTAGAGCTCGCCGCTCTTCCGTCGGTCGATGATTCGCTCTTGCCACGTCTCGCCGGACTGGAGGGCGCGCCACAGTCGCTCGTAGTACGTCTCCGGCATCTCGCCCGAACTGAGTATCGACGCCGGTTCACCGATGACCTCCGCGGCGTCGTAGCCCGTCGTCTCCTCGAACGCCGGGTTGACGTACGTAATCTCCCCGTCCGGCGTGGTGAGGTAAATCGCGTGGCCCGCCTGCTCGACGGCCTGCTCGAACTCGCGGAGGCGGCGCTCCCGCCGCTGCTGTTCTGTCACGTCGACGAAGACGCCGACGATTTCGGCCACCTCGCCGTCGGCGTCGCGGACGACCGCCGTCGAAAGCCGAAACTCGCGGAGGTCGCCGTCCGCCGGCTGTCGCTCGACTTGAACGTCCGAGAGGCCGTTTTCTGCGATGGTTCGCCGGATAATCTCCTCGCTATCCTCGCTGTCCGCGCCCGCGTCGTAGGGGAGCGGTCCGCCGAGCACCTCCTCGCGCCCCCAGCCGAACGTCTCCGTGGCGGCGTCGTTCCACCTCGTCACGCGCCCCTCGGGCGTGACCGCGATAATCGGCACCGGCGACGCGGCGACCACGGTCCGAAGCTGGTCCAGCGACGACCGAACCGACGCCTGCTGGCGCTCGATACGACGGTTCTTTCGGGAGACGAGCGCCCAGACGAACGCGGTGGAGACGGCGACGAACGCGAGTCCCTTGACGAGTTCGGCCTCGGGGGCCGGGGGCGCACCCAGCGTGGCCGACAGGAGTAGCTCGCCGCCGAGGATGCCCGCGGTCCCGAAGCCGAGATACGCCAGCGCGATGGCGCGGGCGTCGAGACCGTCGAGCGGCGAGTCGTTCATCATCCGAACGGAGCGCGAGCGAAAATATAAACGTGGTGCGGTAATCCGGGAGTTGATAACGACGGCACCACCCCTCGAAACCCGACGCGGAAGCGCAACCGACATTGCCACCGGGCCGCTAGCACGGGTGACTCCCCGCTTCCCGAGACGCACGACATCGTACCCATGCCCACCACGAGCCGGCGAGACGCCATCGAGACACCATGAAACGACGAGACGCACTCAAGACACTCGGCATCGGCGCACTCGCCGCCACCGCGGGCTGTCTCGGCGGCTTCGAACAGCAGTCGGCGTGGCGCGACCCGCCGCTCGTCGACGACCGCCCGGACGCGGTCTACCTCCCCGCCGTCACCGAAGGGATGAAGATGTACGGGAAGACGACCGCCGGCCCGTACGGCGTCGCGCTCACCTACTCGTACCCTCATCGCTTCTGGACCGCCGCCGGCTCCGACCTCGGGAAGACCGTCGTCGAGGCCGACGACTCGATTCACCTCATGGCGTCGCTGTGGGACGCCGAGACGGGGACCGTCCTCCCGCTGGACGCCGGCGTCTCCATCGAGATTCTCCGCGACGGCGACCTCGTGAGCGAGGAGGTCGCCTACCCGATGCTCTCCCAGCAGATGGGGATGCACTACGGCTCGAACTACGTCCTCGACGGCGAGGGCGACTACGAGGCCCGCGTGCACGTCGGCGGCACCTCGCTTTCCCGAACCGGCTCGTTCGCCGGGCGGTTCGAGTCGGCCGAGACGGCGACGTTCGAGTTCGCGTTCGACACGGACGACCTCTACGACGTGGAACTGCGCCGCCTCGGCGACGAGGCCGGGTCGCGCGGCGCGGTCCCGGCGATGGAGATGATGGGCGTTCCGACCGGCAAAGCCCCCGCCGTCAGCGACCTCCCCGGTCGCCACCTCGGCCGGCAGACGAGCGCCGACGCCCTGTTCGACGCCTTCGTCGTCGACGACGGCTCCCGCTTCGGCGTCGACGGTGCGTACCTCTACGTCTCGGCGCGGACGCCGCACAACGAGTTCGTCCTGCCGATGATGGGCGTTCGGGCCACGCTCGAACGCGACGGGACGACGACCCTCGACGGCGCGCGACTCGCCCGGACGCTCGACCCCGACCTCAGCTACCACTACGGCACGGGCGTCGAGGGCGTCGAATCCGGCGATACGCTGACGCTCTCGGTTGACGTGCCGCCGCAGGTCGCCCGCCACGACGGCTACGAGACGGCGTTCATGGCGTTCGAGCCGATGCGGTTCGAGGTCTGAGGTGTCGCTTTGTCGCCGCCTCACCCCCCGTCGGGCGACCCGGGCACCCCGACGCGGACGGCGCGATGGAAACGTTCAGAAGCCAACAACCCCGAACTCTCGGTGACTCTCGGATGACCACGGACACAGACGCGACGCGCGACCGCCACACCTGCACAGCGTGCGGCGAGGCGTACCCGACCGAGCGACTACTGGTCCTCCACCGGGGTGCGAGACACCCCGACGACCTCGACGACGAAGAAGTCGAGGCGTACCGCGAGGCGTACCACGAGGAGGAAGCGGAACTCAAGTCGTTCCGCGTCCGTGCGCTCGGCGTCATCGTGCTGCTGTACTTCGGCTTCCTCATGCTGTTCATCGTCTTCGCATCATGACCCGACTCCGACCCATCTCCCTCAGACGATTCGGTCTCGGTCTCCTGCTGGCGAGTCTTCTGTCGCTCCTCGCGGACCCGGCGGCCGCGAGCAACGCCGCGGTCGGACTCGCGGGCGCGTCGCAGGACAACCTCGCGGTCCCGCGGTGGCTCTATCTCGCCACCGGCGGCGCGACCGTCGGAGCCTCCGCGCTCCTCGCCAGTTTCGTCACCGACCGCCGATTCATCGAGCGCGTCCACCTGTGGCAGACCGGTCCCGATGCGGGCGTCTCGGACGGACTCCTGCGCGCGCTCCGAGTCGCGGGCGGCGTCCTCGGCCTCGCGGTCCTCGCGCTCGCGGTCTCCCTCGGCTACACCGGCCCGCAGGTCCCGACCGTCAACTTCGCCGTCATCGTCGTCTTCGCGGGGCTCCGCGCCGGCTACACGATGCTCTCGTATCTCGTCGCTGATACGTGGCGCGCGCTGAACCCGTGGCGGACCCTCGTCTCGGCGGTTCCGAACGGCTTCGTCTCGTACCCCGAGCGACTCGGCCGCTGGCCCGCGGTCGCGGGGATTCTCGCGCTCGTCTGGGTCGAGACCGCGACCGCCGTCACGACCCGGCCCTCGGTCCTCGCGACCGCGCTCGTCGCCTACTCGGTCGTCACGCTCGCCGGCGCGGTCGCCGTCGGCGCGGACGCGTGGTTCGACAAGGTCGACCCCGTCTCCGTCTTCCTCCAGTTCTACGGCCGGGTCGCGCCGGTTCGCCTCGACGACGACGGCCTCTCGTTCCGCCTGCCGGGGATGCGACTCGTCACCGACGACGACCTGACCGACCTCGGTGACGTGGCCGTCGCGGTCGTCCTCGTCTGGGAACTCACCTTCAGCGGTTTCGTCACGACCGAACAGGGCGCGGCGGCCGTCCGGTGGCTCGCGGGCGTCGGCCTCCCGCCGCTTTTCGTCTACGGACTGCTCTACCTCGGCGGCTTCGGGGTCTTCCTCGGTCTCTACGTCCTCGCCGCGCGGGTGACCGCCCGCCGCATCGACACCTTCGAGACGCCGCTCGACCTCGCGGTCACATTCGCGCCCTCGTTGCTCGCTATCGCCGCGGGCTACCACCTCGCGCACTACGTCGGCTTCTTCGTCTCGCTGTCACCGATGCTCGTCCACGCGTTGTCGTCGCCGCTGTCGTCGCCGGCGAACCCGGTCGTGCTCACGCTCCCCGCGTGGTTCGGCGGCCTGAACGTCGCGTTCGTCCTCCTCGGCCACCTGCTCGCGGTGTGGGTGGCGCACTCGCAGGCCTACCGAACCTTCCCCAGCAGACTGCAAGCCGTCCGGAGCCAGTTCCCCTTCGTCGCGGTGATGATTCTCTACACGATTCTCAGCCTGTGGCTCATCTCGCTGCCGACCGCGAACCCGCCGTTCCTCTGATTATTAACTAACTGGCTTCAATTTGTGAAGTTACAATATCTAAACCCCGTTTTCTAACAGGTGAATTATTAACCTGTCCCTGACTACTGCCGAGTATGAGCGAACACGACGGACGCAAGCCCGCCCCCGACGACGAGGCGGACGCGTCCACTAACCCGCCAGATGACGACGGGTGCGGGTGCGACGACGCCTGCGGGGTCGAGGGTGCGTCGGAGTCGGGGGCGGCCGGCGAGACCGGGGGCGACGACTCCGCCGGTGGGCCCGCTGATTCGACCCGCGCGGAGTTCTCCGTGCCGGATATGGACTGCGCCTCCTGTGCGAACAAGGTCGAGTCCAGCGTCCGGAAACTCGACGGCGTCGGCGACATCGACCCGCGGGCGACGACCGGCCGACTCGTCGTCGAGTACGACGCCGACCGGACCACGCCCGACGACATCCGGGGCAACATCGAGGGCGCGGGCTACGCCGTCGAAGACGGCCCCTCGACCCGCGAGGTCTCGTTCACCGTTCCGGACATGGACTGCGCCTCCTGCGCCGGAAAGGTCGAAAACGCGCTCAACGGTGCGCCGGGCGTGCTGTCGTACGAGACGCGCCCGACGACCGGAACCGCTGTCGTCACGCTCGCGGCCGACGCGGACCTCGATTCGGTCGTCTCGGCCATCGAAGCCGCCGGCTACGAGGTCACCGGAACCGACGCCGCTGACGCCGTCGACGGCGACGACGGCCACGGCCACTCTCACTCCCACGGCGGGACCACCGGCGCGGACCGCGGGAGCGTCTGGCGCAGTACGCGCGCGGTGAAAACGTGGATAAGCGGCGGCTTCCTCGCGGCGGGCATCGCCGCGGAGTACCTACTCGGGCTGGAACTCGTCGTCGCCAGCGTCCTCGGCGTCTCGTTCACGGCCGCCGAACTGCTGTACGTCCTCGGGGCCGCGGTCGGCGGGCAGGCCATCCTCCGCAACGGCTACTACTCCGCGAAGAACCGCAGTCTCGACATCGACTTCCTGATGTCGACGGCGATTCTCAGCGCCGTGGCCGCCAGCCTCATCTCCGGGCCGACGAGCCTCTACTTCGAGGCGGCGACGCTCGCGTTCCTCTTTAGCGTCTCCGAACTGCTCGAACGCTACTCGATGGACCGCACGCGCGACTCCCTCCGAGAGCTGATGGACCTCTCGCCCGACGAGGCGACGGTCCTCCGAGACGGCGTCGAGACGGTCGTCCCCGTCGAGGAACTCGTCGTCGGCGACGTGGTCGCCGTCAAACCCGGCGAGAAGATTCCCGTCGACGGGACGGTAGTCGAAGGCGACAGCGCGGTCAATCAGGCCCCCATCACCGGCGAGTCCGTCCCGGTCGACAAGGCCGAGGGCGACGAGGTGTTCGCGGGCACCGTCAACGAGGCGGGCTACCTCGAAGTCCGCGTCGACTCCGCCGCGGGCGACGACACCCTCTCGCGCATCGTCTCGATGGTCGAAGACGCGCAGGCCAACAAGACCGAACGCGAGCAGTTCGTCGAGCGCTTCTCGTCGTACTACACGCCCCTCATGGTCGTCGTCGCGGTCGCGGTCGCGGCGATTCCGCCCATCGCGTTCGGCCTCGACTGGGTGACGTGGTTCGTCTACGGCATCACGATGCTCGTGCTCGCCTGCCCCTGCGCGTTCGTCATCTCGACGCCCGTCTCTGTCGTCTCGGGCATCACGTCGGCCGCGAAAAACGGCGTGCTCATCAAGGGCGGCACGCACCTCGAAGCGATGGGCTCGGTCGAGGCCGTCGCCGTGGACAAGACGGGCACGCTCACGAAGGGCGAACTCACCGTCACCGACGTGGTCCCGCTCAACGGGAACTCCGAAGAGGACGTGCTTCGGTGCGCCCGCGGCCTCGAAGCCCGGAGCGAACACCCCATCGGCGAGGCCATCGTCTCCCACGCCGAGGGCACGGGCGTCGCCGCCCGCGAGGTCGACGACTTCGAGAGCGTCACCGGCAAGGGCGTCCGCGCCGACCTCGACGGCGTCCCGCACTTCGCCGGCAAACCCGGCTTCTTCGAGGAACTCGGCTTCGACCTCGAACACGTCCACGTCACCGGCCCCGGCGAGGCGCTCTCCGCGGAGGTCCGACAGCTCTGTGACCGCCACGGCTGTCTCAACCTCGTCGAGGACACGATTCCGCGCCTCCAGTCCGAGGGCAAGACGGTCGTCGTCGTCGGGACCGAAGACGACCTCGAAGGCGTCGTCGCCGTCGCTGACGAGGTCCGGCCCGACGCCCGCGAGACGGTCGCAAAGCTCCGCGAGGCCGGCCTCTCGGTCGTCATGCTCACCGGCGACAACGAGGGGACCGCCCGCGCCATCGCCGAGCAGGTCGGCGTCGACGACTTCCGCGCGGGCCTCCTCCCGGAGGACAAGGCCGCCGCCGTCGAGGGACTGCTCGACGAGTATGGCTCGGTCGCCATGGTCGGTGACGGCATCAACGACGCCCCGGCGCTCGCCACTGCCACGGTCGGCGTCGCCATGGGCGCGGCCGGAACCGACACCGCCCTCGAAACGGCCGATATCGCCCTCATGGCTGACGACCTCTCGAAGCTCCCGTACCTCTACGAACTGTCCCACCGGGCCAACGGCGTCATCCGGCAGAACATCTGGGCGTCGCTCGCCATCAAGGCCGTCCTCGCGGTCGGCGTCCCCTTCGGCTACGTCTCGGTCGCGCTCGCGGTCCTCGCGGGCGACGCCGGGATGACCATGGGCGTGACGGGCAACGCGATGCGACTCGCCCGGATTCGGCCCGACGAGTGAGACGCGGGAGGCTGACCGTCTCCGTCTTTTCCGGTCCGTGCCTGCCAGATTCGCGCATCCGTGCCACTTAGTGGCGTGACAGTATCAACGCGTCCGCAATTCTTGCCACACGAGAAACGGCTGGCTGGGTTTTGCCGACGCCGCGCGTCAGAGATTGGCATGGGAGACGACGAGCGGACGCCACGCAGAGACGCGAGCGAGCGAGCGACCCGACCGATGCGGAGCCGAGACGCCCGCGACGCCGGCGATTCCGACCGCACCCGACGACGGTTCATCTGGCTCGCCGGGACCGCCGCGATGGCGGGATTGGCCGGCTGTTCCGGCGGCGGCGGGGCCGAGCCGTCCGAGACGACCGCGACGACGACGCAGTCGTCGGGTTCGACCGGGGGCGTCCCCGAGGCGTACGCGACGGCCACGTCCCTCGACGGCACCCAGCGCAACCCCGACAGCCTCTCGTCGCAGGAGGCCGTCTCGTATCAGGACGAACCGAGCGAGGGCCGGCAGTGTTCGACCTGTCGGTACTACATCGAGGACAAAAACGGGGACGGCGTGGGCGCGTGCGCCATCGTCGCGGGCGAAGTCGATCCCGAGGGGTACTGCGTCTCCTACGTCGAATACGAGGGGTAGCTTGGGCGGCTTCGCCGTCAGGAGTCGTCGCCCGTCGGCCCGACGGCGCTCTGAATCCGACAGCGGATGGACTCCTCGACGCCGTCGCGCCCGACCGGAATCACCCACTTCTCGCCGCAGCCGAGGACGGTCACCAGCTCGCCGTCCTGTCGGTGTTTCACCGAGACGAACACCTCGCCGCGCTCGGGGTCGTAGTCCACGAGTTCGACGAGCACGTCCTCGCCGGCGATGAGGAGGTTCTTCGCGCCGTCCAACTCGGTGACGTAGGACTCGGTGTTCCCGGCGGGGTCGGTGACGAACAGTTCGACGACCGGCACGTCCTCGCCGTCGGGATAGCTCGCGTCGACTTCGATTGCCCCGTCCTCGAGCCGGATGCCGTGTATCTCGACGAGCGACGCCGCGACGCCGAAGCTGTCAGCGACCTGCTGACGGAGGTCCCCCAACGGGATTCGAACCGACTCTCGAATCGTTCCCATGCCAGCCCCTACGAACGGGGGGTGTATGAGCGTGTCCGCTAGTCGTCGCCCCAGAGGGCGTCCGCGAGCCGCGACCCCGACGGGACGGCCTCGCGGAAGGCGACCGAGTCGAACGCGAGCGGCCCGTTGAGCGACAGAAAACCGAGTTCGCCTTCGGGCGCGCGGTCGAGGTTCGTCAGAAAGGCCACTTTGCGGGCGGCCTCGACGCCTTCGACGGTCGCGTCGGGGTCGACCGACTCGTACAGGGCGGCGTGTTCCCGGACGTGTTCGACGCAGCGTTTCGTCGGCGCGAACAGCAACAGCGCGTGGACGCCCGGCCCCTCGCGGCCGAGTTTCGTCCGGATGGCGTGCTCGTCGTCCTTGTAGAAGTAGCGCTCCATGCGGCGGTACTGGCGGAGTATCTCGTTCGCGCCGGTGGCGTGGCGGACGGCGGCGTCGGCCTTGAGTTCGATGAGGTAGTCCACCGGCTCGGGCGTCCGCACCCGGACGTACACGTCGGCGACGCCGCGGTTCCCGTAGTGGTCGTACGGCTCTTCGAGGTGAATCTCCACGTCGTCGAAGGCCGCCCGGAAGTGCTCGACCACCCGCGTCGCCAACTCGTCCTCGCGCATCTGTCGGTCGAGACGAGGCGACCGTCGGGGAAATGTCCCGCGGTTCGGCCGGCGGCGACCCAGTGCATCGGAAAACACATACCGCCGGCGTTCGGTTGGGGAACCGATAGATGTCCCTGCCGACCCGCAGACAGGTCCTCCGCGCCGGCGGCGCGTCGCTCGTCGCCGCGCTCGCCGGGTGTTCCGGCGAGGGGTCCAGTTCCAGTTCGGACGTGCCGTCCGGTCCCTCCCCGGACACGCTCGTCACCGACTACGACCACCTCCAACTCCGCAACGACGCCGAGGCCGCCGTCTTCCGGGACGCCGCCCGCGACGACGAGGACACGGAGTCGTTGTACCTCGACGACTTCCTCGTCACCACCGACGAGGAACGCGAAAACGTCGCGCTCGCGGCCGAAACCGACGGTATCGACGAGGCCCGCGCGTTCATCGACGAGACGGATTTCGACGAACAGACGCTCGTCATCACCCAGCACCGGACGGACGCCTGCCACCGCGTGAAACTGCTGTACGTCACGCACCCGCCGGACAGCGTCGTCGACCTCGACTTCTGTCGCCCGCTCCGGCCTGCGTCGGTCGAGTGCTCCGTGGACGACCGCCACGTCGTCGCCTCGCTGGTCCGACTGCCCTACTCGTCGCAGGGCGAGTCGAGTTGGGGCCACGGCGGCGGAAGCAGTTGCCGCATCCCGTCGTCGCTCCGAACCGAGACGGAGGACGCCTGAGATGTCCCGAACGCGACGCGACGTGCTCGCCTCGCTCGCCGGAGTCGGGGTCGCCGGACTCGCGGGCTGTACCGCCCTCGACGCGGGCGAATCTGACTCCGATGACCCGACGCTCGACCCGGCGGCGCTCCGGGAGGTCATGGAACTCGGGTCGCCGGCGTTCCCGGCCCGCGTTCCGGCTCCGATTGCTGATTCGTTCCTCGAACAGAGCCGCGGCCGCGCCCGCGAGCTCCTCGATTCCTGCCCCGAGACGATGTCCCCGGAGGAGGTTCCGAACGAGGCCGTTCGGAACGTCTACGCCGAGGCGTACGCAGACGCTACCGCGGCCCTCGCCCCCTCGGACACCGACGAGTCGCCCTTCGAGACGCTTCAGGGACTGCGCTACGCTCGCGGGGCCGCGGCGATGGCGAAGGGAACCTACGACGCCGCAGTCGGTGACCTCACCGAGGCCGACGTGCGCGACGAGGCCGAATCGGTCCGCGCGGATATCGAGTCGTTCCAGCGCGCCACGCGCTACCTCGGTAACGACCCCGACCGGGCGCTCGTCGTGTACGAGGCCGTCGAGAACCTCGTCGCGGGGGCGGCCCGGTCTCTCGACAACGCCGACGAGTACGGCCGCTACGCCGACAGCGCCCCGCGAGTCGGTGAACTGCTCGACGCGGTCGAGTCGGCGCGAGCGTCGCTCGACGGCGCGCACCACGTCCGCGACCGCTATCTGGCGTCGATTGCCGACCCGATAGACTTCACCGACGCGTTCGCGTCGACCGCGTCCTCGCTCGGCGGCGTCACCGAGGACCGCCGGGCCGAGTATCCCGAGGAGAGAGGGCTCGAAGCCGTCGTCGCGGGCGAGGGGTTCGACCTCGAACAACTCGAATCCACGCCGGCCAAGGACCTGCTGGTGGAGACGTTCGTCGAAGTCGAACGCGGGCTTCGAGACGCCCGTGAGGGCCTCCGAAGCGACCGCTTCGCCACCGCGCTCGTGGGCGCTCATACCGCTGAGACGCACCGCCGGGCGTTCGAGGACGCCGTCACGGCGGTCAAGCGAGGCCGGTACGAGTCGGCCGAGTCCGCGGCCGCGGTCAGGGACGCGAAACTCGGCGCGCTCGAAGCCCTCGAAGCCGCCCGTTCGGACGGGTCGAACCCGCACCTGACGCGGCGCGCGTTGGTCGATATCGCCCACATGGTCGCCCGCGGAGACGGCTACTTCCGCGACGACTACTACGAGGACGGCGACCCTCGGGCCGCGCGAAACGCGCTCGCGCAGTACGCGACCGCCGAGTTCGCCGCGCGTGAGACACCCGGCGTGAGCGCGTGGGTGCTCGGGACGCTCGCGGCCGAACGCGGCGGCGTCGGTCGCTGACGGGCCGGCCCTCTCGTTTCCCCTCGTTCTCGACCGTCGCCGGCGCGTCCGTGCGCCCGCCTCGCCCGGCCGAGGAAGTTACGTGTCGGCGGGCGTACCACTCTCTCACGATGCCTGCCGAACCATTCGTCGTCGTCGGCGGCGACGCCGCCGGACTCTCCGCCGCGAGCAAGTTCGCCCGCGCCGACACCGACCGCGAGGTCGTCGTCTTCGAGAAGGGCCGCTGGGTCTCCTACGCCCACTGCGGCACGCCCTACTTCGTCAAAGGCGAGGTCGACACGCTCACCGACATGCTCTCGCTGTCGCCCGAGGCGGCCGCCGACCGCGGCATCGACCTCCGGCGCGAACACGAGGTCGTCGCCGTCGACACCGACGAGCGAGTCGTCACGGTCGAGGGACCGGACGGGACGTTCGAACAGCCCTACGGCGACCTGCTCGTCGCCACCGGCGCGCGGGCGCTCCGCGAACCGATAGACGGCATCGACCTCGACGGCGCGTTCACGCTCCACGGACTGGACGACGCGGCGGCCATTCGGTCGTTCCTCACCGACCCGGACGAGGCCTCGGTGGCCGACCTCGGCGGCGGCGGCTCCGTCGACGAGGCGCGCGCGGCCCGCTTCGGCGCGATGGACCCGCCCGACTCGGTCGCCATCGTCGGCGGCGGCTTCGTCGGCGTCGAGATGGCGGAGGCGTTCACCGCCCACGACCTCGACGTACATCTGTTCCAGCGCTCCGGCCACGTCCTCGGCACGTTCGGTGACGCCGTGGGCGAGCGGGTCGAGGAACATCTCGAAGCCCACGGCGTCACGCTCCACCTCGGCGCGTCGGTCGAGCGACTCCGCGGCGACGACGCGGACCGAATCGAGGCCGTCGTCTGCGAGGACGGCGACCTCGCGGTCGACGCGGCGATGGTCGGCATCGGCCTCCGCCCCAACGTGGACCTCGTCGCGGACGCGGTCGACCTCGGTGAGACGGGCGCTATCGCGGTCGACGACCACGGGCGGACGAGCGCCGAAAGCGTCTACGCCGCGGGCGACTGCGCCGAAATCGACCACGTCGTCACCGGCGAGCCGACGTGGAACACGCTCGGCCTGCCCGCGAACCGCGCCGGGCGCGCCATCGGTCAGACCGTCGCCGGCGACCCCGAACCCATCGGGACCGTCGCGAACACCTCGGTCGTGAAGGCGTTCGACCTCGAATGCGGCCGCGCCGGCGTGACCGACTTCGACGAGGCGCGCGATGCGGGCTTCGACCCCGTCTCGGAGACCATCACCGCCGGCTCGCGGTCAGGCTACTACCCCGGCTCCGCCGAGACGACCGTCACGCTCGTCGCCGACCGCGACACCGGCAGACTGCTCGGCGGGACCATCGTCGGGGCCGACCGCGCCGCCGTCAGAATCGACACCGTGGCGACCGCGCTCGCCGCCGAGTTGACCGTCGCCGAGGTGGAGCGTCTCGACCTCGGCTACGCGCCGCCGTTCAGCCCCGTCTGGGACCCGATTCTGACCGCGGCGAAGGTCCTCCGCGGCTCGCTGTGAGCTGCGAGCGGTTCGAAATTCGAACCGAACAAAACGACTATCATCGATTGTGTGGTAACGATACGCTCACGTGCTGAATATTACTGCAACCGAACGCAGGCGTCTCGAATCCGGGTCGGCGGAGACGGAACGGTCGACGCGGCTGAAACGGTCGGCGGGGCCGCAACGGTCGGCGGAACCGACCGAGCGGCCGAGTTCGCCGGAACCGCGCCGCCGCCCGTCGAGCGGAGCGTGGTGTCGGTGAACGGCCGGGTCGCCGCCGGGCTGTTCGTGCTTCTGGGACTGCTCTGGGGGAGTTCGTTCGTCGCAATCGAAGTCGGCCTCGCGTACTTCCCGCCGCTCCAGTTCGCGGCGCTTCGGTTCTTCCTCGCGGGGCTCATCGTCCTCGGCTACGCCGCCGTCTCGACCGACTACTGGCGGCCGCACAGCCGGACCGACTGGACGCTCGTCGGCGTCTCCGGCGGCCTCCTCATCGGCGCGCACCACGCGTTTCTCTACCTCGGACAGGAGCACGTCCCCGGGGCGGTGGCGGCCATCGTCATCAGCCTCGGGCCGGTCCTGACCGCGCTGTTCGCGACGGGTATCCTCGGTGACCGCATCTCCCCGCTCGGCGTCCTCGGCTTCGGCTTCGGCTTTCTGGGTGTCGGCCTCGTCGCCCGACCGGACCCGAGCGCGCTCCTCTCCAGCGACGTGGTCGGCGTCGCCACCGTCCTCGTCGCCTCGGCGTGTTTCGCCCTCGGTGCCGTCCTGACGCGCCCCTTCTCCTCGGACATCCCCGCGCGGACCCTTCAGGCGTGGGCGATGCTGTTCGGGGCCGCGCTCCTGTCCGTCGCGGGCGTCGCCACCGGCGAGTCGCTCGCGACCATCGAGTGGTCCGGCGTCGCCGTCGGCTCCCTGCTCTACCTTGCCGTCGTCAGCGGCGCGGGCGCGTTCCTCATCTACTTCGAACTGCTCGGCTGCTTCGGTCCGACGCAGATAAACCTCATCGGCTACCTCGAACCCGTCTCCGCGACGCTCCTCAGTTGGGCCTTCCTCGGCCAGCTCATCGACGCCGTAACCGCGCTCGGCTTCGTCTCCATCTTCGCCGGCTTCGCGCTCATCAAGCGCCGGGCGCTCGGGGAGTTGGTCGCGGGTGCACGCGACGGGTCGGCGGAGTGAGTCCGCGGTCGCGTCCCGCGTCCCGCGTTTCACCCCCGGAGCAACGGGCACAAGTAGTCGAGCGAGCGAACACTCACTCACCATGCCCGTCGACTCCGTGCCGCCCGAGCAGAAAGCACAGATTGCGAACGCGGTCCGCGCGGCGCTCGCCGAGCACGGCTACGCTCGGCTGACGACAAAGAAGGTGGCCGCGGAGAGCGACAAGAGCGAGGCGGGACTGTACTACTACTACGACTCGAAAGACGAGATGATAGTCGCGTTCCTCGAAACCTCCGAGGACTACCTCGCGCGGAGCCTCCACGACATCGACGCCGAGGGCCCCGAAGCGCGACTGCGAGCGGTCTGCGACATCCTCCTCGTCGACGAGGGCGACGCGGCCGCCGCCGGCGTCAACATCGCCGTCATGGAACTCCTCTCGCACGCGCCGCACAACGAGACGCTCCGCGAACCCCTGCTCAGGATGGAGCGCCACACCCTCGGCGTCATCGCCGACATCGTCCGCGACGGCGTCGAACAGGGCGTCTTCCGCGAGGTCGACCCCGAAGGAACGGCCGCGTTCGTCCTCTCGGCGACCGACGGTTACACCGGCTTTGCCCTCGCGCTCGGGATGGAGGGCGTCGGGGACGACCTCCGGGCGTCGCTGTCGGCGTACATCGACTCGCTGTTGGTCGTCGCGTGAGCGCGCCCCCGACCGTCTACTTCCGCCGACCACCTTTCGGTCCGGCGCATCTCCGCCGAATCGGCCGTATGGAGTGGACGAACGCCTGTCGAAGGGTCGTGGTACCTTGACTCTCAGAAGTGTTATCCGTCGGACGACCCTCGATTTGTACGTAATGGCACACGGCAAAGTTGATTTCTTCAACGACACTGGCGGCTACGGTTTCATCTCTACTGACGACGGCGACCTCGACGACGACGAAGACGTGTTCTTCCACATGGAAGACGTCGGCGGCGACGACCTCACCGAAGGCACCGAAGTCGAGTTCGACATCGAGTCCTCGCCCAAGGGCCCCCGCGCGGCGAACGTCGTCCGGCAGTAACACCGAGACGCGACTGCCGGTCACAGCTGGCAGACGCCGACCTCGATTTTTCAGACGACTACGCCCCGAGCAGACGCGCTCGACACGACGGTTTCGCCCCGTCGCACTCCCACCCGTCTCCAAGTAAGTACTCACTCAGTAGATTTATATCGCTTCCCGAACGACTCGATTCCATGCCGAACCCGTTCAGCGTCCGCGTCCCGTCACATCGCACCCAGCATCCGCGCCCGGCCACAGCTCTCGGAGTTCCCCGATGACGCTCGTCGAGGACGCGACGCTCGGCGTCCACATCCTCGCGGGGTTCGCGGCGCTGTTCGCCGGCTTCGGCGCGATAGTCACGACGAAAGGCGGTCGTCGCCACCGGCGAGCGGGGCGGATTTACGTCGCGGGGATGACCGTCGTCGCGGTCACGTCGCTCGCGTTGTTCGCCCTCGCGCCGACCCGCGGGCGGACGTTCCTCGCGCTCGTCGCCGTGTTCAGCTACTACTTCGTCTTCTCGGGCGACCGCGTCCTCTCGCGGAAGCGCCCGACCGACGGGCCGGAACCGCTCGACTGGGTCGCGGTCGGCCTGCTCACCGCCGCCGGCGTCGGTCTCCTCGCCATGGGCGCGCTCCGGTTTCTCGCCGGTGACGGTTTCGCCGCCGTGATGCTCGTGTTCGGCGCGGCGGGTACCGGCTTCGGCGTCCGCGACCTCGTCACCTTCCGCCGCGAGCGCGCCGCGTCGCGCGAGTGGTTCTTCGAGCACATCGGCCGCATGGGCGGCGGCTACATCGCCACCGTCACCGCCTTCTCGTCGGTCAACTTCGACTTCCTCCCGACCGTCGCCGCGTGGCTCTGGCCGACCGTCGTCGGCACGCCGCTCATCGTCGCGGCCATCCGGAAGTACAGACGCGGGCCGTCTAGTGGGGCCGCCTCGACCGCGGATTGACGCCGGTCCGCGGGTGGTCGCTCGCCTCGCAGTCTGCGCATTCTCTCTTATCGACGTTCCGCTCACCACCACGAACAGCGGCGCTCACCGGCGACTCCGTCACCAGCACAAAATAATAACATAGTAATATAGAATAGCAGAACTTATTATCTCTAAGAAGATTTCTAATAACATGCGAACGAAGACCCGACGCAGGTTCCTCGCGACAGTCGCCGGAAGCGCCGCCGTCGGCCTCGCGGGTTGTCTCGGCGGTGATGACTCGTCCGATTCGGCTGGTTCGACCGACTCACCCGCCGCCCCGGAGACGACGGCGACGGCTTCCTTTTTCGTCTTCGGGGACGTGGCGCGCCACGTCGCTGGCGACGCCGCGTCCGTCGAGACGCTCGTCCCCATCGGCCAGCACGGCCACGGCTGGGAGCCCGGCCCGGACGTGCAGGGTCGGGTGCTCGAATCCGACCTGTTCGTCCACGGAATGCCCGGTTTTCAGCCGTGGGCCGACGACATCCGCACCTCGCTCGAAGCCGACGACTCGGGTGTCTCCGAAGTCGACGCTTCCGCCGACGTGGAACTCCACGAAATCGGCGCGGACGGGCACGTCCACGACGACGAGCACGCCGAGGAGTCGGAGACGCACGACCACGGCGAACTCGACCCGCACTTCTGGCTGGACCCCACGCGGGTCGCCACCGCGACCGAGACGCTCCGCGACGCCTTCCAGTCGGTCGATGCCGCGAACGCCGACGCCTACGCCGCCAACGCCGACGCCTACCGCGAGACGCTCTCGGAACTCGACGCCGCATTCGAAGACGGCCTCGCGGACCGCGAGCGCGACGTGCTTCTCGTCGCCGGCCACGACGCCTACGGCTACTTGGCCGACCGCTACGACCTCGACATCGTCGCGCTCACCGGCATCTCGCCCGACGAGGAGCCGTCGCCGCGGGACATCGAGCGGGCGCAGGCGACCATCGAGGAACACGGTATCCGACACGTCCTCGTCGACCCGCTGGAGTCCGACCGCGCCGCGCAACAACTCGTCTCCGAGACGGACGCCGAAAACGTGCTCCCGCTCACGCCGCTTCCCGGCGTAATGACTGAGTGGGAGGAAAACGACTGGGGGTACGTGGACATCATGCGCGAGGTGAACCTCCCGTCGCTCCGGACGGCGCTCGGCGCGCAATGACGGCCGTCTCGCTCAGCGACGTGACCTTTTCGTACGGCGACGTCCCGGTCGTGGACGGGGTTTCGCTCGACGTGCCCGAAGGCGAGTTCCTCGGGCTCGTCGGCCCGAACGGGTCGGGAAAGAGCACGCTCCTGACGCTGATGCTCGGCCTCCAACGCCCGACCCGAGGCGAGGTGCGGCTGTTCGACCGCCCCGCCCACGAGTTCTCCGACGGCGAGCGCGTCGCCTACGTCGCACAGGACGCGACGGACGCGGCCCGCGACATGCCCGTCACCGTCCGCGAAGTCGTTCGGATGGGGCGCTACCCGCGGAACCTGTTCGGCCGCTTCTCGGCCGCCGACCGCGAGGTGGTCGCCGCGGCGCTCGACCGCGTCGATATCGCGGACCTCGCTGACCGCCGGGTCGGAGCGCTCTCCGGCGGCCAGCGCCAGCGGGTCTTCGTCGCCCGGGCGCTCGCGGCCGAAGCCGACCTGCTCGCGCTCGACGAGCCGACGGTCGCCCTCGACGCCGAGTCCCGCGAGGCGTTCTACGACCTCCTCGGCGACCTGAACGAACAGGGGATGACGGTCGTCCTCGTCGAACACGACATCGGCGTCGTCACGACCCGCGCGTCCCGAATCGCCTGTCTCAACAAGCGGCTGTACTTCCACGGCGACCCCGACGACTTCGCCGACAGCGACGCCCTCGCCGCGGCCTACGGCGCGAACCAGCGCGTGCTCGACCACGACCACGGTCACGGCCACGCCCACGCCGAACCGGAGGACGAGTCGTGACCGGCCCCGTCGCGCTCGCGGCGACCGACCTCCTCGCGGTCGAGTTCTCCGCGGCCGACTCCCTCGCGCCGCTCCTCGTGACCGACGCGCTCACGGGACTCTTCGACTGGTTCCTGACGGCGGTCGTCGGCGGCGCGTTCTCGTGGCTCGCCGGCGTCACCGGCCTCACTTCCTCGGCTATCCCTACATGCAGCGGGCGTACCTCTCGGTGCTCTGCATCGGCGTCGTCGGCCCGCTCGTCGGGTCGTTCCTCGTCTATCGCGACCTCTCGATGGTCGGGGACACGCTCGCCCACACCGCCTTCGCGGGGGTCGCGCTCGCGCTCTTTCTCGACGCGACGCTCGGCCTCGCGGTCCCGCCGCTCCTCGGCGCGCTCGTCGTCGCCGTCGTCGCGGCGCTCGTCGTGCAGGCGCTCATCGAGTACACCGACGCCCGGAGCGACGCCGCGCTGGCGATGGTTCTGACCGGCGGCTTCGCCCTCGGGAGCGTGCTCATCTCGCTGACCGGCGGCGGCATCTCGGTCGGCATCAACCAGTATCTGTTCGGCTCGCTGGCGACCGTCTCGCGGGCCGACGTGGGCCTCCTCGTCTCGATGGGGCTCGTCGTCGTCGGCTCGGTCGCGGTCGCCTACCGGCCGCTCGTCTACGTCACGTTCGACGAGACGGCCGCCCGCGCCTCGCGGCTCCACGTCCGCGCCGTCAACACGCTCCTGTCGATTCTCACCGCGTTCGTCGTCGTCAGCGCGATGCGAATCATGGGCGTCATCCTCGTCGCGGCGCTGCTCGTCATCCCCGTCGTCACCGCCTCCCGGATCGGTCGGAGCTTCAAGCAGTCGCTCCTGTACGGCGTTCTCGCGGGCGAACTCGCCGGCCTCGCCGGCGTCACCGTCGCGTACCTCTACGGGCTCGCCGCCGGCGGCTCCATCGTCCTCGTCGCGCTCGCGGGCTTCGTCGCCGTCGCCGTCGGCCGTCGACTGACCTGAACGCGCCTCGCTTCGGCCCTCCCACCGAACCCCGGTCGCGCCGACTCCGGGGTGATTCCGGAGAGCCCGGCTGCGACTCCGGAGAGCCCCCGCCGCGACGCCGACCTTGACGGCACAACTGATTTCACCACGACCCGACGATTTCCGGTTCTATCAGCGCCGGTAGTCTGGTATCTATATCGCAATATCCTTCCCGTATCTGTCCTCTCAGGCCGCCTCGAGGCAATTAGCGGCAATATGAGGTTATCTCGTTTGATACTGCTCGCGAATACTTATCACTTTACTCTCACACTCGTTCGTATGGAACTCGAGCGAAACGACCGGGAGCCGGCCGCCGGAGACGGTCCCGCCTCCCGACAGCACGACGCGTATTCCGGCCCCGGTGCCGCCGGCGCGGAGGAGGTCGCCCGCGCGACCGACCAGCAGGCCGCGAGCACCGGGGAGGTGGCGAGCCTCGTCGACGAGACCGCCCGGGGTGCGTAGATGTCGCTCACCGACGCGCCCGACGGCGCGCTCGCGGAGCCGACGCAGGTCCTCGAATTCGAACTCGGTGAAGAACGGTACTGCGTCGTCCTCGACGCCGTCACCGAAATCATCGACCGCACATCGGCGCGCTCGCTGCCGGACTCGCCGCCGCACGTCGTCGGCGCGATGGACTACCGGGGCGCGACGACTGAGCCGACCGCACCGTACTTTCTTGAACGCTCCCGCGAACCACTCGGACGATGAATACGCGTCGGGACGCCGCCGTCGATAGCTTCGATTCCTTTCGGCAGTTCATCGGGCTCGAACGCGACGTGCTCGTCCTCTCGGTGGCGATGTTCGCGTTCAGTCTCTCGTTTCAGATGACCGGCCGATACGTCCCCGAGTACCTCCGAGTGCTCGGAGCCGGCGCGACCGTCGTCGGTCTCTACGGGAGCGTCGGCAACCTCATCGGGGCGCTGTACCCGTATCCGGGGGGCGCGCTCTCCGACCGACTCGGGTCTCGCCTCTCGCTCACGCTGTTCGGCACACTCTCGTCGGCCGGCTTTCTCTTCTGGTTCGTCGCCCCGCAGGTCCCCGAGGTGACGCTCGCGGGCGTCTCGCTCGAACCGTGGCTCTGGATTTTCGTCGGCCTGTTTCTCACGCAGGCGTGGAAGTCGTTCGGCCTCGGCGCGACGTTCGCCATCGTCAAACAGAGCGTCCCGCCGGAGCGGCTGGCGATGGGGTTCGCCAGCACCGAGATTTTCCGCCGCATCGGCTTCCTCCTCGGGCCGCTCATCGCGGCCGCGCTGCTGGCGGCGACGGCGACGTTCGTCGAGGGTTTTCGGTACGTTCTCATCGTCGCCGCGGCGTTCGGCATCGTCGCCACCGTCGCCCAGCACCTCCTCTACGACGCGGGCGAGGACTCGCTGGGCAGGTCGTTCGAGGGGCTCGCACAGCTCCGCGACGACCTCCGGTCGCTCCCCGAGACGCTCCGGCCGCTCCTCGTCGCGGACACGCTCATCCGGTTCGCCAACGGGATGGTGTACGTCTTCTTCGTCATCGTCGTCACGGAGTTCCTCGAAGTCGGCTTCACCGGCTTCGGCGTCTCGCTCCGCCCGGACGCCTTCTTCGGCGTCCTCCTCGGCGTGGAGATGGTGGTCGCGCTCCTGACGAAGCTCCCCGTCTCGAAGCTCGCCGAGCGGACCGGGCTCAAGCCGGTCGTCGCCCTCGGATTTTCGGTGTACGCGATGTTCCCGGTCCTCCTCATCTTCGCGCCGGCGGACCAGTGGGTCGTCGTCGCCCTCTTTGCGTTCTCCGGGCTCCGGTTCGCCGGCCTCCCCGCGCACAAGGCGCTCATCGTCGGCCCGGCGGAGCGAAACGCCGGCGGGCGGGTGACGGGCGCGTACTACCTCCTGCGAAACACCATCGTCATCCCGAGCGCGGCGCTCGGCGGCTGGCTCTACGCGCGCGACCCGACCCTCGCGTTCTCGGTCGCGTCGCTCGTCGGCGCGGTCGGCGTGGTCTACTTCGCCCTCCGCGGCGAGGAGTTCGCGGCGTACGCCGGCGGGGCCTGACGCTCAGCCACCGGGAGCGCCCCGCGATAGAGACGGTCTGAGCCGCCGATACGGCATTTTAACGGCAGTATAACCAGTTCGGCTGGTGACCGGTCGCTCCGCCCCCGACCACACAAAGATTGAACTTCGTTAACATACATCTTTGTTCATGGATATAGGAATCCTCGGTGCTGGTCGACTCGGTGGGACGTTGGCCCAGCTTTTGGTGGAGTCGAACCACGAGGTGGCGATAGCCAACGACAGCGGAGTCGAGTCGCTCGAAGACCTCTCGGAGACGCTCGGCCCGCAACTGCGCCCGGTGGAACCGAAGCAAGCCGTTCGGTTCGGTGACGTGGTCTTTCTCGCGATTCCGTTCCGCGAGCGCGACTCGCTGCCCGACGCGGCCCGGTTCGCGGAGAAAATCGTGGTCGACGCGATGAACCCCTACACGGAGAACTTCCACGTCATCGACCTCGGCGACGACACCTCCTCGGAGCTCGTCGCGTCTCAACTCCCGGACGCGAGGCTGGTCAAGTCGTTCAACACCATCCACTGGGAGACGCTCCGGGACCTCGGCCACCCGGACCTCCCCGAATCCGAGCGCCTCGCGGTCTTCCTCGCCGGTGACGACTCGGACGCCAAAGCGCGCGTCGCCGGCCTCATCCGTGACATCGGATTCGGCCCCGTCGACGTCGGCGGTCTCGTCTCCGGCGGCGAACTGCTGGAGCCCGGCTCGGCGCTCTACAAGCGCGAAATCACGGTCGAAGAGGCGCAAGACACCGTCCAAACCCTTCGTGCCCGACAGGGCTGACCGTCGTCACCGCAAAACTATCATGGTTTTTGATTGTGTATGCTCGGCACCAGATTCCCCGCGTCGAGTACCACTCCTGTATCCGTTCGATTCCGTGACAGTCACGAATTACAACTGTTCACAAATAGCATGGATTTAAGGGTCACCGTCGCACACAGACGCCTGTTAAGGCACCCATGATGGCACAGACGAACGACTGGAAGGACTCGCGCGTGACGTACGACGAGTCGACCGGCTCATACCGGGTCGACCGCGATTCTTCCGAACTCCTCAGCACGAACGTTGTATTGAGTATTGCGGCAATCGAGGGCGTCCGCCCCACGCAGCTTCCGCCGCTCGCACGGACTATCGACCCCGACGCCCTCGAAACGGTGTTCGGCTGTTCCGAAGACGCGATTCTCTCGTTTTCTTACGCGGGCTACCGCGTGACGCTCGACGCGCTCGGTTCTATCGAAGTGGTCCCCATCGGCGACTCCCAGCCCCTCCAGTGAGGCGACTCGCCGCCTAACCGCCGACCACTCACCGCTCACTCGCCCCGACGAGCGGCGACGCGGCCCCGATTCGGTGCGCCGACCCCGCGAGACTCGTCAGCGTTCGCGGTAGGTGCCGCCTGACCGACCGGTCGTGACAGTAGGCGAAACATACCAAAACGTCCTGTCACCGTCTCCCACGGTATGTTCGGAACGAGTGGAATCAGAGGTCCGGTTGGCCGAACCGTGACCGCCGAACTCGCCCTTCGAATCGGCCGCGCGGTCGGCTGCGACGCCTGCACCGTCGTCGTCGGCCAGGACGCTCGGCTCAGCGGCGATGTCCTCGCTGACGCCGTGAGCGCCGGGGTCCGCGAGTGCGGCGCGAACGTGGTCCGACTCGGCGTCGCCTCGACTCCGACGGTCGCCCGCGCGGTCGGCTGGGCCGGCGCGGACGCCGGCATCGGAATCACCGCGTCCCACAACCCCGCCGCCGACAACGGCCTGAAGCTCTGGACGCCCAGCGGCCGCGCCTTCGACAAGGCCCAGACGCGCGATATCGTCCACCGGCTCAACCGCGACGAGGTGTCGCTCGCCGCGTGGGACGAACACGGCGAAGAGCGCGCGTGGCCCGAGGCCGCGACCCGCCACGTGAGCCACCTCGTCTCGTCGTTCGACGACCTCGACGACGTGTCCGTCGCGTTCGACCTCGGCAACGGCACGGGCCGCGTCTCGGTCGACGCGCTCTACGAACTCGGCGCGACGGTCAACACCATCGACGCCCAGCAGGACGGTCGGTTCCCCGCCCGAAAGAGCGAGCCGAACGCCGAGACGCTCACGGCGCTCCGCCGAACCGTCCCCGCGCTCGGCGCGGATGTTGGCCTCGCCCACGACGGCGACGCCGACCGACTCGTCGCGGTCGACGAGACCGGCACGTACGTCCCCGGCGACGCGCTGCTCGCGCTGTTCGCGCGGGACGCCGTTTCTCCGGGCGACGCCGTCGCCGTCCCCGTCGATACGAGCCTCCTCGTGCAGGACGTGGTCGAGGCCGCCGGCGGGCGCGTCACCTACACCCCGGTCGGTGACGTCCACGTCGCCGAGGCGGTCGCCGAACCCGGCTACGTCTTCGGCGGCGAGCCCTCCGGCGCGTGGATTTGGCCCGACGAGACGCTCGCCCCCGACGGCCACTACGCGGCGCTCACACTCGCTGACCTCGTGGCCCGGGGCGCGCCGCTGTCCGAACAGGTCGCCGACCTCGGCGGCGCGGGGTACGCCACCCGTCGCGCGAGCCTCTCGTTCGACGACAAACACCAGGCGGTGGACCGCATCGCCCGCGACATCCACGCGACCTACGACGAGGTCGACACCATCGACGGCATCCGCGTCGACACCGACGACGGCTGGTTCCTCGTCCGCGCCAGCGGGACCGAACCGCTGGTCCGCATCACGGCGGAGGCCCGCGACGAGGACGACGCCGACCGCCTGTTCGAGGACGTTCGCTCGCTCGTCGAGGGCGCGCGCATCGTCGCCTGAAGCCCTCGATTTTGTGACCCGTCCGCCTCCTCGCCCGAGGGTAGTTCAGTTCGCGCACGCGAGCGACCGTTCTCACGGTTTATGTACCGTGACGCCCGACCTCCGCGCAAGCGACGATGCATCACGACTCTCCGCCGCGCGACGGTTCGACGGGTTCGCTCACGCGCCGCGCCGCGACGAAAGCCGTCTCTCTCGGCGCGCTCGCGGCCCTCGCGGGCTGTCTCGGCGGCGGTTCGAACGCGGGGCCGACGCCCGAACCGGTCGACCTCTCGGGCGGGAAGGAAGACGACCAAGGCGGGATGGTCATCGGCCTCCACGCCGGCCCGAACGGACAGATTTTCTACCGCGACAATGCGCCCGAGGGCCACGACAACCCGGCGTGGTTCCACACCCTCAGCATGGGGCTGTTCCCGTACTACTTCGAACACCGGGAGCGGGGTTGGGAGGCGACGGCGGTGTACGTCACGGACTACTCGACGGTCGACTACGAACTCTCGACCGAGGGCGGCGACACGTTCATCTCGACGCCCACCGGCGCGGATACGTTCGGTGACGCCACCGAGATGACCTACGTCGTCGAAAGCGAGGTGCTCGGAGGAATGGGTAAAGACCTGATTCCCTTTTCGTCGGAGTCCGACGCCGACGGGTTCGTCGCCGAACACGGCGGGAAGACCGTGGTCTTCGACGACGTGACGCCCGAGTGGCTCCGCGGCTACATGCGGTCGTAGCGCCTCGCGCCGCCGCTGTCGTCGGGTGAAAACAACGAGCAGCTCGGCGGCGCTCAGAAGGAGTGTTCGGGGACGCGGACGCCGTCGACGTAGACCGACACCGCGTCGGTCGACCGGAAGTCGGTGATGTCGCCCGCGAACTGGTAGCGCCGCGAGTCGTCGCTGACGGTTCCCTCGGCGGCGGGCCCGACCGTTCCGGTCGTGCTGAGCGCGCCGTTCGACTGGAGCGGTGAGATGGACCCGCTGACCGTCACTTCGAACGACGAGACGGAGCCGGTGCCGGCGACGACGAGCGTGTGCCCGTCGCCGTCGGCCGACTCGCCTGTCTGTTCCGTCGCCGAGCCGAGCCCAGAGAAGCCCGCGAGCGCGCCGGCGGCCGATACCGACCCGCACAGCGCGAGGTATTTGCGTCTACCGACGTCGTCGTCAGTCGTCGTCTCTGGGTCCTGCCCGGTGGACCGTTCTCTTACCATGTCTCAGGGGTTGCGGATTACATCCATAAATGTTGCGATAATTATATTAGTAGGAATACATGAATGTCTATCGATGATATTATTGGCGGTGTTACTGTTCGATTTGACGACAAGTCCTGTCGATTCGTTCGAGGGACGAAAACGCTTGACTGCGCTCTTTTATTCTCGAATTAATCCGTTTCTTATGGCTGCATTAATCCCGGATTCGGGACGCCGATTCGACTATCCGAGTTCTGATATTTTTGGCGCTCCCTGAGTGTACTAACTTCTGACACGAACACTCGGTGCGGTGCACCGCAGTCCGCTGCCCGCGGATATCACGCCGCGCCACGTCTCGTTCTCCGCTCAGACTCCGGTCGGGTCGGCCGGGGCGGCTCGGCGTCGAGCATCGTCGGATGCGGTCGCGCTCGGTGTGGGTTCGGTGCGGTCGGACGGAGTCAGCGCTCGGTGCGGTCGCTCGAGTCGAACCGGCGGCGAAAGGAGGTGGGGGCCAAACGAGACCGCGAGGACCGATACGGCCACCAGCGACGAGCCGTTCTCGTCTTCGGTTTCTTCCGGGGCGAGCGTCCCACTCGCGCCCACGGGCGCTCGAACGGACGGTTCTTCTGTCTACGAGCGTGCGCTATCCGAGGAACCCGACGCGTCGGTTTTCCCAGTCTCGGCGTTGGACGATGGACTCGCGTCCTTTCTCGGACATCTCGTAGAAGTTCGTCCGACGGTCGTGTTGTCCCTTGTTGACGTACCCCTGTTCGACGAGGGCGTCGAGGTTCGGGTAGAGCCGACCGTGATTCACCTCCCCGACGTCCTTGCTGATCATCTCTTTAATCTCCTGCCCGGACGGGCGCTCTGCGCCGGCGATCACGTACAGCAGGTCGCGCTGGAAGCCAGTCAGTTCGAACATGTAGTCTCGAATCTAAGTATCGCCGCCATCGGGTATTGTTAGCCACCTCTATACTGGACAATTGGGTTCCTTACCGCCGTTGTCGCGAGTTTGCTCCCGTTTCGGCGCGAGGTTTTTTCTCTGAATCCGCGAGGTGTGTACTCGTCTCTGAGACCGCAATTACTCCCTCTCGCTGACGGTCTGCGCCCCGATAACAATCGCGTGAAGATGAGCTTAATACGCGGGAGGGACCGACTCGGTGCCTCCCGGAAACGTCACGATAACAAAGGTCGGGTGTGGTGTAGTACGACCCAACCGGGTCGGGTCCCCCTTTCGCACCGCGTGCGGGACCACCCCCGCACACGACGATGACAACACTATCAAAAGACGAGCTATTCCGCATCCTCAGCAACTCCCGGCGGAGGCAGATTCTCCACTTCCTCCATCGGGCGGGCGAGGCGATTTCGCTGAAGGAACTCGCAGCGATGGTCGCTGCTCGGGAGAACGGAACGGCGATCGAAGACGTGACCGACGAAGAGCGACAGCGCGTGTATATCTCGCTGTACCAGACGCATCTCCCGAAACTCGAGAGCGCCGGTCTGGTCGATTACGACGAGGAGGAGCGCTCTGTCGAACTCGTTCCGAACGTCGCCAAGCGGGGGTTCTTCTGGATGCAGTCCGGCGTGAGCGAGTCGTGGAGTCGGTACTACGCGCTGCTCGGCGCGCTCAGTTGGGCGCTCATTCTCGGTCTGTGGGCGGGGCTCCCCGGATTCGCGCTCGTCTCGTGGAGCGCCGTCGCGGTGTTCGTCTCCGCGGCGCTCCTCGTGTTGGTGCTCGCGCACTATCTCTCGGAACGGAACGGGGGAACTTCGGCCGACGCCTTCGAGGCGCTCGTGGAATAACCGTCGAATAAACCTGTCTTGTCGCGGCTCCCGAGAGGGCCGTCGCCAACCGCACACGTATTCTCAGTCGATGCTACTGCCGAACCGTCGTGCTCGTGTGACTAACTGACAGTACGAATCTATTTCCTCATCTAGAAACGACGCTCGCCATCCAAAAACGGGATACGCGGTCGTCTTCTGGTCGGATTCTATTACTGTTGGATGTATTGAAAGTCTGAGTTGGTATAGATTGTTACAACCACTTTACTTGCAGATTTTGAACCCTAACAGTCGGAGAAATCAGAGTGTGGGATTGTCAGACAAGTATATATGCTCGTTTAACCTATTAGTTCACTGACCCTCTGTATCTGGGGCGCGCTTGGTGGGGCGCATCCAAAGGTTGTGGTCTGTGCTAACGTCTCGTGGTCACCCCCTCTCGACCGACCACGACACACGGTAGCACCCGACTACACAGTGGGGGAGGAAGGAACAATGGTTACCGATTCACTGCAAGCCGACACCGACGTTGTTGACCAGACGGCGAACGAACGACTCGCGGAGACGACTGGTGGGTCTCACGCGGCCGCAGCACAGCAGCAACAACCCGAAATCGAAGCGCTCTCGAAGGATATCGTCTTCGAGATTCTGAAGAACCAGCGCCGGCGCGACGCGCTCCGGTACCTCAAGGAAAACGACGGCGAAGCGAAGCTCGGCGACATGGCCGAGTTCATCGCCGCGAAGGAAAACGGCATCGAGATAAAGGCGCTGTCGTCGAGCCAACGCAAGCGCGTGTACATCGGTCTGTACCAGTGTCACCTGCCGAAGATGGACTCGGCGGGCATCGTCGACTTCGAGAAGAACCGCGGTGACATCACGCTTCTCGACACCGCGAAACAGCTCGACCAGTACCTCGACGGCGACATCGTCAGCACCGACGCCGACGACGAGCAGTCGGCGTCGCTCGCCGCGTCGCCCAAGCGGAACCTCGCTATCGCCGCCGGCGTGGCCGCGACCGTCTCCGGCGGACTGCTCGGCGTCCCCGGACTCGAACAGGTCCCGGCCGCCGGCTGGGCCGTGTTGAGCACCGCGACGCTCATGGCCGTCACCGCGATGGAGTCGTACAAGGACCGCCTCGACCTCTGAGTGGGTCAGTCCTCATCGCGTCCGCGACGATACCGATTTCGAACGACTGCACCCGGATTTTACTTCGCTCCGCTTTCGAACAGCCGCGGCGCTCGGCCCGCCTCTTTCCGTTTCCCTCCCCGCTGTCTGCCCTCCTTTTTCCTCCTCCCGCCGAATCAGCTCTCCCCGGCTCCCCCACCGCTGTCAGCTCTCACTCCGCGGGTGCGATTCGCAGTCCATGCGACCGACGCGGCGGCTTCGTCGCGACGCGACACTGTCGGTGGGACACCCTCCGATTAGGCGCGTCCGAACCGTCTGCCCTGCCGATTTCGGACTGTGGCCTCCGCTTGCAACAGTCTCACACGCGACCCTAACGCGAGACCGGTTCGGGGAACTCGCTGTATAACAATCCCCGTCGCGGTCCCTGTTGCTTTCATGACTCGCACACCGTCACGGTCACGTTCTGAACGCCCGTCGCTCGCGGGAGGTCACGCATGAACGGCCGTCTCACCGAGGCGGTCGTCCTCGCGGCCGGCGAGGGGCGGCGGCTCCGTCCGCTCACCACCTTCCAGCCGAAGCCGATGCTCCCGGTCGCAAACCGGCCGGTCGTCGAGTACGTCCTCGACGCGCTGTTCGAGTCGGGCATCGAGCGCGTCGTCGTCGTCGTCGGCCACCGCGCCGACCGCATCCAGTCGCACCTCTCTGCGACGTACCCCGACGCGGACATCGAGTTCGTCCACCAGGACACCCGGCTCGGAAGCGGGCATGCGCTCCTCCTCGCCGAGGAGCTCGTCACCGGCCCGTTCGTCGTCTGCAACGGCGACAACGTCGTCGACGCCGACATCGTCTTGAAGGCGCTCGAACGCTTCTCGACGACCGACTCGGTGGCGACCATCGCGGTCGCCGAGTCCGACACGCCCGAGGAGTACGGCGTCGTCGTCGAGGACAACGGTCGCATCGCTGACATCGACGAACACGCCGTCGACAGCGAGGGCTATCTCGTCAACGCGGGCGTCTACGTCTTCGACGACGCCGTCTTCGAGGCGCTCCGGCGCACCCCGCCGCACGACGGCGAGACGCGGCTTCCCGACGTGATTCACTACCTCGACGGGCACGTCACGTCCGTCCTCGTCAACGGCGGCTGGCTCGACCCCTCCCACCCGTGGGGGCTCCTCTCCGTGACCGAGACGCTCCTCGCGCGCAGACACGACGACGCGGTCGCCGCGTCGGCGCGGGTCCACGAGCGCGCGCTCCTCGGCGACCACGTCGTCGTCGGCGACGACTGCGACGTGGGGCCGGGCGCGGTCGTCAGCGGTGGCTCGTGCCTCCAGAACAACGTCTCCGTCGGCGCGAACAGCGTCATCGAGCGCTCCATTCTCTCGACCGACGCGCGGGTCGGCGCGGGCGTCGTCCTCCGCGACTCCGTCGTCGGCCCCGGCGCGACCGTCGGCGACGGCGTCGTCTCGCCCGGCGGCCGCGCCGATGTCATCCTCGAAGGCAGGCTCTACACCGACCGCCGTCTCGGCAGCATCATCGGCGACCGCGCCGAGGTCGGCGCGAACGTGACGCTCACGGCGGGCAGTCGCGTCGGCGCGGAGGCCGTCGTCGGCCCCGGAACGGTCTTACACGGTGACGTTCGCGAGCGTGTGGAGGTGACTCACTGATGTGCGGAATCACCGCCTGCATCGGCGCGGACAACTCCGTGGACTCGCTCGTCGACGGGCTCCAGCGGCTGGAGTACCGCGGCTACGACTCGGCCGGCATCGCCGTGAAAAACGGCTCGGGCATCTCGCTGACGAAACGCGTCGGCGAGGTCTCCGAGCTCGTCGCGGCCGTCGAGCAGAACCCAATCGCCGGCGACTACGGCATCGGCCACACCCGCTGGGCGACCCACGGTGGCGTCACCGACGGCAACGCTCACCCGCACACCGACGAGTCGGGCGGTATCGCCGTCGTCCACAACGGTATCATCTCGAACTTCCAATCGCTCCGGAGCGACCTCGAAGCCCGCGGCCACGTCTTCAGCAGCGAGACCGACACCGAGGTCATCCCGCACCTCATCGAGGAGAACCTCCGCGACGGCGCGACTCCCGAGGAGGCGTTCCGTGCCGCGGTCGGCAGCCTCTCGGGTAGCTACGCCATCGCGGCCATCATCGGCGACGAGGAGGCCATCTTCGCGACTCGCTCGGGGTCGCCGCTCGTCCTCGGCGTCGGCGACGGCGAGTACTACCTCGCCAGCGACGTGCCCGCGTTCATCCAGCACACGGCGCGCGTCGTCTACCTCCACGACGGCGACTTCGTCGTCACTCGCTCGGGCGGCTACGAAATCACGGACTCGGCCGGCCGCGCGGTCGACCGCCCCGTCGAACACGTCGAGTGGGACCCCGAGACGGCGACGAAGGGCGGTTACGAGCACTACATGTACAAGGAGATTCACGAGCAGCCCGGCGCGCTCCGGCGGACCACCCAGAGCCGGCTGAACACCCACGCCGGCGGCGTCGAACTCGAGGAGTTCCCGCCGGAGTCGTTCGCCGACGTGAAGCAGGTCCACCTCCTCGCGATGGGCACCTCGCACCACGCCGGAATGTACGCGGCGTCGCTCCTCAACTCCCGCGGCATCCCCGCGTACGCGTTCATGGCGGGCGAGTACTCGGTCATCAAGCCGCCGGTGACGCCCGACACGCTCGTCGTCGCGGTCAGCCAGTCCGGTGAGACCGCCGATACCCTCGACGCCGTGCGCCGCGCCCGCGCCGCCGGCGCGCGGACCCTCGCGGTCACGAACGTCGTCGGCTCGTCGATAACCCGCGAGTGCGACGACGAACTGCTCATCCGCGCGGGTCCCGAAATCGGCGTCGCGGCCACCAAGACGTTCTCGTCGCAGGTGACGGCGCTGACGCTCCTCACCGAGCGCATCGTCGAGGACGTGACCGGCGCGAAGTCGCCCGAAGCGCGCGACCTGATGGAGGCGCTGTCGCGGCTCCCCGGGGACGTACAGGAGGTGCTCGACACCTCGATGGCCCGCGAAATCGCCATCGAGTACGAGGGCAGCGACGCGTACTTCTTCATCGGCCGCGGGGCCGCCCACCCCGTCGCCCTCGAAGGCGCGCTGAAGTTCAAGGAGATATCCTACGAACACGCCGAGGGGTTCGCCGCCTCCGAACTCAAACACGGCCCGCTGGCGCTCGTCACGCCGCTGTCGCCGGTGTTCGCTATCTTCACGGGCCACGAGGACGAGGCGACGCTGAGCAACGTCAAGGAGGTCCAGGCCCGCGGCGCGCCCGTCATCGCCATCACGAGCGACCGGTCGGGCGAGGTGACCGAGTTCGCCGACCACGTGCTCCGGATTCCGGACACGCACCCCGACATCGCCGGCGTCCTCGCCAACGTCCAACTCCAACTCGTCGCGTACCACGCGGCTGACCTGCTCGAACGGCCCATCGACAAGCCGCGTAACCTCGCCAAGTGCGTCACCGTCGAGTGAGCCGTGAGCGAGCGGTGAGGAGGTGTGCGGTCGTGGCGGGTCTCACCGCCGCGTTCCGACGTTTCGAACCCATTAATTCGCCGCAGTCGTTCGGTTTCGGTCCTCGACCGCTGTTTTCAGAGATTCGAGACCGTTCGTGGATAAGCGAAGGTTATCTCGATTGTAGGCACTGATTACATATTACCTGCCCGCGTCAGGTAACATGCGATGACCCGACGCGACCTCGTGGACGACGTTCTGTCGGCTTCTGACGAGCCTCCCGGCCCACTGACCGACGAGAGCGACGCCGCGGCGGCGGCCGACGAGACCGATATCACCCCGGAGTCGTCCGACGACGACCTCCTCGACGCGCTCGGAGACGACGTTTCCCGGAGCGTGCTGTTGGCGTGCAACCGCGCGCCGATGACCGCCGAGGAGCTGGCCGAGAGCTGCGAGGTCTCCGAATCGACAATCTACCGCCGGCTGGAGACGCTTTCGAGCCTCGGCTTGGTCGAACGGACTCAGCGAGTCGACGCGCCGAGCAAGACGTGTTACGAGACGGCCGTCGACGGCCTCTCGATTCACCTCGGCGACGGTCTCCGCGTCGAGGCGGGGTCGAGCAACTACGTCGTCGACGCGATGCGCACGCTTCTGGCCGCCATCGACGTCCAGCAGCTCGCGTACGACCGCGAGCAAAACAGCGTTGACGTTCGGTTTCGACTGGTTCCGACCCTGCTCGACTCGCTGGTCGAACTGTACGTCAGAGACACGGATTCGCGCGAGAAGTAGTCCGCCGGCCGCCGAGTCCGCGTCGCTCGCCGCGACGAGCGACCCTATCGCCGCCACGACCCGTCGACCTCGCCGAGGACGAGCGCGAGCGCGTCCCTCGCGCGGCCGACCGCGATGAGTTGGCGGGCGGCCGCCGCGGTGACCGGACCGATGGACTGCGAGGCTTCGAGTCCGGCGACGATGTCGGGGACCTCGGCGGCGAACCACGGGCCGTCGCCCGTCCCGCGTTCGTCGTCGACTTCCGCGGGGGTCCGAGAACGGGGCGCGTCGGAAATCATACTGAACGTACACGCTTGTGGGGCATAGTTAGGACGCTGTTCTCTCCCGGTAACGACTTCCTTCCGGGCGAGTCGACCGGTTTCGCGTCCCGACTCGCCGGTCTCGCATACCATATTATTGCAAAGAATGATAACCCGTTGTAGCGTTCTCCCGGTAATGTCTCTCAGCGAACTCATCTCCGGCGTCGCCGCCTCGGAACGAACGCTGACGGTGTTCAATCCGACGCCAGGCGTCGTCGGGCGACTCGCCGAGCATTTCGCGGATCGAAACGTCTCGGTGGTGTCTGCGAGTTCCGACGAGGGTCCGTCGAACTACGCGGTGCTGGGTACCGGCGACGAGTTCCACACGGCCGTCTCGGTCGACGACCTCCTCGCGCACCCCGAGGACGTCGAACCGGGGTTCGAACGCGACTCGTACGCGCCGATTCTCGACCACCTCGACGAGACGCTGTTTACCTCCTACGACCGGCAGCAGATGCTCAACGCCACCCGCGAAATCGAGGACCGCGCGTGGCGCGTCGGCGCGGGCGAACTCCACTCGGGCTTCCAGTCGGGCGGGAACCTCCGCCCGCAACTCGAAACGTACCGCCGCCTCGGCGGCCGCGACGACCTCTCGGTCCACGCGTACATCTACCCGAACGGCGAGGTCCCGCAGGCCGACCAGTTCCAACTCCATCTCGCGCGCTCCGACGAAATTCGGCGCTCCTGGTTCGTCGCCTACGACGGCAACGGCGTCGGAGACTACAAATGCGCGCTCGTCGCCGAGGAGACCGAACCGGGATTCGGCTTTACCGGCTTCTGGACGTACGACCCCCCGACGGTCGACTACATCGTCAACCACCTCGTCTCGTCGTACTCGATTATCGAATCCGATGGCTCTGGCGACGACGCGGACGACGGCTACCAGCTGACCGCTTGACTGAGTTCCCGTCGGTAGCCGAGTGCTCCACGGAACCCCGAAAATCAATTCGGAGAACCGGACGCGAATACTTAGGAGCGCCCGCTCGGAATCGGGCGTATGGTTGACGGAATTCTCCTCGACGCCTCGCACCTGAAAGGCAAAGTCAAGGGCGGTCGCGCCGGGGCCGAAATCGCCGGGATGAGCTACGTCGGCTACGAACTCGCGGTCACGGAGCGGAGCATCCACGTCTACGGCGACCACTGTAACGCCGATATCCAAGACGAGGAGTACCGCTACCTCGTCATCCCGCTCGATTCGGTCCGGGGAATCGAGTTGAAGGACCTGTCGGACCGGGGCCGCTGCGTACAGATTCACGGGCCGGACGACGGCGTGACGCTCTACTCGGAGAATCAATCGAGCCTCTCGAAGAACCTCAAGCGCGTGTTTCTCCTCCTCTCGCGGCTGCTCGCCTGAGCGACCCGGTCGGCTGGTCGGCAGCCAACCGGTCGTCGGTCGGTGATGGGTCAGTCGGAAGCCAGCCGGCCGGTCTGTCGGTCCGGAGCCGAATCAGGTAACGTTTCGAAAGCAGGTGTACTAATCGAACTGCTAAAGAGGGTCGAAGTCGATGTGGGGATATGGCCACGGATATGACCCTCGACGACGCCCCCTGCCCCATCATCGACTCGCTGAAACAAATCGGGTCGCAGTGGCGTCTCATCGTCCTCCACGACCTCCAAGACGGTGAAAAGCGGTTCAACGAGCTGAAGCGTTCGACCGGCGCGAGCTCGCGGACGCTCTCTCGCGTCCTCGACGACTTGCAGGAACACGGCTTCGTTGACCGCCGGATGGAAGAGGACGCGCCGGTGGCGACGTACTACTCGCTGACCGACAAGGGCGTCTCGCTGTGCCCGGTGTTCGACGAGATACAGGAGTGGGCCACCGAGTGGCTCGACGCCGAGCGCGAGGAGTCGGCCGAGGGTGAGACGGTGCAGTCGACGGCCTGAACCGCGCTCCACGCCGCGCTACGCTTCGAGCGGGTCGCCGTCCGCCGTCTCGACGATTTCCGCGTGGACGTCCGCGACGGTGACCGAGTCGAGTTCGTCGAGCATCGCCTGAATCGCCGGTTCGAGCAGTTCGCCGAGCACCGGCTGGATGTGTTCGCCGACGGTGCACTCGTCGTTCGGTTCGTTCGTGTGGAAACAGAACGGCTCGGCGTCCTCCACCGCCTCGTAGATGTCGCGAAGCGTGATGGCGTCCGGCTCGTGGGCCAGCGTGAAGCCGCCGGTCGGGCCGCGCTTGGAATCGACGAGGTCCGCCTCCCGAAGCGAACACAGGAGCTGCCGGATGACCACCGGATTCGTGTTGACGCTCCACGCGAGACGGTCGGAAGACAGCCGCTCGTCGCTCCGCACCGCCAAGTTAGTCAGCACGTGCGTCGCGACGACGAATCGGCTGCTGTTCGACATACACGTTCTTTGGAGCTACGGGCATTTTAGATTTCACGGTGCTGCGCCGATTTCGCCGGGTTCGTCGCGGAACCGACGTTTTTCAACTCCCCGTCTCGACTCGGGGACCCGATATTCGACTTCGACGACGAGAACTGACCGAATGGAAGCTTCGAATCGTCGAAGCGGAGACTCGGGGTGGTGCTGTCGGCCGGTCGCTCAGCGCGACGGCCGATTCAGCCCTCGTCTCGTCCCGGTCGCGTCTCGTCTGTGCCGTCCTCGTCGGCGCTCGTCGGGAGCGCGTCGACGTCGGTCGCTCGCATGAGCGCGATGACCACGTTGTCAGCGACCTCAGCGGCGAACCGCCGCTCGTCGCTCCGCCACCGTCGCGGCTCGCCGACGTGTTCGTGACAGACGACGCCGACGACTTCGCCGCCCGACCTGACCGTCGCGTCGAGCAGCGACGTGATGCCCCTCTGTTCGAGGTAGCCGCCCCGAAGCTCTGCGGTCGCGGGGTCGGTCCGAACGTCGTCGACGCCGAGCGACCGATTCGTCTCCAGCGCCGCGAAGTACGACGGGTAGTTCGAGGCTGTCAGCGTCGTCCCGGCGTTGTGCTCGCCCGACGACCGGTCGTACTGGTCGACACAGCGGAGCGTCTCGGCGTCGTCGAACAGCCAGACGCTCGCGCGCTCGACGTCCAACACCGTCGCCATCGTCTCGGTGATTCGCGGCAGCGCGTCCTCGAACGAGCCCGCGATGACCGTCTCGTCGGTCGCGAGGTCGATGAGCGCCCGCTGTTGGCGCTCCCGTCGCTCCCGCTCGCGGTAGGCCTCGGTCACGTCGCGGAACACGGCGACGACGCCCTCGACCGGCCCGTCGTCGGTCCTGATGGGCGACATGCTGTCTTCGATGTAGCGCTCGTCGCCGTCGCTCGTCACGAGTTTCGTTCCCGCGGCGAGTTCGACCGCCCCGTCCGCGTCGGAGACGCGTCGCACCGGGTCGATGCGCTCGCCGGTCGCGCCGTCGACGAGGTGGAGCACGTCCGAAAGCTGCTCGCCGACGGCGGCCTCGGCGTCGTAGCCGGTTATCTCCTCGGCGGTCCGGTTCAGTTGGACGACCGTCCCGTCGGCGTCGGTGGCGACGACGCCCTCGGCGATGGAGTCGAGGGTGACGCGGAGATACGCCTCGCGCTCGCGGAGTCGCCGTTCCGCGCGCCGGTGTTCCGTGATGCGGACGAGCGTCTGCCGGAGGACGCCGTACTGCGCCGTCGGGTCGCCGCCCTTCTGGAGGTAGCTGTCCGCCCCGAGGTTCAGCGCCTCGATGGCGACCTCCTCGCGGCTCCGTCCGGTGAAGATGACGAAGGGAATGCCGGAGTCGCGCCCGTCGCGGAGCTCCAACAGCAGTTCGAGTCCAGACATCTCGGGCATCTGATAGTCGGAGACGACCGCGTCGAACGACTCCGATTCAAGGAGTCGCCGCGCCCGCCGCGGCGAGTCGGTCGTCTCGACCTCGATACCGTCGTCCGCCGATTCGAGAAACCGCTTCGTCAGCGCCAACAGCCCCTCGTCGTCATCGACGTAGAGCACGCGTATCGCCGACAACTCCCCCTCGATTACGTCCATGCGTTGTGGCTGTTGTTCGACGGTCTGTCTGATAACTGTTTGGCAGATTAACTGTCATTCAATTGTCAAAAAATCCGACGCGTGTTCGTTCACGCCTCGCTCACTCGTCTCTCCCGTTCGTCTCGTCCACAGTCTCTCGCTCGTCGATGCGGTCGTAGAGGACGGACTCGCCGGGTTTGACCGTGCCGCCGGTCGGGATTCTGACGCCCGCGTTCAGCGAGGCGTTGATGCCGGTTTTCACCTCGTCGCCGAGGACGACGCCGTACTTCCGGCGACCCGAGGAGACGAGTTCGCCCTTGAGCATCTGCCGGACGGCTTCGCCGTCGTGGCGGAGGTTCGCCACCTTCGTCCCCGCGCCGAAGTTCACGTCGCGGCCGAGGAGGCTGTCACCGACGTACGAGAGGTGGCCGACCGTCACGCCCGCCATCAGAACGCTGTTTTTCACTTCGACGGCGTGGCCGACCTTGGCGTGTTCGCCGACGAGCGTGTGCCCACGGACGTAGGCGTTCGGGCCGACCGTGGCCCCGCTGCGGACGAGGACGGGTCCCTCGATGACCACGCCCGAGCGGACCGTCGCGCCCTCCTCGACGACGACCGGCCCGTCGAGTTCGGCGCGCTCGGACACGTCGCCATCGAGTCGCGGGTCGAGTTCGTCGAGTTTCCACTCGTTGGCTTCGAGGAGTTCCCACGGCCGCCCCACGTCGAGCCAGCGGTCGAAGGCGACGCCGCGCACGTCGTAAGCCTCGCAGGTCGCCGCGAGTACGTCGGTCAGTTCGAGTTCGCCCCGGTCGCTCTCGGCCACGTCGAGCCAGTCGTGGGCTTCGGCGGGGAAGACGTACGCGCCGGCGTTGACGAGGTCCGACGGCGGGTCGGCGGGCTTCTCGACGACGCCGGTGACGAAGCCCTCGTCGTCGGTGTCGAGGACACCGTAGGAACTCGGGTCGTCGACGCGGAACGACCCGACCGCGGGCGTCCCCTCGTACAGCGTCGAAAGCGACGGCACGTCGTACAGCGCGTCGCCGTTGAGCACGACGAACGGCTCGTCGGGGTCGAGATGGGGGGCCGCGGCGCGGACCGCGTCGGCCGTCCCGCGCTGTTCCGACTGGACGGCGAACTCGACGGGGACGCCCCCGCGCTCGTCACCGAAGTAGTCGCGCACGTCTGCGGCCTCGTAGCCGACGACGAGCGTGATGTCCGTCGCGCCGGCCGCGACGGCGGCGTCGGCGGTGTGCGCGACCAGCGGCCGGTCGGCCACGGGGAGCATGGGCTTGGGTCGGCGGTCCGTGAGCGGACGCATCCGGGTGCCGCGGCCGGCGGCGAGAATGACTGTCTGCATACCCTCCTAAGGGACTGCGCGGAAGAAATGTCTTCGGTCGGAGAAGTACTGAGGCGGGGACCAATCGCGACGTTGTGGGTTGCCTCTGATCCACCTACCGATACCGACTCGAGGTGGCACGGCCGGCACGGCAACTATCCGTCAATATCAGCCTACCAAAACGCTTGCGAACTCCGCGCCGGATTCGAGTCCGGTAGCTCGCTCTCGCGCGGTGCGGTCGCTCGCGGACGGTTCGAACCACACGGCCCGCGAACGGCGACTGTGTTGGGGTTACGATGGGTCGGAGATTCGCACGAGACGCGGCGCCGTGTGTTAGTAAACGGACGAACGCCAGCGTGTAATAGTTTCGTTCCGCGGCGACGCGAACCGCGTTCGTCGGCGTTATGACCCTCGCACCCTTCGGCTGTGGAGGGTTACGATGGAGATTCGCACAGGACTCTCTTACGGAGACGTATTGCTGGTTCCGCAGCGCTCCCCGGTCGACAGCCGGAGCGACGTGGACCTCTCGACCAACGTGACGCCCGACTTGCGCCTCGACACGCCGCTCGTCAGCGCGGCCATGGACACCGTCACCGAAGCTGAACTCGCGGGGACGCTCTCTGGTCTCGGCGGCCTCGGCGTCGTCCACCGCTTCCTCGACGTGGACGAGCAGGCCGAACAGGTCCGCCGCGTCGCCGAGGCGGGCGGGACCGTCGCGGGCGCGGTCGGCATCAACGAGGACTACCTCGACCGGACCGAGGCGCTCCTCGACGCCGGCGCGGACGCGATTGTGATGGACATCGCCCACGGCCACATGGAGCTGTGTCTCGACGCCGTCGAACGGATTCGAGACGAGTTCGACCCCGAAATCGTCGCGGGCAACGTCGTCACGCCGGCGGCGGTCGAGGACCTCTGGGAGGCCGGCGCGGGCTGCGTGAAAGTCGGCGTCGGGCCTGGGTCGCACTGCACGACCCGCGAGGTCGCGGGCGCGGGCTACCCGCAGCTCACGGCCGTCTCGGAGTGCGCCGAGCGGGCGCACGACCTCGGTATCCACGTCATGGCAGACGGGGGGATTCGGACCTCCGGCGACGCCGCGAAGGCGCTCATGGCCGGCGCGGACACCGTCATGATGGGCAGTTTCTTCGCCGGGACCGACGAGGCACCGGGCCGGGTCGTCGAGGTCGACGGCAAGACGTACAAGCGCTCCCGCGGGATGGCCTCCACGGAGGCCGCAGACGACCGCGAGGACAAACAGAGCGACGTGGACGCCGGCGAGGGCGTCGAGGCGCTCACGCCCTACAAGGGACCGGTCGAACCGCTCGTCGAGGAGTTCCTCGGCGGGATTCGCTCCGGCGTGAGCTACTGCGGCGGTCACACGCTCGCGGACGCTCGCGAGAAGGCCTCCTTCGTCCGCGTCGCGGCGAGCGCGAAGGAGCGCGAGGGCGCACACGGCGTCGTCTTCGCCGAGGGTCCCGTCGAGGTCGACGAGGAGGCCGAACGCGAGTTGCAGGCCCCGATGGCCGACTGACTCGCTCCACGGCCGGCGACCGGGACACGCGCGGTCCCCGCCCAGCCGACCGCTTCGAGCGGCGGCGCTCTCGACCCCGCGGCGTCCACTCTCGGCAGTCGCCGGAGCCGAACCGGACACAACAATTTCCCCCGATATATCTGCATATATATTTATTCACTTATTCATCCGTCTACCCATGACTGGCCGCGTGGCGAAGCGAATCGAACGGACGTTCAGCGTCTAATATACGGGGATGAACCAGTGATGCTGTCGTGGACTCAATGCCACAATAACGCCGTTTGAAGGTCGTCTGTGGCGATTATCTCAGGTTAACGAACATGATTCTTCCGTCGGTCTCAGTCGTGTTGCTACGGTTGACTGGCCCGCTCTTCTCGCGTTTTTGATGCCCGCGGTGAGAAGAATTATCAACGTTTATGCTGTACTCGTTTTTCTTATATGTCTGCCGGAAGTGACTCGCCTCGAAGCCACCGCCTCGCGAGATAGTCGCCCCGTATTACGAATGTCGGAGCCGGCTCTCTCGGAAGTGCGTTACAAGCGTATGTGTGTAATTTGATTCCGCGCTCGGTCGACTCGGTCTCCGGACACCGGATGTCGAGCACGTCAACCGTCAAATATCGCACGAAATACAGCACAGCCGAACGGACGTTCGCCACTGCGAGACGATTACGAGTACGTCGCGCGGATGCCGATGACGCGGGCGGCCTGCGTCACCATTTCCGGGACCTCCGTGTGGTACCACTCGCCTTTCATCCGGGTGGTCGGGCCGGAGACGCTAATCGCGCCGAGGATGGTTTCGTCGTCGGAGAGAATCGGCGCGCCGACCGCCCGCATGCCGGTGATGCGCTCTTCGTCGTTGAAGGCGTAGCCGCGCTCGCGAATCGTCGCCAACTCGGCTTCGAGGGCGTCGCGGTCGTCTATCGTCTTCGTCGTCAGGCGCGTCAGTTCGCCGTCGAGTATCTCGTTTCGACGCTCCTCGTCGCAGAACGCGAGGTAGGACTTGCCGACCGACGTGGTGTGGAGGTCGACGGTCGTCCCGATGTGCGAGTCGGTCTGGAGGCCCTGCTCGGATTTCACCTGATAGATGTAGACGCCGCGGCCGTTCTCCTCGACCATCACCTGTCCGCGCTCGCCGACGGCCTCGACGAGGTCGTCCATCTCGCCGATAGAGGCGTGGTACAGCGCGTGTCGCGTCCGGGCGTGGTCGCCGAGGTCGAGGAACTTCAGGCCCAGCGCGTACTCGTCGCCCTGCCTGACGACGTACCCGAGTTCCGCGAGCGTCTTGAGGTGGTTGTGAGCCGTGCTCTTCGAGATGCCGAGGCCGTTCGCAATCTCCGACACCCCGCTCGCGTCGTGGTCTCTGATGTGTTCGACGATGCCGAACGAGGTTTTCGTAGCGCCGATTGTTCCCGCCGCGTCGTTTCCGTCCGTGTTCATAGTTATCACTAATCGAGTGCGGTAATAATTGTTACCGTCTCGTTCGGACTGAACGAACGAGTGTTCGGTTTATCGCCGCGTCAGCGCGGCGACGGTCTCGCGGACCGGGTTCGCCCCGACCGACGAGAGCGCGTCGAGCGCCGCATCCGCGGCGTCCTCACCGAGACCGAACGCGAGCAACGCGCGGTTGCGCGCGGTGAGGTCGGACTCCGACAGCGGGTCGCGGGAGTCGCCGCGGGGGTACTCGCGCTCGCCGACGTAGCGGCTCCCGTCGCGGGCGGTCACTTCGACGCGCGCGCCCCAGTCGTCGGGGAAGGCCCGCTCGAACGCCTCGTCGGCGTGGAGGTGGACGCGCTCCGAGAGCGCCTGTACGGCCTCGTCGTCGAGCGCGTCGTCGAGGAAGTCGTCGAGTTCGACGCGCCCGTCCGCGACCCAGCGGGCGAGGACGTACGGCGTCGAGAACTTCGCCGCGGTGAGCGTCTCGGGCCGCGCGTGGCTCATATCGACGCCGTTTCGGTAGGTGTACACGTCGATTCGGTCCACGTCGTCGGGCGCGAGGTCGTCCGCGCCGGCGTCCCGAAGCGCGTCGAGCGGGGTGTGGGTGTAGCGACACGACGGGTACGGCTTCTGGTAGGCCTCGGTGAGCCACCAGTCGTCGCCGAGCGAGTCGAACAGCGCGGCGAACTCGCCGTCCGCGAGGAGCGTCTCGAACGGGTCGTAGACGGCCTCCATCGCCGCGGGCGACCCGCGGAGGCCGACGGCGGTCAGCGTCGCGGCGCTCACGCCGGCCTGCGCGGAGAAGCCGGCGGTGACGTTCCGCGACGGCGCGCCCTCCGCGAAGGGGTCGTGCATGGAGACGACCGCGAGGTTCAGCGCGGTGCGAACCGTCTCGCGCACCTCGTCGGGCGACTGCCCCGCGCAGACGGCGGCGGTCAGCGCCGGGCCGAGCGTCGTCCACGTCGAGTGCGGGTCGCGGACGAGCCACGGTATCGCCTCGTTCATCCGCGCCTTCATGGCGAAGATGGCGTACTCGAAGCGCGCGCAGAGTTCGTACGAGCGGACGCAGGCCTCGACGAACGTCTCGCCGTCGACGTCGTTGGCCTCGGCGACGCCGACCGCGCCCGCGACGATGCTCGCGCCCACGTGGCCGCCGCGGTTGTGGCCCTCCTCTATCTCCTGTGTTATCGCCGCCGTCGCGTTCAACAGCGCCGCCTGCGACGGGTCGACCCGGCGGTCGGTCCCGAGGACGGACGCCGGGCCGTCGGCCAGTTTCGCGTCGCGGAAGACGCCCGCGTGTTGGGGCGCGGCCGCTCCCGCGACGGTCGCCGCGAGTACGTCCGCGACGATTCGCTCGCCGTCCGCGCGCACGTCGTCGGGGAATTCGTCGGTCAGAAAGCCGTACAGTTGTCGTTCCCAGTCTCTGACTGGCTCGTGTGAAATCATGGTTTCAGTGGTCTCAGTGGTCTCAGTGAGTGTCGGGGTGCTCAGGCCCGAGTGAGGGCGCAGAGCACGCGGGGTGCGGCGGGCTCGGTCGCCGCGGTCCAGAGGCCGTCGACGCCGCCGTCACCGATGACGGGCGCGACGAGTCGGTCGAACTTCGCTCGGAGTTCCGATTCGGTGACGGGGTCGTGTTCGCCGCCCCGGGCGGCGCGCACCTCGCGGGCGTACCGCTCGCCATCGGCCGTCTCGACGGTGACGCGCGCGCCGCGCTCGTCTGGTGCGCGGGCCGCGAACTCCTCGGTGGCGACCACGTCCACGCGCCGGGCGAACCCGAGCGCGGTCTTCGTCAGCGCCTCGTCGGTGAACGCCTCCTTGCCGGTCTCGCCGGTCGTCAGCGCCGAGGCGACGGCGAAGGGAACCGAGAACTTCGCCTGCAAGGCGTTCTGTGGTGCCGGCTCCGACAGCGCCGCCGCGGCGGGGTACGTCTCGACGGTGACGGCGTCGATGTCGGCCGCGCCGACGCCCGTCTCCTCGACGAGGAGCGCCGCGGCGTCGAGGGCGGCGTGGGTGTAGCGGCAGGCCGCGTGGACCTTGAAGTAGCCGCGCTCGATTTCCCAGCGCTCGCCGAGGCCGTCCGCGAGGGCGCTCCGGTCGGGGCCGTCCGCGGCGACGGGTTCGAGGTGTCGGGCCACGCCGTCGTCGAGGCCGGTGAACCCCGATTCGGCTTGGTCGACCGCGAGCAGCCCCGAGAGGTTGCTCATCCCGACGTAGCCGTTTCTGACGGTCGCGCCCTCGGTGGCCGCCTCGAACCGGGTGTGTTGGGCGTAGTTCGCCGCGATTCGCATCGCGTCGAGCGTCGTCTCGGCGTCGAGGCCGCGGAGTCGGGCGACGGCCGCGGCGGTCCCGACGCCGCCCCACACGCCGTGCGGGTGGAGACCGTCCGCGAGCGGGACCACCGTCTCGGCGGCGCGGACCGCCGCCTCGTAGCCGGCGACGAACGCCGTCAGGAACTCGTCGCCGCTGCGGTAGGCTGACTCGCCGTCCGCGAGGAGCGCGGGCAGGACGTGAATCGCCGGGTGACCGGCCGCGAAGCGGTGGCCCTCGTCGAGTTCGAGGACGCTCCCGGCGGCCGCGTTGACGAACGCGGCGCGGTACGCGGTGGTCCGCTCGCCCGCGGTTCCCATGACGGTCGATTCGCCGCCGTTCTCGTCGGCCCAGCGGCGCGCTAACGCGGCGACCGCGGGGTCCGACGCGCCGCCCAGCACCGCCCCGATGGTGTCGGCGACGACGAGGGACGCGCGGTTTGCGACCGACCCGGGAAGGTCGGCCCGGTCGAGGTCGGAAACGAACGACGCGAGCGCTTCGTCGGCCATCTCACACCCCGAGGTACGCCTCGACGACGCCCTCGTCTTCGAGGAGTTGGTCGCCGTCGGCGGTCATGCTGATACGGCCGTTCTCCATGACGTAGCCGCGGTCGGCCAGCTTGAGCGTCTGCTGGACGTTCTGTTCGACCATGAGCACCGTCATGCCCTGCGCGTGGATGTCCTCGATGACGTCGAACACCTCTTGGACGAGGTGCGGCGCGAGACCGATAGACGGCTCGTCGAGGATGAGCAGGTCGGGTTCGCCCATGAGCGCACGAGCGAGGGTCAGCATCTGCTGTTCTCCGCCGGACATGGTGCCGGCGCGCTGGTTTTTGCGCTCCGCGAGCCGGGGGAACAGCTCCAGCATCTCGTCGAGGTTCTCCTCGCGGTGCGCCTTCGCCTCCTCGGTCTGCGCGCCGAGAAGCAGGTTGTCGATGACGGTCATGTTGGTGAACAGGTCGCGGTTCTCCGGGACCTGCACGATGCCGCGCTCGACGATTTCGTGGGACGCCTTCGAGTGAATCGCCTCGTCGCGGTAGGTTATCTCGCCGTGACTCGGTGAGAGGATGCCGCAGATGGTGCGCATCGTCGTGGTCTTGCCCGCGCCGTTCGAGCCGATGAGCGCGACGATTTCGCCCTCGTCGACGTGCATGTCGACGCCGTGGAGCACCTCGATGTCGTCGTAGCCGGCGCGGACGCCGCGCAGTTCAAGCATCGACGTCGAACCCCCCGATGTAGGCCTCGATGACGCGGTCGTCTTCGACCACCGTCTCGGGCGCGCCGAAGGCGATGCCCTTCCCCTGGTCAAGCACTTTCACGTAGTCCGAGATGTTCATGATGGCTTTCATGTCGTGTTCGATGATGAGGAGGCTCGTCCCGCGCTCGCGGAGTTGGCGGAACAGGTCGAGCATCTGGTTCGACTCCGACGGGGTGAGACCCGCCATAATCTCGTCGAGAAGCAGGATTTCCGGCCGCGTCGAGACGGCGCGGGCGAGTTCGAGGCGCTTCTGTGCGCCCACGGTGAGTTCGCCCGCCTCCTCCTCGGCCTTGTCCGCGAGCCCGACGAATTCGAGGTTCTCCATGGCGATTTCGCGCGCCTCGCTCCGGCGGCGCGTGTGGATGTGCGCGCCGACCATCGCGTTTTCGACGACGGTCAGCTCCTCCAGCGGACGCGTGATTTGGAACGTCCGCGCCAGCCCCGCCCGCGCGATTTTGTGCGCCGGGAGGCCGGAGATGACCTCGCCGTCGAGTCTGACGGTCCCGCTCGTCGGCGGGAACGCCCCGCTGATGCAGTTGAACAGCGTGGTCTTGCCCGCGCCGTTCGGCCCGATGAGGCCGATAATCTCGCCGCGGTTGACGGTCATGTCCACGTCGTCGAGCGCTTGCAGGCCGGAGAAGCGCTTGCCGACGCCCTCGACCGACAGAATCCGCTCGCCGTCGCGGTCAATGTCGGCGTCCGGGTCGTCGACGCTCTGCGCGTTCGTCTCGTCTGCCGACATCACTCGCTCACCTCCTCGTCGCCGCGGACGCGGGTCCAGAGGGCGCGCGCCTGACTCGGCCAACTGACGACGCCGCGCGGCGAGTAGATGACGATGGCCACGAGGAACGCGCCGTAGATGATGCGGTCGAGGCCGTTGATGTCGGAGAACGTCGTCCGCGCGATTTCGCTGACCGGCGTGACGATGAACGAGCCGACGATGGGGCCCAAAAGCGTTCCCGGGCCGCCGACGACGGCGGGGAGGAGCAGTTCGACGTTCTTGAACAGCGCGAACACGGTGTCGGGGCGGATGGTGTTGAAGTACATCGACCAGTAGGCACCGCCGAGGGCGGTGAAGAAGGCGCTGACGGCGACGCCGATGAGCTTGTACCGGAAGCTCGGCACGCCGACGCTGGCGGCGGCCCGCTCGTCCTCGCGGATGGCGAAGAAGTACAGCCCGACCCACGAGTTCTTGATGACCCACGAGACGAGCGTCACGACGAGCAGGAAGCCGACGATGAGGTAGTAGTACGGCAGGTCGTTCTGGAACTGGAAGGCGACGAGGCCGTACTCCGCGCCGTAGTCGCGCGGGAACGGCTTGAAGTAGCCGTTGGCCCCGCGGAGCTCCGACATGTTGGTGACGACGAAGCGGAGCAGTTCCGCGAACGCCAGCGTCGCCAGCGCGAAGTAGTGGCCTTGTAGGTTGAAGCGGAACGACAGCGCGCCGATGACGAGGCCGTACCCCGCCGCGATCACGCCGCCGACGAGCATGCCGACCCACGGGTTCACCGCGAAATCGACGACGAGCGCCTGCGTGGCGTACGCGCCGACGCCGAAGAACGCCGCGTGCCCGAACGAGAACTGCCCGGTGTAGCCGGACATGATGTTCCACGCCTGCGCCGTGTAGGCGTAGATGACCGTGAGGATGAGCACTTTCAGGCTCAACAGCGCCGCGAGTTCCATCCCGGCGACGTCGATTTCGATAATCGTCGGGAGCGCCGCGAGCAGGCCGAACAGCCCGACGCCCTTCACCAGCGGGGCGTACCGCTGGTCGTCGAACGTCCGGTAGCGGTCGCGGACGGACTCGATTGCGCTCACGCCTCAGCACCTCCGAAGAGGCCCTCGGGCTTGACGAGGAGCGTCCCGATGAAAAGCAGGAAGATGAGCACCTGCGCGGTGGTCCCGGGGAGGTAGTAGCCCCCGAACACCTGAATCATCCCGACGATGAGGCCGCCGACGAACGCGCCGGGGAACGACCCGAGGCCGCCGAGGATGACGATGACGAAGGCGTTGATGAGGTACGTCTCGCCCGTGAAGGGGTCGAACCGCTGGAACAGCGCGATGGAGCCGCCGGCCACGCCGGCCAACGCCGCGCCGATGCCGAAGGTGAGGTAGTTGATTCGGCGGACGTTGATGCCGACGTAGCGCGCGCCGTCGCGGTTGTCGGCCGTGCCGCGAATCTTCCGGCCGAGGTCGGTCCGGTTCAGGAACGCCCGCACGGCGAGCATCGTCCCGAGCGCGATGACGAGCGCGTAGAACTGTCCGAGCGGGATGAACACGTCGCCGACCTGCACCGACCCGAGCGACAGTTCGACCTGCTGGGGGTCGGGCGTGAACACGATTTCGATGGCCGACTGGATGATGAAAAGGACGCCCAGCGTGGCGATGAGCTGGTTCTGCTGGGGGGCCTCGATGATGGGTTCGACCGTGAGTATGTGGACGACCACCCCGAGGGCGAACAGCACCGCGGCGGCGATGGGTATGCCGAGAAACGGGCTGATGCCGGCCGTCTCGGAGACCAACCACACCGAATACATCCCGACGACGAGGAAGATGCCGTGGGCGAAGTTGATGACGTCCATCACGCCGAATATCATCGTCAGCCCCAGCGCCGTCAGCGCGTAGACGCCCCCGAGCAGGAGGCCGAACGCGATCAGCTGCAGGAGGACGGGCTCCAGATTGGTGATGTCGGTCAGGAACTGTGCGAACGGGTCGATGAATCGGCCGAGGCCACCGCCCTGGAGCGGCAGCGGCGCGACCGATGTGACTAGGTGTCCCATGCGGTTTCTACGCTCGGGAATTGTTGGCAACCCCCATAAAAGGTGGCTATCTTTCGAGACGGTTCGTTGACGTGACGGCGGTCGCGGGTCGCGGTTAGACCTGCGGTTCGGCCTCCGCGTACTCCTCGGGGTAGACCACTCTGACCGAGAGGTCCTGGACCTGGTTCACCGGCCCGAGCGCGTTGACGTTCTCGCCTTGGTCGTCGAACTCGATTGCGCCCATCGCGGAGATGTGGTCCTCGTAGCTGAGCCCCATGAGCGCCTCGTTGATGTCGTCGGGGTCGACGCTGCCGGCCTCTTCGACCGCCTGAATGATGACCTCGGCCGCGGTGTAGGACATCCCGACCGACGCCGAGAACTCCTGGTCGTAGTTGTCGAGGAACTGCGAGCGCACCTCGGCGGTCTTGTCGACCGTCGGGTTCAGCGCGTAGTTGTTGTCCAGCACGCCGTTCGCGAACTCACCGATGTCGCTGACGGCGTCGTCGTCGGTGAACGTCGCGGACGCCGAGGCGGTCAGGTACGGCGGCCGGTAGTCCTGGTCCTGTAACGCCTGTGCGAGCAGGACGCCGCCGGCGACGTACGTCGTGGCGATGATGGTGTCGGGGTCGGCGCTCCGGAGCCGCGACACCTGCGTGTTGGCGTTCGACGCGCCGAACTCGATGGCCGTCTCCTCGACGATTTCGACGTTCTGCTCGGGGAGGAACTCGCGGAGGCTGTCGCGAATCGCCTGCCCGTAGCTGTTGTTGATGTAGAACAGCCCCGCCGTGTCGATGGTGCCGCCGTCGTCGCGGATGACCGACGGCACGAGGTCCGCGTAGTCGCTCGCCAATCGGCGCGCCGGGGGTTGGGGCCGGTAGACGTAGTTGAAGTCGCGGCCTTGCAGGATGTTGTCCGCCGCCGCGATTGAGATGACGAACGGGACACCCTGTCGCTCCGCGACCTGCGTCGCCGCCGTCGTCACCGGCGAGGAGTAACAGCCGGTGAGGACGTCCGCGCCCTCGCTGAGCAGTTCCTCGCTGACCTGTCCGCCGAGCTCCTGTGCGCCCTGGTTGTCGCCCTCGATGACGGTCACTTCCGCGCCGTCGAGCGACTCGATGCCGCCCTCCTCGTTTTTCCGCATCGCGGCGAGTTTGATGGCGTTGCTCATCCCGACGCCCGTCGCGGCGAGACTGCCCGAAAGCGGGTGGTTCGACCCGATGACGACCTCGTCGACGGACTGTTCGGGCGTCCCCGTCGCGGTGCCCGTCTCGCCGCCGGACTCGCCCGAGTCGCCGCCCGACCCGCCGCCGTTTCCGGCGTCGTCGCTCGCACAGCCGGCCAGTGTCAGTGCCGCGACGCTCGCGCCCGTTGCTTTGAGGAAGCGTCGCCTGTTGCTCGTCGAAGACTTGAGAGTCTTACCCATGGCAATCGGTATCGAGGTTAGTGCCTACTGTAATAAATCCTCCCGTACTCGTGTTGTCACGTTCTGTGGATATTCCTGCAACGAATCAAGTACGGGTCGGCAAATTGAGTCGAAAACGAGTCGTTTCGATTGTTCTACTCCGGGGCCGTGACCCCGCCGCGGCGTCAGTCGAGCGATTCGCGGGCGTGAATGCCGGCGAGGCGGCCGTAGCCGAGCGCGGTCGTCAGCCCGTTGCCGGAGAGATAGCCGCCCGCTCCGTGGCCGCTGATGCCGCAGGCGGTGCCGCCCCCGGCGTAGAGGTTCTCCACCGTGCTCCCGTCGGTTCGGAGGACGCGCCCGTGTTCGTCGACGACGAGGCCGCCCTGCGTGTGGAAGAGCGCGCCGGTGACTTTGGCCCCGTAGAAGGGCGCTTCCAGCGGGCTCGCGCCGTCGACGCGACCGACTTCGTCCGGCTCGCCCGCCGCGGCCGCCTCGTTGTAGGCGGCGACCGTCTCCGCGGCGGCCTCGCCGTCGGCACCGAGTCGCTCCGCGAGGGCCGCGACCGAGTCGGCGGTGTGGTAGGTCCCCCGCTCGATGGCGTCGTCGAAGTCCTCGAACTGCCCGCGGAGCTTCTCGAAGATGCGTTCGTCGAACAACTGAATCGCCTGCTCGCCGGGCTGTTTGAGCACCGAGATGGCGAACTCGCTGTACCCCGCGGACTCGTCGCCGAAGCGCTCGCCGTCTCGGTTCACGAGGATGCCCCCGTTCATCGTGACCGCGTAGGTCGACAGCACGCCCGTCTGGCTCGCCACCGTCGCGTGGCCCTGATAGGCGTCCATGCAGGCGAGTTCGCCGCCGAACTCCGCGCCGAAGCGGACGCCGTCGCCGGTGTTGCCGTCCGCGCCGAAGTACAGCGCCCGCTCGACGTCCTCCTCGCAGTAGTCGGTGACCATCTCGCGGTTGCCGGCGAAGCCGTCGGTGGCGAGGATGACCTTCTCGGCTTCGATGGCCTCGTCGTGGCCGAGGCCGGCGACGACGCCCCGAACCGCGCCGTCCTCCGCGACCAGTCGCTTCACGGGCGCGTTCGTCAGGAGTTCGATGTTCGGCGTCGACTCGACGCGCTCGACCAGTTCGGCGACGAGGTTCTCGCCGTTTCGGCCCTCCGGGGCGTGCATCCGGTACTCGGAGTGCTTGGGATACTTGAAGTCGTCCACGATGTGGAGCGTGATGTCCCAGTCGTCGACGAGCCAGTGGATGAGGTTCGCGCTCTCCTCGCAGAGGTACTGGACGCGCTCCTCGTCGGCCTCGTAGTCGTTTTTCTCCAAGATGTCTCGGGCCATGTCCGCGGGCGTCTCCTCGATGCCGACCTCGCGCTGGAGGCGCGTCCCCGCCGCGGGGACCATCCCCGTCGACAGCGACGTGTTGCCGCCGCACTCGGGCGCTTTCTCCAGCACCGTCACGCGAACGTCGGGGTTCTCGCTGGCCGCGAGCGCGGCGACGAGGCCGGTTCCCCCGCCGCCTGCGACGAGTACGTCCGTGTCGATGTCCCACTCGATGTCGTCGACCGAGACGACTTCGGCGACGCCGTCGCTCGGCGTCCGCCGGGCTAGTTCGTCCATGCACTCTGCTAGGTAGACTCTATCGTAAAACTACCGCCTCCGGCGGTGGCGGTCCCAACGAACCTCCCGATTCCGCCGGTCTCAGCGGTGCGTGCGTGAGTAGAATCCCTCGCTGTTGCATCATCGCTTGCTGTTGCATATCGTTCGCCGTTGCGTCGTCCGCTGTCGCTCCGTCTCGGACGTTCAGGAATAACAGATAGTCAGGAATATCGGAGTGAAAAACTATGTGTGTCGAGAACACCCCATACCGCATGGACTCGCTACGAGACATCGTCGAGGAGTTCTTCGACCGCATGGGAGACGACCGCCGGAACACCGTCGGCGACCTGTTCGCCGAGGACGCCGTCATCTCCCTGCCGGGTGCGACGTTCGAGGGACCGACCGCGGCCTACGACTTCCTCGCGCACCTCGAACCGCGCTACGAGTGGGCGGCAAAGGAGTTCGACCGCTGGATAGAGGCGGGGGACACCGTCGTGAGCGTCGGGTCGCTCTACGGCGTCGCCAACGACGGTTCGGAGTTCTCCGACGTTCGCTACGTCGATATCTACGTCGTCCGCCGGGGTCTCATCGAGCGCCTCGACATCTGGAACGACCTCGCGGTCGACGGCGTCGTTCCGGTCGCGGACGCGCCCGCGAACTCGGCGGAGGAATGAGCGACCGAACCGCGGTTCTGTTCGCGCTTCGCGACGACCCCTCGCTCGTCGTGCGCGCCGAGGAACTCGGCTACGAGTCGGCGTGGGCCGCCGAGGGACAGGGCAAGACCGCCTTCGGAAAACTCGAACGCTGGGCCGTCCACACCGAGGAAATCGGCCTTGCGACGGGCATCGTCAACGTGTTCTCGCGGACGCCCGCGGCGCTCGCGGCGGCCGCGGCGACGCTCGACGACCACTCCGACGGGCGCGCGATTCTCGGCCTCGGCGTCGCCCACCCCGGCGTCGTCGAGGCGTTCCACGGTGTCCCCTTCGACCGCCCGCTGTCGCGCCTCCACGAGTACGTCGAACTCGTCCGGCGCTACCTCCGCGGCAACGCCGACTCCTTCGACGGGGAGTTCTTCTCGCCCGAGCGCACGAGCTTCTGGGACGCCTTCGACCCCGTCCGCGAGGAGATACCCGTCTACAACGGCGCGCTCGGCCCGGCGAACGTCCGACTCACCGGGCAGGTCGCCGACGGCTGGCTCCCGAACCTCTATCCCCGACCGCAGTTCGAGGCGGCGCTGGAATGGCTCGACACCGGGGCCGCCCGCGCCGGGCGCGACCCGAGCGACGTGGACGTGGCGATGTACGTCCTCACGGCCGTCCACGACGACCCCGACGAGGCGCGGCGGGCGGCGGCCGAACACGTCGCCTACTACCTGCGGGACGTGCCGGGCTACTACGACCGCGCGGCCGAGCAGGCCGGCTTTGCCGACGAGGTCGAGGCGGTCCGCGCCGCGCCGACGACCGAGGCCGGGGCGCGCGAACTCTCGGCGGAGTTCCTCGACCTCGTGGCGCTGGTCGGCACGCCCGACGACGTGCGGGGGCGACTCGTCGAACTCCGCGAGATGGGCGTCGACCTCCCGGTCGTCCGCGCGCCCGCCGGCGTCGACCGCGAGTGGGTGGCGCGGACGCTGGAGGTGTTCGCCCCGTAACATGACGCCGGCGGACCGTGCCGTACTTTTATGCTGGATGCCACCGCATCTCAGGCGAAGCGAGTCATGACAGACCGTATCTGGGAGGACCTGCTATCCGAACAGGATAAACAGGTCATCACGAAGGCTGGTTACGACAAGGAGGGCGCCTCGTCGTGGGAGTCCCGCGGCATGGGCGAGAACCCGATGGTTCTCGTCATCGACATGCAGCGGCTCATCGTCGGCGAGAACGCCCCCATCCTCGACGCCGTCGAGGAGTATCGCACCGCGATGGGCGACATCGCGTGGGACGCCATCGAGCACATCGACCCGTTCCTCGACTTCGCGCGGGAGCAGGGGCTTCCGGTGACGTACACGCGGGTCGTCCCGTCGAGCTACGACGACCCCGACCACCCCGACCTCGACATCGTCGACCCGGTCGCGCCCGAGGAGGGCGACGCCGTCGTCGACAAATCCTACGCGTCGGCGTTCTACGGGACCGACCTGCTCTCGCGGCTCGTCCGCGGCGGCCACGACTCGGTCATCATCGTCGGCAACTCCACGAGCGGGTGCGTCCGGGCCACCGCGGTCGACGCCAAGCAGAACGGCTTCAGCGTCGTCCTGCCGCAGGAGTGCATCTTCGACCGCATCGAGGCGTCGCACAAGATTGGCCTCCTCGACCTGTGGATGAAGTACGCCGAGGTGCTCGAGACCGAGGCGGTCGAAGAGTGGGTCGAGACGCTATGACCCACGACCTCGTCATCTCGAACGGCACCGTCGTCACGCCCGAACACGGCAGCTTCGCGGCCGACGTGGCGGCCGACGGCGAGACAATCTCCGCCGTCGCCGCGCCCGGCACGCTCTCGGGCGAGACGGAAATCGACGCGACGGGCAAGCACGTGCTGCCGGGCGCGATCGACCCGCACACCCACCACGGCATCTACCGCGGACTGGAGGCGGACGCCGAGTCCGAGTCCAAGTCCGACCTCGTCGGCGGCGTGACCACCATCGGGAACTACTTCCGCCGGGCGGGGGCCTACGAGGACATCATGCCGGGCTACTTCGACGAGGCGGAGCCGAACTACTACCACGATTACTTCTTCTCGCTCGGCCTGCTCTCGATGGAACACGTCGAGGAGATTCCCGCCATCATCGAGGAGTTCGGCATCACGACGTTCAAGTGGTACATGAACTATAAGGACGCCGCCCGCGAGAAGTTCGGCGTCGACTGCGACATGCACGACGACTTCGGCGACGCCTTCGTGCGGAAACTCGCCGAACAGGACGTGCCGACGACGCTCGGCTACCACTCCGAGAACGTCGAAATCACGAACGCGCTCGCCGGCGGCAACGTCTACGTCACCTCCGAGTCCGACGACACCGACGCCGACGCCGACGAGGGCTACGAGGTGATGGTCGAGGAGTTCCCCGGCTACGCCGAGACCCAGAGCATGGTCGCCGGGGCCGCGCTCGCCAAGGTCCACGGCTACGACGACCGCTTCTACGCGGTCCATATCTCCGCCGGGGAGACGGCCGACGAACTCGCCGCGCTCCACGACGCGGGCTACCGGGCGTGGGGCGAGACGTGTATCCACTACCTCGCGCTCACCACCGAGGAGTGCGACGAGCGCATGAAAGTCAACCCGCCGGTTCGGTCGAAAGCCGACCAAGAGACGCTCTGGGAGCGCCTCGCCGACGGCACCGTCTCGACTATCGGCACCGACCACTGCGCCAACCTCGCGGAGAACAAGTTCGGCGAGGGCATCCGCGACAGCCTGCTCGGGTTCCCCTCGACGCCCGTGATGCTCCCGCTCATCCTCTCGGAGGGCGTCAACGAGGGCCGCATCTCGCTCGAACGCGCCGTCGAGGTGACGAGCACCAACGCGGCGAAGGCGTTCAATCTCTACCCGAGGAAGGGAACCGTCAGGGTCGGCAGCGACGCCGACCTCGCCGTCGTCGACCTCGACGAGACGAAGACGGTCACGCCGGAACTGTTACACAGCGTCAGCGGCTACTCCCCCTACGAGGGCCGAGCAGTCACCGGCTGGCCGACTCAGACCGTCGTGAAGGGCGAACTCGCCTACGACGACGGCGACATCGTCGGCACGAAAGGGTACGGAACCCACATCGACCGGCCGGTGTGACCCCGTCGGACGGCCGGAGCCACCATCCGACCGGCTCGACCGACTCGACCGACCTACCCCACCGACGACCCGGACTGACCGGCCACGCGGAACCGGGCACACCGACGACCACCACACGCGACCGGGCACGCGGACGCGAACACGCACCACCAGACGACCACCACACGCGACACAGAACGAGAAGACACACACGACATGACGAACGACACGAACGGACCACTCGACGGCCTCGTCGTCCTCGAAGCCGGGTCGATGATATCCGGCCCGACCGTCGGCCGCTTCATGGCCGACTTCGGGGCGACGGTCATCAAAATCGAACACCCGGCGTTCGGTGACCACATCCGCCGCTTCGGTCCACAGAAAGACGGCGTCGGCCTCTGGCACAAGTACCTCTCGCGGAACAAGCAGTCTATCACCCTGAACATCTCCACCGACGAGGGCGCGGCGGTGTTCGAGGACCTCGTGGGCGAGGCCGACCTCCTCATCGAGAACTTCCGACCCGGCACGCTCGAACGCTGGAACGTCGGCTGGGAGCGCCTCTCCGAGGTCAACGACGACCTCGTGATGCTCCGGCTGTCCGGCTTCGGCCAGACCGGCCCGTATTCCGAGCGCCCCGGATTCGGGACGCTCGCGGAGGCCATGTCCGGCTTCGCCTACCTCAACGGCTTCCCCGACTCGCCCCCGTTGCTCCCGCCGACCGGCCTCGCAGACAACATCGCGGCGCTGTTCTCGACGTTCGCGGTGATGTTCGCGCTCTACCACCGCGACGTCCACGGCGGCGGCGGCCAGTACATCGACACGAGCCTCATCGAACCCATCTTCGGCCTGCTCGGGCCGCAACCGCTCCGCTACGACCAACTCGGTGCAATCGAGTCGCGGTCGGGCAACCGCTCGACCTCGTCGGCTCCGCGGAACGTCTACCGGACGGGCGACGACCGCTGGGTCGCCATCTCCGCGAGCGCCCAACCGCTCGCAGAACGGACCTTCGACGCCATCGGCCGCCCCGACCTGAAGGACGACCCGCGGTTCGAGACCAACGAGGACCGACTGGAACACGTCGACGAACTCGACGCCATCATCCAAGACTGGATGGACGACCACAGCCGCGAGGAGGTGCTCGACGCGTTCGAGGCGGCCGACGCGACGCTCGCGCCCGTCTACAACGTCGAGGACATCCTCAACGACGAACACTACGCGGCGCGCGAGGCGTTCCTGACGGTCGACGACCCGGACCTCGGCGAGGCGGTCGTCCAGAACGCCTTCCCGAAGTTCTCGGAGACGCCGGGGCGGGTCGACCACCTCGGGCCGTCGCTCGGTGAACACAACGACGCGGTCTACCGCGACCGACTCGGCTACGACGAGTCGGTGCTTTCGGACCTCGAAGCGGAGGACGTGATATGAGCCTCCTCGACTCGCTTCCGGAGCGCGTCCACGTCGTCGAGATGCTGCCTCGCGACGGGTTCCAGCGCCTCGACGAGTTCGTCCCGACCGACGAGAAAGTCGAGATAATCGACGCCCTCTCGGACACCGGCGTGGACGAAATCGAGCTCTCGTCGTTCACCCACCCGAAGGCCGTCCCGACCCTGCGGGACGCCGACGAGGTGGCGACGCGAATCACCCGCCGCGACGGCGTGACCTACCGGGCGCTCGTCCCCAACCTCCGGGGCATGGAGCGCGCCGTCGAGGCCGAGGTGGACAAGGTGAACGCGCTCGTCACGGTGAGCGAGACCTACACGAGCAAAAACCAGAACCGCACCCGCGAGGAGGTGCTCGCGGAGATGGACGACATCGTCGACCTCGCCCACGACCACGGCATCGAGGTCGAAGCCGGGATGGGAACGAGCTTCTACTGCCCCTACGAGGGCGCAATCGACCCCGCGGAGACGCTCGCGGTCGTCGACAGCGTCGTCGACTCCGGCGTCGACGAGGTGACGCTGGCGACGACGATGGGCCTCGCCAACCCCGTCGAAATCACGGAGCGGTTCACCGCCGCGTTCGAAGCCCACCCCGGCCTCGACATGGGCCTGCATCTCCACGACACGAACGGGATGAGCCTCGCCAACACGCTGGCCGCGATGGCCGTCGGCGTCGACCGCTTCGACGCCTCGGTCTGCGGCCTCGGCGGCGGCGTCGTCCTCCCCGGCGACATGTCCGGCGTCGGCAACACGCCGACCGAGGACCTCGTCCAGATGCTCGAACGCATGGGCGTCGGTCACGGGGTCGATTTCGGCCGCATCGAGGCGGCCGCCCACGACGTGTCCGACCGACTGGGCCTCGGCCTGACGAGTCACGTCCTCGCGGGCGGCACCGTCGAGGGCGTCCTCGACACCGTCGCGGCCGACGGGGAGGCGGACTGAGATGGCCGGCAAGACCCTCGCGGAGAAGCTGCTGTCGGAGAAATCGGGCACCGACGCCCGCGCCGGCGACTACGTCGAGGCCGACGTGGACGTGGCGATGGCCCACGACATCACCGGGCCGCTCGCGTTCCAGACGTTCGACGAGGTGACGGGCGACGACGGCGAGCTGTTCGCGCCCGACCGCACCGTCTTCACCATCGACCACCACGCCCCCGCAGACGGGGTGCAGGCCGCGAACAACCACAACGCCGTCCGCGAGTTCGCGGCGAAACACGGCGCACACCAGTTCGACGTGGGCGACGGCATCTGCCACGCCGTCCTCGTCGAGGAGGGCTTCGTCGGCCCCGGCGACCTCGTCATCGGCGCGGACTCCCACTCGACGACCTACGGCGGCATCGGCGCGTTCGGGACCGGCGTCGGCTCGACCGACCTCGGGACCGCGCTCGCGACGGGCGAACTCTGGTTCCGCGTCCCGAAGACGCTCCGCTTCGAGGTCGACGGCGACCTCGGAGACGGCGTCTACGCGAAGGACCTCATCCTTCGGTTCATCGGTGACGTGGGCTTCGACGGCTGTACCTACATGGCCGCCGAGTACGCCGGGAGTACCATCGAGTCGCTCCCGATTCACGAGCGCCTCGTCCTGTCGAACATGGCAATCGAGATGGGCGGCAAGACGGGCCTCGTCGCGCCCGACGAGCGCACCGAGTCGTACCTCGAACGCCAGACCGGGAACGAAATCGACCTCGGGGACGCGTTCGTCTCCGACGACGACGCCGACTACGAGGCGGTCCACAGCTACGACGCGGCCGCCCTCGCCCCGCAGGTCTCGAAGCCGTCGAACCCCGAGAACGCGGTCGACGTGACCGAGGTCGCGGGCACCGAAATCGACCAGCTGTTCGTCGGCACCTGCACGAACGGCCGGTACGAGGACATCAAGGTCGTCGCTGACATCCTCGAAGGCGAGACCATCGCCCCGAACGTCCGGCTGGTCGTCGTCCCCGCCTCGAAGTCCGTCTACCAGCACATGCTCCAGACGGGCGTCTTCCAGACGCTCACCGACGCCGGCGCGGTCATCCAGAGCGCCGGCTGTGGCCCCTGTGCGGGCTACCATCAGGGCGTCCTCGGCGACGGCGACGTCTGTCTCGCCACGGCGAACCGGAACTTCCCCGGCCGCGAGGGGTCGATGGAGTCGTCGGTCTACCTGTCGAGTCCGGCGACCGTCGGCGCGAGCGCGCTGTACGGCGAAATCACGGACCCCCGCGAGGTCGAGACGAAACGCTACGACGACACGGTCTTCGCGGAGGTGCTGCCATGACGGACGCGTTCGCCGGCGACGGCGGCCGCCCGGACCCCGCCGAACCCGGTCGCGCGTGGGTCTTCGGCGACAACATCGACACCGACCAGATAACGCCGTCGCGATTCATCGTCTCGTCGGACCCCGACGAACTCGCCACCCACGCCTTCGAGGACCTCAGACCCGAGTTCTCCGAGTCGGTCGAACCCGGTGACTTCGTCGTCGCCGGCGAGAACTTCGGCAGCGGGTCGTCGCGGGAGCACTCGCCGCTGTCGCTCGTCGGCGCGGGCGTCTCGGCGGTCGTCGCGCAGTCGTTCGCGCGCATCTTCTTCCGCAACGCCATCAACCTCGGCCTGCCGGTGCTCATCTGCCCCGGCGCGGACGTCATCGAGGACGACGACGAGATTCACGTCGACCTCGACGCGGGCGTCGTGACGAACCACACGCGAGACGAAACCTACGAGGCGGAGGCGCTCCCCGAGTTCCTCCAGTCGCTCGTCGAACAGGGAGGACTGAAAGCCTACACGAAGGCGAAACTCGACGGCTGAGCGGGCACTCGGCTCACGTTGTACGGCTTCCGCGCACCCGAAGCACTCGACGCACCGAACGACCGCTCACCGCTTGCGCGCGTCCCAGTAGAGCAGCCCGGCGGAGACGACGAGACAGACCGCGAGTCCCGCGAACGCGGCGACGTAGCTCGCGTAGGTGGCGACGATGCCGACGTAGGCCGGCCCCAGCGCGTTCGCGCCGAGGAACAGCGCCCGCGCGGCCCCGAGGTCGGCCCCGCGGTCGGCGTCGGGCGCGTTGTCCATGATGATGGCGTCCGCGAGCGGGAACTCCGTCTTGTAGCCGGCCGCGAGCGCGACGACGGAGACGTAGATGAGCGGGCGAGCCTCCACGGCCGAGAGGACGGCGAGTGCACCCGCGGCCGCGAGCATCCCGACGACGGCGATTGATTCGCGTCGGAACCGGTCGCTCAGGCCGCCGGCGACGGGTTTGATGGTGATGCCGACGGCGAAGACGATGGCGAACGTCGCGCTCGCCAACTGCTGGTCGAACCCCTTCGCCTCGATGAGGTAGGTCGGAAAGAAGTTGATGAAGCCGCCGACCATGAAGTAAAACAGCCCGAACGCGAGGAGCGTCCGGCGCTGTTCCGCGCTGGCGAAGAGGCGTCGGAGCGTCCCCGAAACGTGGAGTTCGGGCGACCCCACGGCGTAGCCGTCTCTCGACCAGAGCGCGTAGAGGACGGTGAGTCCCGCGAGGACGACGGCGACCGGCAGGAACGGCGTCCGCCACGTCGCGTAGGTCAACGCGAGGATGGCGAGCCCCGAGGAGACGAGGCCGCCGAGGTCGGTACCGGCGGCGTAGAGGCCGAGCGCCCGGCCGCGGCGTTCGACGAACAGGTCAGAGAGGAGCGCCCGCGAGGGGATGGCGAACAGCCCCTTCCCGAGTCCCGTGATAACCGCGGCGGCGACGAAGCCCGCGAGGCCGCCGGCGAGACCGAACGTGAGGAAGCCGAGGACGAGGATGCTCAGTCCGGGGACGATGAGCGTCGCCCGCGTCCACCGGTCGGAGTACTCGCCGCCGGGGTACTGAGTGATGGCGTAGACGCTCTGAAACAGCGCCAGCGCGATGCCGGCGGTCGCCTCCGTTATCTGGAGTTCCTCGATGATGGTCGGCAGCAGCGGCGACAAGAGAAACCGACCCGTCTGGAGGACCGCCCACGCCAGCGACACGGTGACTAACATCCGACCCGGGTAGCCCGCAAGCAAGCGCTCGTCGGATGTCGGCTGTTGGTTCACACCCACGGTACACCGACCTGCTACCAATGGGTTACGATTGCGGAACGACGGTTCCGGTTGTCGGCGTCGCGGTTCCCCCGAGGGATTGATCGTCTTATAAACAATATACAGTTTATTCAAAGAACCCGACATTGGGTACTTGGTTTGTAAATGTGTTTCTAAACCGCCCTAAACGACACAATCTCTACAAATTCTACAATTTCTAAAATCTCCACAGTTTTAAACTCACCTCGGTTTATTTTTGGTTCCGGCTCTCCGTCCCCGATGACCGCCGCACGAATTTTTACCATCTTCGCCCGCGACGGGGCGGGCATGGACGCGACGGCAATCGACCACGTGAACCTCCGCATCCCCGCCGACGGCCTCGACGCCGCGGTCGGGTTCTACCGCGACGCGCTCGGCTTCGACGTCGAGAACCGCGACCTGTTCGAGTCGGGCGAAAAGCCATTCATCTCCGTGCGGCTCACCCCGGCGAGCGTCATCCACCTCCGCCCGGCCGAGGACTTCGAACCGCCGGCTGAGACCGCCTTCGACCACGTCGCCATCGAGTTCGCCCACGACATCGACGAGCTTTGCGACCACCTCGAAGCGGCGGGCGTCGAAATCGACCGCCGACTCGAACCCCTCGGGGCGACGGGCGTCGCGCCCGCGGTGTACGTCACCGACCCGTTCGGCTACACGCTGGAACTGAAAGCCGCGCCCGACGCCGACTGAGCCTTACAGTACGTACTGCGCGACCGAGTCCATCACTTTTCGCTCCGCCCGGCGCAGGTGTTCCTCGGCGGTGCGCCGCGAGACGCCCATCTCGTCGGCGATGGTCGCCGTCTCGATACCGCGCGGGAGGTCGTAGTAGCCGCCGGCGTGGGCCAGTCGGAGCGCCTCGCGCTGGCGGCCGGTGAGCGCGGGCATCGCGTCGGCGGGGGCCAAAAGCGGGCCGCTCCCGCTGGCGAACGACACCGCGCGTTTGGACTCGACGCTCACGTCGAAGCCGCTGTCCACGAGGTCGCGGAAGCACGCCGTCAGGTCGTCGGCCGAGACGGCGAGCAGACGGCACACTTTGGCCCCGCCGCGGTAGCGAAGCGGCGGCACGAGGAGGAGGCCGTGTTTCCGCACGTAGCCCTCGATGTGGTCTATCTCGTGGTCGCGGAGGCAGTCGGCGGTGACGACGACCAACTCGTCGCCGCGCTCGACCGACGCCGCCACGCCGACGGTGTCGCGGACGCGGTCGAGCACGTCGCTGCCGGCCTCGCCGCTGACGTGGAGCATGTCGCAGTGCTCGTTGCACCACAGTTCGACGCTCGCGGCGTTGCCCGCCGTCGCCGCCGCGTAGGCGCTGTCGTCTCTGATTCGGAGGCTCGCCTCGTACATACGCGGACCGTTGGTCCGGCGATGATATATAAATACCACACCGCACGGTGGGTGAATTGCTACCCGTGTCGCGCCCGAACTCTGTGGTATGCACGACCAGCAATCGTCGGCGCGCCGGGACCGACTCGGTGACCCGAGCGACGAGTGGCGCGCGTATCAGGGCGCGCCCACCGGGACGGACATCGAGTGCAAGGGGTGGCGACAGGAGGCGGCGCTCCGGATGCTCAACAACAACCTCGACCCCGAGGTGGCCGAGCGCCCCGAGGACCTCGTCGTTTACGGCGGGACCGGCCGCGCCGCCCGCTCGTGGGACGCCTACGACGCGATTCTCACCGAACTCCGCGACCTCGACGACGACGAGACGCTCCTCGTCCAGTCGGGCAAGCCGGTCGGGACGTTCCCGACCCACGAGCGCGCCCCGCGCGTCCTCATCGCCAACTCCAACCTCGTCGGCCGCTGGGACGACTGGGAGCACTTCCACGAACTGGAGGCCGAGGGCAAAATCATGTACGGCCAGATGACCGCCGGGTCGTGGGCGTACATCGGCACGCAGGGCATCATTCAGGGAACCTACGAGACGCTGGCCGAACTCGCCCGCCAGCGCTACGACGCCGACCTCCGGGGGAAGCTCGTCGTCACCGGCGGTCTCGGCGGTATGAGCGGCGCACAGCCCCTCGCGGTGACGATGAATCGCGGGGTCTGTATCGCCGCCGAGGTGCAGGCCGACCGCATCGAGCGCCGGGTCGAGACGGACTACCTGATGGAGTTCGCTGACTCGCTGGACGAGGCGCTCGAAAACGCCAACGCGGCCATCGACGCGGGCGAACCCTACAGCGTCGGCGTCCAGATGAACGCCGCCGACATGCTCGAAGAACTGCTCGCGCGCGACGAGATTCCGGACGTGGTCACCGACCAGACCAGCGCCCACGACGAACTCGAAGGCTACTACCCGAGCGGCTACACCGTCGCGGAGGCCGACCGACTCCGCGAGGACGACCCCGAGAAGTACGTCGACGCCAGCCTCGACACGATGGAGCGCCACGTGCAGGCCATCCTCGACCTGCAGGACGCGGGCGCAATCGCCTTCGAGTACGGCAACAACATCCGCGGGCAGGTCCAGAACCACCGCGGAATGACGACCGCGTTCGACTTCCCGGGCTTCGTCCCGGCGTACATCCGCCCGATGTTCTGCCGCGGGCGCGGGCCGTTCCGATGGGCCGCGCTCTCCGGCGACCCCGCCGACATCCACCGCACCGACGAGGCGATTCGAGAGCTCTTCCCCGAACACGAGTCGCTCATGCGCTGGATAGACCTCGCACAGGAGCAGGTGTCGTTTCAGGGGCTTCCCTCGCGCGTCTGCTGGCTCGGCTACGCCACCGACGACGAGGGGCTCACGGAGCGCGCCCGATTCGCCCTGAAAATCAACGACCTCGTCGCGTCGGGCGAGGTGTCCGCGCCGGTCGTCGTCACCCGCGACCACCTCGACGCCGGGTCGGTCGCCAGCCCGTACCGCGAGACCGAGGCGATGCGCGACGGCACCGACGCGGTCGCCGACTGGCCCATCCTGAACGCGCTCCTCAACACCGCCGCGGGCGCGGACATCGTGAGCGTCCACGACGGCGGCGGCGTCGGCATCGGCAACTCGCTCCACGCGAACAACCACGTCGTCCTCGACGGCTCGGACCTCGCGGCGAAGAAGGCCCGCGCCGTCTTCACGACCGACCCCGGCATGGGCGTCATCCGCCACGCCGACGCCGGCTACGAGGACGCGCTGGACGAGGCGACCCGGTCGAACGTCCGCATTCCGATGCGGGACCACGACGCGGCCGCGCGTACCGAACGCTCCGAGCGCTCCGAGCGCTCCGAGCGCGCCGACCGCGCCGACCGCACGGCCGAAGACGGCGGCCACGCGACCGAGACCGGCGAATCCGCCGGCCGAGGTGACGAATGACCCGACCCGACCCGCTCGCGTGGGAGGGAACGTCGTCGGACCCGAACGACGAGCAGTTCGGCCACGTCGTCTCCCCGACCGACATCGAGGACGCGGGCGACTTCCGCGCCGTCATCGTGGGCGAACCGTACGACGGGGCCGTCATCGGTCGGCGCGGTGCCCGCGAGGGCCCGGCCGCGATTCGGCGCGCCCTCGCCGGCGTCAAGACCCACCACTTCGACGAGGGGCCGGTCGCCGGCGTCGCCGACCTCGGCGACCTCCCGGTCAAGGCGTACAACGACGCGGACGACCCCGAGAACCACGTCGCGGACGTGCAGGCCATCGTCGCCGACGAGGCCGCGCCCGTCTACGAGCGCGGCGCGCTCCCGGTCTTCCTCGGCGGCGACAACTCCCTGTCGGTCGGGAACGTCACGCCGCTTCTCGGCGGCGACGACTCGGTCGGCGTCGTGAGCTTCGACGCCCACCTCGACTGCCGCGCCCCCGCCGACGGCCCGACGAGCGGGACGCCCTACCGCCAACTGTTCGACGCCGGACTCGACCGCCTCGCCGTGGTCGGCGCGCGCCACTTCGAGACCTCGACGGCCTACGCCGACTTCCTGCGCGAGTCGGGCGGCACCATCCTCACCGCCGACGAGGTCGGCCGCGACCCCGTCGAGACAGCCGATTTCGCCCTCGACGCCGTCGCCGCCTGCGACCGCGTCTTCGTCAGCCTCGACGTGGACGTGTTGGACCAGACGGCCGCGCCGGGCGCGAGTGCGCCGACCCCCGGCGGCGTCACCACCCGCGAACTGTTCTCGATGCTCCGCCGCGTCGCGGCCGCCCCCCGCGTCGTCGGCTTCGAGGTCGTGGAGTGCGCGCCGCCGCTGGACGACGAGGACGGCCGAACCGTCAGCGCGGCCGCCCGCGCGGTCGCCCACTTCCTCGCGGGGGTGGTGTCTCGTGACTGACGCAGGCTCCACGGCCGGCCTCACGGTCGTCCACGACGCGGCCGAACTGGTCGTCGGCCCCGACGAGGGAACCGGCGTCGTCGTCCTCGAAGACGCCGCGTTCGCCGCGCTCGACGGCGAAGTCGTCGCCGTCGGCCCCACGGCCGAAGTACTCGCGGACTACCCGGTCGAAGACGCCGAGACGGCCATCGACGCGACCGACAAGACGGTTCTCCCGGGCTTCGTCGACCCGCACACCCACGCGCTCTTTGCGGGCGACCGCTCCGACGAGTTCGTGGCGAAGTTGCAGGGCGCGACCTACGAGGACATTCTCGCCGACGGCGGCGGCATCCTCCGCACCGTCGACGCGGTCCGCGGGGTCTCCGACGACGAGTTGGCGGTGACCCTCGCCGACCACCTCGACGCGATGCTCGCCCACGGGACGACGACGGTCGAGGTGAAGACCGGCTACGGCCTCGACACCGAGACCGAACTGCGGATGCTCTCGGTCATCGACGCGGCCGGCTCGGACCACCCGGTGGACGTGATTCCGACGTTCATGGGCGCGCACGCCGTTCCGCGCGGCGCGGACGCTGAGGAGTACACCGAGTCGGTCGTCTCCGACCAACTCCCGGCAGTCGCAGCGCAGGGTATCGCCGAGTTCTGCGACGTGTTCTGCGAGCGCGGCGTGTTCACCGCCGAGCAGTCCCGTCGGATTCTGGACGCGGGCCGCGACCACGGCCTCACGCCGAAGATTCACGCCGACGAGTTCGCCGCCATCGGCGGCACCGACGTGGCGGCCTCGGTCGGTGCGGCCAGCGCGGACCACCTACTCCACACCGACGACGAGGGCCGAGACACGCTCGTCGACGCCGGCGTCACGCCCGTGCTGCTCCCGGGCACGGCGTTCGGTCTCGGAGCCGACTACGCCGACGCCCGCGCCTTCCTCGACGCGGGCCACGAGGTCGCGCTCGCCACCGATTTCAACCCGAACTGCTTCGCTCGAAGCATGAGTTTCGTCGCCACTCTCGCCAGCGTCGGGATGCGAATGACTCCACACGAGGCCATCCGCGGCGTCACGAGCGCCGCCGCGGGTGCGCTCGACCGCGACGACGGCACGGGCACGCTCCGCACCGGGGCTCCCGCCGACGCCGTCGTGCTCGACGTGCCGACCGCGTCACACCTCTCGTACCGGTTCGACACGAACCCCGTTTCGACCGTGCTGAAATCGGGGGTGGTCGCCCGTGAGTGACCGCGCAGGCCTCCCCGACTCGGTCGTCCTCGACGGCGAGTCGCTGACGCCGGAGGACGTGGCCGCCGTTTCACGCCACGACGCACCCGTCGAACTCGCCGCCGAGTCGCGAGAGCGGATGCGCGAGTCGCGCGAGCGCGTCGAATCCGTCCTCGACTCCGGCGAACCGGTGTACGGCGTCAACACCGGCTTCGGCCACCTCGTCGAGACGCACATCGACCGCGAGGACATCGAGCGCCTCCAGACGAATCTCGTCCGGAGCCACGCCGCCGGCGCGGGCCGCGAACTCACCCGCGAGGAGGTCCGGTCGATGATGGTCAGTCGGGCCAACACGCTCGTAAAGGGCTTTTCGGGTATCCGACCCTCGGTTGTCGACCTGCTCGTCTCGATGCTCAACGAGGGCGTCCAGCCGGTCGTCCGCTCCCGCGGGAGCCTCGGCGCGAGCGGCGACCTCGCACCCCTCGCGCACATGGCGCTCGTCCTCATCGGCGAGGGCGAAGCCCGCGTCGGCGGCGAGCGACTGCCGGGCGACGAAGCCCTGCGAGCGGTCGGTTTGGAGCCGGTAACGCTCGCCTCCAAAGAAGGTCTCGCGCTCATCAACGGGACGCAACTGACGGTCGGCCTCGCCGCGCTGTTCGTCGTCGACGCCGAGCGAACAATCGAGGCCGCCGACGCCGCGGGCGCGCTCGCGACCGAAGTCACGATGGGAACCACGGCGAACTGTGACCCCGCCATCCACGAGGTTCGTCCTCACCCCGGCCAGCAAGAGAGCGCGGCCGCGATTCGCCGCCTCACCGCCGGCTCGACCGTCCTCGAATCGCACAAGGACTGCGAGCGCGTGCAGGACGCCTACTCGATTCGCTGTCTCCCGCAGGTCCACGGCGCGGTCAGAGACGCCGTCTCGCACCTCCGCGAGGCCGTCGAGGTCGAACTCAACAGCGTCACCGACAACCCGCTCGTCTTCCCGGCGGGCGCGGTGGACGAGCGCGCGCCCGGCACCGACGTGGCCGCCGTCGTCTCCGCCGGCAACTTCCACGGCGAACCGCTGGCGCTCCGCCTCGACTACGCCGCCGGCGCGCTGACCGAACTCGCGGCCATCTCCGAGCGCCGGACCGACCGGATGCTCAACCCCGACGTACAGGAGTCGTATCTCCCGCCGTTCCTGACCGAACGCAGCGGGCTCCGCTCCGGCTACATGATTGCGCAGTACACCGCCGCGGCGCTCCTCAACGAGTGTCGGTCGCTCGGTCGCCCCTCTATCGACTCGACGCCCGTCAGCGGCGGGCAGGAAGACCACGTGAGCATGAGCGGCCAGAGCGCCCTCAACGCCCGCACGGTCGCCGAGAACGTCGCGACCATCGTCGGCGTCGAACTCCTCTGTGGGTCGCAAGCCGCCGAGTTCCTCGACGAGGGCCTCGAACTCGGGACCGGCACTGGGGCCGTCCGCGACGCGATTCGGTCCGTGGTTCCGCCGCTGGACGAGGACCGCCGGCTCGACGGCGAACTGGAGACTGCGGCCGACCTCGTTCGGTTCGGCGCGATTCGCGCGGCCATCGCGGACGCCGGGCTCTCCGGCTGAGCGGGCGCGCCAGTACCGCCGGTCGCCGGCTCAGAGGTTCCCGTTGATGATGTCGGCGACGCGCTGCCGGTCGAACAGCTGTTCCTCCTCGGGAATCTCGGGGTACGGTCCCTCGCTGTACTGGGGCCACGCGCCGAAGCGGTCGGGGGAGAGCTGTTTCGCGGTCATCTCCAACTGGAACAGATTGAGTATCGGTCCCTGGTAGCGGCCGCCCTGCGCGTAGATGCGGTCGTTCTTCACGGCCGAAATCTCGGCTCCGACGGGGTCGTCCTGGAATCCCGTCCGGATGTCGGGCATGCTCGTGTTCGGGTGCATCCCGCCGAGCGTGAGAATCACGTCGGGGTCGGCTTCGAGGAGCGTTTCGAAGTCGACGGTCGACCCGGACTCGACGTCGTCGCCGAACGCGCTGACCGGCTTCAGCGGGCGGGTGTGGGCGGTCAGGAATCCGGGCGTGCTCAGGTTGTAGGCGTAGATGGACTCCAGGTCGCTCGGGCCGAGAAGCACGGCGGTCGGCCGGTCTTCTTCCGCGGGGAGGTCCGCCGCAATCGTCGCGAGCAGTTCCTCGTGGACCGCGGCGAGCGCCTCGTACTTCGCCTCCGCTTGGAGCACCTGTGCGACCTTGGCGAATATCTCCCAGAGGCCGTAGTATTCGTAGGCGTCGACCCACTCGGTCGGCGGCGCTTGGTGCCGCGCGCTGAAGCTGTTGCCGAACCACGGACTGATGTTCTCCTCGATTTCGTCGAGGTCGGCCTGACTCCAACTGCCGAGCGCGGAGACGCTGGCGGGGTCGGCCAGATGCACGTCGCTGTCGAGTTCGTAGAGCCGCTCTTTCGACGGCTCCCACGACGAGTACAGGCCGGTCCAGTCGAGTTCGACGCCGGGGAGACGCGGCGTGAACTGGTTCCACAGCGCGTCGTAGTAGTCGGGGGCGTGCATCGCGTTGACGGCGTCGCCGTGGCCGAGCGCGAACGCCATCCCCGCGTGGTGGGTTAGCCGCGTGAAGATGCTCTCGGGGACGCCCTCGAACGTCACGTCGCCCATCGGTGCCATCGACACCGTGTACGAACTGCCGTCGGCCGTCGACTCCGCGGTCGACTCGCTCGTCGCCGTCGCGTCGGCGGTCGCGGTGGTATCCGTCGCGGCCGCGTCCGTCGCCGTCGCGTCCGACTCGGACGAACCGGTACAGCCGGCGAGCAATCCGCCGGCGGCGACCGAACCGCCGTAGGTCAAGAACTTCCTGCGCGTTGGTCCGTCGCTGTCTGTCATCGTGCTTTTAGGGCGACCTAATACATATAGACGTACCGATTTAGGCACGCCGAAACTCCGAAACGGATTTATCCGTTTAGGATTGCCCAAACGCATGGATCAGGACCTCACCGACCGGGCGACGCCCACGCGCCGCGCGTGCCTCAAGGGCGGCGGCGCGCTGCTCGCGGGCGGTCTGTTAGCCGGCTGTGCCGGACAGAACGACGCGGAGTCGTCGACGGATGCGACCGAGACGGCCGCGACGACGGCCGCCGACGGCGACGCCGCCGGCTACACGGTGTCGATGTCGCCGGCCGGCGACGTGACGTTCGAGTCGGTCCCGGAGAATGTGATGGTGTACAACCTCGTCTACGCCGACGCCGCGGTCGCCTTCGGCCACGGCGACGCGGTGAACTCCCTCGGCTTCGACAGCGACGCCGGCGGCCGGACGCTCGACGCCTACTACGAGCGCCTCGACGGCGTCTCGTTCGACCGGAGCGACCTCGCGCAGCTCAACTCGGGGTCGGGGAGCGTCAACATCGACAAGGAACTCGTCTACGAACTCGACTCCGACCTCCACCTCGTCGACCCGGCGCTCGTGGCCAGCTTCGACGGCTGGGACCAGTCGGACGTCGAGGAGATTCGCGAGCAGGTCGCGCCGTGGTTCGGTAACGCTTACAGCCGTACCCACGCCCGGCCGCCAGAGCCGTACGCCGACGACTACCAGTACTACACGCTCTGGGAAATCGTCGAGAACGTCGGGCAGGTGTTCCGGGAGGAAGACCGCTACGCGGCGCTCGAAGCGGTCCACAGCGACCTCCTCGACACGATTCGGTCGGACCTCCCCCCCGAGTCGGAGCGACCGAGCGTCGGGGTCGTCATCTACATGGACGAGGCGTTCTATCCGACGAAAATCGACGCACCCGGCTTCGCGACCTCGCACATCCGCCCGCTCGGCGTCACCGACGCGTTCGCGGCCGGCGACGTGACGTTCGAGACCTCCTACGACTTCGAGGCGATGCTCGAAATCGACCCCGACGTGCTGCTCCACAGCTACGGTATCGACTCGTACTACGACGTGGCGTCGATTCGCGAGACCCTCGAAAACCACCCCGTCGGGGGCGAACTCAGCGCGGTCCGAAACGACCGCGTCTACCCCTCGGGAACCCCGGTGCAGGGGCCGATTATGAACCTGTTCCAGACCGAGATGACGGCGAAACAGCTCTACCCCGACCGCTTCGGCGCGTGGCCGGCGTACGACGGCGGTGCGTATCCCGTGATTCCCGAGGGCGAGCGGTTGTTCGACCGCGAGCGCGTCGCCGGCATCGTCACCGGCGACTGAGTCGTCCGTCTTCGCCACCGCTGACGCCGACGGCCGACTCGCTCGACCTCGTTCGAGGCCTTACCAGAGTTGGACCGCGGGCGTGCCGCAGTCGTCGCAGACGATGGCGTCGTTGTCTTTGTAACTTCCCGTCACAAGGTCGCCGTCGCAGTAGGTGCAGTCTTCTTCGTCGAACGTACCGAGCAGGTGTGCGGATTCGGCCATACACGACGATGCGGCTCCAGTCCCAAGAACATTTCTACGGTTCGATATATCGTCGTCCGTGACACTCACGAGACCTCCGCGGCTCGGGTTGTTTCGTCGTCTCTCGTCGTCTCTAGATGCCTTTCGTCGTCTCTCGTCGTCTCTAGATGCCTTTCGTCGTCTCTCGTTGGCGACAGTCGCCACTCCGGTGTGGGACGCAGGACGCGTAAAACGGTGGATTCCGGGGGAATTGTGGTGGGGTGCCCGGTGTGGTGGTGATGGATTGCCCGGGCGCAGGAAGCTCCCCGGAGGAGCGTGGGAACGTGTCGAGGGAACGGCGAGTCGGACTTAGTAGCCCAGTTGCTCGCGGATGAGGACGACGGTGGTGCGGCCCTCCTCGACTTCCTGCCGGAAGATGAGCTGTTTCGCAATCATGGACTCGGCGCCGTAGGCCTCCTTCGCGCGCTCGTTTTCGAGGGGGTACGCGACGGATTCGAGGCGGTCCAGCGCGTCGTCGAGCGTCGGGACGATTTTGTTGATACCGCTGACGATGACGACGTTGCTGGCGGCGAAGGGGTACGCGCCGATGCGACTCCCCGAGAGGTCCGCGGCGACGAGTTCGCCGGTTTGGGCGATGGCGTTGATGCCGCCGAGGAAGTAGTCGGCGGTCTGGGAGTCGCGGCGGGCGGCCTGTCGCTCCGCGTCGTCGTCGATGCCCCAAATCTGATCCGGCAGGCTCTCCCACTCGTGGTCGCCCTCGCTAAGGTAGTCGTCGAACCCGATTTCTTCGAGGGTGGTCGAGTGGCCGTTCATCACGGAGACGCCGGCGGGGATGTGCGACTGCACGGCTTCGAGCGCCTCGTCGGCCGTGTCGACGACGACGACGTCGAACCCGCTCGCTTCGAGGTTCTCGACGGTCGCTTCGACGGTCTCGTCGTCGGGAAGCTGGTCGAGGTCGGCGTCGATGTCGGCGTCGTCTACGTAGTCGGATTTCTGTTGAGACATGTGTGAGTGTGGTGGTGGAGTCGATGGGTGCTCCGACGACAACGTGTAGCGCCTATCGGATGTTAAACGCTCGCTGACGGCGATGTCAGGTGGTTACGCGCGTGTCACCGGCTGGGACTGACGGCGGTGGCGTCCCGGTTTCGAAGGTGTTCGCCCGTGGCTCTTGGCGACCGTCCGAAACGACGATTACCTGCGCCGACTCCCGGACGCGTCGGTGCTGGTGCGGTCGGTGCTGGTGTGGTCGTCGCTTTTTTCGATTCGACCGAGAGCGCATACGTATCAGAAATCGTTTCTATCGACTGCTGTGGTTCTTCTCCCGGAGAGTGTTGCCGCAGCGTTTGTGACTAGCGTACCACGGTACGAGAGACACACACGTATAATATAGTCGATAGATTAATCCGTCGGCTGGCGTTCCGACACGACATGGGTCTTCGTGATTTCCACCCGGCCGTTCTCGCAACGGCACTCGCAACGTTCGTCTCCTTTCTCGGCATCGGCGTCGTTGACCCGATTCTTCCGGGCATCGCCCGCGAACTGGGGGCCTCGCATTTCATGGTCGAACTCCTGTTCACGAGCTATCTGCTCGTCATGGGGCTTGCGAACCTGATTGCGGGCGCGCTCGCCACGCGAATCGGGAGCAAGCGGACGCTCCTCTTGGGTCTCGCCACCGTCGCCGTCTTCGCGGGGGCGTGCGCCCTCGTCTCCACCATCGAATCGCTCGCGGTGCTCCGCGGCTTCTGGGGGCTGGGGAACGCGCTTTTCACCACGACCGCGCTCGCCATCATCGTCGGCGTGGCCGCGAACACCAGAGGCGCGATTACGCTCTACGAGGCCGCCCTCGGCTTCGGTATCGCCTGCGGCCCGCTCCTCGGCGGCGTGCTGGGAGCGCAGTCGTGGCGGATGCCCTTCGCGGGCGCGAGCGCCCTGATGGTCGTCGCGTTCGCCCTCGTCGTCCTCACGGTCGACGAACCGGAAGCAGAGCATAGACAGGGACTCCGCGACGTGCTCGGAACGTACCGACACCCGGGCGTGCTCACGAACGCCGCCGTCGGACTGCTCTACACCTTCGGCTTCTTCACGCTCCTCGCGTACACGCCGCTCGTCCTCGGCCTCGGCGCGTTCCAAATCGGCCTCGTGTTCTTCGGCTGGGGCCTGTTTGTCGTCGTCGGCTCCGCCGTCCTCTCCTCGCGGCTGAACGGGCTGTTCGGGACGCCCGAAGTCACCGTCGGCGCGCTCGTCGCCTTCGCGGCGACGCTGTGTCTGATGTGGCTCTCGAACGGCGACACCGCCGCGCTCGCCGCGCTCGTCGTCGTCGGCGGACTCTTCTGCGGCGTCCTGAACGCGAACCTGACCACGCTGGCGATGGGCATCTCCTCGCACGGCCGGTCGGTCGCCTCGGGCGCGTTCAACAGCCTCCGATTCGTCGGCGGCGCGTTCGCGCCCATCACCGCGGGCTACCTCGGCCCGCAGTACGGCGCGACGGTTCCGTTCCTGCTCGGCGCGCTCACCGTCATCGCCGGAGCGGTCGTCCTCGTGGGTCGGTTCGGGCAGTTCAGGCTCGCCGACGCCGGGTCGGCGGCCGGTCACTAATCGGCTGGCTCGTCGTCTCGACGCTCCCCTACTCTTCTAGTCCGAGCGAGTCACAGAGCGCCGCCACGTCGAGGTTGTCGGCGACGAGCGCGGCGGCGCGGTCGTAGGGGTCGCCGGCACCCGGTTCGTCGGCGTCCGCGTCGGCTCCCGCCGTCCCCGTCGTCGTCGCCGGCCGGTCGCGCCCGGCCGACTCGTAGATGGCGTCCACGAACGCGTTCCGCGGCGCGTCGTTGGCGAACAGGTCGTGGATGTACGTCCCCGCGACGCTCCCGAGCGCCGCGCCGTCGCCCGAAACGGGGGTCGCACCGCCGACGATGCGGCTGTCGCCCATGTGTATCTCGTAGCCGTCGACGGTCCCCGTCGCGCCGGCCAACGGTCCCGCCCCGTCGAACTCGACGGAGACGGGTTCGACCCGCTTGTCGCGGGAGAATCGCGTGACTATCGGCAAGAGACCGAGTCCTGCGACCGTCTCGTCGTCTCCCGAGCCCTCGATGTCGGCGTTTTCGATACGCTCGCCGAGCAGTTGGTAGCCGCCGCAGATGCCGACGACCGGGCCGTCGAAGCCGGCGAGTTCGTCGTCGAAGCCGGCGTCGCGGAGTGCGAGCAGGTCGTCGACCGTGTTCTTGCTTCCGGGGAGGACCACCCCGTCGACCCCGTCGAGCGTCGCGTCGAGCGGGAGGTAGGCGACCCGGACGCCCGGCGTCTCGGACAGCGGGCCGAAGTCCGTCGCGTTCGAGATGCGCGGGAGTCGCGGCACGCCGATGGTGACCGCGTGCTCGGCCGCGACGCCGTCGTCGTCGCCGACGGTGGCGCGCTCGCCTGCCGCGGGGAGCGCGAGGCTGTCCTCCTCCGGGAGGCCGGGGTCGTCGTAGGGAAGCACGCCGAGGACGGGCACGCCGGTTCGCTCCTCGATGGCGTCGACCCCCGGTTCGAGGAGGCTCGGGTCGCCGCGGAACTTCGTGATGACCGCGCCGACGACGCGGTCGCGCACGTCCTCGGGGAGGAGTTCGAGCGTCCCCAGCAGGCTGGCGAAGACGCCGCCGCGCTCGATGTCGGCCGCGAGGAGGACGTCGGCGTCGGAGAAGCGGGCGGTCTCGATGTTCGCCAAGTCGCGGTCGTGGAGGTTTATCTCGGCGATGGAGCCGGCCCCCTCGGCGACGACCACGTCCGCCTCGCTCGCCAGCCGACGGTGCGATTCGACCGCCGCCTTGCGGGCGTCCTCCCAGTGGGTCGCGTAGTAGTCGCTCGCGGTGTTGAGGCCGGCCGCCCGGCCGTGGACGACCAGTTGCGACGCCCCGTCGCCGTGGGGCTTGAGCAAGACGGGGTTGTGGTCGGTCGTCGGCGCGACCCGCGCGGCACGGGCCTGCACGTACTGCGAGACGCCGATTTCCCCGAAGCCGTCGCCGTCGGCGGTCGCCACCGCTCGGGCGTTGTTGCTCATGTTCTGGGCCTTGAACGGCGCGACCGACAGGCCGCGGTCGTCGAACAGGCGACAGAGCCCGGCGGCGACGGTGCTCTTGCCAACGTGGCTCGCGGTCCCCGCGACGAGGAGGGTCGGCGTCGTCATCTGCCGGGAGTCAGGGCCGCGCGGTTCAAAGGTGTTCGTTTCGCCGTCGGCTGGGCGCGCCCCCGCCGCGTCCGGGCGGCGCGTTCGACCCCCTCAACGACGTTCCCCGTCATACTGTGGTGCTCACGTCGGCCGCGTGAAATGTTGCCGGAAGTGGTGCGTTTAGTTCACTCGCCCGCCCGGTCTATCACGAATGAAGAAACAGTTACTCGTGACGGACTTTCTCGACCGGGCCCGGACGTACTACGGCGATTACGAGGCCGTCGTCGGCGTCGACGGCGAGCGCTTCACCTACGCGGAGTTCGGTGAGCGGGTGGACAGATTTTCGGCGGCGCTGCAATCCCGCGGCGTCGAGAAAGGCGACAGAGTCGCGGTGCTCGACCCCAACACGCACTACCATCTCGAAGCGGCCTTCGGCGCGATGCAGTGCGGCGCGCTCCACGTCCCGCTGAACTACCGCCTCACGACCGATGATTACGAGTACCTGCTGTCGGATTCCGGCGCGACCGTGGTCTACGCCGACTACCAGTACGCGGGGAAAATCGAGGCCGTCCGCGACGACGTGCCCGCCGAGGTGTTCGTGACGAACGACCCCGCCGCCGTCGACGGCGACTGGCTCGACTTCGAGGCGTTCCTCGACGAGGCCGACGCCGACGACTACGAGCGCCCCGAGATGTCCGAGGACGAACTCATCACTATCAACTACACCTCGGGGACGACCGGCGACCCGAAGGGCGTCTGCCGCACCCACCGGACCGAGTCGCTCCACGCCCAATTGGTGACGATTCACCACCACATCGGGGACGACGACGTGTATCTCTGGACGCTCCCGATGTTCCACGTCAACGGCTGGGGCCACATCTACGCCGTCACCGGCCGCGGCGCGAAACACGTCTGCACCCGCGGGGTGGAGGCTGAGGCCGTGTTCGACGCCATCACCGAGGAAGACGTGTCCTTCTTCTGCTGCGCGCCGACCGTGCTATCCATCCTCCGGGAGTACGCCGAGGAACACGACCCGGCGTACGCCGGCGACAACCCGGTTCGCGTGACCGCCGCCGGGAGCGCCGCCCCGAGCGCGACGATTCGCCACACCGAGTCCGAGTTCGGCTGGGAGTTCACCCAACTGTACGGCGCGACCGAGACCGGCCCGCTCATCGCCACCTCGGACGCGAACCGCCTCATCCCCGACGAGGGCGGCCTGCGCTTCTCGCTCAAACAGCGGCAGGGCGTCGCCCCGCTCGGGACCGACCTGCGCGTCGTCGACGACGACGGCGAACAGGTCCCGCGCGGCGACGCCACTATCGGTGAGGTGGTCGTCCGCGGCAATCAGGTGATGGAGAAGTACTGGAACAAGCCCGACGAGACCCACGACGCGTTCAACGACCGCCTCGAAGGCTGGTACCACACCGGCGACCTCGCGGTCGTCAACGAAGACGGCATGATAGCGATTCAGGACCGCAAGAAGGACATCATCATCTCCGGCGGGGAGAACATCTCCTCGGTCGAACTGGAGGACGCGCTGTTCGACCACGACGCCGTCGGTGACGTGGCGGTTATCCCCGCGCCGTCCGAGAAATGGGGCGAGACGCCGAAGGCGTTCGTCGTCCCCGCGAACGGCGACGTGGAGAACCCCGGCGTCACCGCCGAGGAACTGACCGCGTACACCCGCGACCGCCTCGCGGGCTACAAGGCCATCCGCGAGTTCGAGTTCGTCGCGGAGATTCCCAAGACGGCGACCGGCAAGATTCAGAAGTACGAACTCCGCAAGCGCGAGTGGGACGACGAAGAGCGGATGGTCGGGCAGGGATAACTGCTGACGGCGACTCTGCGATTCGACGACCCGACGCCCGTCTCGTCCCACCGCCGTCTCCTCCGGCGGTCCGGCCGCTTCGCCCGCAAGATTATTGGCTCTCTGCATATCTCGTCTCTAACATGTTTCCCCCGAGTGCTGGGGGCACCTCCGTCGGCGCGATTCTCTACGTCGCGGCCGACGGCGTTGTCTCCGGTCCGGTCGTCTCGACGCTCCGGGACGCCTTCGAGCGCCCGGTCGAGCGCGCCGAGAGCGCCGCGGCCGCGCGCTCGGCACTCGCTGAGCGCACTGTCTCCTGTCTCGTCGCCGCCGCCGACCTCCCTGACGGTCTCGACCTCGACGCGCTCGTCACCGCCGCCGGCGACGCTCGCGTCGGGCCTCCGGTGGTCGTCTACGCCGCCGCCGGCGACGAGGCGCTCGCCGCCCGCGCCGTCTCGCTCGGTGTCGACGACTACCTGGTCCGCGACGAGACCGACGACTCCCACGCGGCCCTCGTCGAGTCGGTCCGGGGGGTCTTAGACCGGGACGCCGACGACCGCCCCGCCGAGACGCGGAGCTACCGCGTCATCGTCGAGGCGATGGAAGACGGCGCGTTCGTCCTCGACGAGGACTGCCGCGTCGAGTACGTGAACCCCCGAATCGAGGCGATAACGGGGCGCGCGTCCGAGACGCTCCGAGGCGAGCGGTTCGAGTCGCTCGTCGACGCCGGGCTGTTCCCCGCCGACGAGTACGAGCGCTACCGCGACGCCGTCTCGCGAGTCCTCTCGGAGGGCGTCACCGAACGCCTCGATGTTCGATTCGTCGACGCCGGCGGCGTCTCGCGGCTGTTCGAACTCTCGCTTTCGCCGGCCGGCGACGGTGAGACGGTGACCGGCGTCGTCGGCATCCCGCGGGACGTGACCGACCGCGAGGTCGCCACCACCCAGCGCGGCGAACTGCTCGAACGCATGACTGACGCCTTCTTCGCGCTCGACACCGACTGGCGTTTCGTCTACCTCAACGACCGCGCGCGAGACGTCTTCAACGAGGTCAGAGAGCCCGAACTCGGCGAGCGAATCTGGGACCTCGTTCCGTCGCCCGACAGCGCCGAACTGTACGAGAAGTACCACGAGGCGATGCGGACCCAAGAGTCGGTGACGTTCGAGACGTACTCCGAGCCGTACGACGGCTGGTTCGAGGTCCGCGCGTACCCCTCGCCGTCGGGGCTGTCGGTCTACTTCCGCGACGTGACGACGCGGAAGCGCTACTTGCAGGCCCTCGAATCGACCAACCAGCGCCTCGAAACGGTGTTGCAGAACCTCCCGGTCATCCTCTCGGCGTTCGACGCCGAGGGCGTGTTCACCATGTCCGAAGGGGCCGGACTGGAGTCGCTCGGCCGCGAACCCGGCGAGGTCGTCGGTCGCTCCGCGTTCGACCTCTACGACGACACACCCGCGGCCACCGACGCCATCGCCCGCGGCCTGTCGGGCGAGGCGGTCGACACCCGCATCGAGTACCGCGGCGCGGTGTACGACGCGTGGTACCGGCCCGTCTTCGACGACGGCGAGGTGTCGAAGCTCCTCGGCGTCGCCATCGACGTCACAAACCGCGCGCGGCTCGAAGACGGCCTCCGGACCCTGCAAGCGGTCACGCAGGACCTCATCCTCACCGAGAGCGTCGAGGAGGTCGCGGCGCTCGCGGTCGATATCGTCCCCGAACTCGTGCCCGACGCCGCGGCCGCCGTCTGGCTCGCCGACGACCGCGGTGCCCTGTCGCCGGCCGCCTCGACCGCGGAGCAGTTCGACTCGGAGACGCCAATCGAGACCGCCCCCGGCGGCTTCGAGTCCGACGCCGTTAGCCGGGTCGACGCGGCCGACGTCGACGACCGGCTTCTCCCCCCCGAGTCGGACGGGAAGTCGGTCCTGCGCGTCCCGCTCGGGAGCCACGGCCTGCTCGTCGTTTCGACCGACGACGACGGCGCGTTCCTCGACGTCGACGAGGACCTGCTCGAACTCCTCGGTTCGACGGTCACCTCCGCGCTCTCGGGGACCGTCCGCGAACAGGAGCTTCGGAACCGCGAGGCCGACCTCGCGGCGGCCAACGAGCGGCTCGACGACTTCGTCTCCATCGTCGCCCACGACCTCCGTAACCCCCTCGCGGTCGCCACCGGCTACTTCGACCTCGGGATGGAGTCGGGCGAGCGGGCGCACCTCGAACGCGCCGCCAACGCGGTCGACCGTATGTCCGAACTGGTCGAGGAGGTCCTTGACCTCGCCCGGCAGCGGACGCCCGTCGTCGACGCCAAACCCGTCGACCTCGCGCGCGTCGTCGACCACGCGTGGCGCTTCGTCGACACCGGTGACGCGACGCTCGTCCGCGAGGAACTGTTCGTCGTCGAGGGCGACGACGGCCGCCTGCTCAGGCTCTTCGAGAACCTGTTTCGGAATGCTGTGGAACACGGCTCGACGAGCCGTCGGGATACCCCCGACGACCCCGCGGATGGCGACACGCCGCCCGACGACCCGCTCGCCGTCCGCGTCGGCGCGCTCGACGACCGCGCCGGCTTCTACGTCGCGGACAACGGCGTCGGTGTCCCCGAGACGCGCCGCGAGCAGGTCTTCGACCACGGCTACACCACGATGCCGCGGGGAACCGGCTACGGTCTCGCAATCGTCCGCGACATCGCCGATGCGCACGGCTGGTCCGTCTCGCTCATCGAGCCGGCCGAGGGCGGCGCGCGGTTCGAGTTCGTGACGCGGTCGACGGACCGAACGACGACCGATTCGGCGGGCTCCGACTGACGTACGCGCGACGCGTCGCCGGGGGCGCGGACCGCGGACCCCGTGGCGACTGTGCCGAGCCACGGCGTCATCGACTCGGACGGAACGTGACGGGCTGACCACACGTCCGGCGCTTGGTTCGTTTTCCGCACCAATCACCATTTGAGCACCCCCCAACTAGCTTGGCGTATGTGCCACGACTGCGACCGAACCGTCGCTCGTCGAACCGTGTTGTCTGCCGTCGGTGTCGCGGGCGTCGCCGCCACCGCAGGGTGTCTGGGCGGTCTCGGAACCGACGGCGGTGGCGACGCTCCCGAGGCAGTCGCACTGACCGGCGGCGAGCAGTGCGACGCCTGCGGGATGGTCATCGACCAGCACCCCGGCCCCGCCGGGCAACTGTTCTACGCAGACCACAGCCCCGAGGGTCACGACAACCCGGCGCGGTTTTGTAGCGCCTGGGAGACGTTCTCCTACGCGCTCGACCGCGAGGACGACGGGTGGAATCGCGCCGGCGGCTACCTCACGGATTACAGCACTGTCGAGTACGACCTGTTCGACGACGGCGGCCAGACGTTCATCTCCGCGCACCTCGACGCCGACGCGTTCGCGCCGATGGACGACCTCGTCTACGTCGTCGGAACCGATGTCAACGGGTCGATGGGTCCCGACTTCGTCCCCTTTTCCGACGACGGCGACGCCGAGGCGTTCGCCGACGCGCACGACGGAGCCGTCTACGAGCGCGCCGACATCTCGCGCGACCTCATCGCCCGGCGCTGAGTGTTAGGAGCTCTCTTTCGGTCGTTCTCGATTCCTTAGATTCGGAAATCACGGCCCCTTTATATGCTCTCGGCGGCCGTTCGTTCATCTGTTAGGTGAAAGACAATGGCCGCTAACTCACAAATCGAGATGCTGGGGAACAGGATGGACTTCGACTACTCGCGGGGCGTCACGGGCTACGTGCTCGTGTTGACCCGCCTCATCACCGGCTACTGGTTCCTCCACGCCGGTGTGACGAAAATCGTCGGCGAGCCGTTCAGCGCCGCGGGCTACCTCGCGAACGCCCCCGCAGCCTCGCCGCTCCAGGGCTTCTTCGCGTGGGCCGCCGCGACCCCGTGGCTCCTCGACCTCACGAACGTCATGGTTCCGTGGGGCGAGTTCCTCATCGGTCTCGGGCTCATCGTGGGTGCACTCGTCCGGCTCGCCGCCTTCTTCGGCGGCGTCCTGATGGTGTTTTTCTACCTGGGGAACGCCGAGTGGGGCCACGGCGTGGTCAACGGCGACCTGTTCGGGCTGATGATGTTCGTCATCGTCGGCACGCTCGCGGCGGGCCGCATCCTCGGCCTCGACGCCATCATCGAGAAGATGGAGTTCGTCCGCCAGCGCCCCGCGCTCAAGTACCTCCTCGGCTGAGCGAGACTTCCTTCCCCCGCGCGGCCCTGTCGGTGCGCCGCGGTGACCCGCCAACGCCACCGCATCCGGCGCGCTTCGACGAATGAAACACACTCCGACCGACGAGACTGATTTTGAACTACTTCCTGTCGAGCCTGCTGAGGCCCTGCCAAATCGCCTCGATGAGCTTCGTCTCCCCGTCGAGTTCGTCCGTCGCGTCGTCCGCTCCCGTCGTTCCGTCCTCGCACCCACTCTCGTCCTCGCCCGCAGTCTCCCCGCCAGCAACGTCGTCCCAGCCGCGGGCGATGGCGTCTTCGAGGACCGCAAGCGAGTGGTTCTCGAAGTTGTTCATGCCCCGGAACGATTCGAGCGCCTCCACGGCCTCGTCGTCGAACTCGCCGCTCGGGGTTCCGTCGTAGAAGCCGAGCACCGACAGCGTTTCGAGGACCGCTTCGGCCGTCTCGCCCGACAGCGACATGGTTTCGGCGGGCGCTTCGCGCTCCAAGAGCGTGATGTCGTACAGCTTGAACACGCGTTCGAGTTCGGCTATCGGGTGGTCGTGGTCGTCGACGCGCACGTCGACCCAGCGGTCGTTGCCGCCGTCGTAACCGCCCTCGGGCTTGGCGATATACATCGCCGCGGACTGCTCGCCGCGCTTGTCGCCGCCGGCGTCGTTGCCGGCGTGGAGCGCCGCGAGCAGACGTTCCGGGAGCCCGCCGTCGGTCGTCTCGAACGCCTCGGCCATCGCGTCCAGCGTCGCCTCGTTTTCGAGGATGTTCCCCTGAACGGTGTAGTGGTCGCCTTGGATGTCGCCGGCCACGTCGAAACACTCGTCGCCGGTGAACGCCGCAATGCTCCCGTCGGCTCCGACGACGCCGACCTGCCTGCTCGGGGCCTCGTCGTCGGCGTCGGTCAGTTCGGAAACGACTTCCTCGGCCGAGTGTCCCTCGCGCAGGAGGTCCAATCCGTCGGGGCCGTAGGTGACGTTCGCGAAGCTCTGGGTGGCGATTGCGCCGGCGTCCGCGCTGACGAACGGGACGACGGAGCCGACGCTCACGAACTTCGACTGGACGGCCACGCCGACGGCGTCCTGTTCGGGGTCGCGGGCGACGATTGAGAAGGTCGACGGTCGCGGTGTCATGGTCGGAACCGACGGACGCCGGGCGAATAAGGGTTCACCTCTCGGCGGAACGGACGGCGACGAGCGATTCTCGAACGCCGTTCTCCTACCCCATAGATTATATATTGACAAAATATTCAACAACGTATGGCAGACCGATTAGACGGCAAGACTGCGGTCGTGACCGGCGCGAGCAGCGGTATCGGGCGGGCGAGCGCTACGCGACTCGCCGCCGAGGGTGCGAACGTGGTGCTCGGTGACATCGACGCCGAGCGCGGGCGAGAGGTCGTCTCCGAAATCGAGGCCGACGGCGGCGACGCGACGTTCGTCGCGGTCGACGTCACCGACGCCGACGACGTGCGGTCGATGGTGGAGACGGCCCGCGAGACGTACGGCGGCCTCGATATTGCGCACAACAACGCGGGCATCGAGGGCGACAACGACCCGCTTCCGGAGCAGTCGCGGGAGAACTGGGACCGAGTGCTCGGAATCAATCTCACCGGCGTCTGGCTCGCCATGAAACACGAGCTTCCGGCGCTGATGGAGGGCGACGGCGGCGCGATTATCAACACCTCGTCAATCGCCGGACTCGCCGCCGACGGGAGCGAACCCTACGTCGCGAGCAAACACGGCGTGGTCGGACTGACGAAGTCTGCGGCCGTGCGGTACGCCGAGGAGGGCGTCCGCGTCAACGCGGTGTGTCCGGGCGTCGTCCGAACCCCGATGGTCGAGCGGTCGCTCGAAGCGAACCCCGGCGCGGTCGAGGCCATCACCGCGGAACAGCCGCTCGGACGGATGGCGGAACCGGAGGAGATTGCGAGCGCCGTCGCGTGGTTGGCCTCCGAAGACGCGTCGTTCGTCAACGGCCACGCGCTCCCCGTCGACGGCGGTAAACTGGCCTGAACCGGCGCGACCGCGACCCGGGCGGCCGACCCGGCGGCGACTACGCCGAGATGCGGTCGATGTGCGACTGGATGGCCGCTCGGAGCGGTTCGATTGACTCGTCGGGTTTGAACACCGTCAGCCGGCGGGCGCGCGTCCCAGTTAGAATCGAGAGAAACAGTTCGGCCTCGGCCTCTGGGTCGTTGACGTCGAACTCGCCCGCCTCGACGCCGCGGACGAGGATGTCCCGCAGCAGCTCCGTGAGCTCGGCGTCGACGTGGCGGTACTCCTCGCGACAGCCCTCGTCGTGCGGGGCGTTCACCCGGAGTTCGAACATGGACAGTTGGAGCCGGTAGGCCTCCTCGGAGAGCGTCTCGGGGAGGAGCGTGTCGACGAGCGTTTCGAGTTCCTCTTTGGGCGTGCGGTCCCCCCGAGGGAGGCTGTTCAGAAACTGCGTGAGGACGTAGTCGAGGAAGTCGACCAACAGCTCGTCTTTCCCGTCGTAATGGTAGTACAGGAGCGTCTTGCTGTTCTCGAACTCGTCGGCGATGTGTTGTATCGTCAGGTTGCCGTAGCCGTGTTTTTGTAGCGCCCTGTACGTCGCCTCCATGATGCGTCGCTTCGCCGGCTCCAACTCCTCGGCGCGACCGTCCTGCGTCATATCCCGGCGGTTCGCGTTCGACGAAAGTGTCGCTTTCGGGTCGTCGCGGGCGGCGGGATGACTCGCCGCCGACCGCGGTCAGAGCCGAACCAGGAAGGCCACCCAGAACAGCACCGAGAGCGACCCCGCTCCGGCTAGCAGATAGCTGTAAATGTTCTTCGTGTGTCCGTGTACTTTGTAGCCGGTGTAGACCGAGACGAACCCCGCGATAGGGAGGACGAAAAGCGAGAGCACCGCGCTCAGTCCGCCAATCGCGAGATATCTCCGCGTCGTTGTGTCGTTCATCGTGTGCCCACGACGCTGTTGAATATTAATTCAATATTTAAACTACCGGTAGCGGTACCGCGGTTCGGTGACCCGAACCGCTATACGTGGTTGAACAGAAATTCAATATATGAAAAAACGCGCAGTCAAGCGCCCGCTTCTCGCCGCGCTCCTCTCGTCGTTCGTCGCGGGGCTCGGACAGTTGTATCTCCGCCGTTGGAAGCGCGCGTTCGCGTGGGCTGCCGTCTTCCTTGGCGTCGGCTCTCTGAGCGGTCCCGACGCGGTTGCGATGTACTTGCAGGGCGCGGGCGACTTCTGGAGCGCCGCGCCGCTGTTCGTCGTTACCCTCCTCGCCACTCTCGACGCGTACGTGGTTGCGCGCGTCCAGAACCGCGCGTCGAAGCGGTCCGAGAGCCGCGACGGCCGGGTCTGTCCGAACTGTCGCCGCGCCGCCGACCCGTCGCTTGCGTTCTGTCAGTGGTGTGCGACCGAACTCGGTTCGGTCCCCGGTTCCGGGGCCGAGGCCGACGTTGACGCCGCCGAAGGGGGGACTCGAACGTGACTGACACGACCGACGCGACCGACGCGTCCGACGAGCAAGGCCGCGAGGAACCGCTCGATACTGTCCGTCGAGACGCAGGGGAGGGAATCCGTAACGGGGAACACGCTCAATACGTCTCAACTCATTGTTAAAATATCACGACTCCTCGCTCGCGAGCGAAGTATTTAGGCATACCTAAAACGAAGCAGTTTTATTTTTTTATGCTGGCCTAAAAATATGGCAGACAACGATGACTGTCGGTCCGGGCCGACTCGCCGGGACTACGTGAAGTTCGGCGGGACGGTCCTCGGCGGGGGACTCCTCGCGGGTTGTGCGGGCGGGGGTTCCGACGCGACGACCACTACTTCTGACGCCGTCTCGACGACTGAGACGGATACCGAAGAAGCGACTGAGACGAGCGACGGGTCGTACTCGGTGTCGATGGCCCCGGTCGGTGAGGTCGAGTTCGACGCCGTGCCGGAACGCGCTCTGACTTACTACCCGGTCTCGGCCGACGCGGCGGTCGCCTTCGGCCACGGCGACGCCATTACCGGCATCGGTTACGACAAGGAGCTGTTCGGCAACACGGTCGACTACTACTACGACGCGCTCGACGGCGTGGAGTTCGAGTGGGAGAAACTCGGCCGCGTTACGCCGGCGTCGAACCCGAACGCCCTCGACAGAGAGCTGTTTTACGAACTGGACAGCGACGTGCACTTCCTCGACCCGTGTCTGCTCCGGAGTCCCTCGTTCGACTGGACCGAAGGCGAGGTGGCGTCAATCGCGGCCGACGTGGGTCCGTGGTTCGGCAACTATTACAGCCGGACGAACGCCGACCCGCCCGAGCCTTGCCGCGACCGCTACGAGCACTATACGCTCTGGGAGTACCTCGGCCACATCGCGGCGGTGTTCCGAGAGGAAGAGCGCTACCGGGCGTTCAGGTCCCTCCGGGACGACCTCGTCGCCCGGATACGGGCCGACCTCCCACCGGCGTCCGAGCGCCCGTCGCTCGCGGTCGTCGCCGACACCGGCGGGACGTTCTGGCCGTACGACTTCACGGGGGACGGCTACCTCTGGGCGCACCTCCGCCCGTTCGGGATGCAGAACGCGTTTGCGACGACAGACGCCCAGACCGGGTCGGACGGTTCGTACGATTACGAGGTGATGGTCGAGACCGCGCCCGACGTGGTCCTCCGGTACTGGGGGACCGCGCTCAGAGACACCTTCCGCTCGAACCGCGACGAGGTGCTTTCGAACCCCCTCGCGGACGAGGTGCCCGCGTTCCGCGACGGCCGGTACTACCCGTCCGGCAACGGGATGCAGGGCCCGATTATGAACCTGTTCCAGTTGGAGATGACCGCCAAACAGCTCTTCCCCGAGCGGTTCGGCGCGTGGCCCGGCTACGGCGACGGCGAGTCGTACCCCGAGATTCCCGAGGCTGAACGGCTGTTCGACCGCGAGCGCGTCACCGACATCGTCGCCGGCGAGTTCTGACGGGCGGCCGAGCGAGACCCGGTCGGACTCGGTCGCGTCAAACTCGGTCGCCTCCGTCGCGCCGTCGTTCTCGTTATTAGATTCGAAACCGACCCGTGTTTCTCCGGTCCCTATTTATAGAGGTCGAACATATGTGCCGCCGCGAGAGTTGCTATTCGGTACCTACTGATGACGACCTCGGAATCCCCTCGCGTCGTCTACGCCGACGACGACGCGGCGCTCTTGGACCTCGGCGAGACGTACCTTCGAAAGCTCTCTTCGTTCGAGGTGACGACGTGCTCGGACCCGAGGGTCGCGTTCGATATCGTTCGTGATTCCGATATCGACTGCGTGGTCAGCGACTACGACATGCCGGCGATGACCGGGGTCGAACTCCTCGAAACGGTTCGCGAGGACCACGGTTCGCTTCCCCTCATCCTCTTTACCGGCAAGGGGAGCGAGGAAGTCGCGAGCGACGCCATCTCCGCGGGCGTCACCGACTACCTCCAGAAACAGCCCTCCTCCGAGCAGTACGAACTGCTCGTCAACCGCATCGAAAACAGCGTCTCCGAACACCGGGCGACCCGCCGGGCGGAGCGCTACGAAACCGTTCTCGAAGCGCTCGGCTACCCGGTGTACGTCGTCGACGAGCGCGGCCGCTTCGAGTACGTCAACGACGCGTTCGTCGACCACGGCGGCTCCGAGGTAACGGTGACCGTCGGTCGGACCCACGACGGCTTTTACGTCGAGGACGACGGCGACGGCCTTCCCGACGACCGCTCGCCAGAGGAGTGCTTCGAAGCCGGCGGGAGCGAGCACCGCGACGGCGGACTGACCCGTCGCCGTCGTCTCAATTTCTAAAATTTTCACACATCTTGAGTAGCCGGCTGCCGTTCGTCACGCGTTCGCGACTCGCGGCGGTCATCTACACACCCTTAAGAACCCCACCGAGAGTTAGACACGCATGGTCACGAATCGCGTCACGGTGTCGCTCGACGAGGACGCTCAGTCGGCGCTCGACGGGCTCGCCGGCCGGACCGACAAGGCCCAAAGCGAACTCGTCCGCGAGGCGCTCGTCTTCTACGCGGCCAACTTCGAGGCGGCGACGACCGACGCCGGGCCGAACCTCGAAGCCTACCACCAGATGCTGTCGAGCGGCGAGCACGTCCTTCTCGACGTGGACTTCCTGCACACGTTTCTCGACTACGTGGAGGGCGACGACGGCGAGCCGGCTCCCGAGTTTCTCGACGCCATCGACCGGGTCGCGGCGTTCCACGCCCACGAGTATCGCGACCGATTCGAGTCGCTGGCTGAACTCCTCGACTGGCTGTCGTTCTGCGGCTTTCTCACGGTCCGCGCCTCCGAGGGCGACACCTTCCACGTCGTCTTTCCCACCGAGTCCGTCAAGTGGTTTATGTCGCGGTTCATCGCGCTCAGCACCGAGCAGTCCCCGTTCGATATCGAGGTCGAAGAGGGCGTCTCGAAGGTGCTTCTCACCGAGGTCCGGTGAGGGCCGCGTCCGGCGCGGACCCGACCGGACTCGGACGCTGGTTTCCGGACTCGGTTGTCGGTCCACGCCCGCCGCTAGCTTCATACTCGTTCATACTCCTTCGTACGCGCTCTTCGCGCCGTACTCGGCGTTCTCAACCGGGATTTATCAATCAGAGTTTGATACGTCAATCCACCTCACAGGTAGAACCATGAACTTCATCGAACGTCTGAAATCTATCGGTCCGGGCGCGATGGTCGCCGCCGCGTTCATCGGTCCCGGAACGGTCACGACCGCGAGCGTGACGGGCGCGCGATTCGGCTACGCGCTCGTCTGGACGATTGCCTTCTCGATAGTCGCCACTATCGTGCTGCAGGAGATGAGCGCCCGACTCGGCCTCGTCTCCCGCGAGGGCCTCGGGGAGGCGCTCCGGGGGCAGTTCGACAGCCCCGCGCTGTCGGGACTGAGTATCGCCCTCGTCGTGAGCGCCATCGGCGTCGGCACGGCCGCCTACGAGACCGGAAACATCCTCGGCGGCGCGGCCGGACTGGAGGGGCTGACCGGCATCAGCGCCAACCTCTGGGGGCCCGCGATGGGTCTCGTCGCCGGCGTCCTCCTGTGGTCCGGGAAGTACAAACTCATCGAGAAAGCGCTGGTCGGCCTCGTCTCCATCATGGCCGTCTCCTTCCTCATCGACGCCATCCTCATCGGCCCCGACCTCGGCGCGCTCGCCCGCGGGTTCATCCCGAGCGTCCCGGAGGGGTCGGCGTTCCTCATCACCGGCCTCATCGGGACGACCGTCGTCGGCTACAACCTCTTTCTCCACGCCGGGAGCGTCCAAGAGCGGTGGGCCGGCCCCGAGGAGTTGAACGAGTCGCGGGCCGACACGGTTCTGTCTATCGTCCTCGGCGGCTTCATCACCATCTCGATTCTCGTCACCGCCGCGGCGGCGTTCCCCGTCGGGACGAACATCCAGAACGTGAGCACGATGGCCGAACAGCTCGAACCGCTCGTCGGCACGCAGGCGAAGGTGTTCTTCGGCATCGGGCTGTTCGCCGCGGGCTTCACCAGCGCGACGACCGCCCCGCTGGCCGGCGCGTACGCGACGGCGGGGGCGCTCGGCTGGGACACCGACCTCCAGTCCACGAAGTTCCGCGCCGTCTGGGGCTCGATTCTGCTCGTCGGCATCGTCTTCTCCGCGGTCGGATACAGCCCCGTGCAGGCCATCGTCTTCGCGCAGGTCGCCAACGGCGTCCTGCTTCCCATCGTCGCCGTCTTCCTCATCTACGTGATGAACGACCGCGACATCCTCGGGTCGTACGCCAACTCCACGCTCCAGAACGTCGTCGGCGGGCTGGTGACGCTCGTCGTCGTCTGGCTCGGCCTCCGAACGCTCTATACGGTCGCGACCGATATGGGGGTGTTCTGATGGACACAGAGACGCGAATCGGCGTCGACGTCGGCGGCACGTTCACCGACGTGGCGCTTCTGACTCCCGAGGGCCGCCTCGTCACCGCGAAGGTCCCGAGCACGGACGACCAGAGCGTCGGCGTCGTCCGCGGCATCGAGAGGGCCTGCGACGACGCCGGCATCGACCCGGCCGAGGTCGACGCGTTCACCCACGCGATGACCGTCTCGGTCAACGCCCTCCTCGAAGACGACGGCGCGACGACCGCGCTCGTCACCACCGAGGGGTTCCGCGACGTGCTCGAAATCGGCCGACAGGCCCGACCCGACCTCTACGACGTGACCGCGGACAAGCCCGCCCCGCTCGTCCCGCGCCGCCGCCGGTTCGAGGTGACGGAGCGGGCGACCGTCGAGGGCATCCAGACCGAAGTCGACGAGTCGGAGGTCCGGGCGCTCGCAGACGACATCCGCGACGCCGGCGCGGAGAGCGTCGCCGTCTCGCTGCTGCACGCCTACCGGCACCCCGAAAACGAGCGCGTCGTCGCCGACGTGCTCCGCGAGGAACTCGACGCGCCGGTCTCCGCGTCCCACGAGGTGCTCGCCGAGTTCCGCGAGTTCGAGCGCACCTCGACCACCGCGGTCGACGCCTACGTGACGCCGGCCATCGACAGCTACCTCGGCCGCCTCGAATCGCGGGCCGCGGACCTCGGCGTCCCGGTCCCTCAGATAATGCAGGCCAACGGCGGTATCGCCCCGGCGTCGACCGTGCGCGAGCACGCCGTGACGACCACGATGTCCGGGCCGGCCGCGGGCGTCGTCGGCGCGGCGGAGACCGCGACCGGCTCCGGCGGCGACCTCGCCGGCCTCGTCACCTTCGACATGGGCGGCACCTCCAGCGACGTGAGCCTCGTCCGCGACGGCGAGGTCGAGCGGACCACCGACGCCGAAATCAACGGCCGGCCCATCAAGACGCCGATGGTGGACGTGAACACCGTCGGCGCGGGCGGCGGGTCCATCGCGTGGGTCGACTCGGGCAACGCGCTCCGGGTCGGGCCGCGCTCGTCGGGGGCGAACCCCGGTCCGGCCTGCTACGGCCGCGGCGGGACCGAACCGACCGTGACCGACGCGAACGTCGTCCTCGGCTACATCGGCGGCAGTTCCGCCCTCGGCGGCGAACTCTCGCTCGACGTGGACGCCGCCCGCGACGCGCTCTCCGGCCTCGCCGCCGACGCCGGACTGGACGACGCGCTCGCGGCCGCTCGCGGCGTCTACCGCGTCGCCAACGCCAACATGACGCGGGCGATTCGGGCCGTGACGGTCGAGCGCGGCCGCGACCCGCGGCAGTTCGGCCTCGTCGCCTTCGGCGGTGCCGGGCCGATGCACGCCGCCGCCCTCGCCGAGAGCCTCGACATCGAGACCGTGGCGGTCCCGCGGGCCTGCGGCGTCCTCTCGGCGTACGGCCTGCTCGCGGCCGACCAGAAACACGACTCGGTGCGGACGCTCCGCCGACCGCTTTCCGGCCTCGACGCAGAAGCGGTCGAATCCGCCTACGCCGACCTCGAAGCCGACACGCTCGACGACGTGACCGACCCCGACGACGCGGCGGTCCGGCGCGCCGCCGACCTCCGGTACGTCGGTCAGAGCTTCGAACTGACCGTCCCCGTCGGCGAGACGTTCGACGCCGAGGCGGTCGAAGCGCGGTTCCACGAGGCTCACGAGAGCGCCTACGGCTACCGCCTCGACGACCCGGTCGAACTCGTCAACGTCCGGGCGACCGCCGTGGTCGAGCGCGACCCGCTCGACGTGACCTACCGCGGCGGCGGCGACGCCCGCAAGGACACCCGCGAGGCCTTCTTCGACGGCGAGTTCCGCGAGACGCCCGTCTACGACCGCGACGGCCTCGGCGCGAGGACGACCGTCGAGGGGCCGGCCATCCTCGAACAGCACGAGAGCACCGTCGTCGTGCCTCCGGCGTGGGGCGGGACGGTCGGAGCCGACGGGACGCTCGTCCTGACAAGCGGGGGTGACGGCGAATGAGCGACCGCGAGGTCGACCCCGTGACGCTCGAAATCATGCGCAACCAGTTCGAGAGCGTCGCCGAGGAGATGGGACAGGTGCTCATCACCTCGTCGTACTCGCCGAACATCAAGGAGCGCCGCGACTGCTCGACGGCGCTGTTCGACGCCGACGGCCGCCTCGTCGCGCAGGCCGAACACATCCCGGTCCACCTCGGCGCGATGCCCGAGGCCGTCGACACGGTCCTCGACTACGGCCCGGAACCGGGCGACGTGTTCGTCCTCAACGACCCCTTCGAGGGCGGGACGCACCTGCCCGACGTGACGATGGTCTCGCCGCTTTCGGTCGACGGCGAGGTGCTCGGCTACGCCGTCTCGCGGGCGCACCACGCCGACGTGGGCGGGATGACGCCCGGCAGCATGCCCGCCGGCGCGCGCGAAATCTATCAGGAGGGGCTCAGACTCCCGCCGGTCAGACTCGTCGCCGGCGGCGAGACCAACGACGACGTGCTGTCGCTCCTCCTCGCCAACGTCCGCAACCCCGGCGAGCGCCGCGCCGACATCCGCGCGCAACTCGCGGCGAACGAGCGCGCCGAGGAGCGACTGGCCGACCTCGTCGGGGAACACGGTCGGTCCCGCGTTCTCGCGGCGTTCGACGCCGTGATGGACTACTCCCGGAACCGCGTCACCGCGGAACTGCGCGACCTGCCCGACGGCGAGTACCGCGCCCGCGACGTGCTCGAAGGCGACGGCGTGACCGACGACGACATCCCAGTCGAGGTGACCGCGACGGTCGACGGCGACACCGTCGCGTTCGACTTCGACGGCACGGCCGACCAGGTCGCCGGCAACGTCAACGCGCCGCTCGCGGTCGCCAAGAGCGCGGTGTACTTCGTCGTTCGCTGCGTCACCGACCCCGAAATACCGCCGAACCAGGGCTGTTACGACCCCATCTCGGTCGAGGTCCCCGACGGCTCACTCCTCAACCCCGACGCCCCCGCGGCGGTCGTCGGCGGCAACGTCGAGACCAGCCAGCGCGTGACCGACGTGGTCTTCGCGGCGCTCGCCGACGCGGCCCCCGAGCGCGTCCCCGCGCAGGGACAGGGGACGATGAACAACCTGACCATCGGCAGTCGCGTCGGCGGTTCGGACGGCTTCACCTACTACGAGACCATCGGCGGCGGCTTCGGCGGCCGCGCCGGCGGCGACGGTATGGGCGGCGTGCAGGTCGGGATGACCAACACGCTCAACACGCCGGTCGAGGCGCTGGAAGCCGAGTACCCGCTTTTCGTCGAGGCGTACGGCCTCCGCGAGGGAAGCGGCGGCCGCGGCGAGTTCCGCGGCGGCCTCGGCATCGTCCGGTCGGTCACGGTCGAGGCCGACGCGACCGTCTCGCTTCTCACCGAGCGCCGGCGGGTCGCGCCCCGCGGCATCGCCGGCGGCGAGGACGGGGCGACGGGACAGAATCTCGTCGACGGCGAGGCGGTCCCGTCGAAGACGACCCGCGACGTGCCCGCGGGGACGACTGTCACGGTTCGGACGCCGGGCGGCGGCGGCTACGGCGACCCCGACGACCGCGACGCCGACGCACGCCGCCGGGACCGCGAGGACGGCAAGGCGGAGTAGCGTCGGCCGGTCTGCTGGGCGCTGGCTCGGGGACACGGGGAATCCTCGCCCGCCGTATCCAGCCGTTATAGATATTCTATACTACTGACTATTCGTTCGATATTCCGAACCGTAATCTCTCCTGACGAGCTGATGTCTGTTGAAACTGTTCTCAGACGAATGTAGGAAACAAATTCCACAAGTTTCAAAATTTGTGAACTGTTCCTCTGCCGTGTCAGAAATCAGTACTCGATAGTCGTTATCTCCTCGACGGGCCACTGGCTGAGGAGTTCGACGCCGTCGTCGCGGACGACGACCATCTCCTCGACGCGGACGCCCTGTCTCCCCGCCGGTTCCTGGGTCTCGACGGCCATCGTCATCCCCGCCTCGATTTCTATGGGATGGTCCGGCGAGAGGCCGCGCCAGATGAGCGGCACCTCGTACAGTTGGAGGCCGAGGCCGTGGGCCCAGTGGTTGGTCGTCAGCTGCCAGTGGTCGTCCGCGCCGTACCAGTCGGCGTGTTCGCCCGCCATGTCCGGGAACGCCGCCGCGATTTCGTCGGTGGTCTTCCCCGGCTCGATTTCGTCGAGGACGGCGTAGAGGTTGTCGCGGGCCGTCTCGTAGGCGTCGCGCTGTTCGTCGGTCGGCTCGCCCATCGAGAAGGTCCGGTAGTAACACGACCGGTAGCCGAGGTAGCCGACGTTGTAGAAGTCGGCGTAGACGAGATCGCCGGGGCGAATCAGCCGGTCCGTCGTGTTCGCTTGGTGCTTCGGCCACGTGTTCGGCCCCGACGTGAGGTAGCCGCCCTGCGCCATCGCGCCGTGCCGCCAGAGTTCGCGGACGGCGTCGCCCCACACCTCCGACTCCCGCGCGCCCGGTTTCGCGTTCTCCGCGATGGTCTGAAAGCCCGCCTCGCAGATGGCCGCGACCTGTCGCAGACATTCGATTTCGTCTTCGGTCTTGGTCTTTCGGGCGTCTTCCATCACCGCCGCGCACTCGGCCGGCCGGGCGTCGATGCCCTTCGATTCGAAGGCGTCGAGCAGCCCCGCGTGGCCGGTGTCGATGCCCATCGCCTCGTTCGCGAGGCCGTACTCGTCGAGGGCGTCGACGACGGTCTGGGCCATCTTGTCGAGGAGGAACGACCGGGCCGAGTCGCGGCCGGACGCCCGCGGGACGTTCCCCAGTCCGGGACAGCCGTAGCGAACGTCGGTCAGCCACGGGCAGTTGTACCGCTGATTGCTCGCGTGGTCGGCGGTGTCCCAGTGGACGACCGTGCCGTCTTCCAGAAGCAGCGAGTAGTGGTCCGCGCCCGACCCGCCGGTCATCGCCAACCCGGTCACGTACCGGATGTTCGGGTCGTCGATGAGGAGCATACTCCCGAGACCCGCATCGCGCATCCGCGAGAGGGCGCGGTCCTTCCGCTCCTCGCGCATCCGCTTTACGTCGATGCGCTGTTCCCAGTCGACGGCCATCGTCCCGCGGGTCCCGCTCATGAACCCCCGCTCGTGGAAAGGCATACGCCCACCACTCGTGACTATCACATTAATTTGTTGTAGATGGGCGTTGCGAACACACCTCATGATTTATTTTCTCATACGCGAATCGGCAGGTGTACGCATGTACAAGCACGTAGCCCTGCCTGTCCGCAAGGCGGGGATGAGTCACGACGAGTTCGTCACGTACTGGCAGGACAACCACACGCCCATCGCCCGCGACATCGAGGGCGTCGTCCGCTACCAGACGGTCCTCCCCGTCGACGCCGAGGCCTCCGAGTTCGACGGTCTCGCGGAACTCTACTTCGACGACCTCGACGCCCTCCACGACGCGCTCGGCGGCGGGGGCTCGCGCGACTACGACCCGGCGAAGGGGACGGCGAGAGAAGCGAGAGCCGACGTGGACAACTTCCTCGACGTCGAGCGACGCCCTCGAATCATCGGCGAGGAGGTCGTCGAGAAAGACGAGACCGGCGGCGACACGACGGGCCTCTACAAGCACTCGGCGTTTCTCGTCCGCAAAGACGGGATGAGCCACGACGAGTTCCTCGACCACTGGGCGAACACCCACGTCCCCCTCGCCCGCGAGATTCCCGGCGTGGTCCGGTACGCCCGCGTCGTCCCGACCGACCCCGAACGCGCCGAGTTCGACGGCGTCGCAGAACTCTACTTCGAGAGCCTCGACGCGCTCCGGGCGGGCCTCGGCCACGAGTCCTCGCGCGACTACGACCCCGACCACCCGAAGGCGAACGCGCCCCGCGAAGATGTCGACAACTTCCTCTCCATCGGTGACCGTCCGCGGTTCGTCGGCCGCGAGACGGTTCAGAAAGACGCGAGCGGGGGCTGAGCGATGTCGCACGACTACCGCGCGCAGGTCGAGGTCGCCTTCCCCGAACTCGACGACATCGAGGACGACGGCCTCCGCGACAGGGTCAGAGAAGCCTGGTGTCTCGGTCTCGCCCGCGGCGGTTGGCGAGACATCGCAGACATCCCCTACGCGTGGAACATCCACGAGGTGACGAACGTCGAGCACGTCCGCGGCGTGACCCGCATCGCCGTCCGCGCCGCCGAGGAACAGCGGGACTTCCACGGCGCGGACCCGGATTTCGACGTGGTCCGCGCGGCCTGCCTCCTCCACGACGTGGGCAAGTGCTACGAGTACGTCGACTTCGTGGACGACGACAGACTCGACGACCCCGACCCGGAGTACGCCAGCGGGGAGATTCCGCACTCGCTTTCGGGCTACGCCCTCGCCCACGAGGTCGGCTGCCCGCTCGCGGTCCAGCGCGCCATTCCCCACTTTATCGGTGAGATTCCGACCCGGACGCTCGAAGCCGAACTCGTCAAGAGCGCGAACTCGGCGTCCTCGAACGCCATCACGCAGGCCGCGATGGGAATCAGCTTACAGGAGTGGGTCGAAGAGTACTCCCAGACGCAGTAGCGCGACAGCAGTTCCCACGGCAATCGTCACCACAGCTATAATCCCGCCCTTCGTAGCTCGCGCCGATGTACGAACACGTCAACCTCGCCGACCTCGAACCGCACGACGTGGAGAACGCCGACGCCCGAGTCAAGGCCGTCGGCTACGAGCTTCGCCCGCGGAAGATGCGCCCGTCGGTCTGGTCGTTCGATGCGGGCGGGTCGGGACCGATGCACTACCAGCGCGAACAAGAGGAACTGTATCACGTCCTCTCCGGCGCGTTCGAACTCGCCTTCGCCGGCGACGACGGCGAGGAGACCGAGGCCCTCGACCTCGAACCGGGCGACTTCGTGGTCGTCTCGCCCGACGAGGTTCGGCAACTGCGCTGTGTCGAGGCGGGCGAGGTGTTCGTCGTCGGCGCGCCGAACGCGAAGGACGACGGCGTCGTCGTGGGGTGAGCGGGCGGCTCGCCCTCCGAACTCGTCGGAAACGCGACGCGTGCCGTGTTATAAGGGCGCTCGCGACAATCCGGTGATATGGTCATCCCCGGTTACGACCCGGACGACCTCGACGACAGACTCGAGGAACTGCTCACAGAACGCGACCTCGCGGACTATCTCACGCCCGACGAGCGCGAGCGCTACGACTCGGGCGAGAGCCTCGTCGACCTGCTGTCGCCCGACGATATCCGCGACCTGCTGGACGGTCCCGAGACCGAGGGCGCCGACGACGCTCGGCGGCCGTGACCGACTCCACGGCGACGTTTCGGCCCGTCGGCTCTCGGCTCAGACTGGCTCCAACCCGTGTTCCTTCCGAAGCACGTTGACGTAGTCGCGGAACCCGGCTTCGAGGTCGTACTCCGGGTCGTAGCCGAGGTCGGCTTGCGCCTGCGTCACGTCGAGTTCTTGGGTCCACGGGAGTTCGCCCTCGCCGGAGACCGTGAGGTCGGCGTCGGGGAGGAGCCGCCGTACCGTCTCCGCGGCCTCGCGAATCGTCGCCAACTCCCCGCGGACGTTGTAGACGCGTTGGGAGAGGTCGTCTTCGGGCACGAACGTCGCCTTGCGGAACGCCTGCGCGATGTCGCGGACGTGTTGCCAGTCGATGACCTGGTCGCCGTAGTCGACGCTGAACGGCTCGCCGAGCGCCGGTTTCTCGACGATGTTCGCGAGGAACGCGGACCCGCCGGTCTCGCGGTACGGGCCGTAGGCGACCGTCGGTCGGAGCGCGACGTGCGAGACGCCGAAGTCCTCGTAGTAGACTCGGGCCTGATGCTCGTTGTACTCCTTTGTCGCCCCGTAGAGCGTATCGGGGTAGACGAGGTCGGACTCGGTCACGAAGTCGCCGCCGTAGTTCGCGGGCGGGGCGTACACCGCCGCCGACGACGCCCACGCGACGCGCTCGACCTGCTCGGGGAGGGCGCGCGCGGTCTCGAAGACGTTGTTCGTCCCTTGGACGTTCACGTCGAGCGCGGCCCGCGGGTTCTCCCGCGCCGTCGTCGTCAGGAGCGCCGCGAGGTGGACGATGTGCGTCGCGCCGATCTCTCGCACCGCCCGGAACACGTCGGTCGGGTCGGTCACGTCGCCGCGGCGTATCGTCACGTCGTCGGCGACGCCGAGTCTGTCGAGGATGCGCGGGTCGGTCGAGCGGTCGTAGGCGACCACGTCGTGGCCGGCCGCGACGAGGTCCGACGCGACGTACGAGCCGATGAAACCGGTCCCGCCCGTAACCATCACGGTCGATGATGACATGGTATCGTAGTTCTCCCTGCGCGCGAGAAAAGTGTTTCCCGAACGCGGACCACCGAGCGCGGCCGAGACGGCCGACTCGTCACCGCGCGCTATTCGTGGAGCCCCCCGACCGACGCGTAGAACGACGACTGGAGCGTCGCGGCCATGTCCTGACTGCGGTCGATACGGGCGTCGATGACCGCCGGGAGGCCGTGCGTCTTCGCGTCGGCGAGCGCGTCGCCGAGTTCGCCCGGCGTCTCGACGCGGACGCCCGTCGCGCCGAACGCCTCCGCGACCCGCGCGAAGTCCGTGTCGTGGAACTCGACGCCCGCGATGTCGTCGGGCACGTGCTGCATCTGTCTGACCATCCCGAGGCTGGTGTCGTTGAGGACGACGAACGTCGGCGCGACGCCGTGTTCGACCGCCGTCTCGACGCTCGTCATCGTCATGGCGAAGCCGCCGTCGCCCGCGACGCCGACGACGTGTTTGTCGGTCGCCAGCGCGGCCGACACCGCGGCGGGCGTCGCCCACCCCATGCCGCCGACGCCGCCCGAACCGTAGTACGTCTGCACGGCGGGCACCTGGAGGTAGTTGAGCAGCCAAAAGCGGTTGTTCCCCGAGTCGGCGGTGACGACGGTGTCCTCGTCGACGACGCGCTCGATTTCCTTGACGGCCCGCTGGGGGAGGATTGGCGCGGCGTCCGACCCGCACTCGGGCGCGTAAAACGACTCGCGGGCCTCCCGCGCTCGGTCTTCTGCCCAGTCGTTGTCGGTGCCGCCGGCGGCCGCGAGTTCGCGCAGCGATTCGGACGCGTCACCGATGAGCCCCACGTCGGCGGGGTAGACCCATCCGGCGTTCCGCGGGTCGATGTCGGCGTGGATAATCGTCTGCTCGTCGGGGCGGATGAAGTCGGGGGCCTGCCAGTTGGTGTCCATCGGGTTCATGCGACAGCCGACGACGAGGAGCGCGTCGGCCTCGCTGACGAGTCGGTTCGCGCCCTCGTGACCGAACGAGCCGATGACGCCGCCGGCGAGGCGGTGCGTCTCGGGAAACGTCGATTTCCCGAGGTAGGAGGTGACGACCGCGGCTTCGTAGGCCTCGGCGACCGCCGCGAGTTCGTCGTACGCGCCCGACGCGTGGACGCCGTTGCCCGAGACGATGACCGGTCGCTCGGCCGCGTCGAGCGCCTCGGCGGCGGCGGCGATGTCGCGCGCCGTCGGCGCGGCGGTCCACGTTCTGGTCTGCGTTTCGTCGTCCCAGACCGCCGGTACGGACTCGTCCGGGAACGGTTCGGTGACGGCGTCGCCGTCGAGGATGACCGCCGTCGGGCCGGGTCGACCCGCGACGGCGTGTTTGAACGCGAGTTGGAGGCTCCGAACCGTCTCGGTCGGGGTCCGCGGGAACCAGTGTTCCTTCGTCACGGCGTCGAGAATCTTCGGGAGTTCGAGGCCGCCGTAGTCGCCGCGGGACTGCTGGTAGGGCGCGAGCGTCGAGTAGGCCCCGCGCTCGGAGGCCTCGGTGATGGTGACCACCGGCGACGAGGCGAGGCGCGCCTCCATCTGTCCGATGAGGCCGAGGCTTCCTATCCACGGTCCCTGCCCGGCGAGGACGCCCGGTTCGCCCGTCAACCGACCGTGCATCTCGGCCATGACGCTCGCCTCGCGCTCGTCGCGGGGGCGCACGAGGTCGATGTCCGACTCGGGCAGCAGGTCGAACAGTTCGATGACGCGGCCGCCGGGGTAGCCGAAGATTCGCTCGACGCCGAGCCGTTCGAGGCTCTCGACGAGTCGTTCGCTCGTGTTCATAGATTCAGGACCTGTCGAGGTGAACCGTCTCCTCGACGTAGAGCGTCGGTCCCCGTTCCATGTCGGTGAACGCCGCCGCGTCGGCGTTCACGCGCTGACCGACCTCGGAGTCGAACGCCGCCTTCAGAGCGGCCATGTCCTCGAAGTAGAGTTCGACGATACCGTCGTACTCGGACCGTTCGGGGTCGGTCGGGACGCTCGTCGCGTACTTCACGAGCCCCGGAAACTCCCTCGCGAGTTCCGCGTGGCTCCCCCGCCACCGCTCGACGAACTCCTCGTGCGTGTAGTCGTCGTCCCGGACGAGCATATTCACCAATTTAATCATGCACGTCTGCGATCCAATCCGACGTTACTTTGCTCTATCGCTGACTCGCGGTTCGAGCGGCCGTCGAGGGCGTTCGAGTGGGTGGAACTGACGTTCGAACTGTTCGAACAGATTTATCACGAATGAACACCGACGATAAGTGATGACAGACGACGAACAGCGCCGACCGGTGACGACGGCCGCCACGTCGCTCGGTATCCTCGAACAGCTCAAATCGGGGGGACCGATGGGGCCGACGGGGCTCGCCTCGGAGCTCGGATTGGCCAAGAGCACGGTCCACCGGCATCTGAAGACGCTCGAACGCGAGGGGTTCGTCGTCCCCGACGACGACGGCTACCGGGTCGGCCTTCGGCTCCTCGACTTCGGCATCTACGCGCGCGACCAGCACCAACTGTACGAGGTGGCCAAGCCGAAACTGGACGAACTCGCCGAGCAGACCGGCGAGAAAGTGTGGTGCGTCACGGAAGAGCAGGGCCGCGGGTTCCACCTCTACGGCGCGGCCGGCGCGCACTCGGTGCGGACGCCAGCGCGGGAGGGGACGCGCTCGTACCTCCACCAACTCGCCGCCGGCAAGGCCATCCTGTCGGCGTTCCCGGACGAGCGCGTCCGCGACATCGTCGACCGACACGGCCTCCCGGCGAAGACGCCGCAGACGATAACCGACCCCGACGCGCTCTTCGAGGAGCTGGCGACGATTCGCGAGCGCGGGTTCGCGCTCAACCGCGAGGAAATCGTCCCGAAACTCCACGCCGTCGGCGTCGCCGTCACCGACAACGAGGGCCGCCCCGTCGGAGCGATAAGCATCTCGGGGCCCTCGAACCGGCTTCGGGGCGACCGAATGACCGGCGACCTCGCGGACCTCCTCCTCGGCGCGGCCAACGAGGTCGAAATCAACCTCAACTTCTCCTGACCCGGTGTCTCGTCCCGCCGGCGAACCGAAGCTGCGGAACGGTTCGAACTGTTCGAACTCATTCAGGGAGTACTCTCCCGTTCGAAGCCGGAGAATCACGCTTTCGAGGAGCTGAGACGACGATTCGGTTGCGACGATTACTGTTCGAACCACTCGAACATAATGTGGTTATATTCTTATTATACTATTGTAGATTAACGCGGCAGGACGCGAGCAATTACAGAATTACACCTGTCACGGATTGTGGCGTGGGAGACGAACCGTCCGGCTGCCGTCCTGTGGGCCGGCCGCATCGTTGCTGGGTCTCGTTCGCCCCGAAACCGCCGTATCCCCGTCATTCGAGACTCGGTGTTCGGTTCGCGCGCGAGACGGTCATCGATAGCGACTGCCGATACGGCGGCGTCGCTCGAGTACGGACTCGCGTTCGAAAGGACAGAATGCCCGGTCCTCCACCGGCGCGCCCCCGATTTCGGACTCGCTCGCGGGCGGGCCGCTCCCGGTGTCGTGTTCACGGCGTGAAACTAGCGCTCGCGCCTGCGCTGCGAGTTCTCGCCGGACGGTCGCGGCGGTTTCGAAGCCGTTCGAGTAGTTCGAACGGCGTGGTTGAGGAGTCTATCGCTCGCGCTCGTGCCATTCGGGTTCGCGGTCCTCGAAGAACGCGTCGATACCCTCGTCCTTGTCTGGCGACCCGAACAGTTGGGCGAACAGCTCCGCCTCGTACTCGATGCCCTGTTCGAGGTCTGTCCGCGAGGCGGCCTTGACCGCTTTCTTGGCGAACTCCAGGGCCACGGGGCTCTTCGTCGCCATCAGCTCTGCGAGTTCGTACACCCGCTCGTCGAAGGTCTCGTCGCCGTGGACCTCCTCCACGAGGCCGATGTCCGCGGCCTCCTCGGCGGAGATGAGCTCGCCCGTCAGGACGAGTCGCATGGCGTGTCCCTCGCCGACGAGACGCGCGAGTCGCTGGGTGCCGCCCCCGCCGGGCATGATGCCGAGATTGATTTCGGGTTGGCCGAGTTTCGACCGCTCGTGGGCGATGCGAACGTCGCAGGCCTGCATCAGTTCGCAGCCGCCGCCGAGGGCGTGGCCGTTTACGCGGGCGATGACCGGCTGTCGGAGGTCGTCGACGCGTTCGTACACTCGCGGTCGCTTGCTCGCCTCGCGCTGTTCGAGCATATCGCGCTCGCGGAGCTCCGTTACGTCCGCGCCGGCGACGAACGCCTTCGCCTCGTCGGAGCCGGTGAGGACGACGACGCGGGCGCTGCTCGCTTCGATGGCGTCGAGGACGCGCTTGAGTTCAGCCCGGAGCGTCGCGTTGAGCGCGTTCCGCGCGTCGGGGCGGTTCAGCGTCACGGTGACGACGCCTTCGACGCGGTCGTCGACGACGGCGTCGACCGTCTCGCACTCGGCGGCGACCGACTCGACGGTCGATTCCCCTCCGTCGGTGCGGAGGTCGTCTGTCTGCGAGTCATCGGCGCTCGGCTCGTCACCGCTCATCGGTCCATCACGTCCTCGGGCGCGCCGACGATTTCGCCGTCCTCCCAGACGTAGAAGCCCTCACCGGTCTTCTTGCCGAGCTTGCCGGCGCGGACCTTTCGCTTGAGAATCTGCGGCGGGCGGAAGCGCTCGCCCAGTTCCTCGCGTAGGTATTCGAGGATGTCGAGGCGAACGTCGAGGCCGACCGCGTCTCCGAGTTCGAGTGGCCCCATCGGGTGGTTGTACCCGAGCTCCATCGCGGTGTCGACGTCCGCGGGCGACGCGACGCCCTCCTGCACCATGCGCATGGCCTCGACGCCGAGGGCGACGCCGAGCCGCGAGGAGGCGAAGCCGGGCGAGTCACCGACCTCGACGGCGGTCTTGTCGATGCCCTCGACGAACTCGGTGGCGAACGCCAGCGTCGATTCGCTCGTCTGTTCCGCGACGACGACCTCGACGAGCCCCATGATGTGGACCGGGTTGAAGAAGTGGAGTCCGAGGCCGCGCTCCGGACGTTCGAGGGCGCTCAGTATCTGGGTCACGGAGAGCGACGACGTGTTCGACGCGATGACGGCGTCGTCGTCGACGAGGGATTCGACCTCCGCGACCGTCTCGCGCTTGAGTTCCATATCCTCGGGAACCGCCTCGACGACGAGGTCGGCGTCGGTGACGGCCGCCTCCAGCGAGGTCGTCCCCGAGAGTCGATCGAGCGTCGCCGCCATCTCGTCGGGCGTCACCTTGTCGCGGTCGACGCCGCCCCGGAGGTTCGACTCGATGGCGTCCAGTCCATCGTCGACGTACGCCGCTTCGATGTCACGCATCGTCACCTCGTGACCGGCCATCGCGGCCACCTGCGCGATGCCGTGACCCATGGTTCCCGCGCCGAGTACACTCACTTGCATCACCGAAAGGGGTTCGGGAACCATCATAATCGTTTGCCCTCGCTTCGGTGTCGATGACCCGGTTCTGCTCCCGCGCCCCCGACCGATTACTCCCGCCGCGCCTCGGTCGGGACGACCTTGAAGCCGTACCTGACGACGCCCTCCTGCTCGTAGATGCGGCGCGGGACGGCCTCGACGCGGTCGCCGATTGCGGGCGTTCCGGCGGGCGAGTGGACGACCTGTGCGGGCGCGCTCACGGTTCGCTCGTCGGTCTCGCCGCCCTCGCCGCCCGGCCCGTCGAAGGCGACGACGGCGACCGGGAACGACCCGGCCCGCTGCTGTTGCTCGACGAACTCCGGCGGCGCGCCCCCCTGTCCGATGGCGGTCGCGGCCTCGACGGTTCCCGTTCCGGGCAGCGTCACGTCGTCGTAGCCCGCGAGCGACCCGCAGTCGGCACACGCCCCTTCCGGCGGGAACGAGAGCGCCCCGCACTCGGTGCACTCGCCGGCGACGAGGCGGTGTCGCTGCGGAATCGTCCGCTTCCACGTCGGCACGCTGACGTACGCACCGCCGCCAGCCGGCTCCCCGCCGGTGATGGTCCCGCGCCGCCGGAGCGCCTCCGCGTACGAGAGTTCCACGTCGCCGTCGAGGACCGCCTCGACCGGGACGACGGAACTGGCGGCGGCGTTGGTGTCTGTCGCCTCTGTGCTGAGCGCGAGCGCGGTCGCCCCCGCGCCGCCGCCGTAGCCGACGAGGAGTACCGAGGTCGCGGGGGACCGGCCGTCCGACTCGTCGGCTCCCGCGTCGCCCGCGGAGTCGAGCGCCGACGCGAGTCCGAGAACCGGCCCGGCGGCCCCGGCGTCACCGGTTCGCGAGACGACGGTCCCGGCCGCGATTCGCGCCGGTTCGACGTCGAGCGCGTTGGCCGCGCGGTACGGGAGTTTCCCGTCCGGCGCGGTGAGGGCCACGGCGTCGGGATCCAGTTCGGCCGTGTCGATGCCGAGGGCCTCGACCGCCCCGACGACCGCCCGCGTGTAGGCGTCGCGTTCGTACTGCGTGACGCCGATGGACTCCGTCTCGGCGCTCCCGAACCCTCGGAACCGCGCACCGGGTGCGGGGTCACCGAACTCGCCCACGGCGTCGACGACGAGCGGTCCGTCTTCGGCGAGGACGAGCGCGGTCGCCCCCGCCCCGGCACCGGCCGCCTCGTCGCTTTCGGGCGCTCCTCGCGGGCTGTCGGTGACGACGACGAGCCTCGGACTGCTCGCGCCGTCACCCACGTTCTGTGTCGCCTCGACCGTCGCCGCCAGCGCCACCGCGCCGGCGCGGGTACTCCCGCCGAACTGCCGGGTCGGAACCGACGGGTCGACGCCGAGGAGCGAGGCCAGCCGAACCGCGATTTCCTCCTCGTCGTTCGGCGGCGTCGTGGTCGCAAGGGCGAGGTGGTCGATGTCGCCGGCGTCAACCCCGGCCGCGCGGAGTGCGCGCCGGCCCGCCTCGGTCGCCATCGTCAGGGTGTCTTCGTCGGCGTCGGCGACGGCGACCCGGTCGACGCCCGGCGCGCCGCCCTTGCCCCACGCCTCGCGGTAGGCCGACGCGGGGAGGTACAGCCGAGGAACGTACGCGCCGACCCCGGCGATTCCGAGGGTCGCTCGGGCCGGGTCGTCGGCGCTCATAGCGCACCCCCTTCGAGGACGTGGACGACGGCGGCCCCGCCCGACCCGCCGACGTTGTGGGTGAGGCCGACGCTCGCGCCCGCGACTTGCCGATCACCGGCCCGCCCGGTGAGTTGTTTGAACGCCTCGACGACCTGCCCCGCGCCCGTCGCGCCGATGGGGTGGCCCTTCGATTTCAGGCCGCCGGAGGGGTTGACGGGCAGGTCGCCGCCGAGTTCGGTCGCTCCCGAGTCGACCAGTTCGGGCGCGTGTCCGCGCTCGCAGAAGCCGAGGTCCTCGTACGCCAGCAACTCGGCGATGGCGAAGCAGTCGTGGACCTCCGCGAAGTCCACGTCGTCGGGGCCGAGACCGGCCATCTCGTAGGCGGCCGCGGCGGCCCGCTCGGACGATTCGACGGCGGTGTAGCTGTCGCGCTGGAAGAGGCCGACGCGCTCGGAGGCGGCACCCACGCCCGCGACGCGGACCGCGTCGTCGCACGCGTTGGCAACGCCCTCGCTGGCGACGAGAACCGCGGCCGCGCCGTCGGAGGTCGGACAGCAGTGATAGAGATTCAGCGGGTCGGCCACGACGGGCGCGCTCCGCGCGTCGTCGAGCGAGCACTCGAAGCCGAGGTGCGCCTTCGGGTTCTTCGCGCCGTTCGCGTGGTTCTTCACCGCGACCTTCGAGAAGTGGTCCGGCGAGGCGTCGTAGGCGTCGAGATACGCCGAGGCAATCTGGGCGTAGACGCCCGCGAACGTCGTCCCGGTGAGACGCTCCCACTCCGTCTCGCCGCTGACGCCGAGCCAGTACTTCGCCACGTCGCCGCTCGTGTCGGTCATGACCTCGTAGCCCCCCGCGAGGGCCACGTCCGCCATCCCGCTTTTGACCGCCTGCACCGCCTGTCTGACCGCGTAGCCGCTCGCTGCGCAGGCGTTTTCGATTCGGGAACAGGGGACGCCGTGGAGGCCGACGTGCTCCGTCACGGCCGGTCCCGATAAGCCGAGTTGCCGACCGCCGACGCCGAGCGACCCGACGACGGCCTCGTCGATATCGGCCGCCTCGACACCGCCGGCGCTCCCCAGTGCCTCCTCGAACGCGGTCGCGAACAGCGACCGATAGCTCTCGTCCGGAAACGCGCCGTACTTCGATTGGCCCGCTCCGACGATGTATGCGTCTCGCATGATAGTCGATTACGTATCCCTCGCGAAATAGGTTCGCCCCGCAGTGCGGTCGGGCGACCGCATCATTTTTATCACATTCTATCATCGGGTTCAAACGTATATGGTATTCGATAGCACGGAGACCGCCTCGCGGGAGGAGCTCCGCGAGGTGCAGGACGGTCGCCTGCGGGAGACGGTTCGGAACGCGTACGAGAACGTCGAGTTCTACCGCGAGACGTTCGACGCGGCCGGGCTCTCGCCCGCTGACATCGAGAGCGTCGAAGACCTGTCGAAACTGCCGTTCACGACGAAGGAGGACTTCCGCGACCACTACCCCACGGGGATGTTCGCGGTCGACATGGACGACGTGATTCGCGTCCACGCGTCGTCGGGCACGACCGGCAAGCCCAAAATCGTCGGCTACACCCGCGAGGACCTCGACGTGTGGAGCAAGGCGGTCGCGCGGTGTCTCGTCGCGGCCGGCGTCGGTTCGGACGACGTGGTCCAGAACGCCTACGGCTACGGTCTGTTCACCGGCGGTCTCGGCCTCCACCAGGGCGTCGAGGAACTCGGCGCGACGGTCATCCCCATCGGCGGCGGCAACACCCAAAGACAGGTGGAACTGCTCTCCGACCTCGGAAGCGACGTCATCGCGTGTACCCCGTCGTACGCGCTCTATCTCGCCGAGGTCGCAGACGACATGGGAACCGACATCCGCGACCTGCCGCTTCGGACGGTCATCTTCGGCGCGGAACCCTGCACCGAACCGATGCGAAACGAAATCGAAGAGCGACTCGGCGTGACCGGCATCGACATCTACGGCCTCTCGGAAATCGTCGGCCCCGGCGTCTCCGTCGAGTGCGAAGCGCAGGACGGCCTGCACATCTGGGAGGACTACTTCTACCCCGAGGTGGTCGACCCGAACACGGGCGACCCCGTCGAGGAGGGCGAGGAGGGCGAACTCGTGTTGACGACCCTCGCGAAGGACGCGCTGCCTGTCCTCCGGTATCGGACGGGCGACCTGACCACGCTGGACTACGACACCTGCGAGTGCGGCCGAACCTGCGTCCGCATGGACAACATCACGGGCCGGTCGGACGACCTGATAATCGTCCGCGGCGTGAACTTCTACCCGAGCGAGGTCGAGTCGGTCGTCCTCGAGTTCGACGAAATCGCGCCGCACTACCGCATCGACCTCCGCCGCGAGGGGAGCCTCGACCGGGTCGAAATCACGGTCGAACTGGTCGAGGAGTTCGGCGGGTCGCTGTCGGACCTCGAAGGGCGGATTCAAAAGCGACTCTCGAACGTGCTCTCGTTTACGCCCGACGAACTGCACCTCGTCGAGTACGGCGACATCGCGCGCACCGAGGTCGGAAAGGTCCAGCGCGTCTACGACCACCGCGGCCAGTAACGCGCGTCGTCAGCGACCGCCGGGCTTGTAGACGCGCCCCCGAAAGGTCGCGATTCGCTCGCCGTCCCCGCCGGAGACGACGACCTCGTACTCCGCGGTCCGTCGCCCGAGGTGCGTCTCCCGGGCGACCGCGCGGAGCGTCTCGCCCACCTCGGCGGCCGCGAGGTACGAGATGTTCGTCTCCAGCGCGAACGCGGCGTCGCCGTGGCTGTTCGAGGCGGCCGCGAAGGCCGCGTCCGCGAGGCTGTACACCGCGCCTCCGTGGGGCGTCCCGTGGAAGTTCAGGTGGTCTTCGGCCACGGTCAGCGTCGTCTCCGCGTACCCGTCACCGACCTCGGCGAGGTCGATGCCGACGCGCCCGCAGTAGGGGTCGTTCGAGGCGCGCTCCCGTATCTCCGCGTAGTCGTCTTGCTCCGACATGCGACCACACGTCGTCCTGCGCTCCCCAAGTAGCCACCGACTGTCAGGAAAGATAGGTATGTAAACTACTTTATCTGATGGCGGTGACGGTGAGGTATGGCATACAGCTACGAACCGCACTACTTCGAGGACTTCGAGGAGGGCAAGGAGTTCCAGAGCGTCGGTCGCACCGTCACCGAGGCGGACTTCATGATGCACTCCGCGCTGTCGGGCGACTGGACCGAACTCCACACGAACAGCGAGTACGCGGAAGACACCCAGTTCGGCCAGCGAATCGCCCACGGGCCGATGACGTTCGTCCAGTCGACCGGCTTCGTGTACCGGTCGGGCATCGTCGAGCGCACCGCCATCGCCTTCCTCGGGATGAACTACATGGACCTGCCGAACCCGGTGTTCATCGGTGACACGCTCTCGCAGACGATGGTCGTCTCGGAGCGGAAGGACCTCGGGAGCCGCGACGACGCCGGCTTGGTCGTCCTCGAAATCGAGATGACGAAGCAGGACGGCACGGTCGTCCTCGAAGGCGACATGAAGTTCCTCATCAAGACGAAGTCGGCCGCGGAGTAAGCGGCTCCCCGACCGGCGACTCACGAATCCAACCGCTCGCCGCGGACGAACAACGCGTCGTCGGCTCCCTTCTCACCGTAGTCGTCGTGGTACTCCATCAACTGAAAGAGCGCGCCGGTCGGGCTTCGCGGCGAGACGAACGCCTCGGTCCAGCCGTCTTCCACCGCGCGCCCCACGACGCGCGCGGCCGGCGGCGCTGGCTCCGTCGCGGTCGCGGTCGCAGTCGTCGAATCCGAGGGTGCCGAGTCGTCGGGACTCATCTCCGACGAACTCGGTGTTCCTAACTATTAATAGCTAAGGTACGAACTCAGAGTCATGAAACTCGGGACGGGACTGTTCACCTGCCAGCGGCGGCCGGACGACGACCGGGCGATGGCCGACCTGTACGACGAGATGCTGACGCTCGGGCGGGAGATAGACGACGCGGGCCTCGACAGCGCGTGGGTGTCCGAACACCACTTCATGCCGGACGGCTACCTCTCGGGGACGATGCCCGCGCTCGGGGCGCTCGGGGCGGCGACCGAGTCGGTCGAACTCGGGACGTGTATCGCGCTCGCGCCGCTGTACGACCCGATTCGGCTCGCGGAGGACGCGGCGACGGTCGACCTCATCTCGGGCGGGCGAACGACGCTCGGCCTCGCAATCGGCTCGAACCCCCGCGAGTTCGACGCCTTCGGCGTTCCGCGAGACGAGCGCGTCGACCGCCTCGCCGACGCCGTCTCCCTCCTCCGCGACGCGTGGTCAGACGGTCCGATAGCGCACGAGTCGCCGTTTCACGAGGGTGCGACCGGTGTCGACGTGACGCCCAAGCCGGCACACGACGTGCCCCTCATGCTCGGCGGCGCGGCCAAGCCCGCGGTTCGCCGGGCGGCCCGGACGGCGGACGCGTGGTGCGCGCCGTCGTCGCTCTCCCTCGACGGCGTGCGCAAGCGCGTCGAGGACATTCGGAGCGTCCGGGAGGCCGAGGGACTCGACGGTGAGTTCACGATATACGTCCTCCAACACGGTTTCGTCGGTGACTCGAAGGCCGAGGCGTGGGACGCGATGAGAGACGGCTACCTCTACCTCCAGCGCCGGTACGCCGAGATGTTCTCCGGCGACGAGGTCCACGAACTGTCCGACGAGCGCCGGGCGGAACTCAAAGCACAGGCCGTCTTCGGTACGCCCGACGACGTGGTCGCGGAGCTCGACCGCTACCGCGACGCGCTCGGCGACGACATCCACTTCATCTTCCGTACCTACTACCCCGGCATCGGCACCGACCGGATGGTCGAGTCCGTCCGCCGACTCGGCGACGAGGTCCGACCGCGACTCGCCTGAGGGACCGAACCGGGGGCTCAGGGCCGAACGCAACGTTCTCGTCGTCGGGATGGTGTACGTCCTGCTCGCTGCCGGGCTCTCCATTATCTTCGGCGTCATGGACGTCATCAACTTCGCCCACGGCGAACAGTTCGCCCTCGGCGCGTACTTCGCGTTCGCCATCGCCGGCCCCCTCGGCGGCGCGGGCTTCTGGGTCGCGCTCGTCGTCGCGCCCCTCCTCGTCGGCGTCGTCGGGATGGGCATCGAGCGGCTCACCGTCAAGCGGCTGTACGGCCGCGACCCGCTGTACCACATCCTCCTGACGTTCGGACTCGTCCTCATCGTCAACGACCTCATCACGTCGGCGTGGGGCAAGTCCGCCCAGCCGTTTCCGATTCCCCCGATTCTCGACCAGCCGGTCGCGCTGTTCGGGTTCAACTACTCGCTGTACAACTACGGCATCATCGTCTTCGGGTCGGCGCTGGCGCTCGGCACGTGGCTCCTGTTGAACCGCACCCGCTTCGGGATGATAATCCGCGCCGGCTCCGAGGACCGCGAGATGGTCCGCACCCTCGGCATCGACATCGACCGCTACTACACCCTGACGTTCGGGTTCGGCGCGGCGCTCGCCGGCGTCGCCGGCATCGTCCTCGGCGCGTACCAGAACGTCAGCCCGACGATGGGAAGTTCGGTCATCATCCCGGCGTTCGTCATCGTCGTTCTCGGCGGCCTCGGGTCGTTCCGCGGGGCCGTGGTCGGCGGTCTGTTCGTCGGTCTCGTCCAGACGTTCGCCCGGACGTACGCGCCGTTCCTGGAGGGACTCATCGTCTTCCTGCTCATGATTTCCGTGCTCGTCGTCAAGCCGACGGGGCTGTTCGGCACGAGCGTCGGCGCGGGCGACCACCACGACGGCGCGCTCCTCCACGGCTCCGGCGGCGGCGTGCTGTCCGCGGAGACCCGCGCGAAACTCGGCTACGCCGGCGTCGGCGCGCTCCTCGTCGTCCCGCTTCTCGCGGAGGTGACCGGCGTCACCTACTCCGTGACGCTCCTCGAAGACATCCTCATCTGGGCGCTGTTCGCGCTCAGCCTCGACCTCGTGCTCGGCTACGCGGGCCTCGTCTCGCTCGGTCACACGCTGTTTTACGGGGTCGGCGCGTACGCCTCGGTTCTCACGCTCATGCACCTCTCGCCGTCGGTGTTCGTCGCGCTCGCCGTCGCCGTCGCCGTCTGCGCGGCCATCGCGTGGGGCGTCGGCTACCTCTCGATACGCGTGTCCGGGGTGTTCTTCGCCATGATAACTCTCGGGTTCGCGGAGCTGTTCTACAACGCCGTGTTCAAGTTCGACTTCACCGGCGGCCCCGACGGCCTGTTCGGCGTCGACGCGTTCTACGGTCTCGCCGGCCTCGGCGTCGACCCCGGCGAGTTCGCGGTCCCGCTGGGTCCGTTCGTCCACGACGGCGGCGTCGTCCAGTACTACTTCCTCCTCGCCGTCGTGGTAGGGTCGTACCTGCTGGCCCGCCGCCTCATCCGCGCGCCGTTCGGCTCGGTGTTGCAGTCCATCCGCGAGAGCGAAGAGCGCGCCTCGTTCATCGGCTACGACGTAACCGCCTACAAGCGCCGCGCCTTCGTCGTCTCCGGCGGCCTCGCGGGGGTCGCCGGCGGGCTGTTCGCCGCCGACAACGGCTACGTCGCGCCGTCGTTCCTCCACTGGATAAACTCGGGCGAGGTCATCGTGATGACCGTCCTCGGCGGCATGGGAACGCTCTACGGGCCGATGCTCGGCGCGGGCGTCTTCGTCGCCGCGGAGGACGTGCTCTCGTCGTACATCGACCAGTGGCAGCTCGTCACCGGCGTGCTGTTCGTCCTGTTCGTCATCTTCGTGCCGCGGGGGCTCGTGTCGCTCTCGCGGACGGTGGCGGACCACCCGCTTTTCGAATCGGCCGTCGGCGGCCGGTTCCGCGACCGCGTCGGCGAACAGGCCGGCGTCACCGACCCGGAGGTAGACCGCCGTGAGTGACCCGATACTGCGGACCGAGAACCTGACGAAGGAGTTCGGAAAGCTCGTCGCCGTCGACGACGTGACCCTCGACGTGGAACGCGGCGAGTTCCGGAGCCTCATCGGCCCGAACGGGGCCGGCAAGACGACCACGTTCAACCTCCTGACCGGCGCGCTCCGGCCGACCCGCGGCACCGTGACGTTCAACGGCGAGAACGTGACCGCGCTCCCGCCGCACGAGCGCGTGCGCCGCGGCCTCGGCCGGTCGTTCCAAATCACGAACGTCTTCTCGGGGCTCACGGTCCGCGAGAACGTCCGCCTCGCCGCGCAGGCGGCCCGCGAAGGCGGCTTCACGCCGGTCGAAGCGTACCTCCGGCGAAGCGACGCCTTCGACGACGTGAACGAACACACCGACCGCGTGCTCGACCGCTCCGGCCTCTTGGGCCGCGGCGACGAACCCGCGGACGTGCTCGCCTACGGCGACAAGCGCCGGCTCGAAATCGCCATCGTGCTCGCCACCGACCCCGACATGGTGCTTCTGGACGAGCCGACCGCCGGCATGAGCGCCGAGGAGACGCGGGCCACGATGGACCTCATCGACGAGGTGCTGTCGGACCGGACGCTCCTGCTCATCGAACACGATATCGACCTCGTGATGCGGGTGTCCGACCGCATCACGGTCCTCCACCGCGGCGAGGTCCTGGCCGAGGGGACGCCCGCGGCCGTCTCGGAGGACCCGGAGGTCCGCGAGGCCTACTTCGGGGGTGTCGAGACGTGAGCGACGACCCGCTCTTGTCCGTCCGCGGACTCGTCTCGGGCTACGGGTCGACCCGCGTCCTGCAAGGCATCGACTTCGACGTGCCTCGCGGGTCGGTCGTCACGCTCATCGGGCGCAACGGCGTCGGCAAGACGACGACGCTCCGGAGCATCCTCGGGAACGTCCCGCCGTCCGAGGGGACTATCACCTTCGACGGGGCGGACATCACGACGCTGTCGCCGGAGAAGACCGCCCGCGAGGGCATCGCACTCGTCCCCGAGGAGCGCCGCGTCTTCCCCGGCCTGACCGTCTCCGAGAACGTCGAAATCGGCCGCATCGGCGGTCGTCGAGACGCCGAAAAACCGACCGTCGACGCCATCGTCGACGAGTTCGAGAACCTCGCGCGCCACCGGAACAGCCGGGGTGCGAACCTCTCGGGCGGCGAACAGCAGATGCTCGCCATCGCCCGCGCGCTCGTCTCCGCGCCGGACCTCCTGTTGCTCGACGAGCCGACCGAAGGGCTCGCGCCCGCCGTCGTCAAGCAGGTCCAGCGAAAAATCGAGGAACTGAACGACGACGGCGCGGCCGCCGACGAGGTGCTCGACCGGTACCTCGGCGTCTCGATGGCCGACTGACGGCTCTCGGCGTCTCGTCGGCCGCCCGGCCGGGGCCGACCGACGAAACGAACTTAACGAACCTGTGCGAACTGGTGGCATGGACATCGAGGAGTTCTTCGAGAGCATGCCGTTCGCGCGGCTGTTGGGCGTCGAAGTCACCGAGGTCGCAGACGGGCACGCGGAGGGTCGCGTCGAGATGCGCGAGGAACTGTCGTGGAACGCCGACCGGGTGATGGCCCACGGCGGCGTGACGTTCACCCTCGCGGACACGGTCGGCGGCGCGGCGCTCGTCAGCGAGGTCGACCAGCCCGTCCCGACTATCGATATGCGAATCGACTATCTCAACGCGGGGACCGGTGACCTCCGCGCCGAGGCCGACGTGGTTCGACTCGGCGGCGACGTGGGAACCGTGGACGTGGACGTGTACGCGACGGACGGGAATCACGTGGCGACCGCGAGGGGAGTCTACAAAACCGGTTGAGTTCTCCGCCCGCCGCAGAGTTAGTAATCAACAATAGTTAATATTATGCGCGAAAAGGGTATTTCGTAATGGAATACAGTGGCCCGACCGGTCTCTACATCGACGGGGACTGGGTAGCCGCGGCATCGGACGAGACCATCGAGACGCGCGACCCGGCGACCGAAGCGCCGTACGCCGAGGTCGCCCGCGCGGGCGAGGCGGACGTCGACGCCGCGGTGCGGGCGGCGAACTCGGCGGGCGCTCGCGGCGGCGAGTGGGAGACCACGAGCGCGGCCGAGCGCGGAGAGAAACTGCGCGCGATGGCCGACTTCATCGAGGCGCGGAAAGACGAGATAGCGCTCGTCGAGTCCCACGATAACGGCAAGACGCCGTTCGAGGCCGGTATGGAGGTCCAGATGGTCGTCGACACCTTCCGCTACTACGCCGGATGGACCGACAAGGTGACCGGCGAGTACAACCCCGTCCCCGGCCGGCGCGTCAACTACACGACCCGCGAACCGCTCGGCGTCACCGGACACATCGTCCCGTGGAACTACCCGTTCCAACTCGCGGGGCGCAGTCTCGCGCCGGCGCTCGCCTGCGGCAACACGGCGGTGGTAAAGCCCTCCAGCCAGACGCCACTTTCGGCGCTCTACTACGGCCTCGCGGCCGAGGAAGCCGGCCTCCCCGACGGCGTGGTGAACGTGGTTCCCGGAAGCGGGTCCGAGGCGGGGTCGGCGCTCGCCTCGCACCCCGACGTGGCGCACGTCACCTTCACCGGCAGCACCGAAGTCGGTAAAGGCGTCATGGCCGACGCCGCGGCCAACGTGACCGGCGTCACGCTCGAACTCGGCGGGAAGGGCCCCAACGTCGTCTTCCCCGACGCCGACCTCGACGCCGCCGCCAAGGGCGTCCACTACGGCATCTTCATGAACGCCGGCCAGATGTGCTGGGCCGGGTCGCGCCTGCTCGTCCACGAGGAGGTGGCCGACGACCTCGTCGAGCGCGTCGTCGCGCGCGCCGAGTCGACCCCGCTCGGCTCCGGCATCGACGACGACGGCCGGATGGGGCCGGTCGTCAGCGAGTCCCACCGCGGGGACGTGTTGGAGTACATCTCCCTCGGCGTCGAGGAGGGCGCGACCGTCGCCTGCGGCGGGGGCGTCCCCGAGGACAAGGACACCGGCTACTTCGTGGAGCCGACGGTTCTCGCCGACGTGACGAACGACATGACCGTGGCCCGCGAGGAGATATTCGGCCCGGTCCTCGTCGTCACCGAGTTCTCGGACCGAACGGAGGCGATCGAACTCGCCAACGACTCCCCGTACGGGCTTCTCGCCGGCGTCTGGACCGAGGGGCTCTCTCGCGCTCACGGCGTCGCCGACGCGCTCGACTACGGGATGGTCAGCGTCAACGAGTACCCGGTCACGTTCCCGCAGACGCCCTTCGGCGGCACGAAACAGAGCGGTCACGGCCGCGAGCAGGGAGCGGAGGCCGTCCGCGAGTTCACGCAGGCGAAGAACGTGAACCTCAACCTCGGCTGATTCGCCCGAGACTTCGGCCCGCGACTCGCTGAACGGCTCGGCCCTCACCCCGCGCTCCGCTGCACGCTCCTGCCCTCAACCCGCCGTCCCCGGAGTGACCGCCTCGGCGCTCCGCGGACGCCGTTCGAAAAAAACCGCTCTTCTCCGGTCGCTCCGCCGACGTTATTCGAACCGCTGGAACGGCTCTTGACAGTCGTTACAGAAGTGCATCGACCGGCACAGTCCCGGCCCTTTCGGGTGCTCGCGGACGGTGTTCGTGCCACCGCAGTACGGGCACTCCGCGCCCGATGTCTCGCCCGTCGTCTCGGTGCTTGGGTCGAAGCGGCGCATCGCTCACACCCCCAGCCCGAACTCGCGGAGGGCCTCGCGGCCCGCCTCGGTCACCATGTCGACGGTCCACTCCGGCGTGAACCGGAGCCGTACGGACGCCTCGTCGACGCCGGCCGCCAGAATCGCGCACTGCACGTCGTTTTCGAGATAGTCGCGCGCCGGACAGCCGGTGTACGTCAGCGTCATCTCGACGATACCGAGCGTCTTCGTCTCGCCGTCTTCGCCCTCTCGCTCGACGACCCGAACGTCGTAGATGAGGCCGAGGTCGACGATGCTCACCGGCATCTCGGGGTCCTCGATTTCGTAGAGGGCGTCCCAGATGTCGGCTTCGACGCCCGTGGCTCCGACGCCCGTCTTCGGGAAGCCCTCCGGGACCTCGCCGTCGACGTACTCCGTGTAGCCGCAGGCCGTCGCCTCGCGCGCGTCGTCGGCGCTCACGTCAGACACGCTCCCCGCCGATTCTCGCCGGCTCGGGCGCTTCGAGCTCGTCGTACGTCCGCCGGAACTCCGCGGCCAGTTCGTCCCAGTGGTCGGTGTGGGTGCCGTCGCGGCCGCGGGCGCTCGGGCGCTCGACCTCGTCGGGTTCGGGCACGTCGAGCCCGAGCGATTCGAGGTACGGAATGACCGTCTCCAGCCACTCGATGCGGAGGTCGGCGGTGGACATCGTCCGGAAGCCGTTGTCGACGATTGCGTCCTCGTATTCGGGCTCGACGAAAAGCGAGAGTGCGTGGGGGAACAGCCGGTCGAGCGCGTCCTGTACGCGGTCGCGGCTGTCGCCCTCGGCGAGGCGGTCGAGCCAGCTCTGGGCGTTTTCGAGGTGGTAGCGCTCCTCGCTCAGCACCTTGCCGACGCGGTCGGAGAGCGGCGCGTAGCTGGTGTCGACGAGCGCGTCGAGGCGCAGGCGCTCGGCGGCGTCGTAGAGGTAGCTCCGAAGGACCACGTCGGCCCAGTCGCCCTCCGCGAACGGGAGTTCGACCAGCGTGGCGTGTCTGAACTCGTCGGCGGGGCGCTCCCAGATGAGTTCCGCCTCGGTGTGGCCGAGTTCTTCGAGCAGGTCGTACCACAGGCGGGCGTGGCCGAATTCGTCCTGTGCGACGTTCGCCAACGCGAGGTCGGACTCCAGCGTCGGCGCGTAAATCTGCCACTCGATGAGGCGCTCGCCGTGGACGTACTCGTCGTCCGCGAGGCGGAACAGCAACTCTTCGAGCGCGGCGCGCTGTTCGGCGTCGAGGTCTTCGGGATTGAGGGCGTCGGGCATGGTTAGCTGTCCGCCTCGAGCGATTTCTCCACGTCGGCCTGCTCGGCCTCGCTTTCGGCGACTTCCGGCGCGGCCGGTTCGATGTCCGTGTACGAGGTGGCCCAGCGGTAGGTCTTGTCGGTCGTCCCGCCGAAGCTCGTCTCGTCGGCGTCGATTTCACCGATTTCGTCGTGCGGAACGACCCACAGGCTGTGGGTCTTCATCCGTCGGCCGTGCTGGACGGCCGCGAACTGGAGCGCCAACTCGCGGTCCGGCGCGTGGACGTTGCCGCAGTGTTTGTGGTACGCTCCCGGTTTGTCCTGTCTGAACACTTCCCAAATCATGGTTCTCAGTCCGCCGCCTGCGGGGTTTCGGCCCCCGACGCGCCCTCCCAACTGTGCATCGATTCGCGCACCCACTCGACCGCCGCCTGCGCCTTTGCGCGGGAGTTAATCTGCTCGTGACTCCCGTCCGAGGCGTTCTTGGCGATGGTCCAGAACTCGTCCCAGTTCAGGTCGTCCTCGTTGACGTGGTAGGTGTCGAGTTCCTCGTCGTACTCGATGCGCGGGTACTCGGGGACGACGAGGCCGTACTTCTCCGCTTTCGGGACGTAGGTGTCGAGGAAGGTGTCGCGAAGTTCGTCGTTGGACTTCGTCTTCAGGCCGACCTCCTGCGCGAAGTCGTTGTGGACGGACTTGTCGTTGGTCGGGCCGAAGAACTGGATGATGCGCGGCCACCACGTCTCGAAGGCGGCCTGCGTCTTCTCTTGGGTCGCCTTCGACCCGTTCATCAACTCGGAGAGGATGGATTCGCCGTGTTTGACGTGGAAGCCCTCCTCGAAGCACACTTTGTCCATCGCGTGGGCGTACGGCGTCCACGACGTGTTCTTGAGCGTCGCCTGCCGGTGCATGGCCGCGCCGTCGACGAAGAACGCTATCATCGGCACCTCGTGCCACGACTCCATCGGGTAGTGGAAGCAGTTGAGGAACTTGCCGTCGCCGCGGGCGAGTTCGTCCAGCATCTCGTCGCGCGTCTTGATGCCGAGGGACTCGGCGGCGCGGTAGAGCAGTTGCGCGTGGCCGATTTCGTCCTGCACCTTCGCCGAGAACGCCAGCTTTCGGTCGATGCTCGGCGCTTGCCGGATGAACGGCTTTTCGAGGTACCCGCCCATCACCTCGCTGTTCGCGTGGAACTGAATCATCCGCGTCGCGGCCTTGCGGTACTCCTCTGGCATGTCGTCCTTCGGAGCGAACTGCCGCGGGCCCGCCCGTTCTTTGACGGTTTCGAGGTCCATTGGTCTATCAGGAACTATCATCTATGACTACTTACGAATTGACCCGTCCATGACCTGCCTTTTTATATTACTGTCGCGTACCCACACGCAGATGATAGCGGAGTGCTTGGTGGCCGAGTTTCGCATCGACGGCGACGACTGCCCGCTGGCGCGGGCGACCGACGCGGTCCCCGTCGCGGTCGACGCGAACGCGCCGCAACTCCGCGCCGACGGCAACGTCCTGCTCCATTTTTCGGCTCCAGCGGACGACCGGCTCCCCGAGGCCCTCGACGACGACGACGCCATCCGCTACCTCCACGTCACCCGCGGCGACGACACGTACACCTTCCGTTGTCTCTCGAAACACTCCTGCGTCGTCCACGAGCTCGTCGACGCCGGCTTCCTCGTCGAGTCGATGCGGTACGACGACGGCGGCGCGACGATGCGCGGGGCGGTCGTCGGCTACGACGTACTCCGCGGCGTGATGGAGACGGCCGGCGGCACCGTCGGTATCCAACTCCAGCGCGTCTACCCGCTTCGGGCGGACGAGGAATCGCCCATCGGTCGAGCGTGGGACCTCACGCCCGCGCAGGAAGCCGCCCTCCGGGCGGCCGTCGAGATGGGGTACTTCGACCTCCCCCGGAGCATCACGGCTCGGGACGTGGCGGACGAACTCGGAATCAGCAAGTCGGCGTTCCTCGAACGGCTCCGCCGGGCGCAACAGTCGGTGTTCGGGGCGCTGCTTGAGTGAGCCGGGGGCGTCGTCGACCCGCTCGACTCGCCCGGCGGTCAGCCGGCGAGGCTATTTACCCCGCGTCCCCGTAGCGCGGGTATGCGAGTCGACGACGCCGACGGCGTCCGGACCGTGACGTTCGACAGACCCGAGGCGAAAAACGCGTTCACCGCCGACGTGGCTCGAGAGCTCTCGGCGGCGCTCGAAGAACTGACGCCCGAGGCGTTCGACGCCGCGGTGATAACCGGCGACGGCGACGCCTTCAGCGCCGGCGGCGACATTCAGGCGATGGCAGAGCGCGACGAGACCGCCCGCGAGGCCTACGAGCGCGTCCGCGGCACCCTCGGCCGCGTCGCCGAGGCGATTCTCACCGCTCCGGTGCCGGTCGTCGCCCGCGTCAACGGCGACGCCGTGGGCGCGGGGACCTCCGTCGTCGCCGCCTGCGACTTCGCCTACGCCACCCGCGACGCTCGCTTCGGCGCGTCCTTCGTCAACGTCGGTCTCGTCCCCGACGCGGGCGCGACGGTGACGCTCCCCCGGTTGGTCGGCCTCCGGGCCGCGAAGGAACTCGCCTTCACCGGGAAACTCGTCTCGGCCGAGCGCGCCGCCGAACTCGACCTCGTGAACGAGGCGGTCGCCGCCGCCGAACTCGACGCCACCGTAGACGAGACGGTAGAGACGCTCGCCGCACAGCCGACGGAGACGCTCGCGCTGGCGAAGGAAGCGATACACGCGAACCTCGGCCGGTCGTGGGCCGACGGCCTCGAACGCGAGGCGCACGCACAGACACTCGCCTACGACACCGACGCCCACGAGGAAGGGGTCGCCGCGTTCTTGGAGAAGCGGCGGCCGGAGTTTGAGTAGCTTAGAGGCGCTTCACGACGTAGTACAGTGATGCGACAACGGGTATGAAAAATGACGCTATTGGCCACACGACTCTGTTTGGCCGGTTGGACACCTGTTCAGCATGTTGTAACTGGGCATCAGCGAAGATTACGACCGGCGTGACTATCCACGCGAAGAGAAACACGAGTACTGCTTGGTCTCCACTTACTGCGCCGCTATTTGGACCGCCAAACGCATACATGATGCCCCAAAACTGGACACATAGACTCGCGACCACCCATTTCAATCTGCCTCCTGCGGACTCCTTTTCCGATTTAACGGGTACCGCGATTGTTCCATCGTCGTTGAGTTTGTCCGGGTCGTAATTACGCAACGTCTCTGATACGTGTGAATCGGAGCACCCCACTGCGGTTGCTATACGTGTGTTAGACCAGTTCGGGTTGTCTCTCTTTTTATAGAGAATTGCCTGTTGCTTCGCGGTAAGCTGTCGGTTCTCGTACTTCATCGCCCGTCCCAACGATACTGTATCTGAATATTGACTGTCCCAATCCCCATACGAAAACGCGTTCGGAACACATATTGAGTGTTACTGAACTAGCGCATCCGACATGTCTATAACTCGAGGAACCGTTCCGCGTTCTCCCAGAGGAGTTTTCGCTTCACCTCCTCGGAGGCGTCGAAGTGCTCCTCGAAGGACTCGAACCACCGCCCCGGTCGAATCATCGGGTAGTCGGTGCCGAACATCACCTTGTCCTGCAAGACGGTCTTGGCGTAGTGAAGCACCTGCTCGTCGATGTACTTCGGGAGCCACCCCGAGAGGTCCATGTAGACGTTGCCCTTCTGCTGGCAGATGGCGAGTTGCTCTTTTTCCCACGGGTACGCCGGGTGGGCGATGAGAATCTGGAGGTCCGGGTGCTCGGCGGCCACGTCGTCGATGAGCATCGGGTCGCCGTACTTGATTTTCAGGCCGCGGCCGCCGGGCGAGCACGCCCCGAGCGTGGAGTTCCCGCCGTGGAAGACGACCGGCACGCCGAGGTCCTCGATGGCGTCGAACAGCGCCCTGTGTTCGTCGTCGCTCGGGTCGAACCCCTGTGCGATTTGCTGGAACTTGAACCCCGAGAGACCGAGGTCTTCGACGCACCGGACCGCCTCCTCGACGCAGTCGTCTTTCAGCGGGTCCACGCTCCCGAACCCGACGAAGAACTCCGGGTGTGCGTCTCTGACCTCGGCCACGTAGTCGTTCGGTACTGGGGGATTCCCGGTGTTCGTCTCGGCGTCCCACCCGAGCAGCACCGCCCGCCCGATGTCGTGCTCGCGGTACTCGGCTATCATCTCCTCGTAGCTCCACGTCTCCATCTCCGCGCCGAACCTGTTCGCCGCGTCCCGCATCATCTCCCCGCCGGCGTCTTCGAGGAACTCCGCGGTCGGTTGGTGGGCGTGCGTGTCGATGATGCGCGGCTCGTCGACCCAATCTAATACGGTCATTCGTGTGTGACCGTCTCCGAGCGATAAAAATCGAACGGACGGAGCCGACCGAGTGATGGCGCGGCGGCGTTGGCGTACCGCCACGGGAGGTGATTCGACGCGCAACCCAATCAGCCACCGGCCAATCCCGTTAGGGTCGCTGCTCAGTCCCGCCCCGACTCGAAGAAGCTTTCCTCGTAGGAACCCGGCTGTGATACTGGTTCACTGCGGTGCCGATACGGCTGGCGAGGGAAGAGTAATTTAATATACGATTTCTATCACATTGCGGACACAGAGTTGGAGTCGCAGCCCGGATTCGTTTTGACAATTCGTATCAATAAAATTTCAAACTTCCAAACGTTGTGACTCTACTCTGGGTTGTCTTTTAAGACACATTAGATACGTCTCTCACCCGGATTTATGTGGGAGATCTCTGTCTAATGGATTTAGAAACAACATACGGTTTTTCTTGTCATCTCGGTACAACAGCGGATTCTCCCCAGATCACGCTGCACATATTTTATCAGAATTATTACTTATAAGCTCTACTCCGCGGGTACGACTGCGCCCCACCCCGCGTGTTCCGCGCGATAATCGTCGCCGTCGCGGACTGCCGGTCGTCGCGCGGTTCGGTCGATTCGTCGTAGTACAGCACCGTGAGGTCGAGGCAGGCGCGGAGCAGTTCGTTCGAGTCGAAGCGGTATCTGTCGGTGCTCGGCCCCACCGTCGCGGGCGGGTCGGCCCGCAGGTGGTGCTGGTAGAACAGGACGCCGCCGGGCTTCAGCGCCGCCTTGATGTCGGCGAGGCGGTCCAGCGTCCGGAAGTAGCTGATGGTGACGAGGTCGTACGTCGACTCGGGGAACTCGTAGGTCGTCGCGTCGGCCCGAATCGTCTCCACGCGGTCGGTGAATCCGCGGGCCCGGGCGCGCTCGTCGATGATGCTCAACCCCTCGCTCGACTGGTCGAGCGCGTCGACTCGGTAGCCGTTTGCGGCGAGAAACAGCGCGTTACGGCCGCTGCCGGCCGCCACGTCGAGCGCGCGGCCGTCTGGCAGTTCGTCGAGGTACGCCCGCAGCGCCGGCGACGGCTCCGGGTCGGTCGGATACGTTCCGGTCCGGTAGCGTTCGTCCCACTCCATACGGGCGCTACGCGGACCGCCGTGTTCAAGCTACGGCGTCGTTCCCGGCGGATGGGTCGTGGACGTACTGACAACTGCCTCACATACTCGTCGGCAGTGCGGTCACTTATCTGTCTCCGGCAGCGAGTACGGGGTATGACGATTGAAACCGGCGACTCCGTTTCGCTCGAATACGTCGGAACGCTCCCTGACGGCACGGTTTTCGACACGTCGCGTCAGGACGTGGCCGAGGCAGAGGGTCTCGCGGAGGCCCAGCCCGACCGCGACTACGAGCCGCTCGCGGTCGAGGTCGGCGCGGGAACCGTTATCGAGGGACTCGACGAGGCGCTCGTCGGCATGTCCGTCGGCGACGAGGAGAGCATCGAAATCCCGCCGGAGAAGGCCTACGGCGAGTACGACGAGGACCTCGTCCGCGAGCACGAGACCGAACAGCTCCGCGAAGTGCTCGGTGACGAGCCCGAGGAGGGCCTGTACGTCCAGACCCAGCAGGGCGGCCTCGGCGAAATCGTCCACACCGACGACGACGTGGTCCGCATCGACTTCAACCACGAACTCGCGGGCGAGACGCTCATCTTCGACGTCGAAATCCTCGACGCGAACTGAACTGACCTGAACCGCGCCGCAGTCTCGCGGTTCGACCCCGCTTTTCTCTCGCTACTCGCGCCACCACGCGATAGCGTACACCGCGCCCCCGACGAGAATCAGGACCGCGCCGACGCCCGCGACGCCGAGGCCGACGACGAACGCGGCCCCGAAGCCGAAGTCGTCGACGTGCGTGTAGGCGGTGATGCTGTAACGCGTGCCCTCTTTTTCGACGAGCGCCGGGAGGCGGTCCACGAAGGCGTCGTTCATCCGCGGCCGGTAGCCGGGGTCCCCGTCCGAGGAGTTCCGGAGGATGCTGTCGACCGTCTCTCTGGCCGCCGGCGAGAGGTTCACGTAGCTGTACGCGCTCCGCTCGACGGTGGAGTTCGCAACACGCTGGAGCGTGGCGTTTCGCGCGGTGACGACCGAGCCGTTCTCTCGCACGCGAAGCCGGTAGTACTGCTCGCGCTCGCCGTAGGCGTCGTGGACGTACGTGTTGTTCCGCGCGATGGCGCGGAGGTCGACTTGCGCGCCGGCCGCCGTCGTCCGGGCGGTCCCGTTCCGCATCGCCGCCTCCAGCGTCTCGCGGGTCTCGTTCGGCGCGCGGTACTCGCCGGCCGAGTACCGCTGGCTCACCTGATGTACCGAAATCGAGACCGAACGGCCGTGCCGGTTGACGATGGTCTCGATGTCCGACTGGTTCGCAAGCGAGACCGTCTCGGCCCGGTACGAGTTCGAGACTTTCGGCGGCGGCGATGTCGCGTCCGCGAGCGCGGGTAGGTACACCGGCGCGGGGAGGCAGACGAGACCGACGACCGCGAGAAGGAGAGCGAGTTTCCGGAGACGCATTACCGGGAGTTCCGCCGAGTCGGGTAAGTGCTTTTTGTCGCCGTCGGGCGTCCGGTCTCGCCGCCGCGGCCCCGGGCGACGCTCAGTCGTCCAGCGGCGGATTCGCGTCGAGGCAGTCAGCGACCCGCTCGCGCTCCTCGCGGGCGTCGGCTAACTCCTCTTCGACGACGCCCCGCTGGAGTCGCTCACGCTGGTCTTCGGTGAGTTCCGCGCGGGCGACCGCGGCGTCGCGGAGGCGGTCGTACGACTCCTCGTACGTCAGTTCGTGGACCTCCCGGGCGCGGGCGACCGTCTCGTCGGCGGCGAACCGACTCACGACGGCGACGAGTTCTTTCGTCCGCCAGCGGAGTTCAGCGGCGGGGTCCGGCGGCCACGAGACGGTCAGCGGGTCGGCGTCGAGCGTCTCCAGAAACCGTTTGTTCGTCCCGACGGCCGCGGCGAACCGCTTCGGGTCGCCCACGTAGTGGGCGAGTTTCGACCGCGAGTAGCCGGCGTACTCGACGAGCGTGGGAATCGGCTCGTCCCCGATGGCGGCTGTTTCGAGGTACTCGCGCAGTCGCTCGGGGGGACTGGGCGTCCCGACCAGCGGGTACGACTCGGCGGCCGCCAGCCACGCGAGCACCTCGCGGGCCGATGACTCGGCGCGGAACCGGTCGAACGCCTCGGTCACGGCGTCGTCGTACCGCTCGATGGGGTCGCGGAGTTCGTCCACCGGCGCGTCGATGTCGGCCTCACCGAGTTCCCGCACGCGTTCGAGGCGGTCGATTCGCGCGTCGAGTTCGTCCGCGCGCTCCCGCAGTCGCCGGCCGGCGCTCCGATAGTCGTCTCTCGCCTCGTCCAGTTCGTCGAGGAGCGCCGCCTCCTCGCGGGCTGGGTCCAGTTCGCGTCTGGCCTGCTCGAAGTCGGACGCCGACAGCGACGAGGTGATGCCGGTCGTGAGCGACTCGTTGGCGTCGATGAAGGCGTCGCTGTGGCGCACGTCGGCGGGGACCTCCTCCAGCCGGTCCGACAGTGCCTCGCGGAACTCGACGTAGCCTTCGAGGTCGTCGGTCGCCCGCTCCTCGTAGCGGTCGAGAATCTCCGTCACGTCGCGGACGGCGGACGCGAGCGTCCGAAGCTCCTCGCGGCCGATGTCGTCGACCGCCTCGCGTCGGCCGCGGAGGGTGTCGGCCGCCGTTCGGAGCGCCGCCACGTCGTCGTCGGCGAGCGCGGCGTCAGTCACGCTGCGCCACCTCGGGCGGGCATCCCGGTCGCGGAATCAGTGTCATGCCCGACGAGTCGGTGCGCGAGGTTGAAAAGTTGATGACCGAGGACGGGGTGCGACGGCCGCGGAGCCGACAGACCGTCAACGACGCTTTCGGTCGGTCGCCACGTCCGACGCGGCGGCGACCGCGACTGCGAGCACGCAGAGCGCGACCGACGGCGACAGGGAGAACAGGCCGGCCACGCCGGGGAACGTCGCGACCGCGAGGAGCGAGACGGCGTAGTAGACGCCGGCGGCCGCGGCCGACGTGCGGGCCGGCGCGGCGCGCAGTCGGGGGAGCGCGAGCATCGCACAGAGCGCGACGCCGCCGGCGACGACGACAGAGCCGAGGAAGCCCGCTCCGGCGAGGTCGGCGCGCGCGCCGAGGAACGTCCCGAGGCCGAGCGTCGCGTTCAGATAGGCCGCCCGACGGACGAGAAAACCGTAGCCTGCGTCGGGGCCGAGACCGATTTCGTTGTCTTCGATTCGGTGCCACGGCGCGCCGACCGAGACGGCGTCCAACCGGAGCGCGCCGATGGCGAGACAGGCGACCGCCAGCGAGACGACGGCCGCGGTCGTGACCGCCACCGGGGTCGAGACGGTCATGAAGGCGACCCAGAGCATCGGCAGCGCCAGAAGCAGGTGCTGTCCGAGCCCGAAGTAGACCGTCGCGTCGAGCCACGCGTCGACCCCGGTCTCGTCGTCGTCGCGTTGCCGGCGTCGGTGCCGCCGGTTGCGTCGCGGCCGCGTTTCGCCGCCCCGAGGTGACTCATCCGTCGGTGCCATCACCGTTCGGTTGTCACTGCCGTCTGATAACTGTGTGGCGCGCCGATGGTCGTGACGCCGGCGGCGGGCGGTCCGCGAACGCCGCCCGGCGAAAGGACTTACCCGCGACCGGGTGTATGACAAGCCATGTACGAGCGCATCCTCCTGCCCGTCTACGAGAGCACGTCGTCGAGCGCGGTTCTCCACCACGCCAGCGAACTCGCCCACTGGGACGACGCGGAGATACGACTGCTCTTCGTCGCCGACACGACCCGCGACAGCGTCACCGTGGTCGGGAACGACGTGGTCGACGCGCTCGAACGCGAGGGCGAGAGCGTCGTCGACGAGGCGGCGGAGACGCTCCAAAACCTCGGCGTCGATTACTCGACGGACGTGGTACAAGGCAACCCCGCACCGACCATCGTCGAGTACGCCGAGGAGTACGACTACGACCTCGTCGTGATGCCGACCCACGGTCGGGAGGGTATCTCGCGACAGCTTCGCGGGAGCGTCACGGAGAAGGTCGTCCGCCTGTCGGACCGGCCGGTGCTCACCGCCCGCATGAAGCCCGACGAGGAGCTGACGTTCCCCTACGACCGCATCCTCATCCCGACCGACGGGAGTCGCTCGACGAAGCGGGCGACGAGCCACGGACTCGCGCTCGCCGCCGAACTCGACGCGACGGTCCACGTCCTCTCGGTCGTCGACGACTCCGCGCTCGGGTTCGACGTGCGGTCGATGCTCTCCGGCGAGGAGAGCGAGCGCGGCGCGAACGAGGCGATTTCGAAGGTCGTCGAGGAGGCGAACGAACACGGCGTCACGAAGCTCGCGGAAACCATCGAACACGGCTCGCCGAGCGAGGCGATTCGGGAGTACGTCGAAGGTAACGACATCCACGCCGTCGTCATGGGGACGACCGGGCGGAGCGGCGTCGACAGAATTCTCCTCGGGAGCGTCGCCGAGCAGACGGTTCGGAGCGCCCCGGTTCCCGTCATCACGGTGTCACCCGACGAGGAGTGACCCGCGCGGGTCGCGGACGCCGGGTCGTCCGCCTCGGGATACAGCTATTACCCGCGGGCGACGTATCGGCGTGGTAGCCGTGGTCGAACAGGACCGTCTCGGACGCCTGTCCAGCCCCGACAGCCGGAGGTCTCGATAGCGATGCTTCGCGCGACCATCCTCCTCGAACTGAACGAGGATTACGTGCTGTCGCACGTGAGCGACCTCGTCGACGGGCCGGTCGTCGTGACGAACTGCGAGGTGCTCGGCGAGACGGACATCCGCTTCGTCGTCGACGCCGGGGAGCACCGCGACGAGATGGCCGACCGGCTCGCCGCCAGCGAGGCCGTCAGCGACCTCGAACTCGTCGGCGACGACCAACTGCTCATCACCAAGCGGCCGTCCGGCGCGCTCCCCGTCATCCGAGAGAACCATGGGATGCTCCAGCGGATGAGCCAGTTCTACGGTCGCTCGCGCGTCTTCGACGTGGTCGTCTTCCGCCGGGCCGACCTCAAGGCTATCATCTCGGGCCTCCGGTCGCTCGGCACCGTCGAACTCCGGCGGCTGAAACCCTTCGTCGGCCCCTCGACGCGGCTCTCGAAGCGGCAGGCCGAGGTCGTCGGCTACGCGCTCGAACGCGGCTACTACGACTGGCCGCGGGGCGTCACGGTCGAGGAAATCGCGGCGGCGTTTGAGGTGAGCAGACCGACCGTGTTGGAACACCTCCGACGGGCCGAAAAGAAACTCCTCAGCGACGCGCTCGCCGACGCGACGACGCCCGCGAACCCCGACAGCACCTGACCGCGACCGGACCGGCTCGGCCCCCGGCGCACGCTGCGCTCCGAATTTTAAGCGCCTAGTACACCTGAAACACGTCACCAGATATCCGGAAACCAGTATAAAGAGCCAACAGGGGTAGGCACTACTCCCGTGGCCTCTACCGGTGTACGTATTGTTTGCAATTACCATGATAGATGGGAATCACTCTCGTGGTGGAGACGGGCGGAAAACGCGCGGGTCGTCGCGCCGGACGTTCCTCGCGGCGGTCGGGAGCGCGGCGGCGGTGACGACGGCTGGCTGTCTCGGCGGCGGTGGCGGCGACTCCAACGAGCCGATTCGATACCTCTCGGACCGCGGCGACTCGAAGGACGTGATGGACGAAATCATCGCCGAGTTCGAGGAGGAGACCGACCACACGGTCGAGATGATTTACACGGCGAAGGGGACCTCCTCGGACGCCGAGATGCAGAAGATGGTCGCCGCGGGCAACCCGCCGGACCTGCTTTTCGACACCTCGACGGACGCGTATCGACTTCAGCGCGACGGCGTCCTCGCGCCGGTCACGGGGGCCGTCCAAGATAACGACCTCCCTGACCCGGTCACCGTCGGCGGCGAGTCGTACTTCGCGGCCGCGATGGTCGAACCGCTCATGGGCTGGTACCGAAACGACGTGTACTCGGAGTTGCCCGCGTCGTGGAGCGAGTGGGTCGAGGCCGCTGGCGAGGTGTCGGCCAACGAGTCGATGGAGGGTTACGTCGTCCAGTCGGGCCAGACGAACAACGCCGACACCCAGATGACGCAGTACCTCTGGCAGAACGACGTGGAGATTTACGGCGGCCCCTCCGACGGCATCGAGGTCAGACTCGACGACGACGACAACCGACAGGCGGCCGTCGAGACGTTCGAGTGGGTCCAGTCGATGGCCGAGCACTCGCCGAACGGCTCGGGGTGGGCGTGGGGCGACGCCATCGGCGCGCTCCAACAGGAGAACGCCGCGGCCATCGCCAGCGTCGGCGGCCTCCCCATCCTCACGATTCAGGCCAACCGCCCCGACCTCGTCGAGAACCTCAGTCCGATGCCGTTCCCCGTGCCGAGCGGGGCGGCGCAGGACAAGTGGTGGGCGTACATGGAGGGTCACCTCGTCCGCAACGACGGCCAGAACACCGAGGGCGCGCAGGCGTTCGTCGACTTCTTCACGAGTTCGTCGCGCTTCTTCGACTTCGTGCTCTCCGCGCCGCTGTTCCAGTTCCCGCCGACGCGGGAGCAACTCGACGCGCCCGAGGTGACCGAAAACGAGGTCATCCAACAGCACCCCGACGTGATGAATCTCGTCCGCGACAACTGGGACGCCTTCACGAGCGTCCTCGCGACGGGCGACGACGGCGCGCCGAACATCGTCGCGGCCGACGCGTACAGCGAACAGCTCTTCGGACAGGCCGCGGACCAGCTTCTCGTCGGCGGGCTCACGCCCGACGAGACGGTCGACTGGCTGGCCGAGCAACTCCGCGGGTTGCAATGAGTACGGCCCTCAAATCGCGGTTGGAAGCCGCCGGGTCGGCCCTCCGAGAGCGCGACGTGGACGGCACGACGCTCCTGTTGGCGGCGTGTTTCGTCCCGATGCTCGCGTTCTTCGTCGTGGTCTGGGTCATCCCCATCGTCTACGCGCTCGGGATGAGCCTGTTCGCGTCGCCGGTGCGGAGCCCCGAGTTCGTCGGCCTCGGCAACTACGCCGAACTCCTCGGTAACGGCGCGTTCTGGGGCTTCCTCTGGAACAGCGTCGTCTACGCGGTGGCGACGACGGGGCTGAGCCTCGTCATCGGGCTGGGGCTCGCGCTCGTCATCAATCAGCGCATCCGCGGCGGCGACGCCCTGCGGACGCTGATGATTTTCCCGTACCTCCTGCCGACGCTCGTTGTCATCTTCATGTGGAAGTTCATCCTCGACCCCAACATCGGGATTCTGAACCAGTTCCTCGTCGACGCCGGGCTCATCGACAAACCCATCGCGTTCTTCTCGACCCTGGAGTTCGCCATGCCGGCGGTCGTCGTCACGAGCGTCTGGAAGTTCGCCAGCTTCGCCTTCTTCATCCTGCTCGCGCGCTTGCAGGCCATCGACCCCGACCTCTACGAACGGGCGCGGGTCGAGGGCGCGACGACGTGGCAGGCGTTCCGCGACATCACCTTTCCGCACCTCCGCGGCGCGATTCTCATCATCCTCCTCGTCAGGGGCATCTGGATGTTCAACAAGTTCGACATCATCTACCTCTCGACCCGCGGCGGCCCGCTCCAGCAGACGACGACGCTCCCGATTCGCGTCTACCAACTCGCGTTCAGCGAGGTGAACTTCGGCATGGCGACGGCGCTCGCCGGCGTCATGTTCTTCCTCCTCGCCGGCGTCGCGGTGGTCTACTTCCGGGCGTTCGCCCCCGAAAAGGAGGTGGCGTGAGATGGCGACGTCCTCCGGTCGCGGCCTCGTCTCCCACGACACCCAGAAACGCCTCCAGCGAATCGCCGTCTACCTGACGGCGCTTCTCATCTCGGTGTTCACCATCATCCCGGTGTACGTGATGGTGGTCATCGCCATCCAGTCGCCGGCGACGACGTTCGCCGGCGGGCGGGTGAACCTGCTGCCCACCGAGCCGTCGCTCCGGAACTTCCTCGTCCTCCTCGGGTCGACCGACACGGTCCGGTACTTCGTCAACAGCCTCGTCGTCACGCTCGGGTCGACCGTCCTCTCGACGACTATCGCGGTCGCGGCGGGCTACGGCCTGACGCGCTTCGACTTCACCGGGAAGTCGCTGGCGGCGCGGGCGGTGCTGTTCTCGTACATGTTCAGCCCCATCGTCCTCGCCATCCCGCTGTACGTCGTCTTCTCGACGCTCGGCCTGCTCAACAGCCACTTCGCGCTCACCCTCGCGCTGACGGCCATCTCCGCGCCGTTCTGCATCTGGCTGATGTGGCAGTACTTCCAGACCGTCCCCATCGCGCTCGAAGAGTCCGCGTGGGTCCGCGGCGCGAGTCGCTGGCGCACCGTCAGAGACGTGGTCCTGCCGGTCGCCCGGCCCGGCTACATCTCCGCGGCCATCTTCGCGTTCGCCGTCGCGTGGAACGACTTCACCATGGCGCGCGTCGTGATGAGCCGCGACGAGATGTACACCATCACCGTCGGCGCGTCGCTGTTCTTGGACCGCGTCAGCATCGGCTGGGGCGAGACGATGGCCGTCTCGCTTCTCATCTCGATTCCGCCGTTCCTCATCGCACTGTTCCTGCAACGATACCTCCTCCAGGGCTTCAGCGTTGGAGGCCTCGAATAATGGCAACCAGCATCCACCTCGACACCGTCAGAAAGGAGTTTCGCACCCTCGGAAACACGCACGTCGCCGTCGACGACCTCAGCCTCGACATCCCCGAAGGCTCGTTTACGACCTTCGTCGGCCCCTCGGGCTGCGGGAAGACGACGACCCTGCGCATGTTGGCCGGGCTGGAGACGCCCACCTCGGGCACCGTCTCGTTCGGCGACGAGGACGTGACCGACCTCCCGCCGCAGGAGCGCAACGTCTCGATGGTGTTCCAGTCCATCGCGCTCTACCCGCACATGTCCGTCCGCGAGAACATCGGCTACGGCCTGAAGATTCACGGCGTCCCGAAGGCCGAACGCGACGAGCGCATCGACGAGGCCGCCGAAGTCCTCCAAATCGAGGCGCAGTTGGAGAAGATGCCCGCCGAACTCTCCGGCGGCCAACAACAGCGCGTCGCCCTCGGCGGCGCGTTCGTGCAGGACCCCGACGTGCTGCTTCTGGACGAGCCGATGTCCGACCTCGACGCGAAGCTCAAATCCGACCTCCGCGTCGAGATTCAGCGACTCCACCAGGAACTCGACACGACCGTCGTCTACGTCACTCACGACCAGACCGAGGCGATGACGATGAGCGACCAGGTGGTCCTCCTGCGCGACGGCGAACTCGCGCAGGTCGACCCGCCGAAACAGCTGTTCGACTACCCGAACTCGGAGTACGTCGCGCAGTTCATCGGCATGCCCTCGACCAACGTCGTCGACTGCGCGGTCGAGCACCGCGACGGCGAGACCGTGCTCGTCGGTCCCGGGTTCGAGCTTTCGCTCCCGGCCGGCGTCGACGCCCCGACCGCCGGCCGCGTCAGACTCGGCATCAGGCCGCAGTACCTCGATGTCGGCTCCGCCGGGGCGTGTCGGCTCTCGGTCGACGTGGAGGTCGTCGAGACGCTCGGCACCGAGTCCGTGGTCCACGGCCGCCTCGAAGACGGCACCCCCTTCGACGTGGTCAGCGACGCCGTCGACGACGCGGTCGCGGGCGACCGCCTCGACGTGTCGTTCGACCTCGCCGACGCGTTCGTCTTCGGCGAGGACGGCGAGACGATACTCTTCGGGTCTGAACGCGCCGGCGAGCGCTCGTCGTCGCCCGCGGGGACGGGGGGCGTCACTCCATGAGCGGCGACAGCGCCGAGCGCGCCGAGAGTACCGAGACTGCCGCGGGCGCGACCGCGTCGGCGACGCGAGGACTCCCGCTCGACGGCGTGCGCGTGCTCGAACTCGGCCATATCATCGCCGGGCCGTTCTGTTCGATGCTCCTCGCCGACCTCGGTGCGGACGTCATCAAGGTCGAACACCCGGAGGGCGGCGACCTCATCCGCGGGTCGTCGCCGGTCGGAAACAGCTCGTTCAACTACGTCAACCGGGACAAGCGGAGCCTCACGCTCGACCTCAAGTCCGACGCGGCACTCGACGCGTTCTTCGACCTGCTCGACGAGACCGACGTGGTCGTCGAGAACTACGCGCCGGGAACCGCCGAACGGCTCGGCATCGGCTACGAGCAGTTGAAAGAGACGCATCCGGGCCTCGTCTACTGCTCCATCAAGGGGTTCAATCCCGGCCCCTACGAGTCGTACCCCGCGCTCGACCCCATCGCGGAGGCGCTGTCGGGGCTGATGAGCGTCACCGGCCACGAGGGGATACCCCCGGTCCGGTCGGGCACGAGCATCGCCGACATGGCCGCGTCGTTCTACGGCGCGATAGCGGTCCTCGGGGCGCTCTACCGCCGCGACCGGACCGGAGAGGGGTCGAAGGTGACCGCACCGCTGTTCGAGTCCACCGTCTCGATGATGGGCTACTGGCTCGCGTACACCGAGGCCTACGACGACGTGCCGGGGCCGATGGGCGCGTCGCACCCCAACTGGGCACCCTACGACGTGTTCGAGACGGCCGACGACGAGTGGGTGTTCATCGGCCCCTCCGGCGAGCGCCAGTGGACCGCGCTCTGCGAGGCGCTCGGCCTCGACCTCCACGAGGACGAGCGGTTCGCCACGCTCCCGGACCGCCGGGAGAACCTCGACGAACTCATGGACCTGCTCCGCGCCGAGTGCGAGACGCTCCCCGCCGCCGACCTCGTCGCCGGGCTGCGCGAGGTCGGCGTCCCCGTCGCCAAGGTGAACTCGATGGACGAGGTCGCGACCGACCCACACCTGCGGGCGACCGACTTCTTCACCGAGGTCGAAACTGCGGAGGGAACGTTGCGGTCGGTCAGCGTCCCGCGGTTCCCCGTCGTCGCCAGCGGCTTCGACCGCCCCGACTCGACCGACCCGCCGAAGCTCGGCGAGCACACCGAGGCCATCCTCTCGTCGCTCGGCTACGACGACGCCGACATCGACGCGCTTCGGCGCGCGGGAGGGGTCTGAGTGGCCGCCGCGGAGCCGGTCCTCCTCGACGTGACCTGCCGCGAGGGCGAGCAGCGCCCCGGGGCGTCCTACACGACGGGACAGAAAGTCGCGGCCGTCCGCGCCCTCGACGACCTCGGCGTCGACTACGTGCAGGTCGGCTTCCCCATCGCGGGCGCACAGACCGGCGAGGTCTGCGACGCGGTCGACGTGGAGACGAAACTGACGGGCATCGCCCGGGCCGTCCCGAAGGACGTCGAGGCCGCGGTCGACGCCGGCGTCGACGTCATCGACGTGTTCGCGCCGACCAGCGAGCGACAGCGGACCGAACTGCTCGGGAAGGACGCGGACGAGTTGCGCTCGCTCGTCGGTGAGACGGTCGATTCCGCGACCGCGACCGGGCTGGAAGTCCACTTCACCGCGATGGACGGCTTCCGGACCGACCCCGCGTTCCTCGATAACCTGTTCGACTCGATAGACGCGACGTACCTCACTATCGCGGACACCGTGGGCTCGAAGACGCCGTTCGAGGTGTCGTCGTTCCTCCACGACCTCGACACCGACCCGACCCGCCTCGGCGTCCACTTCCACGACGACCTCGGCGTCGCGACGGCCAACGCGCTCACCGCGGTCGCCCACGACGTGCAGAAGGTGGACGTGTCGGTCGCCGGCATCGGCGAGCGCGCCGGAAACGTCCCCGTTGAGGAGTTCGTCGTCGCGGCCGAGACGAGCCGCGCCGTGAACCGCCCCGCGCTCGACCCCTCGACGCTCATCCCCCGGGCGAACGACGTGTTGACGGCGCTCGACGAGTCGGTGCCGGCGGAGAAATCGGTGCTCGGCGCGGACGTGTTCTCCCACGAGTCCGGCCTCCACACGGCGGCGATGCTCGACGACCCGGCGACGTTCGAGCCGTTCGACCCGGCCGTCTTCGGCGGGTCGCGGACGCTCTACTTCGGCCCGCAGAGCGGGACCGGCGCGGCCCGGCGGCTCTTGGAGCGCGCCGGCGACGACGACCCCGACGAATCGCGGGTCGCGGCGCTCGTCGAGACGCTGCGGTCGCTGGACGAACCGGTGCCGACCGACGAGGCGCTGGACATCGCCCGGGGGCTCTGAGCCGTCGACCCGAGGCCGGGTTGGCCGACGCTCTCAGTACTCGGTTCCTTTTCTCGCGCGCTGGCCGGCGTCGATGGGGTGTTTCTCCTTTCGGACGTTGGTCACGAGGTCCGCGGCGTCGGAGAGGTAGGTCGGTTCGTCGTGGCTCCCGGTCAACACGAGTTCGAGGCTCTCGGGCTTGCGCTCCACGAGGTCGAGCACGTCGGCCTCGTCGAGCAGTCCCATCGCCACGGCGTAGAGGAGTTCGTCGATGATGAGGAAGTGGACGCCGTCCTCCGGCGGGCCGTCGAGGTCGAGCGGCTTCGAGAGGTCGGCGTCGGCCGCGGCGTCGACGAGTTCGCGCGCCCGGTTGAGGCCGGCGGCGACCTGCGCCTCGTGGTCTTCGTCGTCGCTGCCGTCGGCCATCCCAGCCCAGCCGTAGTGGCCGAGGTTCTCGAAGGAGATCCCGGGCATCGCCGCGATGGCGTTGTACTCCCCGCGGACGGCCTCGACGGAGTCCGCGCCGCCCTTCAGAAACTGGAGCATGTGGACGCGGTAGCCGTGGCCGGCGGCGCGAAAGCCCATGCCCATCGCGGCCGTGGTCTTGCCCTTGCCGTCGCCCCACCACACCTGCACGAGGCCGAAGTCGTCGGGCGCGGCGGGTTCGATGGCGGCCGCCTCGGGGCGGACGCCGCGGCCGGGGGTGTTCGCCCGAACCGAGTCGGGGGTGGTCTCGTCGCCTGTCTCGGGGGTTCCGTCGGGTGCGTCGGTCATCGTTGTGGGTTCGAAGTCGGTGTCGCAGTCGGGGTCGGTCGTCGGTCGGTGCGTGTCGCGCCCTCGCCGCGGTCAGTCCGTCAGTCGCGAGACGAAGCGGTCGAACGCCCCGCTTTCGGGGTGGACGTGCGCGTAGGTGCCGAGGGTTCGGTACTCGGTGAGTCCCTCGCGGCCGTCGATGCCGGTCCCGCGCTCCACGTCGAAGGCGAACCGGGCGTCCGTCGCCGGGTCCGCCGACGAGTAGTGGAACTCGTGGCCGCGGAGCGTCTCGCCCGCGTCGGCGGTCAGCGTCCCGTCGGTCGCGCGGAGTTCTACGTGGTCGAGCGCCTGATAGCGCTCCTGCATCGTCACGTCGGCGGGGAGGATGCCGGCCATCTCGTGGGTGTCGCCGTCGGTCGTCGTCAGCGATTCGGTGAGCGCCATCAGACCGCCGCACTCGCCGAACACCGGCAGGCCGTCGGCGGCGCGGTCGGCAAGCTCCGAAAGCGTCGGTGATGACGCGAGGTCCGCGGCGAACCGCTCGGGGTAGCCGCCGGGGAGGTAGACGCCGTCGCAGTCCGGGAGGTCGTCGCCGGCGACCGGCGAGAAGTACGAGACGGTGCCGAGCGATTCTAATCGCGCCAGCGTCGAGGGGTAGACGAAACAGAACGCCTCGTCGCGGGCGACGGCGATCGTCGGGCGGTCCGAATCCGTAGCTTGGACTGGCTCGGCTCGCGTGCCCGATTCGACCTCCTCGGCGTCCCAGTCGGGTTCCCGCGCCACTTCAGCGAGCGCGTCGGCGCGAATCCCGTCGGCCGCGGCGTCGAGCGCCTCGTCGGACAGCGGGGCCTCGTCGCCGAGGTAGAGGCCGAGGTGGCGCTCCGGGATTTCGAGGTCGTCGCTCGGCGGGATTCGACCGAGGTACGGCAGTTCTTCGGGGAGCGCGTCGCGGATGCCCTCGGCGTGGCGGCCGCCGTGAGCGCGGGAGGCGATGACGCCGGCCACGTCGGCGTCGATTCCCATCCGGTCCGCGTAGGTCCGGAAGCCGTAGGCCGTCGCCGCGACGCTCTGCATCCCGGCTCTCGCGTCCGCGACGAGGACCACGGGGAGGTCGAGGAGGGCGGCGACCCGAGCCGTCGACGTGTCGCCGTCGTAGAGGCCCATCATGCCCTCGACGACGCAGATGTCGCCCTCGCCGCGGGCGTAGGTCCGGCGCATGCCGTCGTCGCCTTCGAGCCACGGGTCGAGCGTCCGCGACGGTTTCCCGACGATTGCCGCGTGGTGTGATGGGTCGATGAAGTCGGGGCCGGCCTTGGCCGGTTGGACCGCGTAGCCCTCGCGTTCGAGCGCGCGGCACACCGCGAGCGTCGTGACGGTCTTCCCGACGCCGGAGGCCGTGCCGGCGACGACGACGCCTCTCATTCGACCACCGCGGTCCGGGTCGATTTCGGCGCTCCCGGCGGGTCGCTCGCGAGTCGAGACGGACGTTCAGCAGTCATATCTCCAAGTGAGATTTCAGTAGTCAAAGTCGTGTTGGGTCGAGCCGGGTCGGGTCGCCGCCGACGGCGCGGGTCGCCGGCTCGCGTTCGCCTCAGTTCCAGAGGTCGTACATGTCGTCTTCGACGCCGTCGGCGTAGTGCGTCCCGTCGTAGACGACGCCCGCGGCCGGCGCGGTCGAGTCCGCGTCCGCGTTCGAACCCGCGCCGTCGCCCGCCGCTTCGACGGTTCCGACCACCGTCGCCTCGATACCCTCGCGTTCGAGAGCGGCGAGCGCGTCGTCGGCCTCGCCTTCGGGGACCGCCGCGAGGAGCGCGCCGGAGCCGAGAATCCGCATCGGGTCGACGCCCATCGCCTCGCAGAGCGCCCGCGTCTCGGGGCGGACGGGCACGTCGTCGCCGTCGACCTCGATTCGGACGCCCGAGGCGCAGGCGAGTTCGACCAGTCCGTTGAGGACGCCGCCCTCGGTCGGGTCGTGCATCGCGGTCGCGGCGGGCGCGAGCACCGCCGACTCGGGGAGGACGCTGATGTCGTCGAAGAAGCCCGCGGCGCGGTCGGTGGCCGCGGGTTCGACGCTCGCCGCGTCGAGGTCGGCGCGGAAGTCGGTGGCGAGGACGGCCGTCCCTTCGACGCCGGCTCCCTTGGTGAGAATCACCGCATCGCCGGGTTCCGCACCGCTCGTCGGGACGTAGCGGTCGGTCGGACCCATGCAGGTGAGCGAGAGGAGCGGTCGGGAGAGCCCGGCGACCGTCTCGGTGTGGCCGCCGACGATGCTGATGCCGAGTCGTTCGGCCTCCGCGTCGAGTTGGGCCGTGATGTCGTCGAGGAGGTCAACGTCCAGTTCGGGGAGGAGGACGGTGCTCACGAGCCACTCGGGGACGCCCCCGCAGGCGGCCACGTCGTTGCTGGCGATGGCAACGCCGAGGGTGCCGATGCGCTCGGCGGCGAGCGAGATGGGGTCGGTGCTGACGACCATCGTCCCCTCGCCGGTGGCGACGGCGGCGGCGTCCTCGCCGTAGCCGGCCCCGACGAGCAAGTCGTCGTTGGGGGCCCCCGTCCGCGAGAAGACGTAGCGGTCGAGGTCCGCAGGTGAGAGTTTGCCCATACACGTGGCTGACGGCGAGGGCGCTTTTGTGCCTTCCCGTCCGCCGCCGGCGCGGGCGGTCACGTTCGCCGGCTGCCGGTCGGTTATCGCTGCCGACGCGGTCGGACGCTCGCCACGGATGCCGTACTGCTAAGACGCTCTGTCCGTAACGGGGATTCATGCTGATGACACCCGGCCCCACGGCCGTCCCGCCGCGGGTCCGCGACCGGCTGAGCGAGCCGATGCCGAACCCCGACATCGAGCAGTCCTTCTTCGACACCTACGACGAGGTCTGCGAGAAACTCGGGCGCGTCTACGACACCGACGACGACGTGGTCGTCATGGGCGGCGAGGGCATCCTCGGCCTCGAAGCCGCCATCGCCTCCACGGTCGCCCCCGGCGACGACGTGCTCTGCATCTCGAACGGCCTCTACGGCGACGGCTTCGCCGACTTCGTCGAGAGCTACGGCGGCGAGCCGACCCTCGTCGGTGCCGACTACACCGACCCGCTCGACCTCGCTGGCGTCGAAGCGGCGCTCGACGACGGCGAGTTCGCTGTCGCCACGATGGTCCACTGCGAGACGCCGACGGGCACGCTCAACGACATCGCGCCGGTGCTCGAACTGCTCTCCGACCACGGCGTGCTGACCATCGTCGACGCCGTCTCCTCGCTCGGCGGCGCGCCCGTCCCGAGCGAGCACATCGACATCAACCTCGGCGCGTCCCAGAAGGCGTTTAGCTCGCCGCCGGGGCTGACGACGGCCGCCGTCAGCGACCGCGCGTGGGAGGCCGTCGAGGAGCGCGACCCCGACTCGCTCTACACGAACCTCCTCCCGTGGCGCGACACCAGCGAGGGCTTCCCGTACACCCACCTCGGCGCGAACGTCGCCGCCCTCGACGAGTCGCTGTCGATGCTCCTCGAAGAAGGGCTCGACGCCGTCTACGAGCGCCACGAGGAGGCCGCCGCGCACTGCCGCGAGCGCGGAGCCGGCCTCGGACTCGATATCTATCCCGACGCCGAGCGCAGTTCTCCGACGGTGACGGCGTTCCACCTCCCCGGCGAGGCGAAACGCGTCCAAGCCGAACTCGAATCGGAACACGACATCGTCCTCGCGACCGGGCTCGCCGGCCTCGCAGACGATATCCTCCGGGTCGGTCACATGGGCTACAACGCCGACGTGGAGAAGGTCGACCGCGTGATGGACGCGCTAGAAGAGATATCCCCGATGAAATAAGAAGTTCAAAAGCAATTAAATTATTTCTCAAACATCATCGCCCACAGTAAGAGCGATATATAGTTCATGAGTGTACCATATTCTGCGATTGCGACTTCTTCTCCATGTAGCCATGTATTTCGATAGCCAGCTATTGTTCCGTAGACTTGATTTTCGCCACAGCTATAGAAATCTGCAACCTGAATCCTCATCTGGCGCATTTCTTCTTTGAGTTCTGGTGATCCAGCCACATTCTCAATATGACTTAGAATCCAACCAATATTGTTCACTTGTTCCCCGGCTCTAACTACTGGATCGTAAGTGTGGATTGACTTACCTTCTTTCACAGTTCCGTTCTCGTGAATGTACTCATGGCAGTACCGCTTGGCAATTCCTTCTAAAACCGGATATGCGACGTAGCTCGCAATGACGTGGTTGGACGTTGGAAATGGGCCAGCATCGCCCAATAATAGTGAGAGTATCAGTACTTCACAAAGCGTCCTCGGCTAGCTGTTTCTGAAGCATGAGTTCTGTGACCGAGCGGTTGGACTGGCGGTTTCGACGAGAGAATCATGGACGGATCGGCGGAGAGCCGTCGCTGTCGGCGGCGGCTGCCGCCGACGCGACAGCGTCGCCACTCCCACCGTTGGCTAGCCCGGTCGGGAGTTACCGGTGGAACCGGTCGTCCGGTGGCCGGTTCGCGGGGACGGCCCGACGCGTCGCGAGGGCCGTCCACGCTGCTCGACGGACCATATTGATGAACTCCTTGAACGACCACTCCCAGAGGCGACGCCCCCCACGGCGGGGCGTCGCCACGTACTCCCAGTGCAAATACCGCCAGACGTTCTGTAACAGCAGGCTCACCACGACGTACAACAGCCGTACGACCGGATTTTGTGTCGAGGTCGTCGCGATACTTTGCTCGGAGAGTCGATAGCTCGCCTCGATACCGAAGCGTTTCGCGTAGTGGTATCGAGCGTCTCGTGGTGAGTTGATGAACGGCGCGTCAGCGGCGTAGCCGTGACGCGCCACCCCATGTTCGTCGTACCGTCCGTTCTGGTAGGTACAGTCGATGTAGACGGGAAACTCGACGGTCCAGCTGTGACCGTCGAGTTTCGCCGTCAGACTGTGCTGAATCACGCGACTCCACCCTTCCGAGAGTTCTCACTTGATCGCCCGTCCCCAGCGGACGATCGGCATGACGTAGGCGTGGTTGTGCGCCTGAAGCAGCGTCAAACACTTGCTGTCGTAGAATTCGCGGTCAAGATAGACGGCCTTGACACCGAGGTCAAGGCCGTCGAGAATACCGAGGAACTCTGCGAGGACACTGCTGGCGGTGTCGCCGTCTTCGAGACGGCGCACCGCCAGCGTGTAGCGTTTGTTCTTCACGCGTGCGTACAGTGTCGCGTACGCGTGGAACGCGGTGGTTCCACGCTTCGCTTGTGAGTGATACAGGCCGTCTGTATCGTCTTCGTCGCCGTAGTAGGGCCGCAGGTGGAGGTCTGCGCAGACCTCCACCTGCTGGGGAAGGACGTTGAGAATGTCCTTCTGGAGGAGCGTGTTTCCAACCTGTTCGAGCGTCTCAAGGTCAAATTTGGTGCGGAGATGGTAGAGAACCGAATTTTCGTGTGGTGCATCTTCGCTTCTCTCACAGAGCGTTGAGACCGAGGTCCCGTCGGCGCAGGCGCCGACGAGGACCTCGTAGATGTCTTCAGCATCGAGTTCAGCGTTTTCAGCGAGTGAGAGAGCAACTTCCTCGTCAAGAGAGTTGACGAGGAAGTTAAGGAGCTGGTCCTCGTGGATTTCATCGTCTGCTTGCTGTGGTTGCTTGGACACATCTTCAGCAAGCAGACGTCTCAACTAACAGGCTTTGTGATGTACTGAGTATAGTTTCGTACTGCTTGATGACCTCTTCTGTGATTGGGAACTCGCTGAAGTTATGTTCATAAGCACATTCCAATGTATACCTCCAAAAGCCGTAGTGGTCAGATGTGATTTGTACCTTCTGTATATTCGTTAAATTCTTTGGTAATTGGAAGATTGCTTCGTCGGAAAGGTCTTCGATTTCGAGGTTTGTCTCAGAAGAGGTTAACATACATTTAGAGTCTAGTTCAGATTCGTTCAATAGAACCACAGTACCACTCTTGACAGAGACCGCGTCTTTGAGTGGTAGGCCTGTTGGACCACCTATATCAATTAAGTTTAACTCCGGAAACTGCTCGACGTATTTATCATACATCTTTTCGACACCATCTATTGAACAATCTCTCTTATCACTCATATGTGTAGGCTGACACGATACACTATTTAGTCTAATCCCAATCAGCCATCTCCGATATTGTGTCAATGTTTTTCTTTAACCCCGACGACAGTCCCGATGAGAACGACCGTGACCGAAACGAGCGATTCGACGGGACGGCGGCGACCGGACGACGGAATCAGATACGCAATCGTCGTCGTGTTTCTGACCGGACTCCGCCGCCGCAACCCCGCGGCGATGGTGAACGCCGCGTTCGCGCTCGCGGGCACGTACCTCCCCGAGGCCTTCGAGCGACTGGTCGGCGTCGAGTTCCGCCCGTGGCAGCGCGTCTACGTCGAGTCGGCCATGCTGACCCACTCGGCCGGGATGCTCGGTCCTTACGACGACGTGTGGTGGTGGGACCATCTCACTCACACCCACTCCGCGACGATTCTCGGCGGGGTCGTCCACGTGCTGTCGCGTCGCGGCGGCCGCGACCCCGCGACCCGCGTGCTCGCGGTTGTCGTCTGCGCCGGCGTGCTCTGGGAACTCGCGGAGTACGCCATCCACCGCGGAGCCGACGCGCTCGGCATCGACCCCGTGCTCGTCTCCTACGGCCGAACCGATACCGCGCTCGACCTCCTGTTTAACCTCGTCGGCGCGGCGCTCGTCGTCCTGTTCGGTGACCGCGTCCTGACGAATCTCGTCCCGCCGCGGGAGGACTAGGCGCGCTCTTTCCCGCGGCCGCCCCGAATCGTCCCGTGGATTGGACACTGAACCGTCAAGCGCGCTGGGAGTGTTCCGCGGACTCGCTTTCGCTCCCGTTCTCGCGGGTCGGTCGCTCGTCCATGTTGTGCGTACGGACCGCGGTCCGGAGACCGACCTCAGCGACGTTGCCGACGTGTTCGGCCGTCCGTTCGAGCGCGTGGAGCGCGTGGGCGAATCGGTGGTCAACGTCGACGTCCGGGTCCGCCTCCTCAAACAGCCGTCGCTCGACCTTCCCGACGCCCTCGCGGACCCGGTCCCGCGCCGACAGCGCCTCCCGCGCCGCGTCGGGGTCCTCGCCGTCGAGCGCGACCTGCACCGCGTCGTCGAGCGCCTCGGGGACGACCTCGGCGAGTTCGGACACCTCGTCGGCGACCGCGGGGGGCAGCGGGTCGGGGACCGCCGACGCGACGGCGGCGATTCGCTCGGCCTGGTCGGCCACGCGCTCTAACTCGCGGGCCGCGGTGTGGAGGCGGAACAGCTCCGGGCGCGTCTCGCCGAGGGCGTCCACCTCGTCGAGGCGGTCGAGCCCGCGGGTGAAGTGCCGGTCGACCATCGCAAAGAGGCGGTCGGCGCGGTCGTCGCGCTCCGCGAACCCGTCGAGCGGGGCGGCACCGGTGAGCGCGGCGGTCGCGTCGCGGTGCATCGAGACGGCGACGAACTGGAGCTGTCGGACCGACTGGCGGATGGAGACCTCGTTCGCGTCGAGGACGTTCCGAACCGTGACGGACGCGTCCGACTCCTCCGTGATGGTCACGCCGACGAGGTTGCGGGCGACCCGTCTGACGGCCTGTCGCTGTGCGGCGTCGAACGTCCCGTCGGCCTCGACGACGACCTGTTTCGACCCGGCGGCGTAGGCCGCCCGGAGCGTCTGTTCGAGACCGTCACCGGCGGAATCGTCTCCGCCGTCCCCGCCGCCCCCGTCCCCGTCCCCGCCGTCGACGGTCACCGTGAACTGCATCGACGCGTCGTCCTCGCACTCGGGTGCCTGTATGACGAGCATCCCGTCGAGGTGCGTGTGGAGGTCGACGACGGTACCGGCGGTGATGCCCTCGCCGTCCGCCCACTCTCTGGGGAGCGAGACGGTGAACGTCCCGTTGCTGACCTGCTGTATCTTGCGTGTCTCCATTGTGTTGGCGTGTCTGAAATCGTGTTGTCTGCGTGCCAGTTCCGCGGTGACGCCGCCCCCGACTCGGCGGGTGATTCGACTGACGAAAAGCGAGCGTCGCCGCCGACTGTCCGGCTTCGACGGCCGCAGGTCGTCGAGAACCGTCGCCACGTCGGGAAGTCGAAGTCGGCGTCGTCAGCGCGGGGACGCTCGGCATGGGTCGGCGTCGGCTCGGGGTCGAACCCGACCGTTACCCGAACTTGCCGCTGATGTAGTCCTCGACGCGCTGGCTCTGGGGGTCCTCGAACACCTGGTCGGTGTCGCCGTACTCGACGAGTTTGCCGCCGGTGAGGAACACCGCCGTCTGGTCCGAGATGCGCGCCGCCTGCTGCATGTTGTGGGTGACGATGACAACCGTGTACTCCTCCGCGAGGTCGTGGACGAGGTCCTCGATTTTCGAGGTCGCGATGGGGTCGAGCGCCGACGCGGGCTCGTCCATGAGGAGCACCTCGGGGTCGGTCGCCAACGCGCGGGCGATGCAGAGCCGCTGTTGCTGGCCGCCGGAGAGCCCGAGCGCGTTGTCGTCGAGGCGGTCCTGCACCTCGTCCCACAGCGCCGCCTGCCGCAGGGAGCGTTCGACGAGTTCATCGACCGCGTCGTCGTCGCTCCGGCCGAGCAGGTTGGCGAGCAGGCCAGTGTCGAGGTCGCCGTGTTTCCGCGGCCCGTATGAGATGTTGTCCGCGATGCTCTTCGGGAACGGGTTCGGTGACTGGAACACCATACCGACGCGCTTGCGCAGTTCCACGAGGTTGATGCCCTCCTGGTAGATCTCCTCGCCTTCGAGCCGGACCGAGCCGTCGATGCGCGCGGCCTTGATGCGGTCGTTCATCCGGTTGAGACACCGCAGAAACGTCGATTTCCCGCAGCCCGAAGGGCCGATGAGCGCCGTGACGCTGTTTTCGGGAATCTCCATGGAGACGCCATTCAGCGCGTGGTCGTCGCCGTAGTAGACGTCGAGGTCGGAGACCGAGAGCTTCGCGTCGCCCTCGAACTCGTGTTCGACCCACTCCTCGCGGGTCCGCTCGCGCGTCTCACCGCTCGTGACTTCGAGCGGCTGGTCGGTGCCGGGGCTCGCGCTCGCGCCGCCGGCGAGTTCGCTGTCCGTCGTCTGTCCGTCGTCCGTCGTCTGTCTAGTTTCACTCATGGTTACTCGTGCTGCAATTTACTCCGGAAGTAGTACCGCGTCGCGATGCCGACCGCGTAGAAGCCCAAGACGACCACGAGCAGGATGAGCGCCGTCGCCCACCGGAACTCGTCGATAGCGCCGATGTTCGACGACTGCCCGACGCCCGCGGTGATAAGCGAGTAGAGCTGATACGGAAGCGCCGAGGTCGCCTGCATCAGTTCGGGGTTGGTGACGAACGGCGGCGCGTACTGGAGCTGGAAGCCGCCGAGCACGTCGACCGTCTGGCTGCCCGGCGGGGCGACGCCCCCCGACATGGTCAGGAGAATCGGCGCGGTCTCGCCGGCGATGCGGCCGACCCCGAGGATGATACCCGTGACGATGCCCGGGAGCGCCGCCGGGAGGACGATGCTCCGAACGGTCTGCCACTTCGTGACGCCGAGGGCCGCGCTCGCGTCGCGGTACTCGTCGGGGACCGCCAGCATCGACTCCCGACTCGTGATGACGACGAGGGGCAAGAGCATGAAGCCGAGCGTGAGCATCCCCGCGAGCAGCGACTTCTGGTTGCCGAGCCGAGGGACGAGGAACGTCAGTCCGAACAGCCCGAAGACGATGCTGGGAGTGCTCCACAGACCGTTAGTTGCGATTTCGACGACCTGCGTGAAGCGCCCGCGGTCAGCGTACTCGGTGATGAAGACTGCCGCGCCGATACCGAGGGGAACGGCGAACAGCACCGCGCCGACGACGAGCCAAATCGTGCCCACGATAGCCGGAAGGACGCCGTTCACGTCGTTGAGGAGCGCGACGCCGTTCATCACGAACGGCCACGAGACGGGAAGCGAGAAGGTCACGCCGACGAGCGTCACTTCGGGACCCGCACCCGCGCCGAACGCGAGGCCCTTGAACAGCCCCGGCAGGCCCTTCAGGACCGTGAACGCGACGAGGAGGAACAGCAGCGCGATGATGGAGATGGCGTTCAGGTAGACGAGGACGTACGCGCCGATGTGGCGGCCGCGCGCACCGAACCCGCCGTAGGCCTTCGCGGCGGCCCAGCCGACGAGCAGGGAACAGAACGCCGTCAGGACCGGAATCGTGAACTCGGCGTTGAACGACGCCTGCTGTTCCCAGCCGAGGTCCCAGAGCCACGATGGGCCGATGACGCCGGTGAGGAAGACGACGCCGGCGAAGACGGCCAGCGCGCCGGCGGGGAGCGTCGAGCCGATGTCCTCGCGGGGGAGCGCGCTCACCGCGAACGCGGCCCCGCCGGTGACGAGCGACGCGACGACCCACCCGGCCGTCCCGAGCCCGAGCGTCTGCGAGGCGACCAGTCCGCCGACGACGAACCAGATGAGGCCGAACGTCCCGGAGGCGAGAAGTCCGGCGGTCGGTCTGGGGTCGGTGGCGACGTAGCCGAGTCGGGAGCCGACGCCGAAGGTGACGACGGCGAAGCCGAGAACGACCAACAATCCGCCGAGGAGCGCGACCATCGGCACGCCCGCGACGGGGTCGGTGATGGTCACGAGTTCGAACACCGACGCGAGCGAGAGGGCGAACAGCACCGCCGCCAGTCCCACCGCGCCGGCGGCGACCGCTTCTGTTTCGGAGGTGTCCTCGCTGACGAGCGCGGTGTCGGTCGCGCCCGCCATTATTCGGCACCTCCGAGCTTCCGGCGCATGCGCGCCTCGATGTACTGCGAGCCGATGCTGAGGAACAGCACCGTGACGAACAGGATGACGCCCGCGACGAACAGCGCCGAGAGCTGGAGGCCGTCGGCGTCGCCGTAGTTCGCCGCGATGAGCGACGTGAGCGTGGCGTTACCGTAGAAGACGTTGTACAGCGGCTTCGTGAGGCCCGGACTGCCGCGGAGCATCACGGTGGCCGCCATCGTCTCGCCGATGGCGCGGCCCACGCCGAGGAGGACCGCGGCCGAGACGCCCGAGAACGCCGCCGGCAACGTGATGGAGGTCATCGTCTGCCAGTCGGTCGTGCCGAGAGCGAGCGACCCGCTTTTCATCGACTCGGGGACGCTGTTGAGCGCGTCTTCGGCGACCGAGACGACCGTCGGGAGCGCCATCAGGCCGACGACGATGCCGACGAACAGGTACGTGCCCTGCCCGACGATGTCGAACTGGTCGGCCGCCCACGGGCTGAGGATGGTAAAGCCGATGAAACCGTAGACGATGGAAGGGATGCCCGCCAGAATCTCGACCCCCGGTTTGACGAGTTCGCGGACGGTCCGCGGGGCGATTTCGCTGAGGAAGAGCGCCGCGGCCACGCCCAGCGGGGCGGCGACCGCCGTCGCGATGATTGTGACGAGCACCGTCCCGTGAATCATCGGGACGAGCGAGTACTGAATCGGCGGCGTCACCGGACTCCAGCGCGTCTCGATGAAGAGTCGCAGGCCCGGAATCGGCACGCCGAAGACGTTCACGGTCGCGTACTGCACGGTCGGCCACGCCTCCGCGAAGATGAAGACGAGAATGAGCCCGAGGACGAGGATGGTCGAGACCGTCGTCGTCAGCGTGAGCACGCGCGCTGTCAATTCTTGGTGTCTGAGCCAGCCGTAGCCCGTCGCGACGAGGAACACCGCGAACGGGATAGCCGTCAGCGAGGAGACGGCCAGAAAGCCCGCGAACGCCGCGAGGAGCGACACCGCCGCGACCGTGACCGTGACGAGCGCGTCAGGCGGCGTCTCGTCGACGAAGTCGCGACCGCGCCGGAGCCCTCGCCGAGCCGCCGCTCGGAGGCCGGCACCGTCGGAGTTTGGAAGTACGTTCATGATTGGAGCGTCGATGAATGGAAAGAACGAGGTTCAGGAACCGCTACCGCGTCCGAGTCGCGTTACGCTTGGCTCGGAAGCTTGCTCTTCTGGGACTCGATGTCCTTCGTCGGAAGCGGGATGTAGTTGTTGTCCTCGACGAAGAGCTTCTGACCGAACGTCGTGAGGAACATGTTGATGAAGGCGGCCTCGCGCATGTCCGTCCCGCTCGGCGTGTCCTCCGTGATGGTCGTGTACTGGTGGAGGTCGCGGTTCAGCGGGTAGTCGCTGTCGAAGATGGTGTGTTCGGCGTCCTTGTCGGGCTCGTAGAGCGTGCCCTCGAATTCGATACCGATGGGTAGGACCTGCGGGCCGGTGAAGGCGAGAGCCATGTATGCGATGGCGCCCGAGTTCTGCTGGACGACCGTCGCAACCTGCTGGTTCTGCCCCTTACGGGTGTCGACGCCCTCCATCGAGGCGTCGGCGCTCCCGAGCATGTTGAGGCGGAACGAGGTGTCCGTTCCGGAGCCCTCCGCGCGGCCGACCACGTAGATTTCCTGGTCGGGGCCACCGACTTCGCTCCAGTTCGTGATCTCGTCTTGGTAGATCTGCTTGACTTCATCGCCGGTGAGCTGGGTGACGCCTGCGTCGTAGATATCCTTGCTCACGACGACCGGCTGACCGTCGCGGCCGACGACGTGGTCCACGTAGTTCTCCTCGGCCTTAGACTCGCTGATGCCGAGTTCGGCCGTGATGGGGCCGGAGGAGTTGCCGATGTCGACGAGGCCGTCGCGGACGGACTTGCAGCCGGTTCCGGAGTGGCTCAGGCCGATGCTGGTGGCGAACGGCGGGTTCGCCTGCGTATCGGTCGGCTCGAAGCCGTAGAGGCTCGCGAAGTAGTCGGCCAGACGAAGGTCAGTCTCAATCTCGTCCCAGCCGGGGACGGTCGCCTCGTCGGTCGAACCCCAGTACTCGCCGTCGCTCGGCGGCGCGTTGGAGTTCCAGTAGGAACTCCCCTTGTTCGCGATGGGATACACCGTCGAGGAGCCCTCGGCGGTGAGCATCTGCGGCGCGCTCGATTCGGTCGTCTCCTCGGGGGTCGAGGTCGTGGTCTCCGGAGCGTCCGTCTCTTCTTCTTCGGTCGCCGGCGCGTCGGCCTCGGGGTTCGACTGCCCCGAACAACCGGCGAGCCCCGCGACGCCCGCCGCGCTCGACGCGACGAGGAACTGCCGACGTGATACGCTGCCTGCCAACTTCTTGGAATCTTGCGCCATCACGTGGACTGACCCGGTTTTAAATAAAATGCGTTTATAATACCGGTTTAGTTCTATCAGAGTTCACCGTAACACTAAGAGGCGAAATAGTTCGATATTAGCGCACACATCAGTACGTAGAACTATATACCCGAACGTAATCGAGACGACAGAAAATATAACGGGCGACGAGATACGTACGGACGATGGCTCAGCAGGACGGAACCACAGGCTCCGAACGTATCATCGGTCTGTCTAAATCTGACGCAGCCGACCGCGTCGTGGACGCGGACGAGTCCCGGGACCCCGACACCGTTCGGGCGGTCCTCAGTCACGTGACCGAAGACGGCGCGGTGACGGCCGACGGCGTCGATTCGGCGGCCACGGACACGTCGATGATTCTGTCGACCGCGGAGACGCGCGTCGAACTCGCGTCTATCGACCTCGACGACGCCCGCGAGGCCGCCGGCGACGACGCGGCCGTCGGTGCCGTCCGGTCCCGTCTCGACGTGTTCGAAGCGAAGGTTACGAACGCGACCGAACGGGTCGAATCGCTCGGCGAGGAGTTACAGGGACTCACCGACTGGCGCGACGACCCTCGGTCCGTCTACGACATCGTGCTCGGACTCCGCGAGGTCGCGTCCGAAGCGCAGGCGCTCACCGCGCACGCGGACGACATACAACTCGACGTCGAGGAGTTCGAGCGATGGCTCTCGAACCACGACGTTCGCGTGCGCGGACTCGACGGCGATTTGGCGGCCCTCGAACAGTCGCTCGACGGACTCGCCGGCCGGGTTGAGGCCGTCGCCAACGCGGAGAGTTCCGAAGACAGCGCCGACGCCGCCGAGGGCGCTGACGACGACCGCGCGACCGAGTGGTGCAACGCCGCGCTCCGCGCCCGCGTCTCCGCCCTGTTGGTCGAGGACGTACGGGCCGAACTCGACGACTTGCGGGAGTTGGCTCCCGAGTCGGACGCGGCGACTGACGGTCTCGACGAGGCCGCCGCCGACCTCGACGAACACGGCGCCCGCGTACAGCGCCTCCGCGAGCGCCTCGACGGACTCGCCCGACCGTCGTGGACCGACGAGTACGGGGCGCGAATCGAGTCGTTCGAAGAGACGCTGGCCGCGTTCGAACCGCCGGTGTCGTGGGGGGAAGTACAGGCCGAACTCGACGACGCCAGAGTTGGTTCCGAGGCGTGAGCGAGCGCCCGAGAGTGTTTGCACCCATACATATCAAACTCACTACGTAAATCGCGTTCAGCGAAAGTACATGTGTGTTCGGTCCCTCGGTCTAACTGCGAACACCAATGTCAGACTACGAACTCGACCCGCTTCCGTACGAGTACGACGCCCTCGAACCGCACATCTCCGAGCAGGTGCTGACGTGGCATCACGACACCCACCACCAGGGCTACGTCAACGGCTGGAACGCGGCCGAGGAGACCCTCGCCGAGAACCGCGAAGCAGGCGAGTTCGGCTCGTCCGCCGGCGCGCTCCGCAACGTCACCCACAACGGCTCGGGACACATTCTGCACGACCTGTTCTGGCAGAACATGTCGCCGGAAGGCGGCGACGAGCCCGAGGGTGCGCTCGCAGAGCGCATCGCGGAGGACTTCGGTTCCTACGAGGCGTGGAAGGGTGAATTCGAAGCGGCGGCCGGCGCGGCCGGCGGCTGGGCGCTTCTGGTGTACGACTCGTTCTCGAACCAGCTTCGGAACGTCGTCGTCGACAAGCACGACCAGGGCGCGCTCTGGGGTAGCCATCCCATCCTCGCGCTGGACGTCTGGGAGCACTCGTACTACCACGACTACGGCCCGGCCCGCGGCGACTTCGTCTCCGCGTTCTTCGAGGTCGTCGACTGGGACGAACCCGCCGCTCGCTACGAGCAGGCCGTCGAACTCTTCGAGTAACGCAGCGTAGCGCAGCCGAACCACGCGCTTCCCGCGCGACCACAGGTTACCGTGAGAGGGTGCCCGACCGAGGGCATCCGGCGAGGCGAGTTCGCCCCGCCAAACCGGCACCCTCCCGAACGCACGGCACATTTTTCGGTGAGTGACGCGACAGAGGCCGTCGATTGTCTCCGTTTGTTTCAATCAAAATTCATAACTACGCGGGAGAGGTTGTGCGGGTAATGAGCAACCCACCGTGGACCGCCGAATTCGCCGCCCTGAAGTCCGACTGCGCCGTCGAACTCGCCGCGCTGCTGGAGAAGTACCCGCAACCGGTCGTCTACGAGGTGATGAGCGAGATGCTTCGCCGCGAGATGCGCGACCACTTCGCCGTCTCGTTCGCCGAGTCGCAACTGGAAGAGTAGCCGGCGAACGCCGTCACATCGGCCGGCTCCGGGCTCGGCCGACGCGACGACGCCCCGTCAGTCCGTGTTCACGAGAAGGACTCCGACAGCGAGAACAGCGCCCCCGCCGAGGAGTTCGAGGCCGACCGGTTCGCGCAGGAAGACGGCCCCGAGCAGGATGCCGACGACCGGCTGAGCGAAGAAGAAGACGCCGACGGCGCTCGCGTCCGCGTACTCCATTCCTTTGTACCAGCAGTACCACGCGGCCGCGGTGCTCAAGAGGCCGAGGTAGAGCACCGCGCCCACGACCGGAAGCGAGGGCGAAATCGAACCGAACGCCGCCGGGTCGAGATAGAACTCCACCGGGACCAACGCGCCGAACAGCGGTACCGACAGCACCGTTGCGTACGTCGCGGTTTCGAGCGCCGAGTACCGCCGGATGAGCGGCTTTGCGAACACGGAAAACGCGGCGAAACAGAGCGACGAAAACAGGAGTAACGCGACGCCCGAGACGCTCCCGCCGGCGAGCGCGGCCGCGTCGTACTGCCCCGAGAGGACGACGAGCGTCCCGACCGTTGCGAGCGCCGTCCCGAGCGATTTCCGGCGCGTGAGATGCTCGCCGAGCGCTGTTACCCCCAGTACGAGCATGAACACCGGAGTCAACACGGTCAGCAACGAGCCCTGACTCGCGTTCGTCAAATCGGTTCCCACGAACTGGGTCGAAAGCGCCGCGGTCAGCCAGACGGCGAGTGCCGCGAACCGTCGCCACTCGCTTCGGTCGAACGACCGTGCGGGCGTGGTCGCCCGCACGGCGATGTAGAGGACGCCCGCACCGAGTGCGATTCTGAGGAACGCGAGCGTCAGCGGCGGTATCGACCGGAACCCCCACTTGCTGACGACGTACATCCCGCCCCAGATGCTCGCCGCGAGAAGCGGGGCGGCGGCGAGGAGTCGGTCGCGGTCCATAGACGAGGCACACGAACCGGGACATTAAGAGTGAGGGGAATCCGGAACCGACTGCGTCGGGGGTGTCTCAGGGCGCGCCAAGCGTCGTGCCACACGGTCGCTGGTAATCGAGAGGAATACAAAATGTCCGCTTTACCGGGTTTCTTTATCGAGTACGCTAGTGCATGGAACATGGCAGACGTAATCGTCATCGGCGGCGGTCCCGCTGGTCTGACAACCGCCCTCTTCGCCGCGAAGAACGGACTCTCCACGACGGTCTTCGACACCGACCAAACGTGGATGCACAAGGCGCACCTGTTCAACTATCCCGGAATCGGCTCCATCGACGGCTCGAACTACATGGAGACGCTCCGCACGCAGGTCGACCACTTCGACGCGGAGCGCCACCAAGGCGAGGAAGTCACCGACGTGAGCGAGAGCGACGACGGGTTCGTCGTCGCGACCGACGACGACGAGTACGAGGCCGACTACGTCGTGCTCGCCACGGGTGCGAACCGTGACCTCGCGGAGTCCCTCGGCTGCGCGTTCGACGACGACCTCGTCGACGTGGACGTGACGATGGAGACGAGCGTCGAGGACGCCTACGCCACGGGCGCGATGGTCCGCGCCGAGGAGTGGCAGGCCGTCATCTCCGCCGGCGACGGCGCGGCCGCCGCCCTCAACATCCTCTCGAAGGAGAAAGGCGAGCACTACCACGACTTCGACGTGCCCGCCGACGCCGAGTCCGTCTTCGGCTCCCTCATCGACGAGGTCTAATCGGCGATCCCGGTCGGCCCGGTCGGTCCGGCCGACCACGTTTTCTCGCTCCCTCCGCCCCGTTTTTCTTCGACGGCACGACCACCGCGTAGCCGCGCGGCTATCGCCCCGTAACTCTGAAAACGACCGCATCGCGCGTCAGTCGAGTCGCTCGATGAACGAGTCGATGACCCGGATTTCGTCGTCGTTGATGGCGTGGCCCAGTCCCTCGTACAGCCGACTCGTCGCGTCGGCGCCGAGTTCCGCGAAGACGCGGGCCGACGCCTCGACGCGGTCGGTCTCGACGCGGGGGTCGTCGCGGCCGCTTCCGAAGAAAACCGGCGTGCCGCCGAGGTCGGCGTCGCTGCCGTGATTGTCGTGGTCGCCATTGCCGTCGTCGCCGGCGGGCCGGCTCCCGAGGTCGGGGCCGAGGAGGCTTCCCGAGAGCGCGACGAGGCCGCCGTACCGGCGGGGGTTCCGAAGCGCGAACTCGGCGGCGAGGCACGCGCCCTGCGAGAACCCGAAAAAGACGACGCGCTCGGGGGGAACCCCGGTGTCGGTGGCGATATCGAGCGCGGCCGACACCCGGCCGAGCGCGGAGGTGAGCCACGGCTCGTTTCGCTCGATGGGACTGGCGGCCGGGGCGGGATACCACGAACTCCCGGCGGCCTGCGGCGCGAGGTACATCACGCCCCGGTGGAGGAACTCGTCGACGAGCGTGAGGACGTGCCGCGCTTTCGACCCGCGGCCGTGGAGCATGATAACGGCCGCGTCGGCGACCTGCGGCGGCGCGCCGGCCGTCGCAATCTCCTGTCCCTCGTGGGGGTCGGTTGCGGACCGGGGCGTGGTCGGACGGGGAGCCATCAGTTCGACCCGCCGTCGCTACTGGGTCCAACGCCAGCCGGCAGGTCCAGCGGGCGCAGTTGGTTCTGTATCATCTCTCGGTCCTCCTCCAGCCACGGCGGGAGGTACAGCGACTCCCCGAGCGTCTCCGGGTCGACATCGAACGTCAGACCGGGACCGTCGGTCGCGAGTTCGAACAGGATACCGCCCGGTTCGCGGACGTACAGCGACTGGAACACGTGTCTGTCTTTCACCCGCGACACGTCGTAGCCGCGCTCGCGGAACAGGTCGTGCCACTCGTACAACTGGGCCTCGTCCTCGACGCGGACCGCGACGTGGTGGATGCTCCCCGCGCCCTCGCGGCCGAACTCCCCGTCCCGGTCGAGGAGGTCCACGACGGTCGCCCGGTCGCCCGGCGCTCGGTAGCGGACGCGGTCGCCCTCCTGCGCCACGAGGTCGAACCCGAGCGTGTCGAGCACGCTTGCGGTCACGAAGGGGTTCGTCGAGTGGAGCGTGACGCCGTGGATGCCGCGAATCGCGCGCTCGGCGGGGACCGGACCGTCATCCCAGGGTTCGACCGACGACTCGCCGGTGACGAGTTCGAGGTCGGTGCCGTCGGGGTCCGAAATCCGAAGAACGGTCTCGTCGAACCGCTCGAACGGGCCGTCGACTTCGACGCCGCGGTCGGTGAGGCGGTCGGCCCAGTAGTCGACGGCGTCGGGGGGTATCACGAGCGACACGGTCCGAATCTGCGGCGTTCCGGGGCGACCCGGCTCCTCGGCGGGGTACGGGAAGAACGTCAGGGCCGTCCCGGGCGAGCCGGTCTCGTCGCCGTAAAACAGGTGACGCGTGAACTTCTCGTTGAAGTTCACCGTCTGCTTGACGAGGCGCAGACCGAGCGTCGTCGCGTAGAAGTCGACGTTCGCCTGCGCGTCGCGGACGATTCCCGTGACGTGGTGGATTCCGACGGTGTCTGTGAGCATCGAGTTGGGCGGGGTGTTGGAGAGTGTGTTGGGTGGCGGCGCTTCGCGGCGGGGACGGGTCGGCGCGTCGGGCCGCGGTCAGCGACCGATGGTTCCCTGTCGTGTGACGGGCGCGTCGGGGTCGACCAGGAAGGCGACGACGGTGGCGTCCTCGTCGGCGGTGAGCGTCAGGCCGGCGTCGTCGACGAGCAGGCCGCTTTCGGTCTTCCCGAAGCGCGTGCCGGCGGCCTCGACCGCGCCGTCGAACACGTAGAAGTACGCGTCGCGGCCCTCGATTTCGGGGAGGTCGGCGCTCGACCCGGCGTCGAGTCGGAGGTCGAACAGGTCCACTTGGTTGCGGACGAAAAGCGGCACGTCGGAGCCCTCGGGGCCGAACAGGTGTCGCCACTCGCCCTCGACGGGGGCGTCGATGGGTTCGTGTTGGATGTTCGGCTCCAGCCCGAGGCTGTGGGGTCGGACGAACATCTGGAGCATCCGGAGCGGCGGGTCGTCCGCGCGGGTGAACTCCTCGTGCCAGAACGTCTCGCCCGCGTTCATCACCATCAGGTGGTCGGCGTCGGTGACGAGGTCGTTGCCGTCTTGGTCGCCGTGGCGCATCACGCCGGCGGGCACCCACGAGATGATTTCTTCGTCGCGGTGGGGATGCATCGCGATGTGGGTGTCGGGGTCCATGAACGACTCGACGATGGTCGCGAGCGGGCCGTAGCCGTGGTCCGCGTGGTCCGGGAGGGCGCGACCGGGGAAGTTGAAGTAGGTCCGGAACTTCCCCTGATTCTGGGAGACGTCGGTTCGCTCCGCCTTGTAGAGCTTCGTCTCGGAGCCGACTTTCATTACGTGCGCACCTACGCGTCGAATCTATATACCTTCTCGGCGACGTGACCGAAAGCAGGTGACATCGGTGTCACTGGACTCGGAAATCGAGAGCGTTGACGACTGGCCGGCCGCGAGTCGGCGGGACTCGCGAGACGGCGAGGGTCCGGCTCCGCGTCGACCGCGCAGGTGACAACAGTTTTCTTCGTGACAACCGATAGGATAGTCGACATGGAGGCAAGTCGGCTGACGCCACGGCGAAGTTGGCTGTTCGTCGCGCTGAGTGGCATCGTCGCGGCGGGGGTAGCCTACGTGTTCGGCCCGTCCGACTCGGGTGTCCTCGCATCGGTCGCGGTCGGGTGCGTGGTCAGTCTGATGTTCGCGGTCGGCTACGCGGTCTCGAACGAGCGGGTGAAACAGACGCTCATCGATTTGCTCTCGCTTCTTCCCTGAGTTCTCCCCGCCGAGCGCCACCGCGTGACTCACGGCGTCACAACCCTTGTCGCAGTACGAAGGCGGCGTGTCCGAACACGGCGAGCAGGAAGGGCACCGAACCCACACCCACTCGGCCGATTCCGTCGCCGTCCGGAATCGGCGGACCACTCCCTATCGTGTCGCCGGGCGGAGTCGCGCCAACGGGTCGAGGTCCCATTGCCGTATGCGTTCCCAGAGCAACACTGCGGGCGGGAGTGCGATTACCGCTGCCAAGAACGAATACGTGACGCTCAGGCCGATGAGGACGCCGAAGTTTCCGAGAATCGGCGTGATTGCGAGCGCGAGCGAACCGGTCCCCAACGCGGTCGTCAGCATACTGCCGAACAACGCGCCTCCCGTTCCAGTCAGCGTAATCATCATCGCTTCGTGCGCGCCCGTCGTCGCGTCGAACTCGTCGATGAAGCGGTGGGTCGTGTGCACCGAATAGGCGATGCCGACCCCGACCGAGATGGAGAGAATCGTCGCGGTCAGCGCGTTCAGCGTGATATCCAGATACCGCATCGTCCCGAGCAAGAACGCGATTGCAATCAGTATCGGGAAGACGTTGACCACGCCGAGCAGCGGTTTCCGCTCCAGGACACCGTATATCGCCACGAGGAACACGGCGGTCAGGACGACCGCGAGGACGAGTCCCTGAATCGCAGACTGGAAGATACGGTCCATCACCGCTGCGCGGACGACGACATCTCCCGTAGACGTTGCTTTAAAGTGGAACTCATCTGCCATTTCTTCCCCACCAGTTGTCACTTCCGTCTGTGACGCATCAGAGTCAGTCTGATATTCGACCAGTGCGGACCGGTAATCCTCAGTGAGATACTGTTCGGCCCGCCCACTCGCTGAGGAAGCGAACAGTTCGTCGTAAATTCGTTCGAGGTTCCGGTCGGGAATCCCGTTATCGTTCTGGTCGTTCCGGGCGACTAAGGCAGCGAACTCTTCGTCTCGCTCCGCGTGGGATTGAATGACCGTCACGATGTTCCGGGCCTCTGCCTGCCCACCGGGTCCAACTGCAAACGACTCCGGGGGATTGTCGTTCGGAGCTGCGAGGGCTTCGAGCGCGTGGTCTTCCTTGAAGTTCCCTCGGGCGTATATTTTCACCGTGCTCCCCTGGCTGCTCCCAAATTTATCATCGAGCAAGTTGATGGTTGACGTAATCGTGTACTCCCCCGGGCTGAACGGCTCAGGTAGCCCTGTGACGTAGGCCGGAAGCTCCTCGGGCGGCAGGAAGTCCTCGTTTTCGAACGAGGTGCCGACGCCAGCCCCGTACGCGCCCATCAAACTACTCGATAGCAGCAACACCAAGACGATCACTGCCGGGGCGTGTTGGCTCACCCGCGCAGGGAACGCTAACACTCGTCCGAGGGCCGATTCTTCTGACGCGATCGGAGCGGTGTTGAACTCCGGGACTCCGAGCCGCGTGCGCACATTGTCGCACACCAACTTGGTGGCGGGTAAAAACAGCCCGAAGATGAGGAACGTGAAGATAATCCCGACCGCCGAGGCGATACCCAGATTCCGAATCGGCGTCAGGTCGGAGATGACGTTTGCGCCGAATCCGAACACCGCCGTCACGGTGACGATGACGAACGCGATGAGGAGTTGGGTGTTCGCTTCTCGCATCGCTTCGACCGCTTCGAACCCGCGTTCGGTCTCTTCTCGGTAGCGGTTGATAATGTGGATGCCGAAGTCGACACCGACCGCAAGCAGTAACACCGGGACCGAAATCATCTGCTGGCTAAACGGAATCCCCGAATAGCCGAGGAATCCGAACGTCCAGATAATCGTCATCACGAGTGCGACAAGTCCCAACAGCACGTCGATGGGGTCGCGATACGCGACCACCAAGAAGAAGAGTAACAACAGGATTACGACGGGCATCACGATCAGAAGCGAGTCCTGTACGGACTGCGAAATCTCTGTTTCGGTCGTCCCCGACCCGAACGCACGAACGTCGCCCGGCGTGTCGTCAGCAATCGCTTGGAGGTCCGTCTGGACAGCAGTCAGGTCGTCGTCACCGAAGCTCCCCGGGAAGTCATGCGAAATCGTCGTAATCGAGGCAGACGCGGAGACGCTGGTCGGATTGAAATCGTTCGAGACCACTCCGGACAGTCGGGACGAGTCGTCGAGTTCGCGAACGGCCTGTCTGATTTCGGACGGAGTCGCCCGTTCGAGCGTTCGCCGGTAGTCTGCCGGTGTCGTCGCCGACGGATTGAGATGCTGCGCAATGATCGGAGCCGGGCCACGAGCCGATTCCATCCGGTACTCATCGTGTTCGGCAACGCGTTCGAGCAGGCGAGCGTCGCGGACGAGCGCCTCCCGAGTCAGAACGTTGCTCTTCGTCCGAATGAGTTGCGTCGTCGTCTGAGCATCCGTCTGGAACGGCTGCTCGAAGTTCTGTTCGACCTCATCGAGGGTTTTCTGTTCGGGTAAGTCATCCGTGAACGCGTCGAGTCCGCCAGCGCTCATCTGCACAGACCCTAACCCGCCGATGAACACACCCGTGAGCAGCAAAAAGGCGACGACGACTACGCGTGGGCGGTCCACGATTGTCGTGTTGAGGCGTTCGGTCGCCGTTTCAATCCTCTCAGCCAGTGACATTACTTCCGCCTCCAGTAGACGACTGCGACACCGCCTGCGACAACCACCCCCAACCCTAAGATGAGCGTCATCGGCGACACGCCGCTGTTCTGGGGCTGAACGGCATCCAGCGGTTTCCTGAACGTGTCCGTGAGGTGCGTGCTGCCGTCACTATCCGTGTAGCGGAAGTCGAACGAGATGGGGTACGTGCTTCCCGCCGTCGCCGCCGACGACGCCGTCACTTCGAACGCCAGCGTCGCGGACTCACCGGGCTCTAAGGACTCGATGTAGCTCGTGTCCGAACCAGCGGCGCTGAGGGGGTCGTCAGCGAATAGACGCGCTTCGATATCGGTGACCGTCTCGTTGAGGTTGTTCGTCACTTCGACGGTGACGACCCTCGATTTACCGACGGTAATCGTCCGGTCGGAAACCGCGAGTCCGAACTCGTCTCGGTCCGGGCCGATAGTCGTCAGGAGGTCGAGTTTGTCGTAGGTCCGCTGGTCTCCGTCGCCGTCACGATACCGAACCTCGACATTGAGTAATTTGTCACCGACCTCCGCCTCACTCGTAACCTCCATCGGGAGGCGGAAGGACTTGGATTCGCCCGGTGCGAGCGACCCGACGGCGGTGGAGTCCTCACCCGGAATGACTGTTTCCGAACCGTTAACCGGTCGAATAGTCACGCTTCGAACCGTGTGAGGGCCGGTGTTCTCGACTGTGCCGACGACTTCTCCATCTTCGCCCACTCGGAGCGACGAGGAGACGTCAGAGAAGGCGAACGACTGCTCGGGGAGCGACTCGACAGTGGTCGTAATCGGATTAGACGCACGACTGATACCGTCACTGTCGTCGTAATTGACCACGAGGTCCAGCGCATATGCGCGCGCGACGGAGCCGGATTGGAGCGCTGCACGGTACGTAATCGTCCGGTTTTCGCCCGGCTCCCAGTCGCCAACGGACGCCGTCGAGGACGTGTCGCCGGACTCGAACGTCAAGGAGCTACTCTTCGACTCTGCGTTCACACTCGCGGCTTTCGCAACTTCCGAGCCGGTGTTCCTGAGTGTGAACGAGATATCGTTGTCATCACCGACTTGGGTCGTCGCGTTTGTTTCGATGATTTCGAACCGGGCGTCGTCGTTGATTCGAATCGTTATCGTGCCGGTCTCCGTTCGCGTGGAATCGGTTCCCTCAGTGGTTCCGCTGGAGCTATACCGAAGCTGGCGAGTGTGCGAATACGCGTAGGTGACCGGAAGTTGATAGGTTCCCGGTTCAGCGTCTTCCGGGATAGTGACCGAGACTGTCTTCTCGGTGCTTCCAGTCGGGAAGTTCCCGAGAGAGACCTGCCTGGTTTGGACGTCGATTGGAGCGTTTTCGTCGTCTATTTGGAACGTTAATCCCCTCGCAGTCATCACTTCCTCTTCGTACTGCGATGGACCGTGTTCGACAATCAGACCGCGGTTGACGACCGAGATTGCGAGCTCGTCAGTCGTGCCCGCAGAGAGCGTTCCGGACGAAGTTGCAAACGTGATATCTGGTTTCCCAACGACACTTCCAGACTGCGATGTCTGAGCGGTCGCAACGGCGGGAATCGCGCCGGCAACCAGTCCCATGACGAGGACGGTCGTAAGCGCGACGGTCAACAACCGTGAGCTCCGAAGTATATTCTGTGTCATACTTACTGAGTACTTAGTCAAACCCCGAGCGGACGGATTAATGTGTCGGTCTCGGCCAGTAGCACCCTCAATGCGGACAGAAGACGACTCCGAAACACAGGTACGACCGGCCTATAGATAGATAACTCCCGACAGGGTTGGCAGGTGATTCAATCACAGAGCCGAGTCGTCCAGAGAGAGTAACCACTAATTGGGTGCAGGGGGAATCGAACAGTATGGACAAACGGGGCCCTCTTTTTGCCGATGAGCCCGAAGATACCAAGACCGAGATTTTGAAAGCGACGTTTGATGCGCTTGCCGAACACGGCTATGCCAACCTGACGATCGACCGGATCAGCCAGCACTTTTCCAAGTCAGAAGGGCTGGTCTTCTACCATTACGATGGAAAAGACGACGTTCTCTTGGACCTTCTCGACTACCTTCTTAACCGAGTCGTACAGGTTGGGATGCCCGTCGCTGACGACGGAGACCCAGAAACCCGACTTCGAATCCTCCTCGACCAGGTCATCCCCGGACCTGACGAACGAGAGATTCGGGATTACGAAACGGTACTGACGGAACTGCGGATGCAGGCGGCACAAGACGAAGCGTTCCGAGCGTGTTTCAATCAGTCCCAAGACGTTTTCCGCGAAACGATACGGGAGATACTACGAGACGGCATCGAATCAGGGGATTTCAGAGACGTGGACCCAGAACTAGTCACGGGCTTTCTGGTGACGCTGGTTAGCGGACTCACCTTCGAACGGGTGACGACAGGGGCCTCCCGTTCCATTCGGTCGGAGCTGGATAGCTATATCGAGTACAGGCTCTTGGCCGACGCCGACGACGCTGACAGTGGAGACGCTTGAGAACCGTCGTCGCTTAGCTCCCCACATTCGGTGCGTTCTCGGTCGAGACCGGACTCCTCGGTCAAGACAGAACTCTCGACTGATAGCTCATCTCTCGGTTAGCGTACTTCGTTTCTCGGCGACGGCCGACCCGATTGCGGACCGCAACGCCTTCCAATCGACGCGGCCCCGGTCGAGTCGGCCGTACTCCTCTCGAACAGCCGTCTCGAACACGCGTGCGTGAACTTCGTCGGTCGTGGGCGACTTCCGAGCCGCTTCGGCGGCTTCGATGGCTCGGCGGACCCGCGTGTCGGTTACGAGGTCGGCGGCGATTGCGTTCGGCTCTCCTCGTATCGGCTCGTAGTCGTCCACCTCGTCGAGGACGGGCCCCTGGACGAGTGCGCGTCCACCGCGCCTATTCTCGACGATAACCCCCGCGGCGGGTCCGTCGTACCACGCTGACTCGGGGATATCGAGCCGGTCGGGGTGAAAGTCACGGACGTTCAGTTCCTTCTGGAAGGTGTTTACCGGCGTCAGACCCAGCCGTTCGAACACTCGCTCGGACTCGTCGATGGGAACGAGTCGTTCGTCGGTCTCGTTCCAGATGGCCCGACCGAGAAACGGCGGCATTCGCTCCCAGTCGTAGTCAATACCGACGTGACACGGTGCGACGCCGAAGAAGACGTACGACCTCGGCTCATCGACTGCGTCGCGAAACGCGTCGCGGTCGAATCGCTCTCGAACGTGTCGAACGGCGCACTCGTGCGGCGGCGGCGCGTCGTCGAAGACGCAATCCCGGTCCCCGAACAGCAGGCGGCCCGACGACTTCATCTGAAATCGTAGTCGGGGGCCGGCGACGTGCTCGCGGAGCCATAGGTGACCACTCGACAGCAACCCCTCGGGGGCGTCTGCGAGGAGAGGCGTCGACGGATACGGCTTCATGACTGATTCGTTCCACGACGAGACGGATAGTTTTGGGTGTGGCTCCGAGCGCCTCACCCGCCGCGCGCCGACATCCGAACCCCGTCTGTCGCATCGTCGTCGGCCGCACAGGCTTCGATACCCGCGAACGTCCGCCGGTGGCGGTCACAGACGACATCGAACGAGTGGGCGAACCACCTGAAGGGATATACCGCTCGACGACCGAGAACGGATATGCAGCTGTTCGACGGGCCGACGAACGCAACCGAGACCGGAGGTGTGAGGGCGCGGACCGGCGACCAGACGGAGGCCCCGGAACCGTGACCGAGGAGCCGCTTCCCGCCGAGCATCTCTCGCCGCTCGCCGCGCTCGTCGACGAGGTGCTCGCGGGCGTCGGTTACGAGATGGCCACCGCCACCGATACCATCGACGACGCCGTCCCTGGCTACGGCGGTCTGTTCGACCCCGAGACGACACGGGGAGAGCTGCGACGCGCGCTCGGTGAACTGTCGGCAGCAGAACTCGCCAAACCGCCCGTCGCTGAGCCGACCGATGATTCGTTCGTCCTGTACGTTGACGGCAGTTCACGCGGTAACCCCGGCCCCGCGGGCGCGGGCGCGGTCATCATGGACTCGGAGGAGGCGCAACTCGCCCGACTCGGTCGCCCCGTCGGCTCGCGGACCGGGAACAACACCGCCGAGTACGTCGCCCTCCAACTCGGCCTGTCCGAACTGCTGTCCCGCTACGAGCCACACAGCGTGGACGTTCGAATCGACTCGATGACCGTCATCCGCGATGTCTGGGGCGGTAACGACCCCACCGAGGCCGGCGTCGAGACGTACAGCGAGTCCATCGCTGCGGCGCTCTCGGAGGTTCCGAACCACCGGTACACGCACCTGGCCGATAGCGACCCGAACCCCGCCGACGCACTGGCGACGGTCGGTGCCGATATCGCGGCGTTGGGGCCTTGACGGGGGCGACGACACCGCGAACTCCGCGGAAAGCAGACCGATTGTGCCGATTCGGTCGGGTGCTGTCCGCGTCCTCCGACATCCCTTTTGCCCCTCTCGCCGGCTCGTTTCGAGCCGCTCTGTTCACGACCCGGGCGCGAACGGCGACGGCGACGGGTCGAACTCGGCGAGGCGGTCGCCGCAGTCCGCACACGAGACCGCGATAACAGCGGTCGTGTGACAGCACGACTCGACCGTCTCGTCGGAGACTCGGGTCGGCCCGCGGCAGGTCGGGCACTGTTCGACCAGTCCGCGTATTCGAGCGGCGAGGTCGACCCGCTCCGCGCGACCGAGCGCGTCCCAGGCGGGTCCGGCGAGCGTCCGTTCGGTTGCGAGGTCGGCGACGAGTGCCGTCCGCGAGGGCCACTGCCCGACCCACGACCCGTCGGCCCTCATGACGACGCCGTCGGCGTCCGACTCAGCCACTGTGATCCGCGGGCGGTCGCCCGTAGTCACGGTCGCGGCCGCCCTGTCGAGTGCCTCGGGGTCGCCCGCGAGGGTTTCCGCGGTCTCGTGCCACGCGGCCCGGAACGAGGGAGTGAGCGCCGGGTCGTCTCCGGGGTCTGCCGAGAGGACGCCGAACCCGACGAGTTTCTCGACGGGGTCAGCGTCCGGCGGCACCGCCGTCGAGACGGATGTTGACCGGTCGCTGCGGGGGGACCTAACGTGGCGGCCGGCGAACGAACCTGGGAACGCCCGACCGTCTTTCGGCGTCGAGAGCTGAAGTGGGCGGTCTACGCCGGCGTTCTCGGCTTCTTCGTGTGGTCGGGGTTCGGAGTCGGTGCCGACCCAGGACGGATCGCACGGGGACTCGGAAGCGCCGTCTCCCTCGTCGGTGATTTCTTCCCCCCGTCGGCAAGCCCACGACAGGCCGACCGAATCGTCGGGAAGATGCTCGAAAGCGTCGCGATGGCAATGGTCTCGACGCTCACCGGCATCGTTCTCAGTGTCCCGATTGCGTTCATGGCCGCGGAGAACCTCTCGCCAAAGCCGTTGTACGCGATTAATCGGGGGTTCATCTCGATTTCCAGGGCGTTCAACGCCATCATCATCGCCATCATCGCGGTCAAGGCCATCGGGTTCGGGCCACTGGCGGGCATCCTCACGATTACGTTCAAGACGGTCGGCTTCTTCTCGAAACTACTCGCCGAGGACCTCGAAGACATCGACATGGGGTCCGTCGATGCGGTGCGGGCCGCCGGGGCGTCGCCGGTTCAGACGCTACTGTACGGGGTCGTCCCGCAGATTATCCCGCGGTTCGCCGGGCTGTCGGTGTATCGGTGGGACATCAACATCCGCACGTCGACTATCATCGGCATCGTCGGCGCAGGTGGAATCGGGTCGGTCCTCCTGACCGCGTTCAACCGTTACGACTACCAGTACGTCACGGCTATTCTGCTGGCCATCATCGCGGTCGTGCTGGTGGCTGAAGGCGTGAGCGCGGTCGTCCGACGGAGGTACAACTGATGGCGACCGACGAGCGCCGATGGGAACGGTTCGACCGGCGGCGGCGAATCAGCCGCTTCGTCCTCACGTTGGTTGCCGCCGTCGCCGTGGTCGGGTCGTGGCAGTTCATGGACATCGGCATCGTCAGACCGGAGACGATTCCTCGGGAGGTCGGCGACCTCCTCACTCGGATGTACCCGCCGGACGTGGCGTACACCACTCGCATCGTCGAACCGCTGGTCGAGACGATTCAAATCGCCGCGCTTGGGACCATCGGCGCGCTGGTACTCTCAGTCCCGGTGGCGTTGCTCGCCGCCGAGAACACGACTCCGAACGCCGTGACCTTCTGGCTCGGAAAACTCATCGTGACCGTGAGCCGGTCGGTCAACACCATCATCTGGGCGCTGTTCTTCGTCGTCATGTTCGGGTCGGGGCCGCTGGCGGGCGCGGTCGCCATCGCGTTCCGCTCGGTCGGGTTCCTCGGGAAACTGCTGGGCGAGGAAATCGAGGAAATCGACTTCGGCCAAGTGGAAGCGGTCCGTGCGGCCGGCGCGTCTTCGGTGCAGGTGTTGCTCTACGGCATCCTTCCGCAGGTGAAGCCCGCGTTGGTCGGACTCTCGATTTATCGGTGGGATATCAACATCCGCGACTCGACCGTACTCGGGTTCGTCGGCGCGGGCGGAATCGGCGTCCAACTGTTCCGAGCGGTCAACGCGTTCGCGTGGCAATCGGTCGCGACAGTGCTGCTCGTCATCCTCGGCGTGGTCGTCGCGACCGAGAGCCTCTCGGCGTACACGAGGGCGCTCGTCCGGTGACGGGCGAGACTCCCCCGCCCTCTTCGCTGTGGACGGCGTAATGGAGAGCCACGCCGCCGACGCCGCCAGACGAGGCAGTACTGAAACGGAGTCTCCACACCCCACCCCGTTCGCGTTCGTCCATCGTTGCCTGCCGGATACACCGTCCGGGACCCGTTTACTCGTTTTGTGCCCCTCAGTCGTGGGTTTGTACGGAGCCCGACCTGTTGTTACCCTTCTGACGTGGCGAACTCCGTACTCCGCTCCACCCACGACAAGAGCCAGTCCGACGACGGTAACCCGTCCAGTCAGATACCACCCGAAGGGTGTTGGACCAACGTGGGCCGGAGTAATAGGCGAGGTAACATACACAGGCCAGGTTTCATACGCCGAGACAGTGGTGCGACGCACCCCGGAATTTGATATAGCGATATATAATTTATCACTCAAACTCGCAGACCTGCCGGTATTTTGCTAACCCTCGTTGTCTCTGTGGGACAATGAGGTAATTGAGAATGTAAGAAATACGCTATTATTACGCTACCTCCGAACTCCTCGGTCCTTAGAATGGGCTACCAGGGAGGCGACGCTCGTTCTCTTGGTCAACAAACCACCCAGTGGATTCCAAGTTCGGCCCGTGACCGACTGCCAGCTGTCGATTTTCGCGCCCATACTGCTGTAAGCGCCGTTTCTTGGCTAGTCGAACGTCATCCCGTAGCCCCACTCTTCGAGGCACTCTTCTGTTTCATCGAGGTGCTGCAGGCCGACCTTCATGAGCGCTTCACGGAGGTCGGTGAGTGAGACGTTTTCTTCGAACCGGTCTTCGAACTCCCGGAGGGCGTCTCGCTCTGCGACTTTTGTCTCCTTCTGTAAGAACAGTGGGACGCGGTCACGACCGTCTTGGACGCCATCGCGGCGGAATTTGTATGGAATCTGGATCTGCTGGCGAGGTTGTTGGGTGTCTTCGCCCTCGGCTTGGTTCGAATCCGTTTCTTCGGCTGGTTCGGGCTCTGAGTCCTTCGTCTGGGTCTCTGTAGTGGTCGCTGACTCAGTCGACGAGTCATCCGCAAACGGATCTTCACCAGCTCCTTTCTTCATGCCAGTCATACCGTCACCACCTCGTGGTCGACGTCACCCGGTTCCGGGGGGTTTGGCGCGTCGATACCAACCTGTTCTTCCAGATGCCTCGCGATGCGGTCGAACTGGGCAAGCGTCTCGATTTCGTAGTCACGGCGGCGATTACGATGTTCACGAACGTATTTGAACGCCGAACATTGTTCCATCCAGCACCCCTCCATCAGGGAGGCACGCTCGCTGATGATCTCTGGGATCGGATAGTCGATTTCAGCTAGTACCTGCCGTTGGTCACGTGTGTTTTTGAATCCGGTTGGCACGGCGGCGAGCACACCAACGTCAATCTCAAGTTGGTCTTCAAACCCGGCGACGAGGGCTTCAAGCCCCTCAACTGCTGCACGGCCCTTTGCGCTTGGCTCGACGGGGATGACAAGCGACCGCGTCGCGTGAATCGCGTTGTAGAGGTGTGGCCCTTCAGTTGCTGGCGGGTCACAGATCAGTACATCGTACTCCTCCGGGACGCCGGCCTCGCGGAGCACACGGAGTAACTGTGCGTGCATCCCGAATGCTTCGCCCATGGCTTCCGCCTGGTCTTTCTCTCGCTGGAGAAAATCGGCTAAATCTGAGAGCATATTGTGCTCCGGAACGATGTCGACACCCTCAACGGTCCGAATGAGATCGTCAAAGTCGCCGTTGGGGCGTCGAATCATATGCCGGACGATGTTATCGACTGAATCCGTCCGCTGGTCGTCAACCCCGAAGAGACGCGAGAGATCGCCGTCTTGTGGGTCAAGCGGAACGACGAGCGGTTTCAACCCTGCCCGAGCGTGCGCAACCGCTAGGTTTGCTGCGGTGGTCGTCTTCCCGACCCCGCCTGCCTCGCTGTAGGTCGAATATGTGAGCATACTGTGTTCATGATGAACCATCACCTTGAATCTTCTGTGCATGCACTCATTGTGTTCAACAGGCACGTTCATTCGTTGAGTTCAGCAATGAATGTACTCAATGAATAAATATACTGAACACATACGATGAACAAACACAACGAACGCCATGGCTGGGTGAGGCTATGCTCATCCCTTATTGCAGGCGGTCTGTGGAGTACTCCGAGTATTTACTGAACAGAGTTCATGAACACAATTCATGAATATATTGGATGAACAAATATTGTGGCCAAACATCTTTGCTGTGGCACCGTGTGGACACTACTGGAGACAGATCGTGTCACATGAGTCTCCACAATTCCCCATGACGAGTGATTCGACAGCGCTTGGTCGATGTCCTGATTGCAGCGAAGTGATTGAAGCATACCAGTCACTCATTGAGTTCGAGGATGGCGATGGGACAACTGGCGTGTTCGCTGAGTGCTATTCCTGCGACGAAGTTGTCCGTCCAGAATAGCGGAATGTACTTTTTGGACTCAAGCGGGACGCCATCGTTCACAGACTGCAAGGCTCAGTACATCACAAAGCCTGTTAGTTGAGACGTCTGCTTGCTGAAGATGTGTCCAAGCAACATTGGTGTTCGGTTAAGCACTGGATCGCCTCCTGAAGGCCTCAGCTACTCGTTCGTTGAGTAAGAGCCGCGATTTCTCTGGTTGGCGGGCGTCACGAAACAGCAGTTCCGACAGGTTCGGCGGTGGATGGCCGAACGACTGGGCCAGATCTTCGAGCATGAGCTGGGCGAGAGACCGGAAGGTCTTCGCCCAGCGTTCTCGCGGAAACACTGTCTCTGGGAACAGCTCCTGAAACACCCCGAGCAAGGCTCTGCTGACCGTCAGCGTCAGCAGAGCCGCCACCACTAACAGCTCCACGATCGCTGGATCACTCGTCTGGAATTTCTCCAGCCCATACAGCGACTTCAGTTCCCGGAACACCAACTCCACTTCCCACCGCAACCCGTACAGCGCCCCGACCTGCCTTGGAGTGAACTCATCGGGCAGATTCGTCACGTACAGGTGGTAGTCGTCGGTGTCCTCGTTGCGGACACCGACGACGCGAAACTCCATCGAATCCGTTGATTCCTTCCCAGCGTATGCCCGCCGTTTGAACTCGATCTCTACCGTTACGTCGATGATCTCCCGACTGAGATCTTCCAGAACGTCCCGAAGACGACGCTCTGGCAAGGAAATGGCGCGCCCGCGCCATTTCCGTCGCTCTCCAACGATCAACGGATTCGCGTTCGACTTCAGCCGACTCAGGAAGAACCCGCCGTTCTCCTCGATCAACGCGAAGCGGCGGAAACTGTAGAAGCCCAGATCGAACAGTAACAGCCGGCCTCGTAGCCAACTCCCGGTGCGGAGTTGGCTGCTCTCGTGGGTGCGTTCATCGGTGAGCTGGAACTGCTCGATCGTCTGCTTGGTCGCGTTCTGCACGAGGTGGAGTTTCGCGCCGGATTGACCCGAGTGAGTGGCTGGAAACGAATCGAGGAGCCGATGCAACCTGAACACGGTTGCATCGGCGATCAGTACGTCTCGAAACAGCTCGAACTGTGGCGCGATCGTGTGAGGAACCGCGACCTCCTCGAGAGCGTGCTCGAGGAGGTCGTTCAACAGTGCTGCGAGGGCCGGCGTGAACCGATCGTAGAAGCTTGAGCGGGCAACGGTCTGGTTGGTTGCTGCGGAGTACGCCCGTTGAAAGCCGGCGATAGTTCGGGCTTCGCCGTCGACGGCGAAGCCCATGATGAGCGTCCAGACGAGCATCGTGATGTCGATTTTCCGGTCACGCTGGACGACATCGCGCTCGCGCGCGATGTCTTCGATTAGCTCGGTGGGAAACAGGGAAGTCAACCGTCGTCGTATGAGATCCGGGGAGAGTTGGTTTAGCACATTCTCTCCCCACGCGGTCTACAACGATAGCTTCGTCACTAGAGCGCCGTCTGTCGGTTTCTCCGCTTAACCGAACACGGATGATCGCTTTGCCAGTACCGGGAACCGGCATTTCGTGTACCCCGCGGTCTGGATGTCGAGTTCTTCACCGGGCTCGAGATAGTTGGCCAGCTTTCGGAGGAATTCGTGAGTGACGAGACCACCTTCGTATTCTGGAAGTCCATCTTCACGAGCTTCGTAGATCTCGAAGGCGTCGTAGCCCCAGATGATGAGCTCCCCTTCTTCATCTACTTCCCAATTCAGGGTCCCGAAGCAATGTGCTTCGCAGAGCTGGCGGACTGCCTGTGCATCGGTTACGGTCGCGCCGGTCGACGTCGTCGCTGCTTGGAGTGTTGCCATTGTTAGTCCTCGAGGGCACTTTCTTACCCCCGCACCCCTTTGGGGGAATAAAATCGACTGGAAGAGGAGATGAACCGACGCTGTTCGACCGAGCCTTTCCTCAGGATTCGGCCTTGGGGTTTGCTTTCTCCGAAGCACCTGGCCGAGTGAGCAGTCCTACTTGTTCCAGAAGCGTGGTGGCCTCAACGATTCGCTCTCGGTCGGGAGCGTCCAGTTGCTCGATATCGATGCTGTTGAGGTTGCTGAGTGCGCGATGCAGTCGGTATCCAGGTGTGTCTCGTGGGTCCATCATGTACGCCTCCGCTGACTTCTGGCGCAGAAAAACGAGGGCGGTACGCTGATGTCTCTCGCTGAAGCCCTGCACCAGCCTTAACCAACAGGCTTCGTGTAAACATCCTGTGTTGGTTAAGATGTTGTTCAACCGATTTTCTTACTCGGGGTCTGGTCCGTGACGAGGCGACTGACACACCTGGCACTCCCACATTGGCTGGCCAGACCACTCGTCAGCCGGGATAGACTCGAACTCCTGGAACTGATGCTCAGTCGTTCGACCGCACTTGCGACAGTCAAGACGTGTTTTCGAGGGAATGTTGGGCCGACGATCCTCTGAGTGCTCGTCGTCGACGGAACGCTGGAGTGCAATTGCTGGCACTAACCAGACGTCGCTCTCGGCCCTCTCAAGCAAGTCTGTAAGCCGACTTTCCTCACTAACGTCGTACCCTCCCTCGTCGTAGAGGAACGTCGTGTGCGCCCCTTCACACGACGACTGCGTCGACTCTGTCTGTTCCGTGCGCTTACGAGCGGTTGTGAGTAGCTGTTCACCGCTTTCAGAGGTGACTCGAACTGCTTCGGGGAGCGAGGGCCACTTGTCGGTCAGCTGTGCGGCGGGCTTTGTATCGAGGTCGTAGAGCAGCTGGCAGTCGTCGACCGCTGGATCCCTATCGGCCTTCGTGAGGAGCGTGGCTGCAGCAGCACCCTTCGCGACGGCGGCGTAGAACGTCGACGCTTCGACGAGCAGATGGACGACGTGGAGTAGTGTCCACCCAGTATCCGGGATGCGACTATCGTCGCTAGTTCCATCGAGATGGTTCGAGAGGCAGAACCGACACTTGGTACGGTTCGAAAGAATCGAAGCACCGCACGAGGAACACTCGCTCCGTGTCGATCTCGTTCGATCTGAATACGATTCGAGTGTTTCCCTTCGCTGTCCCTCTACTTGCCCAGCGTTTTCCCGTCCAGAAAGCTCGTCGTCGGGAACGCGAGTCGCTTCACCAAGGGGTCGGAGTTCCTCAAAATCAGATTGACGTCCATTCATAGAGTTGTCTGTCAGCACCTTCCCTCGTCTCTGTATTTGAATTTCGGTGACTTTGCTGAACCCATATAACTGCGATACGAACCGCGTGCTCAATAGGATTGCATCGCTTACAAAGTCAACCAGGTACAGGTAGGACTCTTCGGACGTATTCAGGCACAGTGACTCGACTCACTCGCTGGGCCTTTCTTCCACGAACTCCCGAACTGTCAACACAGGTCGGTCTGCGTGGCGGACAACACTAGTTGCAACGCTTCCCATAACCAACCGATCCAGCCCTGTCTTTCCCTGCGTCCCGAGGACAATGAGGTCGGCATTGCAGTCAGATGCGGCCGACAGAATCTCGTTGGCTGGCTGACCCTCCCGAGTCGTTGGGGTGACATCGATTCCTGCTTGAGCCCCTCCTGCTCGAAGTTCTCTCAGAATCCGCTCACCCTCCCGTGATAGCAGCGTGTGGAGCGAACCCGCGCTTCCGAATCGACTCTCCACGACGTAGAGGCCACGGACGGATGCGTCGAATGTACTGCCAAGATCGAACGCGTATTCACTGGCGCGGCGGGCGCCCTCGCTGCCGTCAGTCGCCACCAGAATTTGCTGGATCCTTACTGGCTCTTGATCCTCTCCTTCCCGAACGGACCACACTGGGACAGGTGACTGTTGAATGACCTGTTCGACGATAGAGTCACGCAGAAACCGCGCGAGACGCCCTGGCGTGTGTGCACCGAGGACGACCAAGTCGATCTCGTTCTCAGTGGCGTATGCAAGAATCTCTTCCACCGGGGTTCCTCTCCTAATGGAGTCGATGACAGAGACACCTGCTTGCTCACTCGCTTCAATTACCGACGCAATCGCCTCGTTCGCGGTCTGCCGAACGTCTGTGTCAATCGGATCCTCGACCACCGCAGCATCGACATTCTCAGGGACGTCACTAGAGTCAAGGACCGCGAGTGCATGTATCTCCCCGCCGTATGCTTCAGCGAGCAGAAGTGCGTACTCACGCGCTCGCGCACTCGCTGCACTTCCATCCACGGGGAGCAGTATGCGGTCGAACATAGTTCCTATTAGATCCCCCAGAACAAGGCGATTCCGAGCACCGTGACGGTTGAGAGAAGCAACTGAAGTGGTGCCCCCACCCGGAAGTAGTCGGTGAACTTGTACCCGCCAGGCCCATACACAAACAGATTGGTCTGGTACCCGACCGGGCCGAGGAACGCCGTCGACGCGGCGAACGTCACCGCGAGGACGAACGCGAACGGATTCGCGTTGATCGCAGTCGCGGCAGCCGCAGCGACGGGGATCATCAACACCACGCTCGCGTTGTTGCTGATGACTTCTGTGATGAGTCCTGTAGCGATGTAGAACAGCCACAGGACAAGGAGCACAGGGAGGAAGTCTGCAGCCGTGGCAACTAGATTCCCGAGCAGCATCGCTGCCCCTGTTTGTTCGAGCGCGATCCCCAGCGGAATGACGCCCGCCAAGAGGAAGATGACGTCCCAGTCAACCGAGTCATACAGTTCGTTCGGCTTCAGAACGCCCGCGACGACCATCGCGACGACGCCGCCGAGGGCAGTGACCAGAATCGGCTGTTGGAGACTGGCGAGCATAGCGAGTCCTTCGATGCCGGTGAGCGATGCCAGCGCGTTTCCAAGGAATGCCCACGGGATCGCCACGAGTCCGACGACACCGAACATGATGGCGATCGCGTGTGGGATTTTGTTGGTCCGGTAATTGGGCTCGTCAGCCTCGTGTCCGAGAACGAAATCACGGTTCTGTGCCATTCGGTCGATGCTGTCGGGCTCGGCCTGCACCAGGAGCGTGTCACCCGCTCGGATCTTGATCTCATCCATGCGGTCACGGATGACTTCACCGCGGCTCCGGAGCGCGAGGACGTTGCCGTCGTAGCGCTGTCGGAAGGTCGAACTCGTGAGCGTCTCCCCGACGAGGAACGACCGCGATGGGATGACAACTTCGACGATGGACTGGTTGTCACTCGGCTCGGGGTCGAGTTCTTCGTCGGTATCAACGGAACCCTCAATGGCGAGGTCGTCGACCGCAGCGAGTTGCTCAAGCGTGTCCCTGCTCGCACGAATGAGTAGGGTGTCACCGGCGTGGATTTGTTTGCGGGCCAGTGGTTCGGTGAACCGTTCACCGTCGCGGATGAGCTGAAGGATGTCGGCGTCCGTTCTGGCCTCTTCGATGGCCGTTTCGACGGTTTGCCCGACCAGTGGCGAGTGGTCCCGAACGACTACTTCTGCGAGATAGTCCGCGATCTCGTATTCTTCGACGTAGTCCTCTTCGACTGGCACACGTTCGGGCAGCAGTCGGTGCCCGATAGTGAGGAGATACGCCGAGCCGGTGAGGAGGACGATGACGCCGAGGATGGTGAACTCGAAGAAATCGAACGCGTGAAGCGCGGGGTACTCACCGGAGAGACGGGCCGCCGTATCGCTAGCGAGGATGTTCGTCGACGTGCCGATGAGAGTGAGCATTCCGCCAAATTGAGAGGCGTACGAGAGAGGGATGAGGAGTTTCGACGGCGACGTCTTCCCCTTGTGTGCGACGTCGGAGATGACCGGCACGAGAATGGCGACAACCGGTGTGTTGTTGATGAATCCTGAGACGGGGCCCGTTACACCGATTGTGGCCAGCAATTGTTTGTTGAGGCTCTCGCCGGCGAACGAGGAGATCTTCCGGCCGACAATCTGGACAATCCCTGTGCGACTAATTCCTGCACTCAGGATGAGCATGGCAAGGACGGTGATGGTCGCCGAACTGGAGAATCCGGAGATGCCTTCTGCTGGCGAGATGTCCGTCCAGGGTTCGAGGACGATGAGCGTGACCATGATGGCGATGGCGGTCACGTCGATGGGCAGCCACTCGGTGACGAATAGGACGATTGCCCCGAGAATCACGAGGAAGACGACGAGCATCTCCGTCGTCACTCCGGAGACCGGCCCGGCTTGAGTCGCAAGTTGGAATAGAGTCATCGGAGAACACCTCCCTGTCGGTGTGACTGATTCATCGTCGGTGCGGCGATGTTTCGTGGTAGGGGGTAAGTAGCGTGCATAGTTACAGGTAGGGGTCTCTCAGAGAGCGATACAACCGGGCGAAGAACGTTACAGGCGACCTATCCAGGGATCGGGGGGCGTCTAAAGAGGTCGTCGGCAACGAGAACAGTGCTCACAAGGGCACTGGCAGTGATCGCAGAGCCAGTGGCGTTGAGAACCTGCGTGGCGATGAGGTAGGTACACAGGATGGTGGGGGGCATTCCTGCGAGGACGAGGTTGTGCTGTGAGCGAATGCCGAACAGGGCAGCAAGTCTTTCGAAGCCCGATTCGTTCCTGTGCGTTGGTCCGGTATTCGTCATTGTTGCACCTCCACGTACAGAATAGTGAACTATGCCGTTATAAAACCTCTGCAAACGTATTTTGAACCCATTATATATGATGTCTATAAGTTATGGGTGAGTTATATGGGGCAACAGTTTTGCTCAGCTCTCCCGAATATGAGAGTAGATGATTTCGCGTGTCCTCGTTCCGATGGATGACTCGGAGATGTCCGAACGGGCTCTCAAGTACGCTCTCGAAACCCATGCAGGTGCGGACATCACCGTCTTACACGTTGTTGGAGAACCGTCTCCAATGATGGGAAAAGCGATGGGTCTCGCGTTGGAGAGCGACATCGAACAGGCCGCCGAAGAGCACGCATCTGAAGTTCTCCAGCATGCCCGCGATATTGCGGACCAGTACGATATCAAGATTCAGTACTTCACAAAGCCGTTTAGTTAGAAGGTCTGCTTGCAGAAGGTGTGTCTAAAACCCAGCAAGCAGACGATGAAATCCACGAGGACCAGCTCCTTAACTTCCTCGTCAACTCTCTTGACGAGGAAGTTGCTCTCTCACTCGCTGAAAACGCTGAACTCGATGCTGAAGACATCTACGAGGTCCTCGTCGGCGCCTGCGCCGACGGGACCTCGGTCTCAACGCTCTGTGAGAGAAGCGAAGATGCACCCCACGAAAACTCCGTTCTCTACCATCTCCGCACTAAATTCGATCTAGAAACGCTCGAACAGGTTGGCAACATGCTCCTCCAGAAAGACGTTCTCGACGTCCTTCCCCAGCAGGTGGAGGTCTGCGCAGACCTCCACCTGCGGCCCTACTACGGCGACGAAGACGATACAGACGGCCTGTATCACTCACAAGCGAAGCGTGGAACCACCGCGTTCCACGCGTACGCGACACTCTACGCGCGCGTGAAGAACAAACGCTACACGCTGGCGGTGCGCCGTCTCGAAGACGGCGACACCGCCAGCAGTGTCCTCGCAGAGTTCCTCGGTATTCTCGACGGCCTTGACCTCGGTGTCAAGGCCGTCTATCTTGACCGCGAATTCTACGACAGCAAGTGTTTGACGCTGCTTCAGGCGCACAACCACGCCTACGTCATGCCGATCGTCCGCTGGGGACGGGCGATCAAGCGAGAACTCTCGGAAGGGTGGAGTCGCGTGATTCAGCACAGTCTGACAGCGAAACTCGACGGTCACAGCTGGACCGTCGAGTTTCCCGTCTACATCGACTGTACCTACCAGAACGGACGGTACGACGAACATGGCGTGGCGCGTCACGGCTACGCCGCTGACGCGCCGTTCATCAACTCACCACGAGACGCTCGATACCACTACGCGAAACGCTTCGGTATCGAGGCGAGCTACCGACTCTCCGAGCAAACGATTGCGACGACCTCGACACAAAATCCGGTTGTACGGCTGCTGTACGTCGTGGTGAGCTTGCTGTTACAGAACGTGTGGCGGTATCTGCACTGGGAGTACGTGGCGACGCCCCGCCGAGGCGGGCGTCGCCTCTGGCAGTGGCCATTCAAGGAGTTCATCAACATGATCCGACGGGCAGCGTGGACGGCCCTCGCGACGCGTCGGGCCGTCCCCGCGAACCGGCCACCGGACGACCGGTTCCACCGGTAACTCCCGTCCGGGCTAGCCAACGGTGGGAGTGGCGACGCTGTCGCGTCGGCGGCAGCCGCCGCCGACAGCGACGGCTCTCCGCCGATCCGTCCATGATTCTCTCGTCGAAACCGCCAGTCCAACCGCTCGGTCACAGAACTCATGCTTCAGAAACAGCTAGCCGAGGACGCTTTGTGAAGTACTGAGATTTCAACGGATGTTGCGTGGGGACACCCAGCCAAATCGATTATCAAGCGAGCTGGGGACTTTGATACAGTAATCATCGGTAGTCACGGTGGAACGGTAGCTGAGCGTCTCTTTGTTGGAAACGTAGCAGAGCGAGTTTTCCGACGATCACCAGTTCCTGTGACCGTTGTTCGATAATTAGCCAGTCAATTCCTTCAGCGTGTCTCGATGCGACCGGATGGTCGTTGCAGTGACGCTCGCCACCTCCGCCACTTCCGCCTGCGTCAGCCACCGTCCCTCTTCGCGACCTGCCTTGTACAAACAGGCCGCTGCGAATCCTGACGGCTTGACACCCGACGCGGCTCCTGACGATTCTGACTGTTCAGCCAACCTCCGAGCCCGCTGTCGGATATACGCTGGAACATCCAGTTCCGACGCGAGACGGGGGATGAACTCGCTCGGTCGAACAGGCTGGGTCGGCAGTCCAAGTTCTGTGTTCAGCGTCTTATATGCATTCGCGACTCTCGATTGTTCGACGCGTGCTGCGTCGACGACGTCGTCGAGTAACCGCGAGTGACCGTTACAGCGACAGGCTCCGTAGATGCTTGCTGCCGCTATCGCCTCGATTGATCGGCCTCGAAGCAGATCTTCGGTTTGAGCGCTCCGGAACAGTTGACACGCCTGATCACGGACCGAACCTGAGAGCTCGAGGACGCTCGCGATTCTTCGAACTTCACCCAGGCCGTGTGCGAGGTTTCGCTCGGCTTTCGACTGGAACCGACCACGAGTCTGTTCACGCCGCATTCGGGATAGCCGCTGGCGCTTTCGTCCGGAGAGTTCGTTCCCGTTCGCATCTTTCCAGCGACCGATCTCGGTCGAAAGCCCTCGGTCATGACGTGCCGCAGTCAGTGGAGCGCCCGTCCGCTTTCGCTGGTCCTGATCGTGAGCTCTCCATTCAGGGCCATGGTCGATCCGCTGCTCGTCAATAACGAGTCCACAGTCCTCGCAGACAGTTTCAACGCTGTTCGTTCTCACCTCGCCCTTACACTCTGGACACGGCGTGGTTCCGTCGTTCGATACGTCCTCGTCGAAGCCGGTTTCGTAGATGTGTCTCGTCGCCATCGGTAGTTCGCGAGGTGTCTCGTCTGCACCCCGCACCCCTCACAGGGGAATAAACAACTGCGGACGTGCCGATGTGCGGATCTCTGCTGAGCTATTCGGGGAGGCTTTGGCGACTTGCTTGTACACACCCGACTTCGTACTGAGCGCGTTTGAGCAAACGATTCGTTTGTTCAAGACTGTCAAGAGGTGTTTGACCCATCGAGAGACGCGACGGCCGTGTGTGCACTGCACCGCTCAGCGGCAGCGAAACGCTATCTGTGCTGCTGTAGTTATCTGCTAACTGAGTACTTCAGAAAACATGCCACCAGTACCAAGCTGAGTCAAGGGATAATATGTGGCCGCAATGACGCCTATCAGAGCACCAATTGCGTGGATCGCTTGCGTCGCGTCGGTTGGTGACATGGTTGCAGCTTGAATCGTTGAGGCAGCAAATCCGAGCCCAATCACAAACGGGATGACGTGGGAAACGCCCCGGAGAATATCTGCTCCTGAATTTACGTTCCGGAGTTCTTCAACGACCCGCACGAATCCCACAATTCCAGCAACTGCTTCCAACCCATTCGTGATACTACTCGCCCCGACAGCACCAGCACCTCCGATGATGACTAACAGTATCCAGCTCGCCCCGTACCCCGTGGCGGCACAGTAGAGATACAGCTTCCTCCATCCGACTTGCCATTCAATGTACCCTCCGAAGATGAGGAGAAACACCAGGTTCTCAGCGATGTGCGATACCCCACGGTGAACAAACGGACCTATCGTGAGTACAAGGAGACGCTTCTGCTCCACACTCAGCATTTCAAGCATCAAACGTTCATTCGGAAAGCCTAACAGAGTGGCAGTCAGTCGCTCTATAGCATAGATTAGGATGAGAAATCCTGCGAATCCCAGGACCCCTCTGATCTGCCCAAGTGACTCCCTGTATGTCAAGCTCGAAACTCCGCGTCCAGTCGGTTGATTGCTTCGTGAATCGTCATGGTTCACTCCACGGGTTGTTTGCAATCGCGGGCGTGATCGGGTAGTGGATACGCGGGACGTCCGGTTCTGGATCTTCCGGGACGCTCTGTAACTCCTCACTCTGCGCGGCGAGTGCGAGGGCCATCGAATCGAGAATCAGTACCTCACAAAGCATCCTCGGCTAGCTGTTTCTGAAGCCTGAGTTCTGTGTCGGAGCGGTTGCATTGACGGTCTCGACGGGAGAATCATGGACGAATCGGTGGAGAGCTGTCGCTGTCGGCGGCGGTCAGCCGCTGACGCGACAGCGTCGCCACTCACACCGCTGGCTAGCCCGGTCAAGAGTTACCGGCTAAACCGGTCGTCTGGTGGCCGGTTCGCGGGGACGGCCCGACGCACCGCGAGGGCCGTCCACGCTGCCCGTCGAATCAAGTTGGTGAATTCCTTGTACGACCACTCCCAGAGGCGACGCCCGCCTCGGCGGGGCGTCGCCACGTACTCCCAGTGCAGATACCGCCACACGTTCTGTAACAGCAAACTCACCACGACGTACAACAGCCGTACGACCGGATTCTGTGTCGTAGTCGTCGCAATCGTTTGCTCGGAGAGTCGGTAGCTCGCCTCGATACCGAAGCGTTTCGCGTAGTGGTATCGAGCGTCTCGTGGTGAGTTGATGAACGGCGCGTCAGCGGCGTAGCCGTGACGCGCCACGCCATGTTCGTCGTACCGTCCGTTCTGGTAGGTACAGTCGATGTAGACGGGAAACTCGACGGTCCAGCTGTGACCGTCGAGTTTCGCTGTCAGACTGTGCTGAATCACGCGACTCCACCCTTCTGAGAGTTCTCGCTTGATCGTTCGTCCCCAGCGGACGATCGGCATGACGTACGCGTGGTTGTGCGCCTGAAGCAGCGTCAAACACTTGCTGTCGTAGAATTCGCGGTCAAGATAGACGGCCTTGACACCGAGGTCAAGGCCGTCGAGAATACCGAGGAACTCTGCGAGGACACTGCTGGCGGTGTCGCCGTCTTCGAGACGGCGCACCGCCAGCGTGTAGCGTTTGTTCTTCACGCGTGCGTACAGTGTCGCGTACGCGTGGAACGCGGTGGTTCCACGCTTTGCTTGGGAGTGATAGAGACCGTCCGTGTCGTCTTCGTCACCATAGTAGGGCCGCAGGTGGAGGTCTGCGCAGACCTCCACCTGCTCAGGCAGGACGTCGAGAACGTCCTTCTGGAGGAGCGTGTTCCCGATTTGTTCGAGCGTCTCGAGGTCGAACTTGGTGCGGAGATGGTAGAGAACCGAGTTTTCGTGAGGTGCATCTTCGCTTCTCTTGCAGAGTGTAGAGACCGAGGTCCCGTCGGCGCAGGCGCCGACGAGGACCTCGTAGATGTCTTCAGCACCGATTTCAGCGTTTTCACCGAGAGTGAGTGCAACTTCCTCGTCAAGGGAGTTGACGAGGAAGTTAAGGAGCTGGTCCTCGTGGATTGAACCGTCTGCTTGCTTGGTATTAGACACACCTTCAGCAAGCGGACGTCTCAACTAACCAGCTTTGTGATGTACTGAGACTGGCTAGATACCGCCGGAAAGGCGGCCGACGCTGCGGGCGAACTCGACGAGTGGCGGGGCTACGTACAGAAACTCCGGGATGAACACTCTCAAAAGTACAAGCTCCGGCCGATGTTGGATGAACTGTTAGACGAATTCGAAGGGCGATAACCTCACATAGATCATGGTTGCGTCACCCATCACAGACCAATTCGTCATCGAAGTCTGGTTGGCACATCGTCTGAGATTACAGCGAAGGGGATGGGGCACAGCAAGCAGGGACGATTGAGTCCACGGATTCAAGGTAACTCCTCACGAATCGCCGCAATATGACCGATGGTTCAGAAACCTCACCTTCGTTCCTCTCGTCGCTTCCGAGCCGACCAATTACCGACGACATTGTGAAGCAGATTGGCGAGAGCGATAACCCGAAAATTCGCGGAGCTATGGGGTTTCCGGGATCATCCCCCGGTACGATCGAAGCGTTCCTGCTGGATATGGAAGCGAAGACGCACGTGATCGTCTTTGAACCAAGCGCGGAACAATGGTACGTGTACAAATCCTTCGGAACCGGGGGGATGAGCCATCAAGAGATGGTCGATCATGCGAGCGAACTCGCCAACGAGTGGCTCGCACAAAGCCTCTCAGATCGCATCGCAGCCGCAGAAACCACTGAGCAGGACACATGATCCTCCGCTACTACGCCGATGCGGACGTCCGAGAGTGGCACGACCACGCGCTCCGGCTCTTGCGAACGCTGCACGACGAGCACGGCATCGCTGTCGAGATCGACCGGATCGACGAGCAGCACGGGCCGATCACAGACTTCCCAGGCGACGTACGCTCCTCGACGCCTGAGGAGGTCTACGAGCGCGACCTCAAACGCAACCGTGCGTTGAACCAGACCATTGACCAGACACCGTCAGAGGCGTTCAAACGCTACGGGAGACTCGACATCGCTGGGAACGTCGCGGTCGTCGATGATGAGGGGACCGTCCGATGGGCCTCGACACTGCCGGGCTACGCTGACGGCTATCGGCCGGGTGCTGCGTCACAGACTGCGATGGACTTTCTAGAGGATATCGCCACCGCTCCGAGCAACCGTATCTGTGTTGAGTGCCTCTCTCTGCTGGATGGCGACGAAAACTTCTGTCCGAACTGTGGCTACGAATTTCCATAGCGCAGTGCGCTATTGGATCGACGACGTCGAACGCTGACTGGCTGATGTCACACATCCTGGTCACATGACAATGAGTAGCCTCTATCAAGCTGGTTTCACGCCGTGAGGGGCCTCTATACGTCATCACACAACTCCAGTCCATCGAATTAACCAACAATAATCGGATTTGACACGTGCTGTTGGTTAATCTTGTCCGGCGACTCAAGCAATGAATTCTGCAGTCACAGTCGAGCAAGCTTTCGATAGGTGGACCCGGCTGTCCAGAGTACCTTACGAACAGAGTGCATACTGAGGGGTATGCCACGAGCCGAGAGAGACGAAGAGCGAGACGAACGCATCGAGACGCAGATCACCGTCGATACGTACGGTGCTGAAGAACAGGCGATGGGCTGGCACGCGTATCTGGGCGACACGATGGACTTTCCCTTCGAAGCACGGTGTGTCATCGAGCGAGCGGAATCGCCCCTGAATGTGGGCGAAACGGTACGCGTTATCGAAATGTCCCCGACTGAGCCAACGCTCAGCCAGATGTTCGTAACGGTGGAGTGGATGGACAGAACACTTGGCGTGCCATTAGAGCAATTAGAGCCTGTCGATGCCAGCAGTAACACGGAACAGGCGATCGCAGACTGGCAGTACTGGCTCGACCGCTGAGAGCCATGCGTCCGTACTCGAACCATCCCTCCCCAGAGACAGACAGCGCCACGTCTCACCGACCCTCGTCCAATCCACAGATTGAATCCGTCCGAACTCATCCATCTTGATACTGAATGCGAATCGAATTCGACGACGGAACCCTCCTGCTCCGTGATGCCTCCGACGATACCCCGTATGCGGAGTGGGACGACCGCGTCGACGAATACCGCGCCCAGGCGTATCGGTATCGACCGCTCCTCGAATGGGCGGGCGTGTGGGCGGACAAAAACGAGCAATCAACGCTGCAGGACGGCTTCGATCACGCTCTCGAAGACGCTGCGCGGGCCTATCCTGCTCTCGATCTCACACCGGCGCTTCACATCGAACCACGCGACTATCAGCAGGCCGCCCTCGACGCTTGGACTAATCACAATCGGCGAGGGAGCGTCGTCCTCCCGACGGGCAGCGGGAAAACGTTCCTCGGGCTGCAGGCCATCGCCGACGCCGGCGTCGGTGCGCTGGTCGTGACGCCGACGATCGACCTGATGAACCAGTGGCACGCCACGCTCACCAACGCCTTCGGTGACCAACTTCCAGAGCCGATCGGCGTCCTGGGCGGTGGCAGCCACGACGTCACCGCGATCACCGTCACGACCTACGACAGCGCCTATCGTTACGTCAACGAGTACGGTGACCAGTTCGGCCTGCTCGTCGTCGACGAGGAACACCACCTGCCACCCCCGACCTACCGGCAGATCCCCGAGATGACGATCGCGCCGTATCGCCTTGGCCTCACGGCGACCTACGAGCGCCCCGATGGCAAGCACGAACTCCTCGAGGACCTTCTCGGGCCGGTCGTCTATCGGGAGCACGTCGACGACCTCGCCGGCGAGTACCTCAGCGAGTACGAGACGATCCACATGTCGGTCGACCTCACGGCTGACGAACGCGAGACGTACGACGAGGAGTACAAGCTCTATCGCGACTACGTCGACAGCCACGACTTCGATCTCTGGAAGGAACGCGGCTACCAGGAGTTCCTCAAGCGCACCTCCTACGACCCCCAGGGACGGCGGGCGCTCATCGCCAAGCAGCGCGCCGAGCGACTCGCCCGGACAGCGACGAAGAAACTCGACACGCTCGACAATCTCATCAAACGCCATCACGATGACCGCGCAATCATCTTCACCGCGAACAACGACTTCGCCTACGAAATCTCTCAGGAGTTCATCGTTCCCTGCATTACGCACCAGACCAAGACCGACGAACGCACCGAGATTCTTGAGCGATTCCGCACTGGAGAGTACTCGATGCTCGCCACCTCCCAGGTTCTCGACGAGGGGATTGACGTCCCGGCGGCGAACGTCGGGATCATCCTCTCGGGGAGCGCATCGAAACGGCAGTATGCACAGCGGCTCGGCCGCATTCTCCGGCCGACGGACGACCGCCAGCCAGCACGCCTCTACGAAATTATCACCGAAGACACGATGGAGACGTACGTTTCCCAGCGCCGTCGAGAGGGGGTGAATGCGTAGTGCTGACCGCGAACCTCGCCCGGTCGCGCACGACCGACGAGACGATCACACCGCTGTTTATCGACCCAGCCGACGAGCGCTATCGCGAGACGGCACGGGAACTCATCCAGTTGTTCGAGGACCACCTCGACGAGCCGAAGGGCGAGCTCGAAGACGCGATCGACGAGCTGACCGTCGCAGATACTGACTACAAAATCGTCCAAGGATTGGCGAAGCTCCTGAAAGACGAGTGCAAGTTCGAGGTCGTCGCATCGGTCGACCCACGTGAGATTCGGCGGCGGCTCTTCGAGAAAGCCAACGAGCGGTATCCGATCGTCCGCCAGCCGACGCTCGGTGAGGACACACAGAAACTGGAAGTGTATAGCGCGATTGCCGACGAGCTCGGGATTTCGCTCGAAGACTGCTACCGTGGGATGTACGCCGACCTCGAGGACAACAAGCGGCTCGTCCGAATCGGCACGCGGACGGCCGACCGATACGAGAGGACCGGTGATGCGTCGCCGTCGACGACGAATTTGACGGGCAGCAGTGCCGAGGAATACGAGCACACCGACCTCACCGTCGACTGGCTGCTGACTCGGTACAACCTCGCGCTCGCCCAGGCAGTCCTCTATGACGCCACCGAGATGCGGATTCGTGTCTGGGACCACTTCGGGACAGTGTTCAGCTACGTGAAGCTGTTCGGACTGATGCATCGCATCTATCCGATCGATGCCGACGGCGACCGCGTTTCGAGTACGGACCAGGCTACGGGCTACGAGGCCGTGCTGGATGGGCCAGCCTCGTTGTTCTCGAAGTCACAGAAGTACGGGATTCGCATGGCGAACTTCCTGCCGGCGTTACCCCTCTGTGACCGGTGGGAGATGACCGCCGAGATTCTCGTTGACGAAACTACCAACGAGACACGGCAGTTCGCACTTGACCAGAGCGAAGGTCTCGATTCGCACTACAGCGATGGCAAGCGGTTCGATAGTGACGTCGAACGGACGCTCGCTCAGAAGTGGGAGCGAGCGAACACGGACTGGGAACTCGTCCGCGAGGACGATGTCTTCGACCTCGGGGCCGAAGTGATGATCCCGGACTTCGCAATCGAACATCCCGATGGTCGGCGGGCGATCCTCGAGATCGTCGGATTCTGGACCCCGGAGTATTTGGAGTCGAAGCTGGAGAAGATCCGGCAGGTGGAGGCTGAGAACTTCGTGTTAGCGGTCTCGGAGCGACTGGAGTGTGCCAGCGAAGACTTCGGGAGTGTCGCCGATCGTGTACTTTGGTTCAAAACCGGGATTCACGTCTACGATATGGTCGAAATGGCTGACCAGTATGCGACAGGACACGCCCCAGCGAATACGGATCAGTAACGACACTCGCCCGACGATCCGTGCTTGTACGCACATCATGAGCGCGAACCAATCTCTGTGCCGGGTTTGAACTCAGTCAACTCCTCGATACGCTGTTCGAGTTCCTCAACCTCTTGGCGCAGCTCCTCGGCGTCGGGGTTCTCACTCAGAGCGAGCTGGTCTTTCAACCCCTGTAGCCGTGTTTCCTTGCGTTCTTCGTCGACGTCAGCCTTCCGCACGTACTCGCTCTCCTCGATTTCGTAGACGTCTGCTTCGGAGAGGTCAGTCACCTCGAGCGCGTCGTCGACCTTCTTGCGATCGACGGCCAGAATCCGTTCACGAGGAATCCCAGCGTCCTCAAGCAGGGCTATGACTTCCTCATCGGCTTTCAACGTACGATTGCGTCGGCTCGTCCGCTGCACTGACCCGTACTGGCCGTGAACCGGTTGGTCGTGGTGGAGCCGATCCAGCAGTACCTCCCGAACTGCCTGACGAAGGTCACCAGCGTTTCGCTGGACATCCGAGAGCAGCGTGTAGAGGTTGATGAGTGCGGGCGTCTCACTCTCGGAGAGTGCCGTCGGATCGTGGCGCTCAAGCGCATCGATCAAGAGCAGCATATCGGCGTAGATGTCGAGATCGGGTTCGGCACGCTCCTGGGCGTCGGTGGATGAGGTGGGATTGTGTTCTGTTAGCTGTGAACGCGTCGAGCCGTCAGTTTCAGTGATCGTCCCATCCCGTTCGTCGCATTCGTAGCGCGGATGCAGGCTCAACACCGCTGCGTAGGGTTCTGCGTCGGGTGGCAACCGCTGAAGGTCGAAGACACCACCGGAGGAATCGATTCGGTCGACGAGCGTTTCGAACTGCTCGCGCTGCAGCGGCTGTGTCTGTCCCGAGGTGACGAACTCGATGATGATACGGTGCTCTTGGCTCTCGGTAATCTCGAACCGCTTGTTCGCGAGCGGAGTGATAAGCGTTGCGTCCGCTGAAAGCGCGTCGCACTCCTCAAGCAACGAGAGCCAGTCCGCGCTGAATGACATAGCCGAGTATAGCCGTCCGTTCGACATAATAACATGGCTGGTGGCGAATGCGGATGTTCATATCAATCCGTAACGGACAGGCCGATTTGGGTTCGGGAACACTCGTGTCCGGCGTGTGGCCACGAGGAAGGCCGAGACCTGAACGCGGCGAAGAACATTCTTTCTCGCGGTCGCAAGCGGTTAGGGGCGGGACGCTCCGAATCAACGTCCTCAGAATCGCCGTGCGATTCTGATGTGCGGACGAGATCTCTACTCTCGTCAGCGCCTGTGCAGACTGCGCTCCCTACAATCACTCCTTCACGGGTGGATGCAAAGCACGTTTGCCGAGGTTCCCTCGACAGGCTGTCAGACTTCGCCTGACAACGTCGTGGAAGCAGGAAGCCCGAGGCTTGACCTCGGGGTAGGTTCACTCCAAGAGGGCCAGCAATTGAGCGGCGTAGGGGCTGTTCTCCCAACTCCGATGCGGACTAATCGTCTCGATGAGCGTTCGTGCCTCTTCGTGGGTCATGTGGTCGTTGCGGGCGTAGTCACAGAGCAACCGTGGTGTCGGGACGATACGCGGACCCTGCAGGACCGCATGGATGAGCGCGAAATTCGTCCCGCCGAACTCGTCGGTCAGAAAGCCATCGACGTCGAGGGCGTTCGCGAGCACGATGCCGTCGGTTTCACCGTCGTCGAGGCCGAACGTCGGTCGCGACTCGGGCGTGTCGCCTCGCTCATAGGGGTCGTCGACCGTGTAGTGGGTGCGAGCGGCGAGGACGTTGGCCGCTGCAGCGCCGTGGATGTCCTGGTACTGAGCCATGTCACGGAGCTCTGCAACGACTTCTGGTGGGACGGCGACGTCACACGAGGTGAGGAGATACTGGAGGGGATCCGGAGCCGTGTCGGTGTCGTAGGCTGCGTCGGCTCGTGGGACGGCGAGACTGACCAGCGCACTCGTGTCGGCGACGACTGTCCGCAGCCGCGGCCTGCTCATCGCTCGTCGCCGTCCGCGGTATCGACCGTCGTCGCGTCGCCGCCGTAGATGTTGACGTCAGTGGGCGCAGCGAGATCGAGTGGCTCGGCCTCGAGATCCGCTTTGAGGAGGCGGAGCCGTTGGGCAGTCTCGGCGCCGACCAGCTGCTTGACCGTCTCGAATTCGAGTTGACCGTCGTAGTATTTCGTCGCCACCAGTTCCTGGAACGTCTCGCTGTCGGCGGTCTCTTCGATGTACTCGCGGATCGCTTCGACGAGGACATCGGTCCGGTCTTTGTCGAAGAGGTCCGCGATCGCGTCGAGACGCTCGACGAGGTACTCCGGGGACTGGAAGTGGACCCGTCGGGGCTTGTCACTCGCGCTCATTCTATGTGCAAGTTCTGCACACAGTCGGATAACGGTTCCGGTGTATGCACATAGCTTGCACATCGATGGGAAAACAGCGTTTGAACGGACTGGTCAACGGTTACTGCGGCATGGCGTCACGAACAAAATGCTCGCCGAGATCTCGCAGGCACGAGGAGCGCAGCGGTGGTCGCGGGATGCCGAGCGGCCGAGGGCTTTCATCTGTTGTGCCCACGTCCTCGACAGAGCCAGGTCTGTGTTGCAAAATACCGAAGTGATTTATATATTGGTTCGCAAGTATGCAACAGTATGCTCACAGAAGGCGAGGTTCGCGCCCTTACAGCCCTCCACGGTGAGCAGACGGTCTCTGCACTCGCAACAAGTCTTGATCGGAGTCTCAGCTACACCTCAGAACTCGTCGAACGCCTCGAAACGGCTGGCCTCGTCGAGACACGTCGACAGGGGAAAACAAAGCGGATTCGACTGTCGGACGCAAAGGCCCTCGAGTTACTCACGGACCTCACGCAACAGTATTCACACATCGACTGGCCGGAGCTGTTGTCAGGGGCAGCCCTCCGTGTGTGCTACTACCTCGACACCCCACGGACCGCGACCGAACTCGCACGCCGCGCCGACGTCCACCGAAGTACCGTCCACCGTGCGCTTGCCCCGCTTCAACATCGCGGAATCGTCTACCAAACTGATGACGGCGCGTACGCACTGAATGACGGCTTCGAACAGCTGAGCGTATTCGCTCGTGAGCTTGCCCATCACGTCCACCGTCAGACTGTCGAAGAACAGACCGACACCTACACGATTCTGTGGGAGTCTCTGGGCGAGTTCCTTGTGCAGACGACGATAGAAATCGCTGACGAACACTTCATCCCGACAGGCCCAGACCAGTTCCAGCGGTACGGCCTCCCGTTGTTGGCACGTGACCGCCGGTACTACCTCTATTCGGAGGCGACGAGCGAGCTCTCGCCGGAGATCTTGTGCTGTCACATGCTCGTGGTCGATTCGGGCGCACGAACGCAGTCATACTGTCTGCTTCTGCTCAGTCACGTCGACATCGACCGCGACGAACTCCGAGCCCAAGCCACCAAGTACGGCGTCGACGACGTCGTCGACAACCTCTACACGTATCTCGACACCAGCGGTGCCCAGCGGACGTCCCGACTTCCCGAGTGGGAGGACTTCCAGGAACTGGCTGAAGAGTACGAGGTGACGCTATGAGGGCGAGGTTTGATAGTTCATACATCCGGTCGGAGCTCGAGCGCATCGGCCAGCAGCTGGATAACCCACTCACCGTCTTCTTGATTGGCGGTGGGTCGATGGCGTTTCGCGGACTCAAAGAGACGACCAAAGATATCGACCTCATCGTCTCCTCCGGCGACGATCTGAGTCAGCTACAAGCGGTGCTCCTTGAGTTAGGATACGATATCGTCCGGGAACCGGACGAAGAGTACGAAGAACTCGGTGCCCAGCGCATCTTCGAGAACGATGACGGGTGTCGTATCGACGTTTTCAACCAGCAGGTGATCGGCAAGCTGATTCTGTCTTCAGGCATCCGTGAGCGGAGCGAACGGTATCTCGACCCGGGGAATCTCGTGGTCGAGCTCGTGAGTCCAGAAGATATCTTCCTGTTCAAAGCGGTCGCCGGTCGGGTGGACGACATCGAGGATATGTTCTCGTTGATGCAGACCGGCCTCGAGTTCGACGTCGTCGAAGCAGAACTCGAGACGCAGGTCGAACTCCTGGAGCAAGAACTGTTCGTGACGTATGTCAACGAAGCGTTGACTGACCTCACCGAACAACACAACGTGACGACGCCGTTGCACGGCCCCGTGGCGGAGATCACCGAACGCGTCTACGAAGAGCTCGAAGTGCTACACGCGCTTGACGAACCGAAATCGGTGGCTGACCTGCAACAGGAGCTCGACTGGCCAGCAGCGGACGTACAGGAGATTGTGCGACGTTTGGAAGAGAAAGACACCGTCGCGGTAACCGATGGGCGTGTAGAACGTCGCTCAACGACGATTTGACCACGAGGGTGTAGAAAGTGAGACTCTGTTGAAACTTCTAGACTATGACTGGAAGTGCGTGACACACACAGAGGCTGAAGTCAGCATATACGGAATAATCGGGGGATTGCTGGTTCTCAGTGATAGGACTAAGCCTTCGTGAGTACAGCCAACCAGGTATTTGATTCACCCTCCGACTCGGGATGGCCGTAACTGGCTTCGGAAACTTCCCACGACGTTCCTACCGTCGCCTCTCTAAGACGGTCTATGCTGAATAGCTGGAAGAGCAATGTTCTCCCGATTTCACCGTCGTACTCACAGTGAAAAATCCGATATGCTAACCCCGGTGTGGGATCCTCCCGGTAGGCGAAAATGTCCTTTGTAACTTCCAATTCAGGAGCATATCCATGAAGTATAACGGTCGCATCTTCGGTAGTAACAAATGCAAGGTCATCAAGAAACTGTCTAAGACCGTGCATCGACCCTGCGAGCTGTGCCTGTGTCCCAAGTGCAAACGCTGACTGAAACCGGTTACGTCCGAAATGTTCTCGAAGTGAAAACATGTCTGCAAGACGGGCATCATCAACGCCTCTGTCTTGCATAGTCTCTACGAGGTGTTCACTGACCTCAATGGCGATTGTCTCAAACTGTTCTCAGTACCTCACAAAGCATCCTCGCCTAGCTGTCTCTGAAGCCTGAATTCTGTGGCCGAGCGGTTGCATTGGCGGTCTCGACGACAGAATCATGGACGGATCGGCGGAGAGCCGTCGCTGTCGGCGGCGGCTGCCGCCGACGCGACAGCGTCGCCACTCCCACTGTTGGCTAGCCCGGTCGGGAGTTACCGGTGGAACCGGTCGTCTGGTGGTCGGTTCGCGGGGACGGCCCGACGCACCGCGAGGGCCGTCCACGCTGCTCGACGGACCATATTGATGAACTCCTTGAACGACCACTCCCAGAGGCGACGCCCCCCACGGCGGGGCGTCGCCACGTACTCCCAGTGCAAATACCGCCAGACGTTCTGTAACAGCAGGCTCACCACGACGTACAACAGCCGTACGACCGGATTTTGTGTCGAGGTCGTCGCGATACTTTGCTCGGAGAGTCGATAGCTTGCCTCGATACCGAAGCGTTTCGCGTAGTGGTATCGAGCGTCCCGTGGTGAGTCGATGAACGGCGCGTCAGCGGCGTAGCCGTGACGCGCCACGCCATGTTCGTCGTACCGTCCGTTCTGGTAGGTACAGTCGATGTAGACGGGAAACTCGACGGTCCAGCTGTGACCGTCGAGTTTCGCTGTCAGACTGTGCTGAATCACGCGACTCCACCCTTCTGAGAGTTCTCGCTTGATCGTCCGTCCCCAGCGGACGATCGGCATGACGTAGGCGTGGTTGTGCGCCTGAAGCAGCGTCAAACACTTGCTGTCGTAGAATTCGCGGTCAAGATAGACGGCCTTGACACCGAGGTCAAGGCCGTCGAGAATACCGAGGAACTCTGCGAGGACACTGCTGGCGGTGTCGCCGTCTTCGAGACGGCGCACCGCCAGCGTGTAGCGTTTGTTCTTCACGCGTGCGTACAGTGTCGCGTACGCGTGAAACGCGGTGGTTCCACGCTTCGCTTGTGAGTGATACAGGCCGTCTGTATCGTCTTCGTCGCCGTAGTAGGGCCGCAGGTGGAGGTCTGCGCAGACCTCCACCTGCTGGGGAAGGACGTCGAGAACGTCTTTCTGGAGGAGCGTGTTCCCGATTTGTTCGAGCGTCTCGAGGTCGAACTTGGTGCGGAGATGGTAGAGAACCGAGTTTTCGTGAGGTGCATCTTCGCTTCTCTTGCAGAGTGTAGAGACCGAGGTCCCGTCGGCGCAGGCGCCGACGAGGACCTCGTAGATGTCTTCAGCATCGAGTTCAGCGTTTTCAGCGAGTGAGAGAGCAACTTCCTCGTCAAGAGAGTTGACGAGGAAGTTAAGGAGCTGGTCCTCGTGGATTTCATCGTCTGTTTGCTGGTTGTTGGACACATCTTCAGCAAGCAGACCTTCTAACTAAACGGCTTTGTGAGGTACTGAGTCTGTCATTCTTACTGTCCCCCCTTTTTGCGCCTATTAACTTGATATCGGGAGAATACGAAGAGTAGGCAGGCGCATTCACCGGGACCTCATCTTTCTCCTGAGTTAGCGAAACTAGATCTCATCAAGCAGATCTGCTTTCTTCTCTTCGAATTCCTCTTCTGAGAGAACTCCGTTATCGCGGAGTTCACCAAGCTTTTCCAGTTGCTCAAGTGGGTCAGTCTCTGTTGATGCTGTTGAGGTGACCGTCGTGGTATCACCTGTGATCTGCTCGCGGATGAACCGCGTCATCTCACGAACTTCTGGCTTCCCAGGGAAATTTGCTTGGATGTGATACGTCTGGCCAGGAGTCTGGAGTGTGATCCGTTTCCCACCTAAGCCAGCATCAAGATCAACACTTGTTATGCTTTGGTAGGGTACTGACCGTTCGTCGGTACCGGTAAACTGAGGAATCTTTACGACGACGCGTTTGTTCGTTGCGGCGGCTCGTACGTAGCCGCGTGTTCCCTGCTTTCGACTTCGGTCATTGCCCCACCAAGAACTCCCCGCACCAGAACCCTCAACATCAACTGTTTGACCACGAGTGAGGTAGTGGACACGCTCATCTGGATCAAGTATGTCTCGGATTTTATCTACGCGCTCTTGATTTACATAAGCTCCTTGTGGCGTTGCATCAAGTGGATCTGTATTGCCGGCACCGGTTCGCATCGTGTCGTCCCAAATCGGGCGAAGTGAATGGACAGTATCGAGATCGGAGTTGACAGTAGGTGCATCCTTTGCTTGGGTTCGGATGTAGTCTGCAGCTGTTTCAATCTCGGATTGAGTGGCTGAATTCGGAATATACATTCTATATTCGTGATTGCTTGTGAAGACTGATAGCCGGTTTTTCGTCAGTCCATTTTTGGTCTGGACGTCAGTAATTGAGCCATATACTAGCGCATTCCCACGATTCCCAGCAGCTGTGAGGATGATTCGTTGGTCAGTTACGAAAAATGTGCTCATGAAATCTTGCTGGTGGCCAGCTCCAACTGCATCTCCGTCACGAATCTGACCTTTTGAGTTATTGGCAAAGTAGTAGTGGGGCTGTTCGTTCTCGTTCAGTATATTGAGGAATGGACTGTCAGCAAGAATACTCTGAACTGAAAAACTACCTACCCCGCCTGTGGTCTTCGTGAGAATTTTCGCGGTGACGCTCTTTCCCCGCGCACTATCTGCCAAGCGCTGTGCTTCTGGATTAACATCCCCAGAGTCGAACAGTCCCATATCTGAACTAACCAATTTAACAGAGTAAAGCTTACCCTCTTGTCCACAACGCATCATACCATCCGTCACCATGCGTTCTAGTTTAGTAGCGATCAAAGCCGAACTCACCTCGTTCAACCTGCTCACGTAACCGATCTCTGTGTGGATTTGGATTTCGTGACGCCCACAGCAACAGCTCGTCCAAATCCGGCAGTTCGTAGCCCAACTCGATCATGAGATACAACTGGATTAGATGACCGTGGCGTTCCACGGCGAGCGAACAGCGACGCCGAGGGAGCCGCGACGCCGACGAGTCGGCGTCTGCGGCGGCTTCGCCCTCTCGCTGTCTTGCCTCGAGCGACCGTAACTCATCCACGATTACACGACTCATCATCAACGAAATTGCGGCCATGATGATCAGCGCCTCGATGATGTAGCCGTCGGTCGTCTTGATCTCGTCCAAGCCGAACCGCGACTTCAGCTCCTTGAACAGCAGTTCGACCTCCCAGCGCGCCCGATAGAGCTGCGCGATATCGGGCGCGCTGTAGTCCTCTCTCGCCAGATTCGTCAGATACAGATGGTACTCGTCGGTCTCCTCGTTGCGCAGGCCGACCAGTCGGAACGTCCGGGTCGCGCTGGCGCCCGACCCTCGTTTGCGCTCGAATGAAAGCGTGATGCGGACGTCGATTTCCTGTCGCTGCAGGTCCTCAAGGACGGCCTGCAGCGACTCTCCTTCCAGCGGAATGCTGTTGCCTCGCCACGTTCGCAGTTCTTCGACGATCTCGAAGTTCGCGTTGTCCTTCACCCGGGAGACGAACCACCCGCCGTTCTGGTCGATTCGGTCGAACAACCAGAAGTCGTAGAAGCCTAAATCAAGCAAGATGAGGGCGTCAGCTACCCACTCACCGGTGGGTAGCTGACTCCGTTCGTGAGTTGTTCCGTCGGTTGTGCGGAATCGCGTTGGAAGGCCCGTCGAGAGTGACTCTGTGAGGTGGAGCTTCAGTTCAGCTTGATCCTTGCCAGTTGCTGCGTAGACATCAGCGGCGTCCTGGTACAGCGAAACGATGGTCGCGTCGGCAATGAGGACGTCTCGAAATCGTTCGAGACGTCCGTTCAAGTCGGTTCGTCCGGTATCGAGATTCTCGATGGCGTCATCGAGAATCTCTCGGAGGAATGCAACGAACCCCGGTTCGAACCAGTCGTGAAACGCCGCGTAGGAGAGCTCATCGCAGTCAGCCATCTCGACGTAGCGGTCGAGAAACGCCTGCAAAGAGCGGTCTGAGCTAGCAGCGAAGCCAAACGTGAGTGTGTAGAACAGTGCAACGATGTCGAACTTCCGCTCTCGTTGGACGAGATTCGTTGCGCGAGCGCGCTCGCGCAACTCATCGGAGGGAAACGCTCTTTGAATCCGATCAACAACTACCGAGTCCGGTGGTGAGTACACATCATCCACCGGGTTCCTCAACCGGGTAGTTGCGACGATATCTAATCAACAAACAGCGACCGCATTCTCTGCTAAACTAGAACGCATGCATATCAAACATGGGTAGCGGATGCCCCTGGATTCTGATTGTACAGCTTGGTAGATTGCCCACTGGACGAATCAGGCGTCAAGGATCTGTAGTTCAATTGTGTCAAATAGCCCCTGGTCTGATCGGTCCTCAGTGTGAATTCGTGCTTCGAACGTGTGTTCACCGGAATCGGGTGGACGAATGTCTCCCCCATCGTGAATATAGCCAGACCACCGACGTTCGAATGTATATGATTGTGAGCCACGAACTTTAACTCGGCGGGGTGGGCTATTATAGTGGTCAGAGGTCGTCGCTTCAGGGTGTCCATCAAGGTACCATCCCCAGAGTGTTGAGCACGTGAGTGAAAGGGGAATATCGATTGTAGACCTATTTGTAATCGTGACGGTGAAATCAAGTGGTTCACCGGGCTCTAGGGTTGCACCTTCGGGTTTGAGTGAGATATCGATGGGGACGTAGCCTACTAGCCCCAAAAGGGAACCATATGTATTCGAAACGACCGCACGCCGTGTATTGACAGGGCCTGTGTCAACGACTAATTGTTTGTCAGCGTTGCGCAGATATGGTTTTAACAAGTCATCGATCTCAGACTGTGCCGACTCGTCATCCGGTCTCATCGCTCGAATCGTAACTTCGGAGTGGTATATACTTACCCGACTGTACAGGTCTACCCTTTCATACAAGGGGGATGACTTTTCTCATAAAAATTACCCAGATACAGTATGCATCTGGCTGAGCATTATGATGATCCTGTTGAAGCAATTGTTTTTGCTGAAGGCGCTCTCGGAAAGACCGGCGGAAAAACTGCTAATGGCGTTATCGCACACAGTACGTTATTCGATGTGAGTGCTGTCGTTGATTCAACTACGGCTGGACAAGCTGTGGAGGACGTCCTCGGTTCAGAATTATCTGATGATGTCCCTATCGTTGCGACCGTCGAAGCGGCCTTGGACGAAGCGAATAACGCAGGGGCATTGGTTCTGGGTGTTGCCCCTGTTGGGGGTGGCCTCCCAATTGATTGGGTTCCTCAGATACACACAGCAATAGAGGCTGGCTGTGACGTCATCTCCGGATTACACGACTTCCTCAGTGACGACCCAGAGTGGCGTGAACGAGCAGCGAGCGCTGGCGTGTCGCTGATAGACGTTCGAAAACCTCCTGAAAAGAAACTTCGAGTCGCAGATGGTCGAGTTGACGACTGTGACGCAGATATCGTATTGACTATGGGGACTGATTGCGCTGTCGGCAAACGAACTACAACGTTCGAAGTCTATCGTGCTGCTTGCGAGGGAGGACTCGATGCAGGATGGGTCGCAACAGGACAGACAGGTATGATGATTGGTGCTGATGCAGGTGTCGTTATCGATAGGGTGCCTGCAGACTTCGTTGCTGGGATTGTTGAAGATCTTGTTAGCAAGGTGGCTGAGACACATGATATTGTATTTGTGGAAGGACAAGCAGCCCTTTCGCACAGAGCATACTCTGGAGTGACTCTTGGCCTACTACACGGATCAAATCCCGATGTTGTAATTGTTGCAGACGATCCAGATAGAGTCAAGCGCGATGATTTCGATCGCTTCGAAATCGGTGGTTTACAGGAAGAGATTGAGATAATCGAGCACTTATCGGAAGCAGAAGTTGCTGCAATTTCAACATGGGGTGACGCTGCTAAAGTGGAAGATACGGTGGGAATCCCAACCGGAAATGTGCTTAAAGATGGTGGTCCAGAGGCTATTCTGCATGGCGTTCAGGGGGCGCTATGAGTAAAATTAGTAGTGTGAGGGTTGAATCCCTCGACTTACCACTGAAAGAACCATTCGAGATCGCACTGGGAACGCAGTACAATGCTCCGAATGTTATTGTCTTTGTAGAGACCGAAACAGATGTTGTCGGCCTTGGCGAAGGTTCACCAGATCACTACGTTACTGGTGAGACGCAAGGTGCGACACTTGATACAATCAGTAAGGCGTCCGAACTGCTCGTTGGTCGTGACGTTGCCAACTATAGGGCGATTATCGAGGATCTACACGCTACGTTCCCAAGTGCAGTTTCGTCTCTCTTTGCTCTTGAAACAGCGATTATCGATGCCTACTGCCGAGAAATCGATATCCCAATGGCTGAATTGTTCGGTGGGAGTCCAGATGTCGTTGAGACGGACATGACTATCCCTATCCATACGCCAGATGTCGCTGCCAAAAGAGCCGAGTCAGCAGTCCAAAACGGCTTTGAGACACTCAAGATTAAGGTTGGTGAAGATCTCGAGACAGACATTCAACGCGTTCGGTCTGTGAGTGAAGCAGCACCAAACGCGACGATTACCGTTGATGCGAACCAAGGATGGTCCGTTTCAGAGGCAATCATGTTTGACCAAGCAATGCATGATGCAGGGATCTCTCTTTCACTCCTTGAGCAACCGGTTGTGAAATCTGATATAGCTGGACTGGCAAGCGTCCGAAACAGGACAAGAGCACCTGTCGGTGCCGACGAGGCAGTTTTCACTCCAGAAGACGCTGTGCGTGTAATTCGTAACGATGCAGCAGACGTCATCAATATAAAACTCGGGAAGTCTGGACTCCTCGGAGCAGCAGATATTGCAGCGATTACCCGGGCAGCAGGGCGTGATCTGATGGTGGGCTGTATGTTGGAGAGCTCAATTGGCATTCACACCAGTGCACATCTTGTATCAGGTATCGGTGGGTTCTCCCATGTCGATCTTGACGCGACGCGACTGCTTGACGACGACGTCATTGATAGGGAATCCGGCCCGACGATTACACCGAGTGGTCCAGGTCACGGAATCACTCCCAACTGGTAGCTTCTTTCACTTAGACCTCTGTGGGCTAGGAGGTCAATTTGATACAGCCTCCTATTGGCACGGGGTTTCTCACCGCTGGTTAATACCTATCAAGCAAGGGGTGTGTTATATGAACCCGTTTGCCGAAGACTCCAGAACTGTGAGTGATATTGTTTTCACTGATGCACGGATAATCGACGGGACCGGAGCCCCGTCGTTTCGAGGGCGCGTCAGTGTCAAAAACGGCAAGATTGAGGAAGTTTCACGAAATGAAGCACCAGACGCGGACGAGGTGGTTGACGTTGGTGGGGCTGTCCTCGCTCCAGGGTTTATCGAAGCACATTCCCACTCTGATTTCGAGGTATTCGAAGACCCATTCCTCACGCCAAAGTTACATCAAGGAATAACGACCGAGATACTTGGTCAAGATGGCCTCGGCCCGGCACCGGTTTCACCGGGACACGTAGATGAATGGTCTGCTCGAATGCAGACTCTAAGCGGGTCTGCAGAATCAGCAGGAGTGTTTGAATCGATGAGCACATACCTTGATGCAGTCGACGACGCTCGGCCAGCACTGAATCTCGGAATACTTGCAGGACACGGAACAATTCGGTTTGAGGTTATGGGGATGGCTGGGCGAACTGCAACTACTGAAGAGTTAGACCAAATGAAAGAGCTTCTGCAGGAATCGCTTGATGATGGCTGTCTCGGTCTTTCTACGGGACTCATTTATCACCCTCAAATCCATTCGGATACTGAGGAACTACTAGCACTCTGTGATGTCCTCTCACCGACGAACCGCCCATTCGTCGCGCACATCAGAAGCGAAGGGCATTGGTTGTTCGAGGCAATGTACGAATTCATCTCTGTGGGCTATGAGACGGACGTTCCTCTCCACCTATCTCACTTTAAACTCTCTGGACGAAAGCAACACGGCAAAGCCAACCTTGCACTTTCGTTCCTCGAAATTGCCCGTGAGATGGGAGTTGATATCACAGCCGACCAGTATCCGTATGTCGCAGGTAGTACGTCACTGTCGGCTGTGCTTCCACCGTGGGCCCATGGGGACGGTGCGGAGGAAACGCTTAGACTCTTACGCGAACCAGCTTCTAGAGAGCGGATGGCTGCGGATATTCGAGACTTCCGTATTCCCTTCTGGGAGAACGACGCCGGAACAGTCGGCTGGGAGAATATCTTGATTTGTGACGTCGGATCTGGTCGCTCCGATATTGAAGGCATGACAATCTCAGAAATTGCTGAGAAGCGGGATGCAACCCCACTTGACGCCTGTCTTGACTTGCTTGTCGAAGAAGAACTAAACGTACGGATTATTATCTTCCTCGGCCGCGAAGACGATGTCGAGACAATCTTCCAGTCACCGCTGGTTTGTGTTGGTTCTGACGGGCTCGTAAGCGAGAATCCCCATCCGAGACTTTACGGGACGTATCCAAAGATCATTGACGAGTTTGTCCGCGAAAAGAACCTCGTCAGCTTAGAAGAGGCAGTCCGTAAGATGACCTCCCTTCCCGCACGGATCTATGGGCTCCAGTCGAAAGGTATCATCCGCGAAGGGCTTGACGCAGATCTTGTCTCATTCCGGCCCGAATGGACATCAACTGAGTCTAGTTACAACAATGCAAAGCAATTGCCGACAGGTATTGACCACGTTATCGTCAACGGCGAATTTATATTGAAAGATGGGCAAGAAACCGGGAATAAACCTGGTAAGACACTTAGAGCGTAGATTCGGGCACTTCTGAGAGGTGTGTCCGACTCACGATTTCTTTTGACACAAACCACACCCTAGTAAGCAAGGTGCCCCCTATTAGTCAATCCAGTTTGATTGAGAAACAGAGTCAGACAATGTCAAACAAATCTATGCCAGATACTGACAGACGAAAATTATTAAAGACGATTGCCGCAGGCGCAACTGTTGGACCTGCTACGCTTCTCTCGGGGTGTACTGGAGGTGACGCGAAGACTGACGTTGGAGGGTCAACCACCGAACAGTCCGAGCAAGATACTGAAACCGGTTCCAGTGGCGGTTCAGATGCGACGGATTCACTTAGCCTCCGTATCCTTCTGGACCACCCGTTCGACCAGTTCGACCACAACACCGGATGGATGGGACCACCGGCACGGGATATCTACCAGAACCTCGTTGACCGTGACTACGATATGAAACTTCAGCCAGGAATGCTGAAGAGTTGGTCTTTTGAAAACGACAATTCAGACCTTGTGATGACGCTTCGAGAAGGGATTACGTTCCATGATGGGTCTTCGTTCGATGCATCACACGTGAAGTGGTTCATGATGGACTACCTAATGAATGGAAGTGGGACGTCCTACATGGTTGATGGAGTTGTTGATGACGTCGTCATCGAAGACACGTATACGGCTCGTGTGAAACTCGCGAACCCTGCACCAAACCTGCTGTGGAATCTGAGTTCTGGATACGCAGCAGTGCCGAGCAAAGGTGCTTACGAAAAACACGGCGACGATTACGGTCGATCAATCGCAGTCGGGTCCGGGCCGTACAAGTGGAAGACCCGGGACGGTGACCGCCACCTCGTTCTCGAACGCTTTGAGGAATATGACTGGTCACCAGACTGGATCGGTCATGAAGGGGCAGGAAACGCGAAGGAGATCACCTACGACGTCATCACGGGGACCGCATCCCGGACGGCGGCAATTGAGACTGGCGAAGCAGACGCGATTCTCACTGGGCTCCCACCGACGAAAGTCCAATCGTACGAGAACAACGATGAAATTACAGTCTACCGCGCTGATGGGCGCCAAATCCGATGGCTTGGGTTCAATCTCAACCCCGAGAAGGCAGGTGTCATTGCGGAGGATCTCAACCTCCGAAAAGCAATTAGCTACGCCATCGATCGAAAATCCATCGTTGATGGACTCTTTCAGGGACTCGGGCAGCCGGGTGTCAATCTCCTTCCACCAACAGTTCCCTCACAAGACATCAGTGACGAGTATAACCACTCGTTCGACCTAGACAAATCAAAGAGTCTCATGGAGGATGCAGGGTGGACAGTCAACCCCGGTGGTGTGAGCACGAAAGATGGCGAGGAGGCGTCGTTCGAATTGTTGACGACCAACGCTAGTACCGCGCGCAACCTAGCAACGATATACCAAGAGCAGGCTTCAAAAATTGGTGTCGAACTGAAACCAAAAGTTGTCGACGAAGCCACAGTTCAATCCCGTATCAAGGATGGTGATTTCGAGACTATCGTTGAGGGATACACGTGGCAAAATGCGGACATCCTCGACTGGTTCTTTGCATTCGACATGACACCATATCCAGCATGGTTCGGTGTACAAGAGGGGCGTGAAGAAGACATGCGTGCCAACGAACTCATAGAAGCCGGGATGAGTGCTGGGTCGTGGGAAGATCGTATCCAGAAGTTCAAGAAAGCACACGAGTACCTGATGGAAAATCTGGTTCCCGCCGCACCAGTGCATTATCCTGAAGGGATATCCGCAGTGCGGTCTGAAGTGGAAGGATACGAGTTCTACACACTTGGCACGACAGCAGAGACCATCTCAAAGTAACGCAGACAGACCACTACTCACCGATTTATGAAGCTGTATCAATACGTTGCTCGCGGGCTCTTGGCGATGATCCCGAAGCTTACGCTGGTGTCTATCGTTGTTTTCCTGCTCATCCAACTACCCCCTGGTTCACCTGTCGACCTGCTCGCACCGCCGCGAGCCGGTCCCGAAGAAATTTCACAGTTGACCCAGAAATACGGACTCGACAGACCTCTGTACGTCCAGTACCTTTCGTGGTTAACAAATCTCGTCCAAGGTGACTTCGGGACGTCGATCAAAACCGGAAAGCCGGTATTAGAGATGATTATGGTTCGTCTCCCGATCACGCTCCGGTTTACTACGCTCGGACTCGTTCTGATGTACGTCATTGCGATCCCCGTAGGCGTGATTTCAGCGCTAAGACAGAATACGTGGGTCGACTACGTATCAATGGGCTTTGTCCTTCTGGGCGTGTCATTTCCGGCGTTCTGGGTTGGAATCCTCTTCCTCATCGTCTTTGGAGTTCAGTTGGAGTGGGTTGCCACAGCGGGTTACGGTACACTCGGACTATTGTTGATGCCCGCAATCGCGCTTGCTCTTCGAGGGAGTGCTGTCGAAGCTCGCGTTATGCGTTCGTCAATGGTAGAAACAATGCAGGAGACCTACGTCCAGATGGCACGGGCGAATGGCCTCTCGAACCGCAGTGTTGTCCTCAAGCATGCGCTTCGAAACGCTATCTTACCCGTCGTGACATTACTAGGACTCCGGCTCGGCTGGGTCATTGCGAGTGGGGTTGTCCTTGAGATTGTCTTCTCACGCCCTGGTGTAGGGCGGCTGATGGTCAACAGTATCTTCGGCCGAGATTACCCAGTTGTTCAGGGTATCCTTCTCATTCTCGCAGCGGCGATAATGTTTGGGAATCTGCTTGCAGACGTACTCTACAGCGTTGTTGACCCACGAATCAGGTACGACTAATATGTCCGAAAGTGAACTCAATATCGACTGGAACGAGCTCGAAGAGCACTGGGCAGACGAATTAGACTCTTTTGAGTCACGTACTGCTCAGTGGGACCGCATCAAGACCGTCTTACACCGGCTCAAACGTCATAAGCCAGCCGTATGCGGTGCGTTCGTCACTAGTCTCATCCTCGCAACAGCTATCTTTGCACCATTCGTTGCGCCGTATGAACCGTCCGAACAGGACCTCACGAACACACTGGCTCCCCCATCAAGTGAACACCTTCTAGGGACAGATGCCTTTGGACGAGACATCCTCTCACGGATTATATACGGATCGCGGATCTCGTTGCAAATCGCAATCACAGCCGTTGGCGTCGCACTTGGGATAGGTGTTGCACTTGGTGCGCTCGCAGGCTACTATGGCGGGTGGATTGATACTGCTATCCAGACTGCAGTAGACATCACGTGGTCGTTCCCAGCAATCCTAGTCGGTTTGGCGTTAGCTGCGATGCTTGAACCAAGCCTGACGAACATTATGGTTGCAGTTGGTCTTGTCTTCTGGGGACAGTATGCTCGTCTTGTTCGTGGTGAAGTCCTGTCTTTACGCGAGCAGGACTTCACCAAAGCAGCCCGTGCTATAGGCTCTTCAGACAGTCGCATCATCATTCGACACTTGCTCCCAAACGCGATTATGCCGGCATTTGTCGTTGCAACCTTGATGATGGGCCAAGCGATTGCAGCTGAGGCAGCACTCTCGTTCCTCGGCCTCGGTGCGCAGCCACCAACTCCATCGTGGGGTGTAATGCTCGCATCGGGACGTGATTATATGAGAACTGCATGGTGGATATCGACTTTCCCGGCGATCGCAATCGTTGTGTTCATCTTCGGGTTCAATCTCCTTGGAGAAGGCCTCAGAGACGCACTTGATCCAAAACTCAACAGATAACCGATGACAAAGATACTAGAAATTGATGGACTGCAGACGCACTTCCACACAGAAGCGGGAGTCGTTCGAGCACTGAATGGCGTCAACCTCTCTGTCGAACGTGGAGAGACTGTCGGGCTTGTTGGGGAAACTGGGAGCGGAAAATCAGTGACTGCGAAAAGCGTCATGCAATTGATTCCGAGTCCCCCCGGAGAGATTGTCGATGGTTCGATTCGGTTCAGAGGTGAAAATGTATTGGAAAAGTCCCCTTCTGAAATCCGAGCAATTCGGGGCAGCGACATCGCGATGGTTTTCCAAGACCCGTCGACTTCACTTAATCCAGTTTACACAATCCGAAATCAGATGATAGAGGTCATCACGACTAACCGTGGTGTGAGCAAACCGGAGGCTGAGGACATTGCCCATGAAACACTTGAGGAAGTTGAAATGCCTCGGCCAGAGGGGGTGCTAAAAAGCTACCCACACGAACTCTCAGGAGGGATGAAACAGCGGGTGATGATCGCAATGGAACTAGCTTGTGACCCCGAACTTATCATCGCAGACGAGCCCACGACTGCACTGGACGTGACTATCGAAAAGAAGGTTCTGTCCATTTTCAGTAAACTTGTTGAAGAACATAATCTCTCAGTGCTGTGGATCACACACGACTTGGGCGTTGTAGCTCAATTTTGTGACCGAGTCGGAGTCATGTATGCTGGTGAAATTGTGGAGTTTGGGACCGTCCGAGATATCTTCCACAGGCCAACGCACCCATACACGCGTGAATTGCTCAAGACTATACCTAACGTCGCGAATCCGAAGGACTCACTCGGTGTTATCGAAGGGTCGGTCCCAAATCTCGTGAACCCTCCGTCAGGTTGCCGGTTCCACCCACGCTGCCCTGACGCAGAAGAACGGTGCCGCAGTGAGAACCCACCGAAGATTCGGGGAGCCGATCAACACGAGTCATCCTGTCTCGTCCACGAGGTAACAGACACAGACCATTCGTCGAGTGAAGGCAACAGTGGAGGTGAATGAGATGAGCTCATCAACACAAGAAGCACAGCGTCAAGAGGATACACACTCAGAGCCTCTCTTGTCGATACAGAACCTCAAAAAATACTACCCGATAACGAAAGGGATGTTCCAGCGTCACGTCGGTGACGTCAAAGCAGTCGACGACGTTTCAGTCGATATCTATCCGGGTGAGACTCACGGCCTCGTTGGCGAATCAGGGTGTGGAAAGAGTACCCTGTTGGAGACCATAATTGGGCTTAAATCACCAACAGACGGTGAAGTGCTCTTCCGTGGGACACCACTGACGGAATTATCTCAGTCTGAAGTGCAAGACCTCCGGAAAGAGATTCAAATCGTCTTCCAAAACCCAGACAGTTCGTTGAACTCTCGAATGACTGTCGAGCGGATTGTCAGTGAACCCCTACAGATTCATTCGAATGCAACGAGCCGACAGATTACGGCTCGAGTGCTCGAGTTGATACATGAGGTTGGTCTCAATACGGAACACCTCACGCGGTTCCCACATGAGTTATCTGGAGGGCAAAAACAACGGGTTGCAATCGCACGTGCACTCGCAACTAATCCATCTCTGGTTGTCTTAGACGAACCCACAAGCGCACTTGACGTGAGTGTCCAGTCACAGATTCTCAACATGCTGGACCGATTGAAGGAAGAACACAATCTAACGTATATCTTCGTAACTCACGACCTCTCCGTTGTTCGCCATATTGCAGACCGAATCTCGGTCATGTATCTCGGCAACGTTGTTGAACGAGCGCCAGTTAACGACTTATTCGAGACTCCAAGACACCCCTACACCAAAGCACTCTTGTCTGCAGTTCCTGTTCCGGACCCCGATTACGACGCGACAGAAGACATTGTACTTTCAGGTGACGTTCCTGACCCGAGCGAGCCTCCAAACGGTTGTCGGTTCCATCCACGATGCCCAATTGCTACCGAAGATTGTAAAGAGGGTTTCCCCGAGTTCGAGGCTCATGGCGAAACTCTTGTCCGATGCATCCGTGTTGATGAAGGACGAGGTCACACAGAAAGTACTAACTGATCTAGGAGTGGCCGTGACGCCTCTGAAGCGCGTCGATGATACTTCGAACAATTTTCTGCTCTCCCTTGCGAAGATGCTCAAGACAGGTTGGCCCAGAAATATCTAATTCTTCTGCAATTTCGTTCGCGGTTGCGTGGCGTGGCCAGTTGTAGTAGCCCTTGTTATTCGCCACTAAAAGACTCTGAATCTGGCGAGGAGACAGATCATCGTTAATCTGATCGACGAGATCGGTAAATACCATATCTTTGCCCGAATCGAAGCCACGAATTGACTGGATCTCAGCGTCACATTCGTCTTCAATTTGCTTGAGAGTAGTTCCGATGTCTGCCGGGTTCATAAGAACTGACCAGTGTTCGACGCCATTTACCGCATGGACTGGCTCAATCGGCATGATATCCGTGTTTGCGATGGTGTTGTTGACACTGTGGTCGTCAGTATAGTGAACCATTAGACGTGCTCGCTGGCCAAGTCTATCTAAAACAGAAACATAATTAACATCGGGATGGCCCCGTATCCCATTAATAATCTCATTGAGCTTGGTGTTCGAATTATCATCAATGAATAGTATGATATCTGTTTTGATATCTTCATCTCCATGATAGAACGCCTTCTCGATAACGTGTGCTCCAGGGAATGAGCGAGTCACATCAATCATCCAGCAGCCATCGTGACTGAGACGAATACTATATCGCTTCTTTCCATCTCCAAAATTGCTTTCGTCTGTTGCTTCGGTACCCTCATTCATTGAATCAGATACAGTGTGACACATGTTAGAACTTCCGACCACGTCACACAGTTGAATCCTGTAGAATCTGTGGCATTCTACGGTAGGTCCTCAAAATGACAATTGGCTTCGTGCCAATCTGGTCTCAGTACCTCACAAAGCATCCTCGGCTAGCTGTTTCTGAAGCCTGAGTTCTGTGGCGGAGCGGTTGGACTGGCGGTTTCGACGAGAGAATCTTGGGCGAACGGACGGAGAGCTGTCGCTGTCAGCGGCGGCTGCCGCCGACGCGACAGCGTCGCCACTCCCGCTGGAGGCTGTCTGGGCGGTGATTACCGGCTAAACCGGTCGTCCGGTGGCCGGTTCGCGGGGACGGCCCGATGCGTCGCGAGGGCCGTCCACGCTGCCCGTCGGATCATGTTGATGAACTCCTTGAATGGCCACTGCCAGAGGCGACGCCCGCCTCGGCGGGGCGTCGCCACGTACTCCCAGTGCAGATACCGCCACACGTTCTGTAACAGCAAGCTCACCACGACGTACAGCAGCCGTACAACCGGATTTTGTGTCGAGGTCGTCGCGATACTTTGTTCAGAGAGTCGATAGCTTGCCTCGATACCGAAGCGTTTCGCGTAGTGGTATCGAGCGTCTCGTGGTGAGTCGATGAACGGCGCGTCAGCGGCGTAGCCGTGACGCGCCACGCCATGTTCGTCGTACCGTCCGTTCTGGTAGGTACAGTCAATGTAGACGGGGAACTCGACGGTCCAGCTGTGACCGTCGAGTCTCGCCGTCAGACTGTGCTGAATCACGCGACTCCAGCCTTCCGAGAGTTCTTGCTTGATTGATTGTCCCCAGCGGACGATCGGCATGACGTAGGCGTGGTTGTGCGCCTGAAGCAGCGTCAAACACTTGCTGTCGTAGAATTCGCGGTCAAGATAGACGGCCTTGACACCGAGGTCAAGGCCGTCGAGAATACCGAGGAACTCTGCGAGGACACTGCGGGCGGTGTCGCCGTCTTCGAGACGGCGCACCGCCAGCGTGTAGCGTTTGTTCTTCACGCGTGCGTACAGCGTCGCGTAGGCGTGGAACGCGGTGGTTCCACGCTTCGCTTGTGAGTGATACAGGCCGTCCGTGTCGTCTTCGTCACCATAGTAGGGCCGCAGGTGGAGGTCTGCGCAGACCTCCACCTGCTGGGGAAGGACGTCGAGAACGTCTTTCTGGAGGAGCATGTTGCCAACCTGTTCGAGCGTTTCTAGATCGAATTTAGTGCGGAGATGGTAGAGAACGGAGTTTTCGTGGGGTGCATCTTCGCTTCTCTCACAGAGCGTTGAGACCGAGGTCCCGTCGGCGCAGGCGCCGACGAGGACCTCGTAGATGTCTTCAGCATCGAGTTCAGCGTTTTCAGCGAGTGAGAGAGCAACTTCCTCGTCAAGAGAGTTGACGAGGAAGTTAAGGAGCTGGTCCTCGTGGATTTCATCGTCTGCTTGCTGGGTTTTAGACACACCTTCTGCAAGCAGACCTTCTAACTAAACGGCTTTGTGAAGTACTGAACGTCCCTCTGGGTTGGGTCACGGTCAACTGGCCCTGAAGTCCGGGACGCTGAACGCGAGTAGCGATTATACCGCCCACCGAGATTCGGTTAGAGCGCGAGTCCACGGACAAGCCCCGTCCTCAAACGTGAGCATTAGCGAACGTTAGGGCGGGGTAGTTGACTACGTATTCGTGTGTCTCTCGTGCGAGTTCGAACAGTTTCTCCGCACGGCTTTTTGAAGCAAGCCCATCCTGATAGTAGGTTTTGGCGCGGTGATTCCGCCAGAGGTCCTGGAGATTCTCAGCGACATGGTGCGAGATAATACCGCGTCTCGCCGCTTCTGTATACACACCTGGATGTGTACCGGGGAGGTCACGAGGTTCGAGACCTCCCTCGAGCAGTTTGAATTCAATCACACGCTCAATCGCGACGAACGACGCCTCAATCACGAGTGTGTAGAAGCCCTGTTCTAGAAGCACCGTCGCACCAGCGAGGAGACGACATGACTTCCGCAACTGAAGGATATCTGCTTCGTTCGTCTCAAGTCCAGATTCAGTACCTCACAAAGCCGTTTAGTTAGAAGGTCTGCTTGCTGAAGATGTGTCCAACAACCAGCAAACAGACGATGAAATCCACGAGGACCAGCTCCTTAACTTCCTCGTCAACTCTCTTGACGAGGAAGTTGCTCTCTCACTCGCTGAAAACGCTGAACTCGATGCTGAAGACATCTACGAGGTCCTCGTCGGCGCCTGCGCCGACGGGACCTCGGTCTCTACACTCTGCAAGAGAAGCGAAGATGCACCTCACGAAAACTCGGTTCTCTACCATCTCCGCACCAAGTTCGACCTCGAGACGCTCGAACAAATCGGGAACACGCTCCTCCAGAAAGACGTTCTCGACGTCCTTCCCCAGCAGGTGGAGGTCTGCGCAGACCTCCACCTGCGGCCCTACTACGGCGACGAAGACGATACAGACGGCCTGTATCACTCACAAGAGAAGCGTGGAACCACCGCGTTTCACGCGTACGCGACACTGTACGCACGCGTGAAGAACAAACGCTACACGCTGGCGGTGCGCCGTCTCGAAGACGGCGACACCGCCAGCAGTGTCCTCGCAGAGTTCCTCGGTATTCTCGACGGCCTTGACCTCGGTGTCAAGGCCGTCTATCTTGACCGCGAATTCTACGACAGCAAGTGTTTGACGCTGCTTCAGGCGCACAACCACGCCTACGTCATGCCGATCGTCCGCTGGGGACGGACGATCAAGCGAGAACTCTCAGAAGGGTGGAGTCGCGTGATTCAGCACAGTCTGACAGCGAAACTCGACGGTCACAGCTGGACCGTCGAGTTTCCCGTCTACATCGACTGTACCTACCAGAACGGACGGTACGACGAACATGGCGTGGCGCGTCACGGCTACGCCGCTGACGCGCCGTTCATCGACTCACCACGGGACGCTCGATACCACTACGCGAAACGCTTCGGTATCGAGGCAAGCTATCGACTCTCCGAGCAAAGTATCGCGACGACCTCGACACAAAATCCGGTCGTACGGCTGTTGTACGTCGTGGTGAGCCTGCTGTTACAGAACGTCTGGCGGTATTTGCACTGGGAGTACGTGGCGACGCCCCGCCGTGGGGGGCGTCGCCTCTGGGAGTGGTCGTTCAAGGAGTTCATCAATATGGTCCGTCGAGCAGCGTGGACGGCCCTCGCGGTGCGTCGGGCCGTCCCCGCGAACCGACCACCAGACGACCGGTTCCACCGGTAACTCCCGACCGGGCTAGCCAACAGTGGGAGTGGCGACGCTGTCGCGTCGGCGGCAGCCGCCGCCGACAGCGACGGCTCTCCGCCGATCCGTCCATGATTCTGTCGTCGAGACCGCCAATGCAACCGCTCGGCCACAGAATTCAGGCTTCAGAGACAGCTAGGCGAGGATGCTTTGTGAGGTACTGAGATTCAATCGTACTAGGACGATGGTCGAATGCGGCTTGCACTTCATCAACGAGCGTCTCGATTCGAGTACTACTCATCGGTCATCACCGCCGTCCGGACATGTTGGAACTCCGCGTCACCATAGACGGTGACACCGTCGCGAAAGATCTCGTGGAGTTTCTCGCTCGCTCGACGTGCGCTTGCTTCGGACTCGACAAACGGTTCAAACGTGTAGCGGTCGCCGTCGAACCGTTCTTCGCCCAAGTCAGCGGCCACCGTCGAGATGACGCGTCGCGCGATAGTCCGGTCACCCTCAACGAGCACAAAGACGTCAATGTCGCTTTTGCGGTCGGCTTCACCACGGGCGACACTGCCAAAGACGAGAATGCCGAGTACGTTCGTGACTGCATCTGTCTGTTCGATTGCGGCGTTGACCCGTTCAACGAACGCTCGAACCGGTGCGTGATACTCAACTTGTGGAATCCCGAGAACAGGGTCGTCTTTCTGCAGTCGAGCGGGGTTGATTGAGACGTACTTACGCTGTGTTGTCTGTCGAACCTGTACGATATCAAGAGCTTCAAGGAACTCAACTGCTCGCCAAACTGTCGACCGACTCCGGTCTGTTATCTCACTCAATTCTTTGAGTGTGAACTCGGACTGGTGTGCATCAATGAGGTGGCGTACCACGTCATCGGCCGCACGCAACCGAAACACTCTCGTGTCGCCACGTGGATCAACTGGCACACAGATATTTATCCCTTGTTCTGTATTCTCGGACACTATCTGATTTTATGCAACAGCTTATAATAAATCTGTGCGTCAACCCTCTGCAAAGGGACTTACTCCAACAGTCCGCCCCCATACCGCGGTGTTCGACACACGGAGCACCGCCAGACAGGCTCTCCAGCCCACGCTGCGGATGGGCTGTCGTCGCGTGAGTCGAACCGATGCGGTGTCTGCTCCCCACACGACTGACAGCGGAGCAATTGCCGTGTTGGCGAGGCTGACGACGACTGTGACGACGAGACATCAGCAGACGCTCGCTGAAGTGCAATCGCCGGGACAACCCACGTCTCTGAGTCCGAGAGTAACTGTTCACGCCAAGAGTCCTCAGTAATCTGCGTCCCAGCAGCGTCGTACCACCGGGAGCACCAAGAAGGTTTCAACAGGTTCAAGAAAATCGTAACCGCGAATCTCCGGCTACGCTGATGCGGGCGACGAAGACCCCTCATCACGCGGCAGACCGAACTCAACCTCAATCCGGACCGTATCGTAGGGGACGTACGGCTTCTTTGCGCGACCATCCTTCTCGAAGTGGACGATGTCGTACTCGGCTAGTAGGTGTAGATCGTCGTGCACATCGTGGACGTCGCGCTCCAAGCGACTAGCCAGTGCGCGGATACTCTCGGGCGGGCGTTCCATCACCTCTTCGAGGAGTTCCATCCGCCGGTCGGTTAGCAGTTGGCGGAGCCGCGTCCGATCCTCGAAGTTGACGACATGCGGTACCTCTTCACCCTGCTCCCACCGTTCGGCCCGCTCAAGAGCCGCCGCCTGTGCCTGTTCTGCTGGGAGCGACGTGATACGGAGAGTCGAAGGGTACTCGACCTCGTCCGGGTCGGGAGTGAATTCGTCGTGCGTCGGTTCAGTATCAGTTGGTTCGTTGCTCATAGATCTCGTTCACCTCGGTTTGGAAATCGTTGACTAGGTCGGACAGCCCTGTGAACTCCAACTTCGTGATGTCGCCCTCGGGTGTATGTCGGTGGTGTCGACCAACATCCAAGTGGTACGGCGAGTTATCATACCGCAGGAGTGTGTCGCCGTCAGCGTCCATGTACTGAAAGCTGTATTTCAGTCCCTGCGGGAAGTCTTCGCTTGAGGGAACCTGCCACGCGACCATCTCATACCGACTTCCATCTAGCTTCTCGTTTTCGTCCCGGTACACAACCCTTGCAGGCATCGTTCTCCTATGTTGTGGTACAACCCCAACAATGTTAAAGCTTAGCGTTTGGGACGTCCCCCAACAGTCAGATTCCGTACACTCAGCACCGCTTTGAGCTTTTTTAGCGATAGTACTTCGTCCGTACCCTTTCTTTGAACGGTATTCAACGCCATCTCACGCGGTGCTTAACTCTCGTGTGGGAAAGTTCGTCTCAAGCCCGTTTTCAATCGCAGCAGGACGTGGCCGAATGCTACTTGCACCTCACCAACGAGCGTCTTCGTTCAGTCGAAGTTCCACGGCCGGGTCACGGGAGGGCGGCATACCGCGTCGTGGCTGTATCTTCCGATATAAACGTTCGTCCAGCGAGGTCACTCTGAAACCCGGCCGATGGCCAACAAATGTATATGTATTCTTAAACTAGCTGCGGACAGCAAAATGTACGACTTGACCGGGTTCCAACGCGACCTGCTGTACGTCACCGCCGGCTTGGATGAACCACACGGACTCGCAATCAAAGACCAACTCGAGGACTACTACGAAACCGAGATCCACCACGGCCGGCTGTATCCCAACCTCGACACGCTCGTTGAGAAGGGACTGCTCGACAAAGGCGAAAAGGACCGCCGAACGAACGTCTACGCGATTACAGCTCGCGGTCGTCGAGAAATCGAAGCCCGTGACGACTGGGAACAACAGTATACCAGCGAACTGACCACCTGACTGCTGCTACGAGACGGGGAGCTGGGATGACAGACAACTAGTGGGGGAACGTGCTGTTTAAATCGCTTAATCCGGCCAGTATCTTTGCCACACATTGCGAATACCGACTTCTCGTCTCACTGGTCAACTTCGGCAAACGCACGGATGGGCATTGCAGCAGTGTCTTTGGCTTTGATCGGCACAGCGAAGAATCGGAATGACTCACCACCGAGCGAATCAAGGTTGCAGAGATTCTCGACGATGAAGATCTCTTCGTCAAGGAGTCGAGTGTGGGCCGGGCGGGCGGGGTTCTGGTGGTCGTCGGCGTTTAGCGTGTCTACGCCAACCAGAGAAACATCTGCATCGATTAGTCTCTCAATGACGGCCTCAGAGATGTATGGGTAGGATCGGTACTGCTCTGTGCCCCAGTGTTCGTCCCATCCAAAATTGAACAGGACGGCGGTACCTGCGAGGGCAGACTCCTGGGGAAGTGCGTCAACAGTCAATTCTTCGTTGCCAGCAAGCCCACGAGCATCGACGACCGTCCCAGGAAGTACCAGCTCGCCGATGTCAAGATCACTGATGTCACGACCCTCGGGATGTCGATGATACGGTGAATCTAGATACGTTCCCATGGACGTCTGGAACCGCATTTCGGTAACCTCGAACGCGGATTTGCCTTCGTACTTCTCCCGAGACTCCTCGTGTGTGAAAAACGGATATACATCTGCAGTGTACTCCGTGTGTGTCCCGTCATCGTTCTTTTGACGGAACCCCGGCATCCCGTCTTCGAACGTGTGACTCAAGTCGACGAACTTCATACTAGTTACCTTGTTCGACATTGGATACGACTCCTGCTTGGTGTTTCATTGTTTCTACAGTATCTCGGTCGCTGAAAGGTCTCATTGACTACTCCCAGTGTTGCTGTTCGTCTCAACGTCATGGTTCACAGCACTACCACTATCGCTTCGGACTTCCCACAGACGACGAAACAGGATCGGGCCTAAAATCAGATAGATGACGGACGTATAGAGTCCGGGAAAGTAGCCGAACTCGCCGGTCGCGAGGATCGGATAGATGGGATGTAGAACGCCGTTTCCGATGACCCCCATAAGGGTGAAAAACCAGACGATGAGCATTGGACCCTTGATACCACGGTGGATGGCGACCGCACCGAGAGCGAACGCAGCGTATGAGACCATATTGATCTGAACGAACGTCGTGAGCTCGAACGGGGCTGCGTTGAAAACCTCAACCGGCCAGCGGGTGTAGAATTCGGTCGAAAACTCCTCGGCGAAGTGTAAGAACTGGACAGCAAATGCGATCAAGTAGACGGGGAGCACCCGACTTGGATCAGGCATTCGTTGAAAGCTCGTTAATAAATAGCACACGTATGCGAGAATAATAGCAGGAACGAACGTGGTGATCAGTGATAACCCTGGGGAGAGATAGGTAAAGGTCGCAACCAAGATCACCGTCATCACTCCAGGAAGAATTGCGTCTCGGCTACGCAACGTGGCGGGAACGCTCTCGGACTCGCTGATTCGAACACCCATCTCAAATCTCTCCACTCGTACGGTTACTTACAGATCGAGGAGATACTGCTCTCCATAACGGTCTAATATGGAACTGACGCCAACCAAGGCTTTGTCTTTTCATGAGGCAAATTATCGTTAGAGTGGAATTTGTATGTCAGCATTGCCTCACCTAGATAGGCTCATTTATTAGTCAAAGGAAATCGGAGTAATCTCATGAAGTCGATTACGCTGGAGATCTCAGTCGAAGGCGGATTCCACCCGGCGAATCAGTTACTCGCAGCGGATCCGTCGATAATCCGTGAGTCGCTGCACCACGTTACTATTCTCAAAGATGGGACGATTATTCTGCTCTACCATCTTCGAGGCGACCTCGATCAGGTGAGAACATACCTCACGGACCACAAAGAGGTCATCTCCTGTGATGTGCCAGAGAACGGAAGTGGGCTTGTGTACATCCACGGTCGCCCACTCAAGCCGATTCGTGAATTTTTCTCTCTTGCCCGGTCACACGGAATCGTGTTCGAGACACCCATAACACATACTGATGATGGACTCAAGATCACGATGAGCGGAGATGAACAAACGCTTCATCGTGTCATCTCGGAAATTCCATCAGATATTGAACTCACCCTCCTCAGAAAGGGAGAGCGTAAGCCAGGGGAGAATGTGATCATCTCACTATTGACTGAGCGCCAGGTAGAGGTACTCACTCTGGCAGTTGAGGAGGGATACTACGAAACACCGAGAGGAACCACTCACGAGAAGATTGCGACTCAGATTGGTGTCGCAACTACGACTGTGAGCGAGCATCTCCGAAAAGTCGAACAACGTGTTTTCTCTGCACTTATCAGATAACTGTATTTTCGAAAGTTCTACTGACCAATCTAGACACCCGAGAATCACACATTGCTCAAGGAGCTAACTAGAGAATCTCGATGTCTATCCGTACGAAATCCCCGAGAGGACAAGCATCTCCGTCCCAAATCCCGCACCAGACAGGAACTGTGTTGTCCCAAGCGAACTCAGACCGATACCGGTGCCGACGAGCAACACCATTGCGGCCCAGTCGACAGCCCCAGGAGTGTCGCTCGGCCGCATCTTCGTCACGGACGCGCCAACACCGGCGAACAGCGCTGCAAATCCGGCGAGGAGAGGAGGCCAAGGGAGATGTCCTCAACAAGTACAGGGGCCTCACCGCCTCATGACGAGCGCGTACCCGACCGTTGCTGGGAGCGCGTAGATGACATGACCGAGGATACTCCAGAGCTTCTCGGGCATCGTAAGATCGGGGAACGCCGGCGTGAACGGGTAGCCGACTGCACCGAGCCAAAGCGGCATCAATAGCACCGAGAGCAGCACCGTCGAAACAGCGCCGACGACAACTGCGAGGACGACGGCTCCACGGAGCGTCCTTGGGTACTCGGTGAGTGGTTCCCATTGGACGGCGGCGACGTACATCACTGCGAGTGCGACGCCGTGGAACTGGTGAATCACCCATCCAGCGAGCAGGTCTGGCCCGGGGAGGCCGTACATCATCGGCAGGGCGAGCGCGATTAAGGGTTCGGGGTTCCCGTACTGCATCATCAGGCCAAGCGGGACGCTCCCGAGGAACCCGCCGACAGCCGCGGCAATCCATGCGAGGGCGGGAACTGCTCTGAGTCGAGTGGCGAGTGCCTGTGCGTAGCCACGGCCGAGATCAGCCGTAGCCTTCGTCGTACTGGTCATCAATCATAGTCCGAGTGGAGATTCCCTATCAGCGCTGCCTCACTCCGAGAGGCTCGTTTATTATCTTCCAGAGAGTCCAAGCTATGGAATCACTGACCCTAGAACTCGCAGTCAAAGGCAGAAACCGCCAACGGGCAATCGGTGGGTTCGTGCGAGATACACGCTCGACATGCAGCACATCCTCAACAAACGATCAGCGGCTGAGGGTTTCAACAGAGCCCACTAGACTTAGATCGTCGATTTTACCCGCCGACAAAACCGGTGGTGAACTGTGAGTCCAGTATAGAGTCGGTGTTGTTCATCAACCGAATGCGTACATACCACCCAAGCGGCTCCCAATATACAGACGGCGATTAACCACAGCTGGCGATCCCGTGATCTCAGTACCGGTGTCGAATGACCACATCAGCTTACCTGTCCGTGCATGGAGTTCGTATACGTACCTGTCGTAGCCGCCGAAATACACACGGTTTTGGACAACAGCAGGCGACGAGACAATTCCTTGAATCGGGTGGTCACCAACGCTGAAGGCCCATTGTTCTTCACCAGTCGCTCGGTCAAATGCGAGTAGTTGGTTGTTGGTAGAGCCAAGATAGATGAGTCGATCAGAGATCGCTGGTGAGTTGGTAATTGTCCCGACATAGACACGCCAACGTTCTGTTCCATCTGCTGCGTCGTAGGTCGCGAGATACGGCCAGCCACCAACATACACAATCCCATCGACGAGGACAATGTGTCGTGGAGAGTACGGAACAGGGTGAGACCACTCGACCACGCCAGTTGCTGCGTCGAGCCGAGAGATCCGTGAATTAGACCCCCCGAAGAAAATACTCCCATCACTCATCGCAAGTGATGTGATTCCAAAGCCGGTGTCGAGACTCCAGATAGGAGTCCCGTCAGCTGCTGAAATCGCGTGAATAACCCCATTCGCGTCACTAAAATACACCACCCCATCAGAAACAACTGAATCATGATTAAGTATCGCACCAGCATCGTAGCGCCAGAGTTCACTCCCAGTAGCGCTATCGAATGCGTAGAAGATATGCTCCCAATCGCCAATATAGACGACTCCGTTCGCTACAGTTGGTCTTGAGGGGGCGATTCGCCCGTTGGTTGGACTGTTCCAGACGATGCACCCATCAGCGACATCGTAGGCGAAGAGACCATTCGCGGCTGTCCCGTGGTAAAGTAGTTCTCCGACGACGGCTGGACTACTCGAGAATGATCCGTCGGTCGTCTCCCATACTTTTGTGAGTTTGCCTGTGGGCCGTCTCCCATGCGGGTTATATCCAGACCGACCATTGTCAAACTGGAACGTCGGCCACGACGGCTCTGTTGCTGCACGAGCAGCAACGGGGCGTCCCGTGCGGAGAGCTGCAGTTCCAATCGCAAATGAGGTCCCCAAAATTCGGAGTGCCTGTCGTCGATTCAGCCCTTGTTGGTTCCCCCGAAGCATGCTAGTCGGTGGGGAGACAGGGTAATAGTCATGATAGTGATACCCCAGTTTAACGGTCACTTTCATTGGAGAATATCGAAGGCACCAATCCTCACCGTGACGTCGAAAAAGAGTTCTAGAGGTCGTGGCTGCGCGCGCAGCGTCTGCGAGCACGGAGCGGAGGGTGGGGCGGTGGGGTCTGGGTCGGCCCGGCCACCAGCAAAAAAGAAGGCCGCCGCGCGCCGTTAGGCGTCCCACCAAGCGTCGCGCTCGGGGAACATCACGGTCGTCCACCCCGTCAGCGCCACCGAGACGCGCCCATCGTACCAGTTCCGCGCCGCTCCGTGAATCCGCACGCGTTCGCCCTCGCGAATCCACGGCACGTCCGAGGCCTTCCAACTCGTCAGCTTCACCTGCCCGCTTTCGTCTTCGAGGAGCCCCGCTTGCTGAATCGCCGGCGACTCCGACTCCCACACTGTCGTCAGCGTCCCTTCAACGCACACCTCGCGTCGCGACACGCCCTCCAGTTTCCCGATCGGCACCATCGTCCCCGGTGCGCCTTCGAGTTCCTCGAACACGCTCACAGTTGCCGACATCATGTCCTTGCCACCCAACACCGCCTCGCTCAGCCGCCGACTGATCGCCGCTCGTGACCACCCATCCAGCTTCTCCGCCAACCGTGTTGCCTGAGAGTTCACTGCGCCCAACTGTGCTTGGGTTAGCTCCGTCCGGGGATCCGCCCGGTCGGGGTCCGCCATCGGGTTCACACTTGCCGCGCGCTTCTGGAACTGCCGCCGTCGCCCAGCGCTCCGCTCGGCCGCAATCACCCGCGACCGCGCCTCACGACCCTCTTGCGACCCCAGTTCCGCACGGGCACTAATCCGTTCGAGTTCCGCTTCCCGCGCTCGAATGCGCTCTTCTTGGGCCAACGTCACCCCGTCAATCCGCTCGTCGCTCGTGTCTGCGATCCCATCTGGGTGGTTCGCATCCACCTTTGCTTGGATCTCCTGTTGCACCGTCGCCTGAAACGTCGGCGTCTCGTCGACGACCTCGAACCCGTCTTCGTCGACTGTCGTCTCATCCGCTTGCTCGAACGCCTGTTCAGCCACCGAAACTACCTTTCGACTGGAGTTGTTACTAGACATCGTTGTTCCTGAAGGCGCTAACGCGCCGACGCCCGCGACCTCACTCGCGGGATTCTCACGAACCAACACTTGAGCCACGGCTCCGACGTCAACCGATGACGCCGTCACCGAGGTGCCCGCGCCGCGCCTTCACGCCGGACCCTGTCCGGCGCGGCGCGGCACCGACGGCGCCCCCCCAGACAAGTTCGGGGGGTGAACCTCGAGGTGAGCGCGCGGTCACCACCATATACCCAGCCGGTCACCGCGGGTCGGCGCCTCGCCGACACCTGTCCGTCGCAGACGCAACGGAAACGCCTCGTGCGGCAGCCCGGTGCGGGCTGGACGCCCGCGGACCCACAGCTCGTCGCGGCCGGGTTTGAGCGCATGCCCGGCAGGCCGCACAGCCAGCCCTGAGTGAGCCCCGGACCGTGGCATATTGGGGGTGAGCACGGCGAGCCCCCAGTAGCCACCGCAGCCCGGGCGAACGAGGGTGAGGGCAAGTGCCCGAACGGCGAGCAGCCCGCCCGGACCGCGCAAGCGGCCACGTCTGAGCCAGCCGGCCGGTGGCGCGACCGCATCGAGGGAGCGCCGCCGCAACGGCTGGTGAAGATGCAGCCACCCCGGTCTCGGTCACGGCCCGGTCGCGGGCCGAGCGCTCGCAGGCCCGCCCTCGGGGCTGACCGGCATCGGGTGGCTGCACCCGGCCCGACCCGGCCCCGTGACCGTGCCCCGTCCGTCGGAGACGCAACGGCAGCGCGAAACGCCCGGGCCCGGCAGGAACGGACTGCCCGCCGGAGCGCGCACAACCCGAGCAGTCGCCCCCCAAACGTACCGATAATACTCACCGCTCAAACAGCTGAGGTCGCCTCTCGACGGAAGTCTCAGTCGATCACATCGACAGCCGCGTAATCTTGTCTGATGGCGGTGAATCAGATCGAACTGGTCGTGGAACGTCTTCGAAGCACTGGTGAGTGTGGTCTTCGGGATGGACCGTCGCTGTCGGCGGCGGACTGCCGCCGACGCGACAGTGTTACCACTCATAACCGCTGTCCGGACGGGTGGACAGCTACCGGAAGAACCGGTCGTCGAGTGGCTGGTTCGCTGGAACAGCCCTGCGCACACCAAGCGCTGTCCAGGCGGCCCGCAGCACCATCTCACAGAACTCCGTGAACGGCCACCTCCAGAGGCGGCGCCCCCCGCGGCGGGGCGCCGCCACGTACCTCCAGTGAAGATACCGCCAGCTGTTCTGGAGCAGCAGGCTCACGACAAACATCACCAGCCGTAGACCAGCGTCCTGAGAACTGGTGAATGCGAGGCTCTGCTTGGCTAAGCGGTAACTCGACTCAATGCCGAAGCGTTTGCTGTAGTGCTCTCGGGCATCCCGTGGCGTGTCGATAAACGGCGCGTCAGCGGCGTAGCCGTGACGCGCCACCCCGTGTTCGTCGTATCGTCCCTGCTGGTAGACGCAGTCGATGAACACGGGAAAGGTCACCTCGCCGGCGAGATCGTGTTCGATCTCGCGGCTCCAGCCTTTGCTGAGTTCCTCTTGAATCGTCTCGCCCCACTTGACGATCGGCATCACGTAGGCGTAGTTGTGGGCGTACAGCAGTCCGAGACAGGTGCTGTTGTAGAATCCGCGATCGAGGTAGACGGCCTTGACGCCGAGGTCAAAGCCGTTGAGGAGTTCGAGGAACTCAGCGAGGACATCGCTGGTGGTGTCGCCAGCGACAAGCTGGCGCACCGCCAGCGTGTACCGCTTGTTGCGTACCCGCGCGTAGAGGGTCGCATACGCGTGAAACGTCGTTGTTCCGCGTTTCGCTTCCGAGAAGTACAGCGCTTCTGTCTCGTCTTCGTCGCCGTAGTAGGGATCGAGGTGGAGGTCGGCGACGACCTCCCACCGGTCGATCCGGGAGTGTCTCAAGCGCATCTCGTTGGAGGAGCGTGTCTCCAACCGCCTCAACAGTGTCAAGGTCGAACTGATCGGTGAGATGTCCCCGGACAGTGTTGGCGTGCGGTGAGTCGTCGGTCGTTTCGCAGACGTGGTTGATCGAGGTCCCGCCGGCGCTGGCGCCGGCGAGGACCTCGTACAAGGTCTCTGTCGTGACCTCAACGTCCTCATCAAGGTCTATCGCAAGTTCCTCGTCAAGGCTGTTGACGACAAAATTAAGCAGGTGCTCTTCCTCTATCTCGCTGTCTGCTTCGGGTTGTTGCACATCCTCCCAAAGCAGACATTTCCTCTAACCCGATGTGATCGACTGAGTCTACTGCAGCAACTGTGCTGCTGAGAAGTTGAGAGACTGAGAATAGTTTCAAGTCTGAAGAAAACTGGTGGACGGACAAGCAGTTGGAGACGAAGTTATCTCAGAACCTCCGACAGCAGACTGATGCAGTAGTTTCGAAAAGCACGGTACTTGGTCGTCCTGTTAGTGATCTCGGGTACTGGAATCAGCTTCGCTACACAACTCAGCGAACTCCGCGCAGGAGATCGTGACCGCATATGTCATGTTAAGAGATGTTTGTACTGACCGGGGCGATTGCGTATGCAGACCATCCAGTAACTGAATGACTCTCGTGAGATGTGACGGATGGTATGATGCGTTGTGGACAAGAGAGTAAGCTTTACTCTGTTAAATTGGTTAGATCAGATATGGGACTGTTCGACTCTGGGGATGTTAATCCAGAAGCACAGCGCTTGGCAGATAGTGCGCGGGGAAAGAGCGTCACCGCGAAAATTCTCACGAAGACTACAGGCGGGGTAGGTAGTTTTTCAGTTCAGAGTATTCTTGCTGACAGTCCATTCCTCAATATACTGAACGAGAACGAACAGCCCCACTACTACTTTGCCAATAACTCAAAAGGTCAGATTCGTGACGGAGATGCAGTTGGAGCTGGCCACCAGCAAGATTTCATGAGCACAGTTCTCGTAACTGACCAACGAATCATCCTCACAGCTGCTGGGAATCGTGGGAACGCGCTAGTATATGGCTCAATTACTGACGTCCAGACCAAAAATGGACTGACAAAAAACCGGCTATCAGTCTTCACAAGCAATCACGAATATAGAATGTATATTCCGAATTCAGCCACTCAATCCGAGATTGAAGCAGCTGCAGACTACATCCGAACCCAAGCAAAGGATGCGCCTACTGTCAACTCCGATCTCGATACTGTCCATTCACTTCGCCCGATTTGGGATGACACGATGCGAACCGGTGCCGGCAATACAGATCCACTTGATGCAACGCCACAAGGAGCTTATGTAAATCAAGAGCGCGTAGATAAAATCCGAGATATACTTGATCCAGATGAGCGTGTCCACTACCTCACTCGCGGTCAAACAGTTGATGTAGAGGGTTCTGGTGCGGGAAGTTCTTGGTGGGGCAATGACCGAAGTCGAAAGCAGGGAACACGCGGCTACGTACGAGCCGCCGCAACGAACAAACGTGTCGTCGTAAAGATTCCTCAGTTCACCGGGACCGACGAACGATCAGTACCCTACCAAAGCATAACAAGTGTTGATCTTGATGCTGGCTTAGGTGGGAAACGGATCTCACTCCAGACTCCTGGCCAGACGTATCACATCCAAGCAAACTTCCCTGGGAAGCCAGAAGTCCGTGAGATGACGCGGTTCATCCGCGAACAGATCGCAGGAGATACCACGACGGCTACCTCAACAGCATCAACAGAGACTGACCCACTTGAGCAACTGGAAAAGCTTGGTGAACTCCGCGATAACGGAGTTCTCTCAGAAGAGGAATTCGAAGAGAAGAAAGCAGATCTGCTTGATGAGATCTAGTTTCGCTAACTCAGGAAATAGATGAAGTCCCGGTGAAAGAGCCAACCTACCCACCGTATTCTCCCGGTATCAAGTTAATAGGGCCCCAAAGAGGGGACAATGAAAATGACAGAGTACACCAACCAGTTACAGCGGGCTGCAGCTTGTTGGTGCTTAAGTGCCAGTATCCACCGCCGGCGCTCAAAGTATCGCTTCGGGAGAGCCATTCAGCCATCGCCCGCACGCTCGACGATAATCGCTAGATCGCCCGATTCGTAGTCCGCTTCGAAGTCGACGGTGAACTTGTCCGAGTCGTAGGCGGCGTGGTAGGCGTGGTGACGCTCGAGTGAGCCTGTCGCCTTGAAGTGGAAGAACGCGGCCGCCGTGTAGGGCTTATGCTGTGTTTCGACCTGCGACTCGACGGAAGTCAGAAGCGCGATCTGGGGCGTCTCCGTGTCGATACTCGCAGCGAATTCCTTCGCTTCCTCAACTGTTGCTTGCGAATGTGCCGGTGTCTCGCCGGTGAGGACGTTCACCGGGGTTTCCGTCTCGTCAGTGAACAGGACATCTTCGAACGTGTGTGTCCCGAGTACCGCGTCGGGACCTATAGTATTCGTTAGAAGTAATTACTCACTTTTGGGACCGAAAGCTGGTCAAGAGCGGCGTCTATCGCTGTCGTTAACTCGTCAAGTGAGTCGAAAAACCGGTTGCTCAACGCTACTTGAAGCTGTCTCCAGCACTCCTCAACCGGGTTTAGCTCCGGCGAGTATGATGGAAGCGTCACGAACGCGAGGTCGTCACGGGCCGCCAGGTCCGTGACGGCCGACGCTTGAAAGTACGGCGCACCATCTAGCACCACGAGCAAGTCATCTTCAAATTCTTTACATAGTGCTAAAATGAAATGTTTCGCGTGTTCAGCGGTGACGTACTCTTCGAATCGTGAAAAGAAGCGATCACCGTCCTCGGTGATCGCGCCCAGCAGACACGTCCAGTCGCGTTGACCAGAGAGTTTGACCGAGGGCCGCGTGCCACGCGGAAACCACGCGGCACGCGGCTCAACTTGCACGGATTTCTTGGTTTGATCGATACAGACTACGGTGGCGTCCATCTTCCGCCGCTTTTTTTGAGTTCTTCGTAGAACGCTTCTTGCTCGTCTTCGTCGGCTTCGGCGGCTGTACGGCGTGGTTTCTGATAGCTCAATCCCGCTTCTTTCAGTAACCGCCGACAGCTCGGGATTGAATACTCGACGTCGTAGGTTTCTTCGAGGAAATCTTGGGCAAGCGCCGGCGTCCACGCCGGCGCGTCGATGCCGACTTCTTGAGGAGGTTCGTGGACGATTTCTTGAAATTCGATTTGCTGTGTTTCTGAAAGTTTCCGTTTTCTCCCAGTTCGCTTATCGTCAGAAACAGCTTGCTCAAGCGACTCGTTGGTGTCGAGTCGCTTGAGCCAGCTGTAGATCGTCCGTCGCTGAACATCGTACCACTGGGCTAGCTCGGTCTGCGTGACACCGTTCTTGTACGCGATAGCTGCTAAGAGCCGTTGTGTCGGCTTCTTTCCGTCCACGTTGTCGAGAGCGTCTTGCAATTCCTCGACGGAAACATCGTCGAGATGGTTCATTATCTCTTACAAGAGTCTTTGAGTAAAAAGTTCTAACGGTTACTATAACTCGCAGTCGTTGAACGGATCGTCAACTGGTTCTTCAGTCATGGAATCATGAGCCCATGAGGGCTTAGTCCTTTCAGCCCTCGAAAAACAGCAGTGCTTCGAAGATGTCGGTTTGGAGGTATGTGAGTAAGAATGATGATCGATGCCGGTGTATCTGCTGCTATGATTGCCCTCCTTCCATTGATTTTCCATTACCCTCTTCAGACGAGCGACCTTCTGACTGCGTATAACGGCGCTCTCTTGCGAATCGGGCTGTATATTTTCATTTTCTGGCCCATCGTCGGCTACTACGTGTATCAGGATTCGATAAAGCGAGGCTACTCATCACCCCGTCTTCGGGCTGTTTTGCTCGGCATACTCGGAATCCTCGGCTTGTTGATCCATCTCGGGATGCGTCGCTCCGGCTAGGGCTGATCGTCTGTCCGTTATCTATGGGCGATGCCGGCGACGAGTTGCATAACGAACCTCAGAACTACCTATCTTGAGGTGGGGAATTGGATATTTTGGATAGGTGAAATAGATATTCGTTATCTATATCTCCCTGGCCATGTGTGTTGGATAACAATGAGGCCTGAAGACTTTGTTGACGACGCTCCGGGAGAGGTTGAGATGGTCGACGGTATCTTCACGTTCAGCCCAGATCCGCTTCCACCAGATCTCGATGCCACACACGAGCTGGTCAGCGAAAACGGGGAGGCAATGTATGCCGTGGGTCAGCTCTCAGACCTGGATACGTGGTTGGATTCGCCGGAGGTCATCCTCAGTCCCCTCATCCACCGTGAGGCTGTCGACTCCTCGAACATCGAGACGACGACACGACTCACGCTCTCGGACATATACCGACGCGAAGCTGGTGAAGAGCCCGGACAAACCGCGACCGAGCGAGCCGACATCACGGAGGCACAAAACTACGTCGAAGCGATCACCACCGGGATTCAGGCGCTCCATGATGGAGCCGAGTTAGATCGGGACTTGCTGTGTCGACTCCACGAAATTTTGCTGCAGGGTGCGCGCGGCGAGCAAAAGAACCCAGGAGAATTTCGTGAGGACCTCGTGGGGATTGACCAGCCGGGAACGCCACTCAGTGAGGCACGGTTCGTTCCGGCTCCCCCGGCGAGTATCCCGTATGCACTCCGGAGCCTGCTCCAGTACGTCCGGTCAGGGCCCAGGTACGCCCCGCTGGTTGACCTGGCGCTGATCCATTACCAATTCGAGACGATTCATCCGTTTCAGGACGGCAATGGGAGACTCGGTCGCCTCCTCGTAATGCTAGCCCTCTACAAGTGGGAGCTGTTACCCGGCCCGTATCTGTATCCGTCGTCGTATTTCAATGCGAACCGTGATGCCTATCTCGACAGGCTGCTGGCCGTGAGTCGTGACGGTGCCTGGACAGAGTGGGTGTCATTTTTTGTTCAGGCGATCGCCGAACAGGGCCGTGAGGGATATACTGTCGCCCGAGAACTTCTCGCGTTGCGCGATCGCTACCGAGAACAGTACCAGGGCCAGGGCGTTGTGATTCGCGAACTCATCGATTTCATCATCGAACACCCGTATCTCACAGAGCCACAGGCGGTCGACGCGCTTGGGCGGTCTCAACCGGCAGTGAACCAGGCGATTCGTCGCTTATGGGATGATGGCGTCCTGCGTGAGACGACTGGCCAACAACGCAATCGACGGTATGAAGCGCCCGCTATTCTCAAAATCGTCGAACCGTACAATCCGTGAAATGTGAGATGGTGGGATCTCCGTTGACTACCGTACGTTCGTACGCAACGAGTGCGCGATATCCCATCGTGAAATCACCTTACTGGACGATGCTCGTGTTGGATCGCTCCGCACCCCTCTCGGGGATGAACAACACCTACGCTCAACCGGACCAAGGGAACTGAGGTCGGCGTATAGGACGTCCCCCTCACGAATGACGTAGCGCTTGGCCAGCACCGGGAACCGGCATTTCGTGTACCCTGCGGTTTGGATGTCGAGTTCTTCACCGGGTTTGAGGTAGTTGGCCAGCTTTCGGAGGAACTCGTGAGTGGCGAGACCACCTTCGTAGTCCGGAAGCCCATCCTCACGAGTCTCGTAGATCTCGAAGGCGTCGTAGCCCCAGATGATGAGCTCTCCTTCTTCGTCCACCTCCCAATTCAAGGTCCCGAAGCAATGTGCTTCACAGAGCTGGCGGACTGCCTGTGAATCCGTTACGGTCGCGCCGGTCGACGTTGTCGCTGCTTGGAGTGTTGCCATTGTTAGTCCTCAGGGGCACTTTCCTGCCCCCGTACCCCTTCTGGGGGAACAAAATCGACTGGAAGAGAAGCTGAACCGATTCTGTTCGACCGAGCCTTTCCTCAGGAGTCAACGGTGGCGTCAGTTTCTTTCGAAGCATCGGGTCGGGTGAGCAGTCCCACCTGTTCCAGAAGCGTCGTCGCTTCAGCGAGTCGTTTTCGGTCGGGGTCATCCAGTTGCTCGATATCGATGCTGTTGAGGTTACTCAGAGCGCGATACAGTCGATATCCGGGCGTGTCCCGTGGGTCCATAATGTGCGCCTCGCCGACTCCCGGCGCAGAAAAACAATGCAGGTACGCCGATGTCTCCCGCCGAAGCCTGCATCAGCCTTAACCAACACCCTTCGTATAGGCATCCGTTGTTGGTTAACGCCGTATTCAACCGACCCTCCTATTCAGGGGCTGGCCCGTGACGTGGCGACTGACACACCTGACACTCCCACATCGGCTGCCCAGTCCAGTTCTCAGCTGGGACAGACTCGAACTCCTGGAACTGATGCACAGTTGTTCGGTCGCAGCTGCGACAGTCAAGTCGCGTTTTCGAGGGAACGCTGGGGCAACGATTCCCGGACTGTACGTCGTCGACGGAACGCTGGAGTGCAATCGCGGGCACCAACCAGACGTCGTTCTCGGGGTACTCAAGGAGGCCTGTAAGCCGATCCACGTCGCGAATGCTGTGACCCTCCTCGTCGTAGAGGAACGTCCTGTGCGTCTCTCCACGTGGCGTCTCGGTCGGCTCAGTCCAGGGAGTCCGTGCACAAGCCAACACAAGGAGCCGGTCACCACGCTCAGAGGTGGCCCGTACGGCGTCAGGAAGCGAGGGCCACTCGTCGGTCAGTTGCGAGGCAGGCGCGTCGTCGAAATCGTAGAGCAGCTGGCAGTCGTCGACGGCTGGATCCCTGTCGGGCTTCGCGAGGAGGGTCGCTGCCGCAGCGCCCTTTGCGAGGGCATGATAGACGGTCGATGCCTCGACGAGCAGCTGGACGACGTGCAGGAGTGTCCACTCGGTGTCTGCGGGCTGCTGGTTGTCGGTGGGCGCTCCGAGATGATTCGTGAGGCAGAACCGGCACTTGGTCTGCCCGTTTGGGATCGACGCACCACAGGACTGGCACTCCGCGCCGATGCCCGACGGTTGGTCGGGATAGTCCCCCGTGCTTGTCGCGACGCGTTGCCGCCGGGGGGAACCCTCACACCCGTCGTCCAGCCTCGAGTCCGGAATGTGGGACGCCTCGCCGGTCGGCCGCAGTTCCTCGAAGTCAGAATATCGGTTGTACATCGATTGGCTCGTAGGTTCTGCCGGGATGGTATTTCAACGTCAGGGTAACCGTGCTCGCGACTACTTCTATATTATACGCGAAGACACAAACATATCTGGGAGTGAGGCATGAACACTGTTGCAAGAGGTGCCAAGCATGTCCGAATCCCCCCGGAATGGCGTCCAGTCGTGGACTGAGTCGATGAGCGCCCGCGACCGTATTCGAGCCGTCGCCGAGACGCTTCGTGAACCCCGGTCGGTTAACTGGATCAGCGAACAGGCCGACGCCGCTTGGAGCACGACAAACGAGGAACTTCAGGCGCTCGTCGACCAGGGCCAGCTGCGCCGCGTCGAGGCCGGCGAGACGACGCGCTACCAGCCTGACTACACGCGGCTGCTCTTCGAGGAAATCCGCACGCTCATCGAGGAGAACCCGCGCGAGGAGTTGCGGAACGAATTGGCCGCGATCACCGAGGAGATCGAGGAGTGGCAGGCGACCTACGACGTCGAGACGTGGGAGGATCTCGAACAGTCGCTCGACGACGGAGATCTCTCGAGTGCCGAGCTTTGCGAACGGCGCGACGTGATTAGGCATTGGGAGGAGAATTTGGAAGACCGCCGGCTCATCAAGCACGCGTTGGCCCTCTACTCGGATGTCGAAGCCGCTCGCGAACAGCGGATCAACGTGGCTGACCGTGTGAGAAACTAATTCTCGGGATCTTCGAACTTGGAGGCGCCATCAAGGTCGGCACAGCTACTCGAAGGACTGCTCGTCCGCCTTTTCTTGAAGTTCGACCACAGCCTTCTCGAAGTGTTCCGTGAGGAACGGCGTTCCCGACGTCGCCCGCTCATCAAGGAATGCGACAGCGTCTGTGACCGCGTCGTCGCGGCCACGGAACGCGACACAGTCGACATACCCGTCGAGTGCCCGACTGAACGCACGCGAGAAGTGGTCGTACGCGCCGTCGACACGCTCCATGTTGTCGTCGAGCGACTCGACAAGCGCACGGTAGACGGTCGCCGCCGACGCGTACCGCCCCTGCTCGCGGTACTCGGTCGCGAGATCGAACCACCGAGTGAAGTCGATCGGCTCGAAGACGACGTAGTACTCAGGGTTTGTCTCCTCGAACCGCCGGTCGATCGTGGTGCGAAGCTCGTCGACTGACCGCGTCGTCGACTCACTGACCCGGGCGAGAAACTGGTCGCGGAGGTCAGCGTCGGTCGCGAGTTCTTCACGCAGGAACGCGCGGAGCTCGTCGGCGTCGGCACCGTTAAGTGCGGTGTCGAGCCGATCACCTTCGTCTTGGGGAGGGTCGTCAACACACCGAAGCAACACGGCGACGACGTGCTTGCACGTGCCCGGCCCGTCGTACGGACAGTCGCACCACGGGGCAAACCCGTTGGTGGCGAGGTCAACACGGACATCGTACTGACGGCTGCCGCTCACGACTGCGGTTACAGTGGTGTCGATGCGGTGAATTCCGTGGATACGGCCCTCCTCACGGTATCGTTCGCCGCGTTCGAAGACTGCGTCCGTGCAGATGTCCCGGACTGCGTCCTCGGTTACATCCATCTTTACGGTGGGTTTGACGCACTATTCAGCCGATCCAGTGCATCATCCTCGTACGCTGTTCGCCACATTGCATGGACGGCACGCGTCACGAGTGACACCTCGGTGACGTCGATACAGGACGGTTCCGCGTCCATCGTCGCGGCCTCGGGCGGCGGGTGGAAATGGATCTCGGGGGAGTGTGTGTTCGGATGGCGATCGAAGCGCCAGTTGACGTCGTTGCTATCGACGTAGTGGAACGAATACAGCCCCAGTTCGCTCCACTGGATATCGAGCCGAGCGTTCTCGGCGTCGCCCAATCCATCGCTGAGACTGATCTGCAGTTCCGTAGGGGCGACGACATCATCATACGCCGTTTCGTCGACGAGCGGCTCAAGTTCGAGCCAGAGGTCACGAATCCGCTGGAGTGCCGGAAGATAGATCGGCCCGAACTCGCCGGCGCGGTCGTTACCGTTCATACAGCGAGCTGGTGGCTGGCCTCGTCGTAGGCGAGTGCGGCTTGTGCGACGGCGAGATTCTGTCGCGTTGTCCGCCAGGCGGTGAGGTCGTCCCAGCCGCCCGTCTCGTCGGCGTCGAGTTGCTGGGCGAGTTCCTCCGGTGACACCACGTCGTAGCGGTCCTCGTAGCGTCGGATCTCGGCCTTCATCTCCTGGATGCTGTCGAGCAACTCCGATCGAGTAACTTCCTCACGCAGCTCGCGGATCCGCGACATCAACACCCGGTCGCTGTTGCGCTTGTACAGCGTTGTTTGGCCGTCCTGTTCCGTCTCCGCGAACCCAGTGTTCACGAGCGACTTGCAGTGGCGACGCGCCGTCGGCTCACTCACGAGGGCCCGCTCGGCGATCTCGGCTGCCGATTGCCCATCGTGGGTCTGTTCGATGATTTCGTACACCCGCTCGAACGGCGTGGTGTCGGCTTTCCAGTCGGCTTTGACCTGCTCGTTGATGTCATCCCACGTTTCGGTCATACTGGATGCTACGCGGTCGAGAAACAAATAGCTTCCTGAGAAAAATACATTTTCATAATATCCCGATACGCCCAGACAGTCGGCGCCGGCGAGTTCGCCGCGTCTCCGCCTCAGATGGAATCACCCATCGGCTCGAGTCGTGACTGACTTTGTAACCGACCTTCGGGCCACGACCTGCTGCATCTCGCGGACCTGTACCTGCCCTAACGGGTACTGTACCCACTGTACTCTTCGCTGTCCTTGTTGACTTCGGTGTTAGGAGAAACTAAACAGGCCGTTGCGAAGACTGAGTGACTGCCGGCCGCCGTCTATTCGGTCGCGAGTTCGTCGTAGATTTCCTCGTGCTCGTCGAGGTCCTGTCGGCCGAGGAACCGGATGAGATACTGCCGTGCCTCCTCGGGGGACAGCTCATCGGGGATCTCGGGTTGTTCACTTTCAGCGGCCATTCTTACTCCCCACTATGGGCGTCGTCGTCATAATCGTTCGGTTCATACGTGTCTTGCTCGACCGTGTCGTGTTCCGTGGGTAGTTGGTCCGTTCCCTCAATCCGTGCCAGCCACAGGTTGATGGTCGCCTCGTACTCCGGAGCAAGCGGCTCTGTGTGTGCTCGTAGATACGTGATCACGTCGTCCGCTTCGACACTGCTCTCATCTGTCGCGAGCGCCTTCAGGATCTCTTTGATCTCCCGATCGTAGTCAAAACGGCAGCCATTCAACGCGTAGAAAATTCGGGTCGACATGAGCGCCGTTCGCTTGTTGCCATCGACGAATGGATGATTCGCTGCAATGAGCCGCAGCAGCTGGAATGTCTTCACATGGTGTGATTCTAGCACCTGACCGAAATGTCCTTCATGAATATGTTCAACTGCGTATTCGATATCGCCTGGCGAAAAGATACCAGCGATCGTCTCCGCATTTGACTCCACGATCATGACGACCGCGAGTACGCAGAGCGCGCGTCGATCCAAGGAGGTCACGAGTGGAGATCTGGGTTGGATTACCAGGGGACGAGGTTGACGAACTCTGCCAATGGAAGCCCCATTATCGCTCCGGCGACCGTGTACAGCGGGCCGAGGACGACGAGGACGACCGCAGACTTCATCGCAGAGCGCTTGTGTCGTCTGAGGCCCTTCTTCTGCTCCGGATTGAGGGTGAACATCTCGATGAGGAGATCAGCCTGCCAGACGATGGCGAGACCGACGATGCCCAGCGCGGTGGTGAGCCGGAAGAATCCCCCAATCATGCTCGGGAGGTTGTCCGCGCTACAGACGGCGTTGCTCTGGGCGGTAACTGGCTGAACGGCGAAGAGGCTCAGGAGGACGACAGTAAGGGCTGCCTGCCGAGGGATCGTGCCGATCAGCGGTGACTGGTTCTTGGGACGACGCTCAGAATCGGAGAGGATCTGATCCTGTGACACACGGATCACTCGTCAGTGGCATCTCCAGTCGGTGGATGGTCCTGCCGATTTTCCACGAGCGACTGGAGATCAGCAAACTGATTGGTGTTTTCGGCGATCTCTTCGAGTGTGTAACCCTAGTGGCGGGCCCGTTCGAGGAGCTCACGGAGTTCATTCGGGTCGACACCGTGAACATCCATCTCTTCACGGAGGGCACGGCGATAGAGGGCGGACGCGTTGATGTGGTCGTTCCACACCAAGTACAGGCCATCGATCTCTTCGATGGTGATTAACCGTGTAATCATACGTGCGGGTATGGGGAACCGACTGAATGTCGGTACATGTTTGCTACCGAGACGGAAGAGAAGTAAATGTGAGTGGGGTATCAGGATTCGAAATGAGCGTAAGGGAATTGTGGGATCAGTAGAAATCGGTGTTCACATTCTCATCGAAAGGGAGTGGACGATTCGTGTCTCGATCGCCCTTTCGTCGCTGGACTGCTTGAGACCGCTGCGATAGTATGGGAGAAGCATATTTCTTTCCGATTAGCTCACAATTGGTGAGTGTCTAATAAGATGGTCTTACAGTGGTGGTCCTCTTCGTCAGCGTCGAGAGACTTCTCGGTGAGCGTCCCACGAAGCGGGTACGGAGAATTGACCTCAGATTCGACCTCCTAACCCCGAATCTGCGAGTTCATGTCGGCGAGACGCTCAATATGTTCTCCAACAGTATTCTGTCGTCCGGGAGGTACATCACCTCCCACATCACTTAGGCGGTAATCGAGATAGTACGTAGTGTGAGTACCGCTGTCGACGCGGTAGAAGATACCGTCGCCGCTGAGCCGTTCGAAGACGCGCTTGGTTGGCTCGTTCGACCAGCCCGCTTCAGAGACGATCCAATTTGCCGCCCCCAACTCGGACAGTTGCCGAGCAACTATCCGAGCTCAGTCTGCACCCGTTGTCTGCCGATCCATATGACCTTCCTCAGATGATGGGAGCAAATTCGGACACAAGCGCGCCGGGTAGCGGACATGGGATTCGACAGCATCGATAACTACACCACGATAGGTTCCGAAAACCGGGTAAATGACTAACGAGCGATCGGCCGCGACCGAGTGGTTGGAGAATGACACCATTCAGTCGCTCCTGAAGGAGCATCTCGACGAGACGGATTACCGGATATACAAGGCTCTCAACGAGGACGGGCGAATGTCGGATACAGAACTCGGAGAGCGCGTCGGACTGTCGCGGACGGCGGCGCACCGCCGTCGGAAGAAGCTCGAAGAGGAAGGGATCATTGACGTGCTTGGCGTCCTTGTTTTGCAGGAGGCCGATTTCGCGTACGCTGACGTGTTCGTGAAACTCAGCTCAGAGGCGACGGTCGACGAGCTCGACGAGTTCCTCGAGACGGTGAAGGGCGACGAATTTATCTACGAGATCGAGGAGTACATGGGGACATACGACCTGCTGTTGCGCGTCTGGCACGCGACGCTCGGGGACATCCAGAGCTATCTTCGCACGCAGTTGCAGTGCCACGACCTTGTGGCGAAGTACGAGGCGATGCCGGTGACGAAAACGCACAAGGCCTGGCACAAACCGATCACGAACTAGCGTGACGTGGCGGCCTCAGAGGCCACCGACTGCGGTGTAGACGAGCCGCACCGGCTTGTCAGTGTCGTTCACGCTGTAGTGTTTCACGCCGGCTGGAATGACAGAGACCATTCCAGAACTGACACTGTACTCGCCGTCGGGCGTGACGAGTTCTACTTCTCCGTCGAGAATGATCGAGATCTCATCGCCCTCGTGGGATGTCCATCCCTCTTCGGGGACGCGCTCTCCGGGACGAATGACGTACGAACCCGTCTGTGAGACCGGATCGTCGATCTCGTGGAGTGTGAGCGGCGCATCCGTGCTCTTCGCCCAGACGTCCGCTAACTCCGTGAGTTTGACGTCGCTCACTGCGCCTCACCCCGTTCGGCCGCGGTCGCGTCGTGGTCTATCGTTCCGTTTTCGTCAAGGATAACACCGTAGACGTTCTGGGCGGTCTCTCGCGTGATGTAGTCGTCAAGGTAGTCGACGCGGACGCTCTCGGGGTCGCGCTCTGTCGGGTCACCCCAGCCGCCGCCGGAACTTGTGACGAGGCGCGCAATATCTCCGTTATCGAGGTCGTAGTTCGAGAGATTGCTGCGGCGTTCAGTCGACCCGTCGGTCCGCTCAACCACGATGTAATTCCCGTCGCCCTCGTGACCGCCTTCGACGCCCCACGGCGGGAACTCAGAGCGCCCGAACTCGGCGGTGATAAAGCCGCCGGACTCGTTGTACAGTTGGTAGCCTTGGACGAGCCCGGTGCCGCCACGGAACTCGCCGTGCCCGGACTCCTGTGGGGTATCGAGTGCAAACTCGTCGAAGAGGAGGGGGAAGCGAGTTTCCATGACTTCGACGGGCATTTCGAGCGTGTCGCCGTCGCCGGCGCAGACAAGTACATCTGCACCATCGCGGCCGGGACTACCGCCCCAGCCGCCGGGTTGGGGTTCAACGACGAGGAAGTCCTCGTCGCGGCGCTCGTCGTGCCCGCCAACGATGGTTGCACAGACGCTGAAGAAGTGCCCGGCGGACAGCCGGTCGGGGAGGTGGGGGGCGAGCGCCTTCCACGGGAGATCGGACGCCATCGCGGAACCCTCCCAGTCGGTACCGATTGCGGCCGGCTTGGTCGCGTTTAGGACGGTGCCTTCCGGGATTGTGATGTCGAGCGGGCGGAAGAACCCCTCGTTCGTCTCCGCGTCCGGAAGCGTGATTGCCTGGAAGAACGACCGGATATCGGAGACAGATGCGGCGTACGGGGCGTTGATCGGTCCCTGCGTTTCCGGGTCGCTCCCCGTGTAGTCGAGTGCGATCGCGTCGTCGGTAATCGTGACGGTAACCTCAACGTGGACGGGGTCGTCGGTGATGCCATCGTTGTCGAGCGTGTCGGACGCCTCGTACGTGCCGTTCGGGAGGTCACGTATCTCTTCGCGAACGAGGCGTTCGCCGGCGTCAAAGTACTCCTCTACCGCCTGTTTGACGGTGTCGACGCCGTAGCGGTCGTACACGTCGACGACGCGGTCGGCACCGACGTCCATGGAGGATTTCTGCGCTTGCATGTCGCCGCTTGTAATCTCAGGCATCCGCGTGTTCGCGACGACGATGTCGCGGACGTCCTCGTTCAGTTCGCCGCCATCGTAGAGCTTGACGACGGGATACTGGATACCTTCCTGGAAGATGCTCGTCGCGTCCGTCGACCACGAACCTGGAGACTTCCCACCGATATCCGTCCAATGCGCCTTCGATGCGGTGAATCCGACGAGGTCACCGTCGGTGAAGACGGGCGCGACCATCGCGACGTCGTTCAGGTGTGTGCCGCCGCGATAATCGTTCGTCACGACGACATCACCGGGTTCGAAGCCGTCCGCACCGAACTTCTCGGTTGCGGCCTCGACGCAGAACTTCAGCGTGCCGAGGAAGCCGGGGACGCCGTTCGCCTGTGCGACGACGTTCGCGTCGGGGTCCGTAATCCCGCACGCGTAGTCGAGCGTCTCGTAGATTACGCTCGATTTCGCGGTCCGGCCGAGGTTGAGGAACATTTCTTCAGCCGCGCTCTGCAAGGCGTTCGTGATTACCTCGCGCGTGAACGGGTCGGTCGAGGACTCCTGTTGGGGTTTCATTGTCATTATTGGATGTGGATGTTGCCGAGTTCGTCGACGTCGAAGGCCTGGTCCGGGTGGACGAGCGTGGTGCAGGCCGGCTCTTCGATGACCGCGGGGCCGGTAACCGGCGTCGTCGTGGGGATTGCGTCGCGCTCGTAGACGCGCGTGTTGTGGACGCCTTCCGTGCCGAAGTCGACCGTCCGCGTCTCTTTGACAGCATCCTCTGGGCACCCATTGCGCTCGACAGTCGTAACCTCGGGTTTCGGCATCGGGACGCTTGCGGTGAGTCGGAAGTTCACGACTTCCACGTCGTCGTCGAGTCGGAAGCCATACGTCTGGTCATGGCGCTTGTGGAAGCGCTTGATTGTCCCGCAGACCGCGTCCGGTGTAACTGCGTCGCCGGTGAGTGGCACGTTGACGGTGTGTTCTTGGCCAGCGTACCGGAGGTCGACGGTCCGTTCGAGTTCGACATCTCCGCGGTCGACCTCCGCTTCGGGCTCGTAGGCCGCGTACGCGTCCTCTTCGAGGTCGGCGAACGCTGCCGTGACCTCCTCGATAGCGCTGACCTCGAAGGACGTGACGTGCGTTCGCGCGAAGTCCTTCCGGACGTCGGTCATCAACATACCCCACGCGGAGAATTGACCGGGGGCACGCGGGATGATCGTCTCGTCGACGCCGAGTTCGCGACCGAGAGTCGCGGCGTGTAGCGGGCCGGCACCTCCGCTCGCGACCATCGCGAAGTCGCGGGGGTCGTGTCCACGGCGGATGCTCACCTGCTTCAGCGCGTTCGACATGCTGGAGTTGACGACGCGGAGGACGCCGTGCGCGGCCTCCTCGACGGTCGTGCCGAACTTGTCGGCAAGGGGTTCGACAGCGTCCCGCGCCGCGTCAACGTTGAGGTCCATCTCGCCGCCGAGGAAGTAGTCGGAATTGAGGCGACCGGTCAAGAGGTTCGCGTCGGTGACGGTCGGCTTCGTACCGCCGCGCCCGTAGCACGCCGGACCGGGGTCGGCGCCAGAGCTCTTCGGGCCGACGTTGATCGAGCCACCGGGGTCGGTCCACGCAATCGACCCGCCGCCGGTCCCAATCTCGACGATGTCGACGACTGGGACTTTCAGCGGGTACCCCTCGTCGCGGGGCGACGATTCTAGCCAGTAGTCTGTGTCGATGGTGACGTTCCCGTCTTGGACGAGCGAGGCTTTTGCGGTGGTGCCGCCCATGTCGAAGCTGATGACATCCGGCGTGCCGATCTGCTCGCCAACGTGGGCAGCGCCGTAGACGCCTCCCACGGGGCCACTCTCCACCATCTCCACCGGCGTGCGACGCGCCTGCGCGAAACTCGCCGTGCCCGCATTCGACTTCATCGCGTACTTACTCCCGGTAAGGTCCCGGTCGTCAAGTTGGGTTTCGAGATTGTCGAGGTACGCATCGGCGATTGGGCGGACGTAGGAGTTGAGGACCGTTGTGTTCGTCCGCTCGTACTCACGGTATTCCTTCGTCAACTCATGAGAGAGCGTGACATATGCCTCTGGGTACTCCTCCTCGATGAGTTCGCGGGTGCGCTGCTCGTGCTCCGGATTCTCGTAGCCATGGACGTAGCAAACAGCAATCGTGTCGAGTCCCTTCGCCCGCATCTCCCTAGCGGCCTCTCGGACACCATCTTCGTCAAGCGGTGTGAGGATGGACCCGGCTTGGTCGACGCGTCCGTCGACTTCCCAGCGGTGTCGCCGGGGGACGAACGGCTCAGGCTTCTCGTACTGGTAGTTGAACATGTCCGGACGGTTCGCCCGCGTGATGTCGAGCACGTCGCGGAAGCCGGTAGTCGTCAGCAGCGCCGTTTCCTGACCGGCTCGCTCGGTGATCGCGTTGATAACGACGGTCGTCCCGTGGACGAACTGGTCGAGAGACGCTGGGTCGAGGGCGCTCTTCTCGACGGCGGTCAGGACGCCGTCAGCGAAATTCGCCGGTGTAGTTGAAGTCTTTTCGAGTTCGAGCGTGCCGCCATCGACGGCGGCGAGGTCGGTGAACGTGCCGCCGATGTCGATGGCGATGCGGTTGATCTGTTGTGTCATGAGTCGTGGGTGCTAGTCGTTCGGATGCGTCTCTGTTCGGTCGCAGTTGCTCCGCTCTTGATGGCCGGCCCGGCAGCCGCCGTAACCGTCGAGCGGCGCAAGTTAGTCACGGTCGCCGTCCACTCCCTCCCTGTCAGCCTGGTCTCCGGCGAGATAAGCGTCGACGTCGTCCTGTTTCGGGCCGGAGTCGTGTAGGCAGCGCGTCAGGTGGCCGGGTTCGACCTCGACGAGTTCGGGGTTCACAGCGTTGCAGGCGTCGAACGCACGATGACAGCGTGGATTGAACGGACAGCCACTCGGTGGATTCGCCGGGTCCGGCGTCCCGCCGCTCACCTCAACCGCGTCCGGTTTAAGATCCTGCTCATGAGATTCGACGACCGGGATGGCGGAGAGCAACTGCTCGGTATACGGGTTTCGGGGGGATTCGAAGAGGCGATGGCTGTCGGCGACCTCCATGAAGTTTCCGAGATACATTACGCCGATCCGGTCAGCGACATTCTTCACAAGGCTCAGGTCGTGACTGATCATGAGGTAAGTCAGCCCAAGTTCCTCTTGCAGCTCGTCAAGCAGCGAGATGACTTTCGCCTGCACACTCACGTCCAGTGCGCTCGTCGGCTCGTCGAGCACGACGAATTTCGGTTCGACGGCGAGTGCGCGGGCGATCGCGACGCGCTGTTGCTGGCCGCCAGAGAGCGCATTCGGGTATCGGTGGCGGAAGTCGACCGGGAGGTCGACGCGTTCAAGAAGGTCGGCGACGCGTTCGTCCCGATCGGTCGACGTACCGACATCGTGCACGACGAGCGGTTCCTTCACGATATCGCCGATGCGGCGCCGCGGATTCAACGACGACGACGGGTCTTGATAGACGACTTGGATGTCGCGGCGGAGAGCACGGAGCGCCCGTCCGTCGAGGTCAGTGATCTCTCGGCTGTCGAAGCTAATCGACCCGCCAGTGCTCTCGTAGAGGCGCGCGATGGTCTTCCCGAGCGTCGTCTTCCCACAGCCGGACTCACCGACGATTGCGAACGTCTCGCCGGGGTAGACATCGAAGGATACGCCATCGACGGCCTTGACATGCGACGTCGATCGGCTGAACAGGCCACCGCTGACGGGATAGTATTTCTCCAAGTCGCGCACGGAGAGCAGCGGGTTGTCACGCTCGTCGGACTGACTCGCGACTCCGGCGGTCGCTCGCTCGGATCTCATTGTTCACCACCCGCCTCGACGGTCGACTGCTGCGCCGACGGTTCGTCTGCATACGTCGATTCGTCGGTCGCGACGGCGACCGCGTCGTTGAGCGTCATTTCATCGTCGTAGAGGTGACAGGTGACCCGACGGTCGCTGTCGTCGCCCTCGATCGCGGGGGATTCAGGCGGTTCAGCGTCGCAGACACCGTCGATTGCCGCGGGGCACCGCGGGTGGAACCGACAGCCTTGCGGCGGGTCCGTATAGTCGGGAATCTGTCCGTCGATGCCGTCCCCATCGAAGCCAGTGAGCTTCGGGATGCTGTCTAGGAGACCACGCGTGTAGGGGTGGAGCGGCGCGTCGAAGAGCTCCTCGGTGTCGCCAACCTCGACGACTTCGCCGGCGTACATGATGCAGATCTTATCGGCGACCTTCCGCGCGACGCCGAGGTTGTGCGTGATGTAGAGCATCGAGAGGTCGCGCTCCTCAACGTGTTCGCGGAGGAGGTCGAGGATTTGATCCTGGACAGTGACGTCGAGTGCGGTCGTCGGCTCGTCCGCGAGCAGGAACGTCGGCTCGTTGATCAGCGCCATCGCGATGATGATCCGCTGGCGCATCCCACCGGAGAGTTCGACCGGGTACTTCTCTAGTGTCCCCTCGGGGTCGGGGATCCGCATCCGTTCGAGGAGTTCGATACTGCGTTCTCGAACTTCCTTCTTGTTGCCGCGCTGGCCGAGGAGGTTCCGGGCGATGTCCAGCCAGGACGCGTCGTTCGAACCGCTGTACGTAGCGACGTCAGCCATCATCGACCCGACGGAGTAGACAGGTGAGAGGTACGTCATCGGGTCTTGGAAGATCATACTCATCTCCTCACCCTTCACACGCTCGTGCTCGGTAGGGTCGACGAGCAGGTCCGCCCCACGGTAGTCGATCCGTCCGCTCGTGATCTCGCCAGGCGGTCGGGGGAGCGTCCCCATAATCGACCGGGCGGTGACGCTTTTTCCACAACCCGTCTCGCCGACGAGCGCGACGGTTTCGCCCTTCTCAATCGTGAGGTTGACTCCGTTCAGGACATGATGACGCCCCTCGTAGGTCTCGAAGTCGACGGAGAGGTCAGAGACGTTAAGCAGCGTGTCCGTCATCACTGCACCTCCACGTCGAACATGTCACGGAGGCCATCGCCGAGGAAGTTGAATCCGAGGACGGTGACGAAGATTGCAAGCCCCGGGAACGTCGAATACCACCACTGCGCGGGGAGATAGCCGCGTCCCTGGCTCACCATGGTCCCCCACTCGGGGATCGGGGGTTGCGCACCCAGTCCGAGGAAGCCAAGCGCGGACGCGACGAGGATCGCGTACCCCATGTCGAGACTCATTTTCACCGTGATCGGTGCGAGGACGTTCGGGAGGATCTCGTAGAAGACCGTCCGAAGCGAGGACGCGCCGACGCCGCGGCTCGCCTCAACGAACGTCTCCTCTTTGACTGATATCACCTCTCCATAAGTGAGCCGGGCGTACCATGGCCACCAGACTATAGCGATTGCAATCATGGCATTCGTCAAACTCGGTTCTAAGGCGACGCTCACCCCTAATGCGAGGACGAGCGGCGGGACGGAGAGGAAGATATCCGTGATTCGCATCAAGGTCATGCCGAGAGCACCCCCCATGTAGCCAGCGACGAGTCCGACTGGAACGCCGATTGCGACGGCACCAGCGAGTACCACGGCACCAATTTGGAGGGAGAGCCGAGTGCCGAAGAGTACGCGGCTCAGGATGTCGCGACCGGCCTGATCGGTGCCGAAGAGATGAGTGAGGCTGGGCGACTGAAACTTCTCATCGAAGTGGACGGCGGGTTCTCTTTGGTAGCCGGCATCCTGCGGATAAGGGGCGATCCATGGTGCGAACACGGCAATTAGAAGGAGAGCAACGATGATCGCGAGCCCTGCAATCGACATCGGGTTCTGACGGAATCGATACGCGACTCGGTCGAAGTCTTCGCGACGCTTCTCGAATCGGCTAGCTGTTGTTGTGTCTTGAGACATTTTGGAATCACTCACCCTCGTGCCACACGCGGGGGTCGAAGAAGCCGTAGAGGACGTCAACGAGGAAGTTCACGAGGAGGAACGACCCGCCGACAACGAGCGTGACACCGACCATTGCGTTCATGTCTTTCTGAAGAATCGCTTCCACACCATAGGATGCCATTCCTGGCCACGAGAAGACGATTTCCACGACGAATGCAGAGCCGAGGAGGAAACCGTAATCAAGGCCGATGATTGTTAGAGTGGATGCGAAGGACTTTCGGAGGACATACTTGTATGCAATAAGCTTGTCAGGAATCCCATGCGTCTGCAGACCCTCAACGTAGTCCTTGTCATACTCCTCAATGAAGCTAGAACGCGTCATCCGCGCGATGTCTGCCATCGGCGCAAGTGAAAGCGTCAGCGCAGGGAGTGCGAGGTGTTGGGCAGCGCTGATGAACGCGTCAACATTCCATGCAAGCGCGCTATCGACTAAGAGCAGACCGGTTACTGTAATCGGCATTGGACTGACGTCGCCGATACGCCCGGTTGCGGGGAGCCACCCGAGTCCAAAGGCAACGATTAGCTGGAGGAGAATGCCCGCCCAGAACGGTGGGAGAGACACGTTGAAGAAGGAAAACAATCGGCTTAGGTTGTCGGGCGCCGCATCCTTGTGTTGCCCGGAAATGACGCCGAGTGGCACACCGACAGCAATCGCAATCAGCATCGCGACAGTCGTGAGTTCAAGGGTCGCGGGGAGGTACTGAATGAGGTCCGTTGCGACGTTACGGTTCGAGATGAGGGACTGCCCGAGGTCACCGTGGAGCAGGCCCGTCATGTAGTTGATGTACTGGAGCCAGATCGGCTGGTCGAGTCCCATCTGGTGGCGGAGCTGCCGGACGGCTTCGTCGGTCGCACGTGGGCCGAGTGCGAGCCGTGCTGGCCGACCGGGGATGACGCGTGCGAGTGTGAAGATGAGCATCGACAGCCCGATGAACATCGGGATCGTCGATAGCCCTCGCTTAATCAGGAAATCTCGGTATCCCATGTCCGAGTGTTCACCCCTGATAGAACCGCTGGAAGGACTGGCGGTAGCCGATGATGCCGTTGTCCTGGAATCCCTTCACGCTGTCCGCAATCGCGTTCCGCGTCGCCTGGTTCATGACGAAGAGCGCGGGGGCGTCCTCAGCGATGCGTTTCTGTGCCTGCTGATAGATCGGGATGCGGTTCTCCTTTCCAATGGTCTGACGCCCCTCCGTAAGAAGGCTATCGACCTCGTCGTTCTCGTACCAGGCCGCACTCGTCCACGATCCGTGCGAGGAACTGTGCCAAGCGGGATAAAGGAAGGTGTCGGGGTCGGCGTAGCTGAAGGAGAGGTAAACTGCCATCATATCCGGGGTTGTGTCCTTGCTCGTACACATCTGTGTGATCTTCGTCCAAGGAGCTTTTTCGACAGACACTGTCGCACCGAGTTCTTGGAGGTTCGACTGTAGGAGAAGCCCCATGTTCTGCTCGGTGGAAAGCCCTGAGACGTAGGTGTAGGTGAGATCGATGTCACTTGCGCTGTAGTCGGACTTCTCAAGTTCGGCTTTCGCCTTTTCGAGGTCACGCTCATACGTCGGGAGATCATTGGTATGGCTCCACATCGCGCTCGGAAGTGGGCCGTTCAGATGGTTTGAATCGCCCGACATCACGTCGTTGAGGGCAGTTTCGCTATCGAACGCGAACGAGATCGCTTTCCGGACGTGAACGTCGTTGAGAGGTTCACGCTGGGTATGCATGTAGATGTAGAACGGGTTGAACGTCGCTTTCGCACTCACCGAGACACCGTCGACTCCATCGAGTTCCTCGTAGGTCTTGAGAGGGAGCCACTGGTCAGACATCTCCGCTCCCTCCTTCATCATTCCAGCAACAGTCGCGGACTCCTGAACCATCTCTGTCGTAACCGACTCGTAGACGTTTCCGTCAGGGAAGGACCCCCACCAATCGGTATTCCGACCAATAACGATCTGCTGTTTACGATCGCGCTTGGTGAGCGTATAGGGACCACTCCCTGCGTCATTGTCTTCGAGCCACTCAGTTCCGTAGTCGCCGTGTTCACCGAATTGTCCGTCGCTCTTGGCGTTGCCAGACACCTCATTCTCGTTGACGATGAAGAAGAAGGGGAGTGTGTAGGGGAACGGCGCGAAGACCTCGTTCGTGGTCATCTTCACCGTGTGTTCGTTGGTCGCTTCGACGTTCTCGGGGTCGAGGAGACCGGACCACATCCAAGAGAAGCCCTGTTGCATGTCCATCATGCGCTGGAAAGAGTACTTCACGTCGGAAGCGGTCACGGGGTCACCGTTGTGGAACGCCGCGTCCTCGCGAAGCGAGAACGTGTACGTCTTCTTGTCTTCTGAGACGGTGTAGTCGGTGGCGAGCCAGTTCTGGAGGGTTGGCGGCGTCTCGTCGGTGTAATAGAGGAGTGGGTCGTAGAGGTTGTGAAGGAGGATGGCCTCGATGTTGTCCGACCCCTTCATCGGATCGAGTGAGGTCGGTGTGATGGTTGTCACATATTCGAAGTCAGTCGACGATTTGTTAGCTGATGTCGCCTGATTATTGCCGGACGACGTTGACCCACCTGAATTAACAGATGTAGTTTCTTCCGACTGATTCCCAGTACATCCTGCAACCGTGATACCAGTACCAGCCAATCCACTGTATTTTAGGAACGATCTCCGGTCGATACGGCCCTTGTCACGCTTGACCATACCATCACCATGTGAGTTAGGGTGCAATAAAGACACGGTATTAATACTACATAGAGTTCATTGAAACAATCTTTGAGTCCGAAAAATCGAGTGTGATGTTTCGATTCGAGCGTAGTAGGGAACGAATCGTCAATATCGGAGCAAACCTTATAACAGATTGCACGAAACGTGGAATCGTGAGTCAAGATAACACCCAACGGGTTGCGGTGGATATCGGCGGCACGTTCGTCGATGCCATTACGTTTGACCGTGAGACCCGAGATATCGCGCTCGAAAAAGCAGCGACAACACCTAACCAACCATCAGAAGGTGTCATCGAATCAGTCAATGGAGTTGACGCAGATCTGGAAAGCGCAAATGCGTTTGTCCACGGCACTACCCTCGGCCTCAACGCCGTTCTTGAACGCGACGGCGCGAGAACGGGCATCATCACCAACGAAGGGTTCGCCGACGTCTACGAGATCGGGCGGACAAATCTTGAACGGACCGCGATGTACGACATCAACTATGAGAAGCCCGAATCTATCGTTCCCCGCCGCCGCCGCGTTGGCGTCCCCGGGCGCCTCGACGCGGACGGCGCGGTCGTCGAAGAGATCGACACCGACGCCGTCGCCGAGGCTGCAGAATACCTCGTCGAGAAGCAGGATGTCGACTCCATCGCCATCTGCTTCCTCCATGCCTACCAGAACGGCCAGCACGAGCAGGCCGCCGCAGAATGCGTCCAAGACGCCTACCCCGACATCAGCGTCTCCGTCTCCAGCGACATCAGCGGCGAGTACCGTGAGTACGAACGCACCAGCACCGCCGTCCTCGACGGGTACATCAAACCGATCTTCGAGAACTACGTCGACACGCTCGACGCCTCCCTTCGTGACGGCGGCTTCGACGGCTCCTTCTTTGTCACACGGTCTGGCGGTGGAACGCTCACCGCAGAGAGCGCGAAATCCGCGCCCGCGCACACGATTCTCTCTGGACCCGCCGGCGGCCTCATCGGCGCATCCCACGTCGGCCGCGTGACCGACCGCGACAACCTCATCACGGTCGATATGGGCGGCACCAGCCTCGACGCCGCGGTCGTTGAGGACGGATCCCCCGTGGTGAAGTACGACTCCTCACTCGAACACCAGCCACTCATGATTCCCGTCTACGACATTCGGACTATCGGCGCTGGCGGGGGCTCAATCGCTTGGATTGACGGCGACCTCCTCAAGGTCGGTCCGGAGAGCGCTGGTGCGGACCCCGGTCCAATCTGTTACGACAACGGCGGGACGCAGCCGACCGTCACCGACGCCGCGCTCGCGCTCGGCTTCCTCGACCCCGGTGACTTCCTCGGCGGCGACATGGATACCGCCGCAGGGGACGCCCTCGACGGGATCGAAGAGGAACTCGCAGAGCCCCTCGGGATGACGGTCGACGAGGCGAGCAAGGGTGTTCTCGATGTCGCGCTCGCGAACACGGTCGGCGCGATTCGCGAGATCACCGTCGAAAAAGGGCTCGATCCGCGGGATTTCTCCATGGTCGCGTACGGCGGCGCGGGCCCGATGTTCGTCCCGCTCCTCGCTCGGGAACTCGGCGCTAGCGAAGTCCTCGTTCCGCAGGCTCCCTCCGTCTTCTCCGCATGGGGTATGCTCATGGCGGACGTCGTCTACGACTTCTCCCAGACGCACCTCGCCGTGCTCGACGACGCGACGCTCAACGAGCTTAAAACCGCGTTCGCTGACCTCGAAGCCGAAGGTCGCGAAACGCTCACTGCGGAAGGAGTCGCCGAGAACCGCCAGCGGATCGGGCGCGCCGTTGAGATGCGATACTTCGGCCAGGAACACACCGTCGAGGTCGACGCTGATGGCGTCTCCTCGCTCGATGAACTCGCCGAGCGCTTCGAAGACCAGCACGAGACGCGGTACGGGCACACCATGGACGACCCCGTTCAGGTCGTCCACCTCCGTGTCCGCGCGGTCGGCGAGAACGACAAACCCGAACTCGAACGGGGAACCCCCCGCGAAGATAGTGAACTCACGCCAGCCGATACCCGTGAGGCGTACTGCTTCGCTGAGGACGACTTCGTGGAGTTCGATGTCTACCGACGCGACGATCTCAAACCCGGCGACGAAATCCGCGGCCCTGCGGTCGTCACTGAACCGACGACCTCGCTCGTTTTCCACTCCGACCAGACGGCAACGACCGACGACTACGGCCACATCATCATCACCACCGACCAATGAGCACGCACGACGTCGACCCCGCGACTGTTGAGGTCATCCGGAACTACCTCACCTCCGCGGCCACCGAGATGCAGCGCACCCTAATCAGGACCGCCTACAACACTATCATCTACGAGATCCTCGACTTCGGGATCTCCGTCTTCGACAGAGACCTGAACCTAATCGCGGACTCCCCCGGCCTTGCGCTCTTCCTCGGCGCGAACGACTACGGAATCAAGAAGGCAATCGACCACGTTGGCGAGGAGAACATGAACCCCGGGGACGTTCTCATCATGAACTACCCATACTGGAGCGGGACGCACACTCAGGACGTCCTCCTGTTCGCGCCCGTCTTCCTCGACGAGGAACTCATCGGGTACACGACCTGCCGCGCACACTGGCTTGACCTCGGCGCGAAGGACTCCGGCTACGTCCTCGACTCAACTGACGTCCACCAAGAGGGCGTACTCTTTCCCGGGACGAAAGTCTACAAGGAGGGCGAACCAGACCCGGAGATTATGGACCTCATCCGGTTCAACTCCCGGATGCCGGACAAGGTCACGGGCGACCTGAATGCGCAGGTCGCCGCCGTCCGAACCGGCGAACAGCGTCTCCAAGAGCTCTACGAGAAGTACGGCGGCGCCACCGTCGAAGCGGCGATCGACAAGATCCTTGAACACGGCGAGGAGACGTCGCGGAGCGCGGTCGCGGACCTCCCGGACGGGACATGGTCCGCGACCGGCTACGCGGACGGCGTAAACCGCGACCCGGACGACCTCATCAAGCTCTGTGCGGAGGTCACGATCAACGGCGAAGAGTTCAGCGTTGACTTCTCCGGGTCGTCGCCAGAGGTCGACGAACCTCTCAACATCCCGCCCGGAATGAGCGAAACCATCGGAAAGCTCTGCTTCAAGACGCTCACCACACCCGACGAGGACTCCAACGGCGGACAGTATGCGCCGCTCAGCGTGAACGCGCCAGAGGACACAATCTTCAACGCGAGCTACCCCGCTCCCACGTTCACCGTGTGGACAGGAATCGTCGCGATCGACGTCGTCTACCAGGCGCTCGCGAAGGGGATGCCCGACAGAGTCCCCGCAAGCACCGGTGGCGACCTCGCTGACATCATGCTCTACGGGGAGAACCCTGAGACGGGCCGGCCGTTCGTTGAGGCGAACAACGAAGGCGTCGGCTGGGGTGGCGGCGTCGGCCACGACGGTGCGAACGCGCTGATGCACATCAGCGAGACGATGGTCCGGAACATCCCTGTCGAGGTCTTCGAGAACAAAGCGCCGATCCGCTTCGACGAACTCTCTCTCCGCGTGGATTCGGGAGGTCCCGGCGAACACCGCGGCGGGCTCGGTATCCGACGCGACTATCGCATGCTGGAACCGGTCGGGGCGCTCTCCATCATCCAGAAGACCCGCACCGAGAACTGGGGGTTGGATGGCGGTGAACCCGGCGCGAAAAACGTCGTCGCGCTCGACTCGGACGAAGATGACTTTGACGAGCGCATCCAAGTTCTCGTGGACAACGACGACCTCTACAACGACAAGAGCGTCAAATACGTCGGGATGTTCCGTGGGAACTTCAAGCCGGGCGAAGTGATCTCGAACCGGACGGCCGGCGGTGGCGGGTACGGAGATCCGTTCGAACGCGACCCGGACGCGGTCCGCGAGGACGTGCTTGACGGCTACGTCACGCCCGAGGCAGCGCGCGAGCAGTACGGTGTCGTCGTGAGCAAGGACGGCGTCGTCGATGAGGCGGCGACCGCGAAGCTGAGGGAGAGCTGATGACTGAGATACTCTGGGTGGACCCGGTCGGGCACGACGACTTCTCTGGTGACATCGAGGCCCTCCTCCAAAACGCCGCACGCGACAGCACGTCCGTCGACGTGGCATCACTCGACCGCGGCCCGCACCACGTCGAGTACCACTACTACGAAGCGCTGGTGACACCGGATGTCCTCCACACCGTCAAACGCGCGGAGAACAACGGTTACGACGCGACTGTCATCGGTTGCTTCTATGACCTCGGCCTCGAAGCGGCGCGCGAAGTCAGTGACGCGATGCCGGTGGCGGCACCCGCGGAAGCGACGACACACCTCGCCGCCACGCTCGGCGCATCCTTCTCCGTCGTCGTCGGACGGCAGAAGTGGATTCCACAGATGCGCGAGCGCATCCACGCCTACGGCTTCCGCGATCAGCTGGCGTCCTTCCGTCCGGTCGACCTTGGCGTCCTTGACTTCCAGGACGACCCAGAGACCACGAAATCCCGGCTCCGAGACGCCGCGCGCTCGGCAGTCGAGGAAGACGGCGCGGAAGTCATTATTCTCGGCTGCACGGCTGAGTACGGCTTCCACGAGGAGCTACAGTCCGATCTCGGCGTCCCTGTCCTCGACGCGGTCACCGCGCCGTTCAAGTACGCCGAACTCCTCGCCGACCTCGCCGAACTAGGGTGGACGCACAGCAAGGTCGGAGGGTACGAATCGCCACGCCCCGACGAGATCACCTGCTGGGGAATCACGGATGACTACTCGAACGCCGACGTCTGGTCAGACGAGGAGACAACGTGACCACTCAACGCGTCGCGGCCGCGCAGGAACGACTCACCGACGTTGACGCTGACGGCCTCGTCCTCTTTCCGAGCGTCGACATGGCCTACATTTCCGGATTCACCGACGAGCCGATGGAACGCCACCTGTTCTGTTTCGTCGGTCGCGACGGGGACCCCATCTTTGTCGCACCGGAGATGTACGACGAGCAAATACGCGACACCTCCCACGTAACGGATGTCCGCACGTGGGCTGACGGCGACGACCCGCTCGCGCACGTTGAGGACATCGCGGACGAACTCGGGTTTCGGGGTGGCCATCTCCTCGTCGATGACCGGATGTGGGCACGGTTTACGCACGACCTCCGCGCAACCCTCCCCCACGCCACGTTCGAGCTCGCTAGCGCCGTGATCGAGCCCCTCCGCCTCCGGAAGAATGCGGACGAGCAAGCGGCGCTACGCACGGCGGCCGCCGTCGCAGACCGTGCAAGCGTCGCGGTTCGAGAACTCGGCGTAGACGCCATCGGCCTCACCGAGGCGGAGTTCGCAAGCCGGATCGAATCCGAACTCACCGCACACGGCGGAAATGGAACCTCATTCGATGTGATCGTTGGGTCTGGCCCGAACAGCGCGAAGCCACACCACCGACACAGTGACCGGGAGATTGAAGCCGGCGACCCAGTCGTCCTCGACTTTGGGACGCGCGTGGACGGCTACCCGAGCGACCAGACACGCACGACCGTGTTCGCAGGCGACCCCCCGAACAAATTCACGGACATCCACGCGACTGTCTGCGACGCGCTCGAAGCCGGCGTCGCCGCCGTCGAACCCGGTGCAACCGCCGAATCGGTCGACGCCGCTGCCCGTGCAGTGATCGAGAACGCTGGATACAGTGAAGCGTTCATCCACCGCACCGGCCACGGCCTCGGCCTCGAGGTCCACGAGCCACCATACATCGTCGATGGGAACGACCGCAAACTCGAACCGGGAATGGTCTTCAGCATCGAACCCGGAGTCTACCTCGACGATGAGTTCGGTGTTCGCGTCGAGGACATTGTCATCGTCACCGAGAACGGCTGTGAGCGACTTAACGACTCCCCGAGAGGTTGGCAATCACTATAGGAAGTTACTCGAAGATTCCAGTGATTTTCGTCGGCGTTCAGCCGAAAAGGATAGCACACGCCCCACCGTCGTTCGAGGTGAGCGAAGCCCGCGAACTCAACGGCGTCAACACGGTCGTGGAGGAAACCACGGACACTCGGCTCCTCGAACAGACCCGACTCCCGACGAGGACGGGCGCGAGGCTGTCGTCCAAGAGTATGTTGACGACGTCGTCGAGTAACCGCGAGTGGCCGTTACAGCGACAGGCTCCGTACACGCTTGCTGCAGCTATCGCCTCGATCGACTGGCCTCGAAGCAGGTCTTCATTCTGAGCACTCCGGAACAGTTGACACGCTTGGTCACGAATCGAGTCCGAGAGTTCGAGGACACTCGCGACTCTTCGAACTTCACCCAGGCCGTGTGCAAGGTTTCGCTCGGCCTTCGACTGGAATCGCCCGCGAGACTGCTCGCGGCGCATTCGAGCCATTCGACGTCGCTTCTGACCGGAGAGCTCGTTGCCGTTCGCATCGGTACTCCGACCTATCTCCGTTGACAATCCTCGGTCGTGCCGTGCTGCGGTGAGCGGCGCGCCCGTCCGTTCTCGTTCGTCCTCGTCGAAGGATCGCCACTCCGGACCGTGGTCGATTCGATTCTCATCGATCACGAGTCCACAGTCCTCACAGACCGTTTCGACCGAGTTTGTAGTGACCCAGCCGTCACACTCGGGACACTGGTTGGCGCTTGACTCTGTCTGGACGTCTTCGTCGAAGCTAGTTTCGTAGATCTCTCTGGTAGCCATGATGCTCACGAGGGGACGATGCGTTCTTCGGGACGCCCCTCAGCCACTCTGGGGCGAACAAACCTCCAGTAGGACAGTAACCAGGGGGTTCACTCTGTGGCGAAAGCCCGGCAGCGCAACGGCGCTCCCAGCGCCGTGAGCAGCCCGGACCGTGGCGGTGACCGCTTCACACCAGCAAAAAAGGGGTGCGTTGCTCCGGCTATTCCCACCAGCGGCCGCGCTCAGGGAAATGCAGGGTCGACCATCCAGTGACGGCTACTGAGACACGCCCGTTGTACCAATTCTTCGCTGCCCCGTGAATCCGAACGCGCTCACCCTCTTCAATCCAGGGGGCATCCGACGCTTTCCAGCTCGTGAACTTCGTTTTCCCACTGTCGTCCTCGATGAGGCCGACTTGGGAAATGGCTGCACTCGACGGCTCCCAAAGCACCGTCACAGTACCTTCGATGCTCACCTCTTTGCGATCGATGTCCTCGAGCTTTCCGATGGGAACCACCTGCCTCGGCGCCGTCTGCAACTCCTCGAACACCCCGACGGTCGCGCTCATCAGGTCTTTCCCACCGATGACGGCCTCACCCAGCCGCCGACCAATCGCTGCTCGTGACCAGCCATCCAGCTTCTTCGCCAGTCGCATCGACTGCTTGTTCACCGCCGCCAACTGCTCCTGCGTGAGTTCTGCACGAGGATCGCCTCGCTCCGGGTCAGCCATCGGGTCCACGCTCGCGGCCCGCTGCTGGAACTTCCGCCGGCGCTCCTTGCTCCCTTGGGCGGCGACCGCTCGCGTGCGCTGCTCGCGACCATCCTGCGTGCCCAGCTCGGCCTGGGCACTGATGCGCTCCAGTTCGGCTTCCCGCGCCCGAATGCGCTCCTCCTGTTCGAGGGTGACACCGTGAATCCGATCCTTACTCGTGTCCCCGATCCCGTCCGGGTGGTTCGCATCCACCTTCGCCTGCGTCTCCTGCTCGACCGCCGCCTCGAACTCCGGCGTCTCGTCGACGACCGGGAAGCCGTCTTCATCGACCGCCTGACCGCCCGCTTTATCGAATGCCTGTTCATCGACCGTAACGACCTTTCCGCTAGCGTTATTACTAGACATTGGAATCACACCAGATTCCGAAGGCGCTCACGCGCCGACTCCGCGATGCTCCTACATCGCAGTTTTCCGACGACAACGACCGACAGAACCATCTGCGCGCTCTCGCTCGCGCCTTCGCGAGCGCCCTACCGGGCGCGAGCGAGAGCGCGCCTGCATGAGGTGGCCCCAACCAGCACCGCGCGCCGACCCGCCCGGAGCGAGCGGCCAGCACACAAGCCGGTTTCGCGTCCGACGACCGAGCCTGTGAGGGCGTCGCGACCGACAGCGCGCTTGGTGCTGGCGCACCGGGAAGGTGCGAGTGAAGCGAGACGCGACTAACAGGAGCGACTCGTCGCGAACAGCGAGCAACGCGAGTCGTGAGCACGGAGGGCACAGGGCGGCGAGCGGGGCGTGCCGTTCATATCACACCGGACTACCGACGTGCATCGTTGACCCCCACAATAGACCACGGGGGGATCAAAGGGGCTGGACCTGGACGCTCGGCGTGCCCCGACGACGCAAGCACCGCAGGAACGAGGCGCGCAGCGAGTCGCGGTCGTCGAGCGTCCGGGGGCTTTCAGGATGTTGAATTCATGACCGCAGTCGTGCCACACCAACTGTATCTGTCTTCATATGGTTCTTTTCTTCTGTCAATTGTGGAATGATATATGGGCCGTCCCTTTGTAGGATTGGACATCAATGCACATCCAGTTTCAGCATGCGAATCCACATTCTGGTCGTGAGTCGCTCATCCTCCGGTTCGACGGACTCCTCGCCGACCAGACCGTCTGTGTGCTCGTTGATGCTGGAGCAGATGTCGATACGACCACGCTCCTCAACGAAGACGCCGGGGAGTATCTCACCGCAATTTGTTTGACGCACGCACATCTTGACCACTACCAGTCTCTGGGGACGAATCTCAGTCATGGACCCCCGATATACACTGGGGATGGTACTGCTCGAATTCTCGAAGACGTCCTCGAAACGGGGCGTGAACACCACGGCTTTACACAGACCGAAGAAGTCCTCAATCGCCTCGAACTGATCACCTCGTGGACACAGATTGCGCCGGGACTTCGCGTCCACCCCGTTCCGGCAGGTCACACACCAGGTGCGACAGGCTTCCTCTTCGAGGTCACCGACGACGACGTACGGCGAACGATTCTCGTCACTGGAGATTTTACGACGCGACGGGCAGCTGGTTACCCTGGATTCAACCTCGACCTCCCCGTCGAAGTCGACACACTCGTCCTGACGGCGGCAACGAACGACGAGTTTGAACCAACACTGACCGACGCGATTGGGACGATTCTCGAACGAACGCGTGCTGGGTCAACTGTTCTCACTACTGCGAGTGGTCTGACTGGGGTACAGACCGCCTATCTCCTCGGGCACCTCACAGACCAATGGGACGACCCGCTTCCAATCACTCTCGTTGGACACGCAGCAAAACTCTATGAGAGTCTCGAATACACTGTCCCGAACGCTACTACGAGTCCAGAATTTAGTTCTCCGACCGACGTTCTCACAGCGGGTAGTGTCACGATTGCCGGCCCAGAAGTCCCAGTCGGTGGCAGCTCGAAGCGACTCTTCGACTCGATTCGCGATGACCCCGGTGCAACGCTTGTCCAACTTACGAGCGGCCCGAGCGACCCACTGTCGAGTGCCACCTGCACGACGCACCACTTCCCGCTCAGCAACCACCCAACAACAGATACTATCGACGCCGTTGTCGACGCATTTGCGCCCATCCAGACGATTATCACGCATCAACAAGGTTCCGCTGCAACCCAGTACAAGGACAAGTATGACAGTTTCGTGTGGGCCACCGACGATACTGACTGCTATACGCTATTGGACGACGCTGGCTGGACACCACCACCATGGGTGACAGAGCAGACAACTCGTCAGGTACGGGCAACAGCCACGACCAATGGGTCATTACTCACCAACGGCTCGGCTGAATTCGAATACTCGCTGCCCATCACGACCCGTTGTAACGACGTCGACCTCGCCGCCGAAGGGTTAGACCTCGAACAACTCCGCACACAAATCCCATCACGACCGGGACCACGGCTGTCAAACGGTGCTCCCGAGACGAAAGCTGATGAGACGCCCCCGATGCCAGCGGAAACGAGCTCCGAGTCCCGGTCACCCGAAGACACTGAGACAGCAGAGACACAGACTGTTGAGCAGTCACTCGCAGCGATTGACGAGCGCCTTGGGAGAATCGAGTCGGCAGTCACTAGTCGAGAACTCACCGCACACGTTGTTGACGCAGGTGATGGGACGATTCTACTCCGGCTGGACGATCCATCTGTAGACCTTGAGCATGGCCAGGAACTTCGAGTCCGCCTTTCTAGTCGCGACTTGGACACAGATGCAGCGACCGATCAGTAACTGGCTCGGATTCTATCGCCTCACTGGATGCCAAACAGCTCTAAGAACTCTAATTGGGTGTACTGTGTTACGGAACTTCGTAGCCACAGTTCGGACAGAAGCTCTCGTCGCCGTCCAGCAAAGAGAGGCACTCGACACAGAGACGGTTGCTCGGAGAGGCGGCGATATCTTCCAAGAAGTCCATTGCAGTCCGTGATTCAGCATCTAGCCGATAGCCGTCAGCGTAGCCCGGGAGTGTCGAGGCCCACCAAACGGTACCCCCATCATCAACGACCGAAATGTTCCCGGCGATATCGAGTTTTCCGTAGCGTTTGAACGCCTCTGACGGCGTCTGCTCAATGACTTGGTTCAGCTCACGGTTACGTTTAAGATCGCGCTCGTAGACGTCTTCAGGCGTCGGGTATCGTACTTCGCCTGGAAAGTCTGTGATTAGCCCATGCTGTTCGTCAATCCGGTCGATCTCTACTGTGATGCCGTACTCGTCGTGAAGCGTTTTCAGGAGTCGGAGCGCATGGTCATGCCACTCCGAGATTTCTGCATCGGCGTAGTAGCGGAGAATCACGCACTAAGTCCCCAGCGGACGTCATCTTCAACGGCCTGTAATTCGTGCTCCGCACGCTTGACGCGGTCTCGACCGACGAAATCAATGGCTGTCTCTCGGTCGATTCCGTCGTTTACGTGTTGTGAGATCATAAGCTCTGCCTAGAGATCTTCGACACCGCGTTCCAACGCTTGTTCGAGCATCTCCGACCCGGGTGAAGCCCCGCGCTTCGGCGATTTCTGTTACCTGTTGGTTGAGATCCGTGTCCATGGGTAGACGATTACGCTATCATGATGTGGATACGTACAGACCAATCTTTCGACGACACCGAGAATTCGATCAAGGCAATCAGGTAGTTCTTCGGAGAAGGCTTATGTCTACACGGACGCATAGCACACGTATATGTCCGATGCTGATACAGGGTCCAGCAATAACGGCCCAGAGATGGTGCAGATAAACCTCCGGCTAAGCAAAGCCTTCCTCGAAGACATCGACGCAACGTGGGAAGAACAGGGGTTCAACTCACGGAGCGAATTCCTTCGCTACGCTGCTCGTGACGCCATCAAACATCCCGAATTTTCGCGAGAAGGATGGAAGCAAATCGCAGCGAGCGAACACGACCTCCGGTCCGGTGAATCAGATTTAGTCTCGCGAGACGAAGTCCTCGAAATGATGGATCGAGACACGGATAGTGAGTGAGGAAGACTGGACGTGGAAGTTCTCACCACGCGCTGCGAACCAATTCAAAGGGCTCGATACGCACGTTCAAGACCGGATCGTCTCAAAGCTCGACGAGATTGTCGACTCAGAGTGGCGAGATCCTGACGACTTTGTTGAGCCGTTAACTGGTGGGCCATTCTCGAAACTCCGTATCGGACAGTATCGTCTGGCTTGTGTCTTGGACTACGACGAGTCAATCCTCGAGGTCCATCGAATCGAGCACCGAAGCGGTGCGTATACTGCCGACGATTGAACTTCAGAACAAGAAGCATCAGTATCTCAAATTAGCGGCTGGTTTTTGAGCAATGAAGTATCCTCAGTACTTCACAAAGCCGTTTAGTTAGAAGGTCTGCTTGCAGAAGGTGTGTCTAAAACCCAGCAAGCAGACGATGAAATCCACGAGGACCAGCTCCTTAACTTCCTCGTCAACTCTCTTGACGAGGAAGTTGCTCTCTCACTCGCTGAAAACGCTGAACTCGATGCTGAAGACATCTACGAGGTCCTCGTCGGCGCCTGCGCCGACGGGACCTCGGTCTCAACGCTCTGTGAGAGAAGCGAAGATGCACCCCACGAAAACTCCGTTCTCTACCATCTCCGCACTAAATTCGATCTAGAAACGCTCGAACAGGTTGGCAACATGCTCCTCCAGAAAGACGTTCTCGACGTCCTTCCCCAGCAGGTGGAGGTCTGCGCAGACCTCCACCTGCGGCCCTACTATGGTGACGAAGACGACACGGACGGCCTGTATCACTCACAAGCGAAGCGTGGAACCACCGCGTTCCACGCGTACGCGACGCTGTACGCACGCGTGAAGAACAAACGCTACACGCTGGCGGTGCGCCGTCTCGAAGACGGCGACACCGCCAGCAGTGTCCTCGCAGAGTTCCTCAGTATTCTCGACGGCCTTGACCTCGGTGTCAAGGCCGTCTATCTTGACCGCGAATTCTACGACAGCAAGTGTTTGACGCTGCTTCAGGCGCACAACCACGCGTACGTCATGCCGATCGTCCGCTGGGGACAATCAATCAAGCAAGAACTCTCAGAAGGGTGGAGTCGCGTGATTCAGCACAGTCTGACGGCGAGACTCGACGGTCACAGCTGGACCGTCGAGTTCCCCGTCTACATCGACTGTACCTACCAGAACGGACGGTACGACGAACATGGGGTGGCGCGTCACGGCTACGCCGCTGACGCGCCGTTCATCGACTCACCACGAGACGCTCGATACCACTACGCGAAACGCTTCGGTATCGAGGCAAGCTATCGACTCTCTGAACAAAGTATCGCGACGACCTCGACACAAAATCCGGTTGTACGGCTGCTGTACGTCGTGGTGAGCTTGCTGTTACAGAACGTGTGGCGGTATCTGCACTGGGAGTACGTGGCGACGCCCCGCCGAGGCGGGCGTCGCCTCTGGCAGTGGCCATTCAAGGAGTTCATCAACATGATCCGACGGGCAGCGTGGACGGCCCTCGCGACGCGTCGGGCCGTCCCCGCGAACCGGCCACCGGACGACCGGTTCCACCGGTAACTCCCGACCGGGCTAGCCAACGGTGGGAGTGGCGACGCTGTCGCGTCGGCGGCAGCCGCCGCCGACAGCGACGGCTCTCCGCCGATCCGTCCATGATTCTGTCGTCGAGACCGCCAATGCAACCGCTCGGCCACAGAATTCAGGCTTCAGAGACAGCTAGGCGAGGATGCTTTGTGAGGTACTGATCCTCACTTCGGGAGTGATACGACTATCTTAACCAACAGAATTAGTTTGGTCTTTTCAGCTGGAATGCGACAGTGAGTGCTTCGGCTGGCTCGGCCGTGTTCGTTGGTAGAGGAGTCTATCGTTGGTGTCCCGTTGTGACCTGAAAAGACCAAGTTTTGTTGGTTAAAATTCTCTCAAGGAAACATTACACCTCAGAAAAGGCTTACCTGAACGGTTAAAGCCCGATCTTTGCGAGAGCATAGTACGCAACAGCAGCATAGAAACCTGCTCCAAAAATCGCTGCAAAATCAGCGATAATACTTGAACCACCCAGAACTGATTTGACTAGGTTGCCCATGAGGAGCACACCTAATCCAGCGGCGAGGCCGACGAGAATAATTCCTGGCAAGGGATGCTGTAGCTCTTGGTCTGCCTCATCTCTAATCTTCATTAAGAACTCTTTCATCAGGTCTGTCACCAATATTGTGATAGTAGGTTTGGCTGTTCGTATGTTTCCGTGACTCGATTAAGATGAGATCTTCAACTCATCTCTAAAGCCCACATCAACCTGCGCACCATTTTCAAGATGGACTGCAGGAAGATCCGCTTGGCCGATATCAACCTCAAGTAGGTCGGTGTCTTCGTCCATCCAAATACCACTCACGAGTGGCTTCATGAACGGCGAGCAGGCGCTGAGAGCACATTTATCGATATCACGATAGACGAATGTCACGTTAGTTGTGTCTTTGAGATACTTAATGCCAAAGCCAACTATAGCGCCAAGTAAGCCACCAAGAGCAGCACCAGCTAAACCAGCAAGAAAGGCTCCAAGCACAGCACCCAATACACCAGTAACAGCTGTCTCGGTGAACTCGCCTAATTTCTTTTCGTAATCAATTGAGACACCCAATTGACGGTGCGGGTTACTGTTTGCTGAGGCATCGCACTCAGTACCTTCTGGACTTTTAATGTAGTACGCACCAATTCGATTGATCGAATCTTTTGTCCCGGCAGCGATTTCTTTTACAACATCTTCTAATAGTGATTCTTCTTGCGTTTCTATGTCTCCGCGACTGGGATCTGATCGCTGTACGATATCACGTAGAGGGCCCCAAATGTCAGTCTGGACCACGTCTTGTCTTTCAGTTGTCTCTTTAGTCACCATTGTGTCTGACTTAGCTTCGAAAACAGATTCCTGAACTTGTGCGAGTACATCATCTGAAACCTCATACAGATCCGAATCTGAGTCGTTAAATGCTAATTTCAGCGGTTGCTCCTTACGATCGTCAACGGACACCGGGAGGATTACACCATCAATCTCATCCGTCTTCTTGTTACGAGCGAGTGAGACGACGTACTTCACACCATTTTCAATCGTAGTATCGATTTTCAGTACCTCACAAAGCATCCTCGGCTAGCTGTTTCTGAAGCCTGAGTTCTGTGTCGGAGCGGTTGCATTGACGGTCTCGACGGGAGAATCATGGACGAATCGGTGGAGAGCTGTCGCTGTCGGCGGCGGTCAGCCGCTGACGCGACAGCGTCGCCACTCACACCGCTGGCTAGCCCGGTCAAGAGTTACCGGCTAAACCGGTCGTCTGGTGGCCGGTTCGCGGGGACGGCCCGACGCACCGCGAGGGCCGTCCACGCTGCCCGTCGAATCAAGTTGGTGAATTCCTTGTACGACCACTCCCAGAGGCGACGCCCGCCTCGGCGGGGCGTCGCCACGTACTCCCAGTGCAGATACCGCCACACGTTCTGTAACAGCAAACTCACCACGACGTACAACAGCCGTACGACCGGATTCTGTGTCGTAGTCGTCGCAATCGTTTGCTCGGAGAGTCGGTAGCTCGCCTCGATACCGAAGCGTTTCGCGTAGTGGTATCGAGCGTCTCGTGGTGAGTTGATGAACGGCGCGTCAGCGGCGTAGCCGTGACGCGCCACGCCATGTTCGTCGTACCGTCCGTTCTGGTAGGTACAGTCGATGTAGACGGGAAACTCGACGGTCCAGCTGTGACCGTCGAGTTTCGCTGTCAGACTGTGCTGAATCACGCGACTCCACCCTTCTGAGAGTTCTCGCTTGATCGTTCGTCCCCAGCGGACGATCGGCATGACGTACGCGTGGTTGTGCGCCTGAAGCAGCGTCAAACACTTGCTGTCGTAGAATTCGCGGTCAAGATAGACGGCCTTGACACCGAGGTCAAGGCCGTCGAGAATACCGAGGAACTCTGCGAGGACACTGCTGGCGGTGTCGCCGTCTTCGAGACGGCGCACCGCCAGCGTGTAGCGTTTGTTCTTCACGCGTGCGTACAGTGTCGCGTACGCGTGGAACGCGGTGGTTCCACGCTTTGCTTGGGAGTGATAGAGACCGTCCGTGTCGTCTTCGTCACCATAGTAGGGCCGCAGGTGGAGGTCTGCGCAGACCTCCACCTGCTCAGGCAGGACGTCGAGAACGTCCTTCTGGAGGAGCGTGTTCCCGATTTGTTCGAGCGTCTCGAGGTCGAACTTGGTGCGGAGATGGTAGAGAACCGAGTTTTCGTGAGGTGCATCTTCGCTTCTCTTGCAGAGTGTAGAGACCGAGGTCCCGTCGGCGCAGGCGCCGACGAGGACCTCGTAGATGTCTTCAGCACCGATTTCAGCGTTTTCACCGAGAGTGAGTGCAACTTCCTCGTCAAGGGAGTTGACGAGGAAGTTAAGGAGCTGGTCCTCGTGGATTGAACCGTCTGCTTGCTTGGTATTAGACACACCTTCAGCAAGCGGACGTCTCAACTAACCAGCTTTGTGATGTACTGATTTTTGCCTCAATGTGATTTTGTCGTTTCTCAGTAGACCCACGAGCAGATGTGAGTCCAACACAGGAGGCAAGTCCAATGGTAGCGCCACTCACGCGGACGAACCTTCGGCGGGAGATTCTGTCAAACATCCAATTGGAATTAGTTAGTTGGCTAACAATATTTCTTCTGGTGAAGTTCTCGAAATCATTGACGCAATCGCTACTTGTTACCAACGACGAACTCCGCTTGTAACATCCCCACCCAGACACGCCACAAACCAAGTGCGGCATCACGTCTTGGTAATAGAATGGGAGTTGCGGTCAACATGTTGCTATCCGCTCGGATTGGTGGAGGCGGCCGTCAGGACGAATGTTGGTTTCGAGCGGTATCGCGTGTTGAGGTACAGGGTTGTATTCTCGCTTTCAGGCCACTTCCACTCAGTCGACAATAATAGTCAGGTCGCCCGATGCGTAGTCAGCCTCGAAGTCGACCGCGAACGCATCCGCCTCGTAGGCGGCGTGGTAGGCGCGGTGGCGTTCGAGCGAGCCAGTCGCCTTGAAGTGGAAGAATGCGGCCGCCGTGTAGGGCTTGCTCTGTGTTTCGATCTGCGACTCGACGGATGCGGGGAGCGCGATCTGGGGCGTCTCCGTGTCGATACTCGCAGCGAACTCTTTCGCTTCCTCGACGGTTGCTTGCGAATGTGCCGGTGTCTCGCCGGTGAGCACGTTCACCGGGGTTTCCGTCTCGTCGGTGAACAGGACGTTTTCGTAGGTGTGTGTCCCGAGGATCGCCTCGGGATCCAACTTGCAGTCGTGAAACGGGTCGTCGTCTGGTAGCTTGGCCATCAAATCACGAGCCTACAGAGGGGCTCAGTTCTTCAAGCCCCGCGAAAAATAGCAGCTGGCTTCGAGTAACCCCGCCCACTGATGGATATCCAAAACCCCTATGGGTTCTGTATCCGACGTTTCGGTCAGATGCCCTCCATATCGCGCCGTGAATACCTTGCAGTCTCAGCCACGACAGTTCTCGCGGCAACTGCTGGCTGCCAGACCAGCTCGTGTACGCCGACAGATCCTGGCGTCGCACAGTGGCCACAGACACGTGCCTCTCCGCACAATACGAACGCCGTTCCCGATCAGCCGACGCTCACGGCTGGCGGTGATTATTGGGCGAGTTCCCTCGCGGACGATATCGATATCACCGGACTCGTTGCCACAAATGATACGGCTGTCGTCGTCGGCCGCGCGTCTCGCGAGCAGAGTGGAATCGTGACAACCGTACAACTCGACGACGGGTCCTCCGAGACGACCCACGAACTCAATCGGCGTCCAACTGGACCGCCAGCCCTCGCAGGTTCGATTGCTGTTACGCCCGTACTTGGCGACTATACTGAACCATCGACTGGCGGGATCGTCGCACTCAACACCGCTAGCTGGACGACCACTTGGACACATGATACGGCTGGCAGACCCAATCCGCCGACTGTCGCTGACGACCTCCTCGTCGCCACGAGCGATCGGGGCGATGTAACCGCTCTTGATACGTTTACCGGCGATACGCAGTGGGCGCGGTCGTTCGGTGACGATCACCAGCGTGCAAGCATCCCTGCACCGCCAGCCGTCGACGACGACCACGTGTATATCACAGCAGATGGCTCTGCCGCCCAGGGAATCTACGCGCTGGATCGCGAGACGGGTGAAACACAGTGGGGGATCCCTGGGCCAAATATCCCGGAACCGCTCGTCCGCACGGAGGATATCGTCCTGGCGAGCTACGACCGTTACGAACTCGTGGCGTTCGATGCCACCAGTGGAGACCGGCAGTGGTCAAAAGCGATGTACGATGGTGACCTGTTCGCGCCAGCGGTCGGGCACCGCCGCGTTTTCAGCGCGGACAAGGAAACCGTGTATGCGCTGGCCGTTGAGAGTGGAGACGTCCAGTGGGAACAAGCCCTTGATGTCGCAGGCCCTCCATTGGTCGTTGGGGAGTCGGTCGTCGTTCCGACGACTGACCGGACTGTCGGTCTGAGCATTGAGGACGGTAGCGAGCTGTGGGCTGTATCCGAGGCATCTTCGACGGGATATGTTCCTGTCATCCGGGGTCTACTTTACACGTCAGGGAATACGGTGACGCTACGAACGAACTGTGAATGAGTCACCGACAGCGACCGATAGGTCGTGCCATCACCAAATATCTCGATTGCTGATCTAAATTCGCCGGCAGAGGCACCGAACGGTTGACTCTGCCGTACCTCCGTCTCAGACACCAAACTGAACTGCCTTCTTCATCTCAGCCAAACTCGAAGGTACCTGAACCAGATGCGGTAACGGTCTCCCCAAACGTCCCTGATTCGGTTGCCTGAACCGAGAACGAACACTGCAACGTCGATGGGAGTGCTTGCGGGTCTCGAATGACAAACGGGAACTGGATTGTCCCATCGAGGCCGATGTCATCCATATCCATTACGAACTGCCGGTGGGTCGTCCCACCCCAGGCCCGCTGATAGTAGGTGTTGAAGCTGTCACTTCGCGTTGGTGGGCTGACCAGGTAGGTGAGTTGGCCGTGTTGGTCGAAATAGGTATTCGGAGTGGCGAACGTCGCCGTGAACTGATCCAGCTTGTAGGACGATGACGGATCGATACTCGCGTTGAAGGTGAACCACAGTGACGGAATCGAGCCCTCCGAGTCGAATTGTGGTTTCCTACGGATTTCGACGTACCCGATGCTCTCAGCGTCGGATTGGCCCGGGAAATCCCACGACAGTTCGTCTTCCGAGTTTTCGTGAACGACGGTATCAAGCGTTCGTGGCCCGGTTCCAGGTAGTCCACTACACCCAGCAAGAGCGCCGGTGGCAACCACTCCTCCTGCAGCTAGGAACTGCCGACGTGTCCAGCTCCCGTGATCGTCCTGTGGAGGCCGCGGGGACTCAGGCATTATACCGAATTGGCAAACAACTCAATTAGTTCGTTTGGTCGTACCGTTCCACCCGAAGTGCTTGCAGTGGCTGTTTCAGAGGGTTCGGCCTACGGTACAATTCAAATTTTCGGCCTTGTTGTAATAATATTATCCAGACACTATTCTCGGCGAAACAACTGGTGGGGGAGTCTGCGAAGTAACCATCTACTTACCGTCAGAACGGCCTCGGATAACGAAATCGCATACCGGGGGCGAAAGTGACGGAGCCCAACCATTTTTCCGACCGAGGTCTGTACGCATTCATATGGTTACGTCAGAATCACGTACGCCCGCCAATGTTCCAAACCTCTACGACGGGCTTGCGGGGATTGTCGTGGTCTCCATCCTCGCGGGGGCGTTTCTGTACGCACAGCAACCGATATTCGGCCTACTGCTGACGGTCGCCTTCGGTTCAGCGTACGCGACTGGCCGTATCGACGACTTGGAACACGGCGTTGTCGTTGCTGGCCTCTGGGGATTCGTGATTGCGTCGGTTTGGTCCATCGGTACGTTCCTCAGTTTCGGTGTCGCCACTATCCTCGCTGTCATCGGATACGGTTACTGGCGAGACGCTTGGTAAGCAGGCATCGAACTTGTAGACGGTACACCCACGTCCAGTTGCTGGTCTCTACTTACTGACCCTCATTAGTATGTTGGTTGTTGAGGATTCCAACAGGGCCAAATCGCCCTGGTTACCCCCTCTCGGAGTGGTTCAGGCTCGCCTTCTCGAAGGGCAATTTCCCAGTCGGAATGAGCAACTCCTGCCGGTCTCCGACCCACTCAGCGAGCTTCCGTTTCAGATACTGCCTCGTCGTCGACGGCGATGAACTGTGTCCGCTTCACGCCCGCTACGCTCGTCGAGACGAACTCGGCTCCGACGTCTTCGTAGGTAAGTTCGACGAGTACGCACTCAACAAATGAGACGATGCCAGTCGGACTTCTGTTGTGAGGGAGCGCCAGTTCGAGATCTGTCCACGGTTCGTCGCTCGGTTGTTCAGTGTACTCGCTATGAAGTCGTGATCGCTGTTGCTCGTAGTCGGAAGACATGGTTGTTGAGTGGGGGCCTACGACAGCCCCCCTCGCCCCTCTCGGGGTGACAAACTCCGCCGCAGATCGCACCCACATCTAATGAGTGTATTCTGATATATCGGCTAGAGACTGTCGTCGTTTGATGGCCCTTCGGCCGGAGAGAGCCAGCGGCGTTTGCACCCGTGTACCCTAGCCTTCCTTTGGATGATTTTGGAGGTGCAGAGAGAGTTGAAACGGCCTTAGATTTAGCAAGAGGCCCGTCGGGCAGTTTTCAGGCGTTACTAATGTCCTCGACGGGTTCCGAAAAATGGTGATTCAGCGAGATTGTGCTTGACGAGGTGTTGAAAGCCCCGTATTCGAGAGGATTGGGGTCAGGTTAGAATCAAGCCCTAGCAGAACTGACCGACCCCAACTGATGAGTTGCGAGACTATCCTTCCAGCACGGTACCCATTCTTGTCCAAATTGGTCGACTGAAAGCCTGAAAAGTGCATGACGGGTTTTCAACCTCCGTCACATCGTTGTCCGCTGAGAATAGTAATCTAACTGATGGTTGGCTATCTGCGTCAGAACTCGTTTCCGTTACCCTCCGTTCCACTTAGTTGGTCATACATCTCGTCTGGGAAGGGGAGACTTCCCCAGATCGAGTAGGGGCACTGCTCCTGGCCGATGCAGTACCGCTGCATATCGTCGTTGTCACAGTTCATCGGAAGCGGGGTGTCGCCTCCAATGGTGTTCGAGAACTCGTAGCGAATCTGGTAGTCGGTGACCTGCTCGTCGTACCAAGGCCAACGCGAGAAGACGCCCTTGAGGTCTGCAACAATCGTCTCAAGGTCGCTGTCCTGATACTGTGGCAGCCACATCACCATCCGGGCGAAGTTGTACAGGTCCTTTCGGACTGGCTTCTTCTCGTGGAGGCGCTCGGCCATATTGGCCATACAGGGGAGTTCGAACAGGTCTTCGATTGCCTCGACGTCGAGGGGCTGGACGCCACGCGAAGACTCCTGAATCCGATAGTGGTTCGTATTTCTGTGCTCCCGAATGGTCAGGCTCCGGTGGTCGCGCTGGGATGCGAGAAGGTTCCCGAGACTCCGAGGACTCGAGATGCGATTACACACGTCTCGCTTCCAGCCCGCTTCCGGATCGTACGCCTCCACTGCTTCAAACAGCTCCTTCGCCGAGTGGAACTCCCCCAGTGAGACGACCTCGTCTGGAGCGTCTCGAATCGCGTCTCTGAGCACACGGATGGTCCGTTCACCGGGGTTCCAATCTCGCCAGATTCGTTCGTGGTGTCCCGTCTCGATGAAGCGGTCGATACGCTCTGTGATGGCCGACTCATTCGTCGTTAGCCACGTCATCTGGTCTTCAGAGAGGTTCTTCTCCTGGACCCGTAGGAGCTTCTTGAACGCACGACTGGCGTACTCGCGATACTTCGTGTCGAAATCACCGACGGGCACATAGAGGCAGTTGTTTTCGACGCGAGTGAGCAACTCCCCGGCTTCTCCGGTCTCAGTTTCGGCATGAACGAGGCACTTCCTCGATGCTGCGGCCATCGGGATTTCGAGATACAACCTGTCACCGAACTTGGGCATCTCTTTGATCCCCGTACAAACGCGACCGGGGTGTGGTCCGTCCTCTCCGGGGTCTTTTGCGTATAGCACCTCTGCGATATCCTGTTGGAGACTCCCATCACCGAATTCTCGAAGGAGGGAGGCGAGATTGTTGACGTAGAGTTCGCGAATATCGTAGAGGACCTGTATCTTCCGTGGCGGGGCGTGCTCGAACTTCGGGTGCGCCTTAACGCAGATAGCACTCAACGTCGCGAGGACAGCGAGTATTCCAGGTTTATCGACGAAGGGTTTCTCTGCGGCGTTGGCTCTGACATCTTCTTTGAATGCCGCCGTCCCAAACCGTTCGAGGTCGGTCAGTAGATCACCTGGTTGCTCTTCGCCGTCGACGATATAGCGATTGTAGCCCCGGGTGAACAGTTGGTTGATTCGCGTCGTCCCATATTCGGGCGGAAGCGTCGCAACGCGATAGGCGGCCCGCTCGTCCTCAACAGGTGTTGACTGAGTCATTCCCTGAGCACCTCCGGTCTCGCAGACCGAACGTCGAAGTTCGGGCTCTCGATGGGCGTGACGATACTACAGACGTCAGCGTGCAACGAGTAGGGGAGCCGGGCGACCCGGCGACGGTCGGCGGTAACCACTGGGTCGATAGGAATCTCGTAGGTGTCTTGCAGAAGGTCGTTCAGCACTTCTCGACTCTTGGCGTCGTACCGATGGGCTGGATCGCTGTCAAGGAGGTAGACGTGAACGCCCTGACCGCTGTACACTACCATCGTCTCCTCAGCGTTGAAGTCGTCCTCGAAGATGTCTCGCACCTCGAAACCGTACTCGATGGCCTGATCGATATCATCGAAGGCATACGGGTAGCCTGCCGGGTCTGCGTCGAGAATACCCGCGGCATCGAGTAATTCCTCGCTGTCTCCCGAACCATCCTCATCCGACACTACCCGTGTTGCTCGCTCCCGAGCGATCGTTTTCGCGTCGATATCGATGAGGAGTACCCACGGTCGTTCCCAGTGGTCGAGGGCGTAGTAGACCGCATTAGGACGCGGGTCTGGTTTGTCGAGTAGATCAGGATCGACGAGTGCGAAGTCGCTCCGCCCAAGTGGATCGTTCCGTGCTGGATGGCGGATGAACTCGAGGACGTCGTCGAAGTCGTGGAACGCTGCTGAGGTCCGGTCACCTGAGGCGTTCGTCTGCCACGTATCTCGCCGGATGAAGTCCTTGTCTGGGACTCCGTCTTTCCGTACCGGATGTGGTTCTCGAAACGCGAGTGCGTACTGTTTCGGCCCCTTCGCGGTGATAAACGACGGGAGTTCGTCGACATACGAGGGAAACTCCTCCGTGTAGTACCTGTAGATCTCCTCACGGGTTGCGTGGCGCCAACTCATGAATTGAACTCCTCGTCAAGCTTGTTGAAGCTCCGAATCGTCGTCATCCCTTCTGCGTTTAGCGATTCAACGGCTTCTCGAATATCCGAGAACCGGCGCGCGGCGCGCCCGCCTACGCTATGCTCTATCCGGTCGGCTTCTGCGAGACAGTCCAACACCTCGACGGCCGTCTCGCGCCTGTTGAACGCCCAGACAGCGTTCGCATCCACCGCACTCTGCTTGTCGTAGTCGTCAACCGGAGCGTGTTTGTTGTTACTCTGGAGTTCGGCTTCACCGACCCACACGAGTTCCCCGTCAGCGTCGAAGCCGGCGACGTCGAACACCGTCTCCTCATCGTATTCGTAGTACGGCTTGACCTGTGCGACGTCGTCGCGGGAGTCTAACCACCGTTCGAGCAGCTTCACACCGACCTTGTGCGGTGTCTTCTCACCGATGTCCCCCTGACCAAGACCGACCTTAAGCTTCTGACCGAGGAGTTCACGGCCTGCCGGGAGGACAGTATAGTATTTCCGACTACAGGCTCGCCCTTCTTCCAGCAGGTTTTGCTCGGCAAGTCGTTGTACGTCCAGATTCCCAAAATCGCTCTTGAACGCACTCATATGATTCAGGAGCGTGTGATTTGGTGCATCTCTGTTCATCACGTCCAAGACGCGAGCCAAGAACCGAACATCATCATGAGTAAGCCCACGGCGCTGGAGCTCGTCATCCGGGACGGGTACACCACCAGACTGGACTGGTGACGACCCACTTTCGTCGACAGCAGCCTTCTCTTCTTCATCGGCTGGCTTGCCCGACTCAGCCATCCCAGTATTCCCAAACAAGGAGGTGGTGGTGTCAGCGCCGTTCTCTTGCTTCTCGTCGTCGCTTGCTGAACCACTGGTTGCTTGTCCGATGAACGACGACTGCGGCGAGTCCACCGAGTTAGCCGAATCAGCTGGTGCCGGCTGTTTATCGTTTGGTCTACTCCCCCAGCCCTCATCTTCGGCTGTCTCCGGTTCGATGGGAGTCTCAGCAAGCCCATACTGAGCCTGTGTTCGCTCCGACAGTCGTGGGAGAGCGACAGTCTCAAAATGGTCCGCCTGTTCGACAGACAACGGCTCGTCGCTCTCTGGATGGCCGGCCGCGATCGGGAGCGGCTTCACCGAAAACGGGGCTGGGCCGGTCTCCCCGAATGATGGACTCGGGAGTTGGGCGATCCACTCTCCGCTGGGGAGCGTGTTAATCCGGTTTCGGAGGTCAGTCGGGCTCAGATCTTCGTGGGCCAGCCATGCGTTCTAGTTTAGTAGCGATCAAAGCCGAACTCACCTCGTTCAACCTGCTCACGTAACCGTTGCCTGTGTGGATTTGGATTACGCGACGCCCACAGCAACAGCTCGTCCAAATCCGGCAGTTCGTAGCCCAACTCGATCATGAGATACAACTGGATTAGATGACCGTGGCGTTCCACGGCGAGCGAACAGCGACGCCGAGGGAGCCGCGACGCCGACGAGTCGGCGTCTGCGGCGGCTTCGCCCTCTCGCTGTCTTGCCTCGAGCGACCGTAACTCATCCACGATTACACGACTCATCATCAACGAAATTGCGGCCATGATGATCAGCGCCTCGATGATGTAGCCGTCGGTCGTCTTGATCTCGTCCAAGCCGAACCGCGACTTCAACTCCTTGAACAGCAGTTCGACCTCCCAGCGCGCCCGATAGAGCTGCGCGATATCGGGCGCGCTGTAGCTTTCTCTCGCCAGATTCGTCAGATACAGATGGTACTCTTCGCTCTCCTTGTTACGCAGGCCGACCAATCGGAACGACCGGGTCGCGCTGGCGCCCGACCCTCGTTTGCGCTCGAATGAAAGCGTGATGCGTACGTCGATTTCCTGTCGCTGCAGGTCCTCAAGGACGGCCTGCAGCGACTCTCCTTCCAGCGGAATGCTGTTGCCTCGCCACGTTCGCAGTTCTTCGACGATCTCGAAGTTCGCGTTGTCCTTCACCCGGGAGACGAACCACCCGCCGTTCTGGTCGATTCGGTCGAACAACCAGAAGTCGTAGAAGCCTAAATCGAGCAAGATGAGGGCGTCAGCTACCCACTCACCGGTGGGTAGCTGACTCCGTTCATGAGTCGTCCCATCGGTTGTCCGGAATCGTGTCGGGAGCCCAGTCGAGAGAGATTCGGTGAGGTGAAGTTTCAGTTCGGCTTGATGGTCGCCGGTTGCTGTGTAGATATCAGCGGCGTCCTGGTACAGCGAAACGATGGTTGCGTCAGCAATGAGGACGTCTCGAAAGCGTTCGAGACGGCCGTTCAAATCTTCTCGTCCGGTATCGAGATTCTCGATTGCGTCATCGAGAATCTCTCGAAGGAGTGCAACGAATCCTGGTTCGAACCAGTCGTGGAACGATGCGTAGGAGAGTTCGTCACAGTCAGCCATCTCGACGTAGCGTTCGAGAAATGCTTGGAGAGAGCGGTCTGAGCCAGCAGCGAAGCCAAACGAGAGTGTGTAGAACAGCGCAACGATGTCGAATTTCCGCTCTCGTTGGACGAGATTCGTTGCGCGAGCGCGCTCGCGCAACTCATCAGAGGGAAACGCTCTTTGAATCCGGTCAACTATGACCGAATCCGGTGGGCTGTAGGTCATACTTCCCACCGGGTTTCTCAATCAGGTAGTTGCGACGATATCAAATCAACAGACAGCAACTGGATTCTTCGTTAAACTAGAACGGATGCGTACGCGTGGAACGCGGTGGTTCCACGCTTCGCTTGTGAGTGATACAGGCCGTCCGTGTCGTCTTCGTCACCATAGTAGGGCCGCAGGTGGAGGTCTGCGCAGACCTCCACCTGCTGGGGAAGGACGTCGAGAACGTCTTTCTGGAGGAGCATGTTGCCCACCTGTTCGAGCGTTTCTAGATCGAATTTAGTGCGGAGATGGTAGAGAACGGAGTTTTCGTGGGGTGCATTTTCGCTTCTCTCACAGAGCGTTGAGACCGAGGTCCCGTCGGCGCAGGCGCCGACGAGGACCTCGTAGATGTCTTCAGCATCGAGTTCAGCGTTTTCAGCGAGTGAGAGAGCAACTTCCTCGTCAAGAGAGTTGACGAGGAAGTTAAGGAGCTGGTCCTCGTGGATTTCATCGTCTGTTTGCTGGTTGTTGGACACATCTTCAGCAAGCAGACCTTCTAACTAAACGGCTTTGTGAGGTACTGAAACTTCGTTCGGAGATGGTAGAGGACCGTGTTTGCGGGAGGCGCGTCTTCACTGTTTTCGCAGAGCGTGGAGACGGAGGTCCCGTCGGTGCATGCACCGACGAGGACCTCGTAGATGTTCTCTGCATCGATTTTAGCGTTGTTGGCGAGATTCAGAGAAACTTCCTCGTCAAGTCGGTTGACGAGGAAGTTAAGGAGCTGGTCCTCGTGGATTTCACTGTCTGCTTGCTTGGTATTAGACACACCTTCTGCAAGCAGACGTCTCAACTAACCGGCTTTGTGATGTACTGAGGATTCATACCGAGATGTCCACCACACAGTCCGGTCTTCCGGCCAGCACAGTTTCGGAGTTTGGGTTCTGTTGCGTGTCTTATTTTCACATGGTTTGTGTTTGATTAGGCCCTCGTCTCGTGATTTCCGAGTTCGTCACGGTGAGAAAGCGTGGAAAGGTTTTCTGAGTGATATGAAATCAAAACCGATAGACAGCACCTATTTCTCCGTTGTTGTGCTTGAATAGAAGGCACGCAACACGCCCATCCTCCGAGGTTGTGGAGTCCACAACTTCGGAGTTTGGGTTCTGTTGCGTGTCTTATTTTCACGCGTATTTAGTACATTACAAAGTCGGTTAGTTGAGACGTCTGCTTGCTGAAGATGTGTCCAAACAACAGCAGCAAGCAGACGATCAAATTCACGAGGACCAGCTCCTTAGCTTCCTCTCAACGGTCTTGACAAGTGATTTTCTCTCACATTCAAGACAATATTATTTTAGTGAAGGATGTAGAATATTTTGATTGGTTGCTTAACCTATTCGCCTTCGACTAATTCCAGGAACGAACTCTCAGCAGTCTCATTGACTAAAACATAGCCTTCACATGGGCAGTATCCACCAAGAGAGGGGACTCGAAACGTGAATGACGTGTCAACAGAGATGTCTGTGTAGTCACCAGATCCCAATCCCTCATTACGCACACTTGCACGGATACCACCAGTTTCTTCTCGGGTATCCGGAAACCCATCTAATCCTGAACTAGCATCCAATAGATAGTCCCAAGTGAACGTTTCGCCATTGGATGTATCTCGATCAAACGTAATCGGATCTTGCAAATCAGTGTCAAGCAAAAGAGAGATGCCAGATAGAGCAATAGACTTCCACGGAGCCACGAATGCACCAACGATAGCTATCGAAATTGCCGCTAAGTCGTCGTAATCATTTTCATTATCGTCATCGTCAGGCCACGGGACTGGTTCTGACAGGGATATCTTATCATCAGCAACATTTAGAGAGTAAGTTACTGAATCAGGACTGGGTTCGGATGGGTAGCTGCCAGTTGAAAACGAACAGCCACCCAAGAGATCTGTGGGAAGATCAGGGAACATGTCATGGATATAAATATTTTTGTATTCACTTTCCCCAAGCGTGATATTCTCATTCTCTCCTTCAGCTGAGATAGCTGCTGCGTATTCCCAGTTTGTTGTTTCCTCGATATCCGTAGTACACCCATTAGTACTAGTATCAATCGACATCTCACCACTATCTGGGAACTCCGAAATAACTGAAACATCGTCTGAATCTTCCATCACTCACCACCTCTCTTTTTGAGATAGTTTTCTGACTTATCAGGCTTCACTCTCATATTCTGAATTGACGTTTCTGTTGGAATTCCTTTTTGAGGGATAGTGGGGTTTTTGTCGAATTTTGAGAGATCCTTTGGATTAAGAGCGCTCTCTATTTTGTCCATAGTTGCACCTCTATCCACAGCATTCATCGAGAAGCTGAGTTTGGCAAACTTTGGGGTGGGACGAGTCATCCACCCAACCATTCTATCTCCATCGAAGTTGAGCCTAATTTGTAGTTTTTGGTCATCTTCCTGGAATTTCTCTTCTTCTTTTTCAATCCAGTAAGACCACATATCAGAGCTCGAGTTCGGTTTTATCCTTCCGTCAGATCCCACTGGTATATTATAACCTGCAATCTTCAGTATCCCACTCAGTCTACCATCTGGTTTATAATTAAGTGATGCAGTACATTTCCGCTGGGTGATGTGAGTTCTAGTATCATATGACACCCCAATATACTCACGTGCACCCTCCGCAGAGGCCTTTCCAAGTCCTGAGACACCTAATCCGCTTACGCCTACTGTAGAACTAACACCTTGGACAAACCTCCTACGATTGATGTTCGAAAGGTCAATGCTTTTTCTGTCAATATTTCTGGTCATACAGCAAACATGATGTGTCATCCTAAGTGCATATACTTTATGGCCGGTTGACAAGTTATCCAATATTCAGACAAGTCCACCCGAACTATACTCAGTACATCACAAAGCCGGTTAGTTGAGACGTCTGCTTGCAGAAGGTGTGTCTAATACCAAGCAAGCAGACAGTGAAATCCACGAGGACCAGCTCCTTAACTTCCTCGTCAACCGACTTGACGAGGAAGTTTCTCTGAATCTCGCCAACAACGCTAAAATCGATGCAGAGAACATCTACGAGGTCCTCGTCGGTGCATGCACCGACGGGACCTCCGTCTCCACGCTCTGCGAAAACAGTGAAGACGCGCCTCCCGCAAACACGGTCCTCTACCATCTCCGAACGAAGTTTGAACTGGACCAACTCCAACGAGTTGGCAACACGCTCCTCCAGAAAGACGTTCTCGACGTCCTCCCCAAGCAGGTGGAGGTCTGCGCAGACCTCCACCTGCGGCCCTACTATGGAGACGAAGACGACACCGACGGTCTCTATCATTCCCAAGCGAAGCGTGGAACCACCGCGTTCCACGCCTACGCGACACTCTACGCGCGCGTGAAGAACAAACGATACACGCTGGCGGTGCGCCGTCTCGAAGACGGCGACACCGCCAGCAGCGTCCTCGCTGGGTTTCTCGGTATCCTCGACGGCCTTGACCTCAACGTCAAGGCCGTCTATCTTGACCGCGAATTCTACGACAGCAAGTGCTTGACGCTGCTTCAGGCGCACAACCACGCGTACGTCATGCCGATCGTCCGCTGGGGACAATCAATCAAGCAAGAACTCTCGGAAGGCTGGAGTCGCGTGATTCAGCACAGTCTGACGGCGAGACTCGACGGTCACAGCTGGACCGTCGAGTTCCCCGTCTACATCGACTGTACCTACCAGAACGGACGGTACGACGAACATGGGGTGGCGCGTCACGGCTACGCCGCTGACGCGCCGTTCATCGACTCACCACGAGACGCTCGATACCACTACGCGAAACGCTTCGGTATCGAGGCAAGCTATCGACTCTCTGAACAAAGTATCGCGACGACCTCGACACAAAATCCGGTTGTACGGCTGCTGTACGTCGTGGTGAGCTTGCTGTTACAGAACGTGTGGCGGTATCTGCACTGGGAGTACGTGGCGACGCCCCGCCGAGGCGGGCGTCGCCTCTGGCAGTGGCCATTCAAGGAGTTCATCAACATGATCCGACGGGCAGCGTGGACGGCCCTCGCGACGCGTCGGGCCGTCCCCGCGAACCGGCCACCGGACGACCGGTTCCACCGGTAACTCCCGACCGGGCTAGCCAACGGTGGGAGTGGCGACGCTGTCGCGTCGGCGGCAGCCGCCGCCGACAGCGACGGCTCTCCGCCGATCCGTCCATGATTCTGTCGTCGAGACCGCCAATGCAACCGCTCGGCCACAGAATTCAGGCTTCAGAGACAGCTAGGCGAGGATGCTTTGTGAGGTACTGATACTTGGTACAAAAAGATCGAATACACGATTGATTGAGCCATCAGGAATTTATACGCACCAATGATAGGATTCTCATGGGAAATTTATTCGGAGCCCTCTTCATGGGCATTGCGGCGTTGATGTTTATATTTCCTGAAAAGTTTGCTCGGATGAGATTGAAGGGAGCTAAAGACTCGACGCCTTCGGCTGGACTAGTTAGGTTCATCAGATACGTCGTAGCTATTTTCTTGTTCCTCCTAAACTTGCATATCTATCTAACATATTAATTGAGATTGTCCACGCCTCACTACAGTAATTGGATAGTTCGAATGCGATAGACGGGTACAGTTTTCATACACCATCAGTCAGTGAATCCTAAGGGTATGGTTCCAAACAACCCGAGTTATCATCCGTTCGGCTCTGTTGAAACCCTCTTTCCGTCTTGCGATTTGTTGAGAGACTAGTTTTCACTGTGACCCACGGAAACTAGCCAGATGGAGCGCTCTCTTCAATGTCAACGCTGAAGGATTTCAACAGAGCCGGCACTGTCTAGATAACTGCTTGAACTATCGCTTGTCGAGGTATTGATGAGGAGTGTTGAAAATATCGGTCGTATGGAAACCCGTGCTGCTCGAATGACCGATGCTTTTCTTGTTGGCCTCGACCTTCGGGAACATCTCCGGCTCGGCAAGTCACTACTTGAAGCGTTCGAAGAACTTGAAATTCGGCTTGAGACGCTTGAAGACGGCTATCCTGAGTGGCATCCAGCATCGTACCCATTTCAGGGAATACTCAAGCTCTTCTTCTACCGCGAAATCACTGGAAACAGCTATCGGAAACTCTCCGGCTACCATGAACTCGCCTCAGCGTGTGGTCTCGACCGTATTCCTGATGTGTCGGTCTTGTCGAGAACGTGGCGTAATCGCTTCGACACAGTCACTCGTGAGTTTGTCGAACGAGGCGCACATCTACTCGTCAAAAATATCCACGATTTCGGTCCATCTGTTGCTGAAGTACGTCCTAAGCACGAAGTCCTCGATTTCGAAGAACGTGGCTCAGGGGAGTCTGGTAATGGAGAAGAACAGAGAGACACGTTCGACGACAAGGAGATTTTTCGTACGACTCGCCTTGCTCGTGAACACTGTTTCACGCCATTTGACTCTGGCAGAGCAGAGAACGCGTCGTACGATGACTCTCGATTCTTCGAGTTACAGACGTTCATGGGGATGGTCGGGTGTGGAACTGCCCAAGGCGCAGCACGCTTTCAGTACCGACGTGGGAAAGAGTACGGCCCACACGGTGATACGCACCTCCGGGCAGTCAAGCAGTTCGATAGCGAATCACTTCTCGATGGGTTCGACACCGCTACCAACCGGCTACTCTCAGTAATCGAGTCTGAAGTCTCGTTTCGGCGGCCAGTGACCGTGGCTCTTGACATTACCGCAGTGCCCTACTTCGGTGATGTTGAAGGAATGCCAATGGTCAGCGGGACGAAAGACGGTGATGGACGTGCGTTCAAGTTTGCCACCCTCTCGATTATTGGGCAGAACGTCCCGCTGGTCTTGGCTGTTGAACCGGTTCGTGAAAGTTCGGGGTGGGACAACAACCCGCCGAATCGAATTCATCGTGTCGTCCGGCGATTAGTCCGGAAAGCGAAAGAATACGTCCCTATTGAGATGGTGTTATGCGACCGCGAATTCGACTCAATGCGAGTGTTTCAGACGCTCTCGAATCTTAACGTGAACTACCTGATTCCCAAGCGGATCACCAGCTCAGAGCGGAAAGCGATTGAGCAGATAGAGCAAGACGACCAAGAGGTCGCAGTTGAGTCGGGTTCTGTCCACGTCGAACAGGGTTCGCACGGGATGCAGTTTTTGTATGTTCCCTCGACGAAGTCAGATGGGACGACTGTCTTTGCGACGAATGCTCGCGTTCAGCCGGAAGAGGCTGAAACGTTCTGTCGGCGCTACAGTAGTCGCTGGCAGATCGAGAACGAATACAAGTCAATCAAACACGATTTCTGGCGAAGACTTCCTCGAAGGACTACCGCGTTCGGCTGTTCTACTTCGTGTTCGCGGTCCTCTTGTACAATATCTGGCGGCTCACTGACTTTCTGTTGAAAGCTGCTGCTGACGGTGAGATGGACTACGCACCAGTCATTACTGCTGGAGAGTGTGTCGAGTTGGTCTCTTCGGCGCTGCTTCCGCCGGACTAAGTGAACGAACACTCCGGCTTGCCCCTCGTGAGCGGTGGCACTATCTTTAGGTGGAATATGCCAGCTAATTTCTGACAACTACAGGGGATTAACTAGTTTAACCGAATCTTCTAGCTCGCTTTTCCCGCAATCTAACCCAATTCAGCGTCAAAGCCACGCTAAAACTGCCCATCCTCCGAAACTGTGGCTCCCACCACGAGATAGTTGTATATCGCGACATATGATTTACCCGGCCGCCGACCCACCTCGTGTCTTGCGCAGCGACCGACGCGACAGTCACGGCATCTGCGTCTCGACGGTCGCAGACTCGCCGGCGGACTCGAACACGTCGGCCAGCGTCTCGCGCATCGCCTGCCGGCGGAACGACCGGCGGCGCTCCTCGGAGAGGTAGTTCGACATGACGACGCCGGCGCTTTTCGACCCTTGGTCGGCGGCGACGCCCTCCAACTGGGCGAGCATCTCGTCGACCGCTTCCTGATATGCCGTGTACCAGAAGCGCCGACAGAGTTTCGCGGTCGGAACCTCGCCGTCGACGGCCACGCCGGCCTCGTCGGCGAGGCGCTTGAACCGGCGGTTGACCGTCTCGCGGGCGATGTGTCCCGAGGCGGCCCGCGAGGAGGGAAACAGCGCGCCGTTCCAGTCGTCGTCCGCGGCGAGCGCGTCGATGCGCGCGGCGACGGCGTCGACGCCGTAGAGGAGCGCGACGGTTCCCGGCCCGTTTTTGCGCTCGTCGAACGCGATGTGGGGGTCGTCGCCGGAGAGGACGAGCTGGGAGGCGCGGAGCGACGCGAGTTCGTTCGGTCGCAGCCCCCACCCGGCGAGTCCGAGGACGAGAAGCCGGTCTTCGAGGTCGTCGGCGACGGCGTACACGTCGCTCACTTGGTCGGCCGTCATCGTGCGGTTGTCGGGTTGGCCCTGCTCCCAGCGGAACTGCTTTGCGGCGTTCTCGACGGGGTTGTACCGCGCGCGCCGGAAGTCCACGAGGTACTCGTAGAACGACCGGACCGTCTGGAGGTATTTGAGCTTCGTTCCGTCGGTGGCGAGCTCGGCGTCGAACTCGTCGAGGACCGCGAGACAGCGGTCTATCTCGTCGGGCTCGGCGTCGCGGTCGTCGAGCCGGGAAAGCAGGTCCGCCGACCCGTACCGGTCGCGGTAGATTCGGGCGAACCGCGCGAGGTGGGTGCGGCGGGTCGGCAGCGTCGAGTCCGCGAGGCTGCGCCGCGATTCGAGCATGCCGAGGTAGGACTCGAACGCCTCGACGGTGCGGTCGTCGTCGACGCCCCAGTCGTAGCCCTCGTCGGCCTCATCGTCGCCGAGACCGACGACCTCGACGAAGAACTCCCGCGGGGTGAGGTCGTGTTTCTCGCGGAGCGCGTAGGCGATGCCCGACCAGCCGCGTTCGGTCAGCCACGCGTAGGTCGGCACGTCCCGCGTCGGGTCCATCCCGTCGCGGTCCATCGCCGGCGCTATCGTCTCCCAGTAGAACGCTTCGAGCTCGTCGAGCGACTTCCGCGACCAGTTCACCGCGGCTCACCCCGCCCGAACCGGCCGCCGCGTCGCGTTCCGTGCGCCATCGTTCTGCATGCAGGGCGTGTCGCGGACGGATTAACACTTTCTCTCGTCGGGGGCGACGACGCGCCGGCGGCGGGAATCGAACCCGCAGCCCAACCCACCCGCCCTCAATATGACGGGTAGTGTATATATTGGGGAGACGAAACAACAGGTAACTACAATGTCCGACGGAAACCACGGCGGTTCGGTGCTCGGGGCGGACCCGCCCGACGACGGGCCGGGGGTCGGCGACGCGGACCCGGCGGTCGACGTCGGTGCCGCGGCCGACGAGGTGACGGTCCTCGAAAGCGGGACCGAGTTGGAGCGAACAATCGGCCTCCGCGGCGGGTTGGCAATCGGTATCGGGACCATGGTCGGCGCGGGTATCTTCGTCTTCCCCGGTCTCGCCGTCGGGCAGGCTGGCCCCACGTCGCGCTCGCGCTCGTCGGCGGGCCGACGGTCGTCCTCGTCGCGGTCGGCCGGACGGAGGTGCTCGCCGAGGTCGCGTCGTTCCTGCATCTCGTCACCTACGGGCTCATCTGCGTGGCGCTCGTCGCCCTCCGTCGGTCGAATCCCGCGTGGTACGACCCGTCGTTCCGCGTCCCCGGCTACCCGGTCGTCCCCGTGCTCGGAGCGCTCGCGAGTTTCAGCCTCGTCGCGTTCATGCAACCGCTTTCGCAGGCGGTCGGCGTCGTCGTCGCGCTCGCCGCGCTGGTGTGGTACTTCGCCTACGCCCGCGACGTGCGCCTGAAGGGGGTGAGCACCGATGCGTGACTCCGCCGACGTTCGCGTGCTCGTCCCCGTCGCGGTGCTGAAGGGGCAGGTGGTTCCCGACCAGCTGATTCACCTCCTCACGGGGACGACGGTCGTCATCCTCGCGTATCACGAGATTCCCGAGCAGACGGCCCCCGAACAGGCCAGAGAGCAGTTCGAACCGAAGGCTCGCGAGGAGCTCGGCGAACTCGTCTCGGTGTTCGAAGGGTGCGACCGTCGAGACGCGGCTCGTGTTCACTCACGACATGGACCAGACGACAGAGCGCATCGCCACGGAGGCGGAGTGCGACGCGGTGTTGCTCTCGAACCCCGCCCCGACCATCGACCGCGTCATCGTTCCGATAAAGGAGGCCATCAACCTCGACACGATTACCAAGGTCGCCGCGGCGGTCGGAAAGCGCGGCGACGTCGAACTCACGCTGTTCCACGCCGTCCAGGACGACGGCGCGGTCGCGGACGGCGAAGCCCTCCTCGACGAGGTCGCGAACGACCTGGCCGTTCTCGGCGTCAACCGCGAGCACGTCTCGCGCGTCGTCGTCGTCACACAGAACCCGCTCCAGGCGCTCATCGAGGGCGCGGCCGACCACGACGTGGTCGTGATGGGCGAGGAGAAACCCACGCTCCGCGGCCGACTGTTCGGCGAGACCTCCGACCGAGTCGCCGAACAGACCGGCGGTCCGGTGCTCGTGGTCCGACGACCGCTCGGGCCCGAACCTGACGACGCCGACGGTACTGGCGACCCGGAGTGAGGACGGCTCGCCCTCGAACACTTCCGGATCGCCACGGAGCACTATTGTAGTACTATTTCAACCGTCACGGTACAATTTGACCGTCCAAAGAGCGCCCACAGCATTTAGAATGTATACAATTTCTACAATTTTCACAAATTGTACATTGTTCGGGGGTTTTAGGGCTTCAGAATCGAGATTTGAGTTGGCTCTACCGAGCGTTGATTCCGAGTGAATTTTGGTTACAACCCACGGTCGGTTCGAAAGTACTCGATATTGCAAAATAATCAAATTATTATCTTGGTCGGACGACTATCTCTGACTCGCCCGCCCCGCCCCACTCTGTCGGTGCGGAGCGCCTTCCCGTCGGCGACTCGTTCGGCTCGGTTCAGTCGTCCGCGAAGGACGCCCGACCTGCGGTAGACGTGCGCATTCCTATTACATCAGTAACCCTGTAATACGGGGTAGGTTGTCTGACGGGCGCTAGTCGTTGCCGACCCCTTCGGTGAGGCGTATCGGGTGCGACGAAAAATACGCAGAACTAGACGCGATGTGGCGTATCGATGGACTTTCACTAACTGACGGGGATTTTGTGTCCATATATGGTCAATACTTGGCGATGCTCATCGTTGTCTGTTGCCTCTCCGATGTTTTGTTCTCGCAACTTTTCGGGGTGCGTAGACCGTTCGACGTTCGAGACCGTCAATCTCGGCCGACGAACCGTCTCGGGTTTGCGAGTGCGGCTTCAACAGCACAACGCCGAGATTCGGGGACAGGCGAGTCGTTCGGTCCGTCGGTCGGGCCGGACGTGGTCTCCGACTTGCCCGCGACTCGGCCGAGACCATCGGTTCTCCGTTTGTGAACCGTGTCGTAGCGCGGTCGACGTGAGGTGGTATCGTGGGTGCGTTGGGGGCGACGCGGCCCGACTAACTGAACGTCGGGAAGTCGTCGTCTGACTCCTCCATGTTGACGTTGACCTCGATGACGTTGGCGGTGTTGACGACGCTCTCGATGAGTTGTTCGTGGTACTCGGGCTGTTTCATCCGGCGGACGGGCCCGGAGACGCTGATGGAGCCGAGGACGCGTCCGTGGCGGTTCGTCACCGGCGCGCCGATTGCCTGCAGGCCCTTGATTTCCTCCTCGTCGTTGAGCGAGTAGCCCCGGTCGCGAATCGTCTCCAACTCCTCGAAAAGCTCCTCGCGGGTCGTGATGGTCGCCTCGGTCTTGCCCGGCAGCCCGTACTGGTCGATAATCCACTCGACGCGCTCTTTCGGGAGGTGCGCGAGAATCGCCTTCCCCGTCGCCGAGAAGTGGAGGTAGTCGGCGCGCTGGAGCTTGTTCACCTGGTAGTCGCTCCCGACGGCCTTCTCGCCGCTCACCTTGTAGAGATTGACGCCCAGTCCGTGCTGTTCGGTCGCCAGATGCGCGTACTCGCCGGTCTTCTCCGCGAGTTCCTCGATTTCGGGCTTGCCGATGCGGTAGAGGATGTTCTGGTACCGGACGTACTCGCCCACGAGGAGAAACTGTAGCGACAGCCGGTAGGTGTCTTCTTCCTTCACGACGAACTTCTCGGCTCGAAGCGTGCTCAGGTAGTTGTAGACGACGCTCTTCGAGAGGTCGAGGTGATTCGCCAACTCCGTCACTCGTGCGCCGTCTAACTCCTCGAGCGCCCGAACGACATCGAACGCACGAGACACCGTCTTCAGGGTCCGCGGCGAACCGGTCGTGTGTTCGTCTGCCATAGTCCAGTTCGAAGGCCCGAAGCCATATGTGTTTGTATTTGACGAACGGTCACTTCTGTACGAGCACGAAATTAGCAGATATTGCCGCAAAGTGGCGTAATTCGAAGAGCTATAGCTACGAATACCGCCTAAAAAGGCGCTGAAATAGACGAAACCGACTACTTAGGTCTCGTGTTCTCATTGTACAAACATCGCGGTGTCTCGAGCGGGTCGTCTCACGGCGAATCGCGAGTAAAGGCGGGCGTTGATGGCTCTAACGAGAGATTCCTGCTTCGTCCCGGCGAGCGTTTCGACGACGCGCTCGGCGCGGAGATACCGGTGGCAGTCGAGTCGAACGTGCCGACAGAGCGGGCTTCGGAGGACGGAGTCGAAACCGGCGTCGAGAACAGAGTCGAATGCGACAGTCGTCGGCCGGGCGGTTTCGTCACTCGGTCGCGAGGTCGGCGAGCGCGCCGGCGAGCACACGGGTCGCGTCGGCGCAGTCCTCCCAGTCGGTCCACTCGCGGGGGTTGTGCGAGATGCCGTCGCGGGAGGGGGCAAAGAGCAGCGCGGCGTCCGTGACGGCCGCGACGTGCATGGTGTCGTGGCCGGCCCCGGAGTGGAGGTCGAGGGTGTCGAGGTCGGCGTCGGTCCCGGCGTCGTGGAGCGCGGCGCGGCAGCGCTCGCTCATCTCGACGGGCTTGCGGTCCCACGGGTGCGAGAGCGCGGCCCCGACCGGCCGTTCGGCCTCGATGCGGTCGAGGCTCGCTTCCGCCTCGTCGATGACGTACTCGATGGAGTCGTACGCCACGTCGCGGATGTCGACGGTCAGGTCGACCTGCCCGGCGATGACGTTGGGCGCGTTCGGCGAGACTTCGAGTTTGCCGACGGTTCCGACCGCGGTCTCCGAGACCTCGCCGCGCTCGTTCGTCGCGCGCTCCACGTCGAGGACGAACTCGCTGGCGGCGGCGAGCGCGTCCGAGCGGTCGCCCATGAGCGTCGACCCCGCGTGGTCGGCCTCACCCGTGATTTCGACGGCACAGCGCGAGAGGCCGACGATGCTCGTGACGACGCCGGCCGGGACCGCCGCGTCTTCGAGGCGCTCTGACTGCTCGATGTGGAGCTCTATCCACGCGTCCCAGTCGGCGGCGTCGACGCGCCCGTCGCCCCGGTAGCCGATGTCCGCGAGGGCGTCACCGAGCGGAATCCCGTCGTCGTCCTCGATATCGAGCGCCTCCGCGACGCCCAGTTCCCCGACGGCGACCGCCGACCCGATGAGGCCGCCGCCGAACCGCTGGCCCTCCTCCTCGGTGAAGTTGACGACCTCGACGGGGCGGACCGGCTCGACGCCGGCGTCCTGCATCGCGCGGACGCTCTCCAGCCCCGCGTAGACGCCGAGCGGGCCGTCGAAGATGCCGCCCTCGGGGACCGAATCGAGGTGGCTCCCCGTGGCGACGGGGGCCGCGTCGGGGTCCGCGCTCTCGGGTTCCCATCGGCCGACGATGTTGCCGACCTCGTCGATGGTGATGGAGAGACCGGCGTCCCGGAGGCGCTCGCAGAAGAACTCTCTCGCCCGCCGGTCCGCCTCGCTGCCGGTCAGGACCGTCCGCCCCCGACCCTCGTCCGTCGGGACGGCCCCGAACTCCGCGTTCGACTCGATGTCGCTGCGGAGTCGCTGCTGATTGACTCGCATGGTTCCCGGATTCGGGACTCACCCTATTTTATTGTTTGGAATTCGGTCACATGCATGACAGTACCGGCCAGTCGCGCACTCTCCGAAATCAGCAGGCACGGTACGCTGGATGTGGGTTCTCGGACTCTGCCCCTACCATGTCGCTCGAAGACGCCTGTCGGCACGGCTCGGTCGCTCGCGACCGACCTGCGGGCCGTCGTCGGGTCGTCGATTTGGACCGTCGCCTGTGGGGAGGTGGGTTGACGTTCTGGGAGTAATCCCGGACGTGACCGGGGGGAATTGGTCATTCCACAGTTCCCTCTCGTCCGGCGCTCGAAATGGTATCTGGTGTTACACCTCTCTCGTCTCGATATGATGATTGTACTCACACAACCACAATTTTTATCACACAGTAACGGATTTGGGCGACTGTATGCAAGAGAATGGCAAGGGGAGCGACTCCTCCGACAGCACCGGCGACGGCACGCGTCGCAGTCGTTTCGACCGCCGTACCTTCCTCGGGGCGGCGGCGACGACCGGCGCGGCGGCGCTCGCCGGGTGTACGGGCGGCGGTTCGGACGACAGCACGACCGAAGATTCGGGGTCCTCGGGTGGAAGCGACGACACGGAGAGCACCGAGACGACCGCCGCGAGCGGCGGGAAGCAGGGTGGCACGCTCCAGTGGGGCGGCGCGGTGCCGGTGCAGGGTCTCGACCCGCACATCGACACCTCCGCGGCCTCGAAGCGCGTTCTTGAAAACATCTACGAGGAAGTCGTCGCGCTGCAGGACGACTACTCCATCGAACCGCACCTCGCGGAGTCGATGGAGCAGTCCGACGACAACACGCTCCTGACGTTCAACCTCCGGCAGGGCGTCACCTTCCACAACGGCAAGGAGATGACCTCCGAGGACGTGCTGGCGAGCTACGAGCGCGTCCAGAACGGCGACTACCTCGCCACCGGCTTCTTCGACTACGTCGAGGAGCTTCGCGCCCCCGACGACTACACCTTCGAAGTCCAACTCACCGAACCCTTCGCGCCGTTCCTCGCCAAGATGGCGACGGCGGAGCTGTCGGTCATGCCCGCCGAGAACGCCGAGAAGGACATGGTCGAAGAACCCATCGGGACCGGTCCGTACGTGTTCGAGAGCCGCGAAATCGAGACCTCGTTCACGATGTCGCGCAACGAGGACTACTGGGGCGCGTCCGACGAGGACGGCCCGTTCATCGACACCATCGTCAAGAGCGAGATGCCGGACCCGAGCGTCCGCCTCCAGTCGTTCCTCGCCGGCGAGTACGACTTCATCAACGGCATCGCGCCGAAGGACGTCTCTCGCGTCGAGCAGGCCCCCGACGTTCGATTCGAGAAGCAGTTCCCGAAATCGCTCGTCTACCTCGGCCTGAACTGCGACGTGGCCCCGTTCGACAACAAGGACGCCCGCCTCGCGCTCGATTACACCATCGACAAGGAGAAGGTCGCTGAAGCGGCCCTCTACGGCACCGGCCAGACCACCGCGTCCCCGGCGACGCCCGGCAGTCCGTGGGTCAACCCGGACATCGAGCCGCGCCCGCGTGACCTCGACAAGGCCCAAGAGCACCTCGACGCCGCCGGTATGTCCGACGGCTTCACGGCGACGTTCAAGATTCCGCAGTCCTACCCGACGCAGGTGCAGGCCGCGGAGGTCATCGCCGCCGACGCCGCCGAGGTCGGCATCAACCTCGAAATCCAGCAGATTACGTGGAGCACGTGGCTCTCGGACGTCTACTCCAACCGCGACTTCCAGGCGACGACGAGCTCCTACCTCGCGCTCTGGTACCCCGACGTGTCGTTCTACAAGTTCCTGCACCCCAACGGGGCGTTCTTCTTCACCAACTGGGTGAACGAGGACTACAACGCGCTCGTCGAGGAGGCCCGCACCATCTACGACGAACAGGAGCGCGCCGACCTCTACCACCAGGCGACGGAGATTCTCCACGAGGAGCGCGCCGGCCACCTCTTCCTGTGGTGGCAGCCGAGTCTCTACGGGGCCGCCTCGCAGTACAAAGGCGATATCGGCGCGCCCGACGGGTCGACGCTCCAGTTCGGAGACAACTGGCTCGACCGCTAACAGAGATTCCACACAATGTCGATGTACAACTACGTCGTTCGGCGCGTCGGGTTCATGGCGGTGACGCTGTTTTTCGTCACGCTCATCGCCTTCGCCGTCACCAACATCCTGCCCGGTGACGTGGCCCTGCTCATCTTGGGCCCCAACGCGACCGAACAATCGCTCGAAGCGCTCCAAACCCAACTGGGACTCAACCGCCCGCTGTACGTGCAGTACATCGACTGGGTCGTCGGGCTCCTCCAGGGGAATATGGGCGAATCGCTCCGGTTCGGTGAGCCCGTGGCACAGCTCATCGCCGAGCGGCTTCCCCGGTCGATGATGCTCGCGGTCGCCGCGACGCTCGTCGCCGTCGTGCTGTCGGTGCCGCTCGGCGTCTACGCCGCCGTCAACCAGAACGAAGCGCCCGACGTGAGCGCTTCGATGTTCGCCTTCGTCGGCATCTCGATGCCCATCTTCCTGTGGGGGCTGGTGTTCATCCTGGTGTTCGCCGTCTGGCTGAACCTCTTTCCGACCGGGGGGTACGTCTCCCCGAGCGATGACCTCGTCGGGTCGCTCACGCGACTCGTCCTCCCCGCGGGGGCGATGGGCTTCGCGCTCACCGCCTACATCATGCGGATGACCCGGTCGTCGATGCTGGAGGTGCTGAGCGAGGAGTACATCAATCTCGCGCGTGCGAAGGGGATGAGCCAACGGGTCATCGTCCTCAGACACGCGCTCAAGAACGCAATCATCCCCGTCATCACGGTCATCGCGTTCCAGTTCAGCTACGCGTTCGGCGGGGTCGTCGTGTTAGAAGAGGTGTTCTTCTGGCCCGGCATCGGTCGGCTGACGCTGACCGCGATTCAGAGCCGCGATATCCCCTTGATTCAGGGGTGCATCCTCGTGGTCGCACTTATCTACATGTTCTCGAACTTCGCCGCAGACCTGCTGTACGCGTACTTCGACCCGCGCATCCGCTACGGAGGTGACGACTGATGGCGACCGAACAGGAGACCGACCGCGGTCGCTTCACCATCACGCAGTCACAGCGCGACCGCATCGCCCGGTTCGTCCGGAAGTTCCGCAGTAACACGAAGGCGATGCTCGGCTTCTCCATCGTGGTGCTGCTCGTACTCGTCGCCATTTTCGCGCCGGTTATCGCGCCGTACCCCATCGACGCGACGAACATCGAAGACCGCTCGCAGGCCCCGTCGGTCGAACACCCGTTCGGCACCGACGACCTCGGCCGCGACATCTTCAGCCGCGTCGTCATGGGAAGCCGCATCTCGCTGTACGTCGGCTTCGGAGCTATCTCCGGCGCGCTCGCCGTCGGGGCCGTCGTCGGTGTCGTCGCCGGCTACGCCGGCGGGTTAACCGACGAGATACTGATGCGCGTCATGGACGCCGCGATGGCGTTCCCGCCGGTGTTGCTCGCGCTCACGCTCTTGGTCGTTCTCGGCCCGGAGTTGAGTAACGTCGTCATCGCGCTCGCGTTCGTCTACACGCCGTACATCGCCCGCGTCTCGCGGAGCGCGGCGCTGGCCGAGCGCAACGAGGCGTACGTCGAGGCCGCAATCGCCCGCGGCGAGAGCGACTCGCGCATCGTCTTCAGCGAGGTGTTCCCGAACTGTATGGCGCCCATGCTGGTTCAGGGGTCGCTGAACGTCTCGTTCGCCATCCTCGCGGAGGCGAGCCTGTCGTTCCTCGGCCTCGGCGCGCAACCGCCGCGGCCGTCGTGGGGGCTGATGATCAACACCGGTCGCGGCTTCATGCAGACCGCGCCGTGGATGTTGCTGTTCCCAGCGCTGGCTATCGGCATCGCCGTCGTCGGGTTCAACATGCTCGGCGACGGACTGCGTGACGTGCTCGACCCCAAAGTGGAGGCGATAGAATGAGCGCACCCAGTACCGCGACCGACGCCGAGGCCGACGACGGCCCGCTGCTCGACGTGCGCGGACTCAGAACCGAGTTCCACACCGAGGGCGGCCCCATCGTCGCCTCCAACGAGGTGTCGTTCTCGCTCGACCGCGGCGAGACCATGGGTCTCGTCGGTGAATCGGGCGCGGGCAAGTCCGTGACGGGGCGGTCGCTCATGCGCCTCATCGACTCGCCCGGCGAAATCACCGGCGGACAGGTCGTCTTCGACGGCGAAGACCTCCTCCAGAAGACGGAAGCCGAGATGCGCGACATCCGCGGCAACCGCATCGCGATGATTCCGCAGGACCCGATGTCGTCGCTCAACCCGGTGATGACCGTCGGCGAGCAGATTACGGAGACGATTCGCCGCCATCAGGACGTCTCCAAGTCGGAGGCACGCCAGCTCGCCATCGAGTCGATGGACGATGTCGGCATTCCCGACGCCGAAGAGCGCATCGACGACTACCCCCACGAGTTCTCCGGGGGGATGCGCCAGCGCGTCCTCGTCGCCATCGGCTTCTCCTGCGAGCCGGACCTCATCATCGCCGACGAGCCGACCACCGCGCTCGACGTGACGACGCAGGCGAAGATTCTCGACCTGCTCAACGAGATGCAGGAGCGCGAGGGGACGGCCGTGCTGATGATTACCCACAACCTCGGCGTCGTCGCCCAGACGTGCGACCACGTCGGCGTCATGTACGCCGGGAACCTCGTGGAGACGGCCGAGCTCGGCGACCTGTTCGACCGCCCGCGACATCCCTACACCCGCTCGCTCATCGACTCCATCCCGGAGGTCGACACCGACTACGACGAACTGCCGACGCTCGACGGCGCGATGCCCGACCTCGGGGACCTCCCGAGCGGCTGTAACTTCGCGCCGCGGTGTCCGCACGCCACCGAGGCGTGTCGGACCGGCGGCGACCCGTCGCTCGACCCCGTCGGCGACGGCTCGTCGCGCGCGGCGTGTCTCCACGCCGACGACCTCGACCTCTCGGAGAGCACGGTCCCCGAAGCCGGGGCCGGTCGCCGCGACATCGACCGCACCGGCGAGCCGCTGTTCGAGGTGCGGAACCTGAAGAAATACTTCGACGCCGGCGAAGGAATCCTCGGCAACGTCCACCTCTCGTGGGAGGGCGGCGGCCTGCCGACCGTCGAACGGCGGCACGTCAAGGCCGTCGACGACGTGAGTTTCGACGTCTACCCCGGCGAGACCGTCGGGCTCGTCGGCGAGTCCGGCTGCGGGAAGTCCACGGTCGCTCGCACCGCGCTCCGGCTCCTCGAACCGAGCGACGGCGAGGTGTACTTCGAGGGCCAGCCGCTCCACGAACTCGGCTCCTCGGAGATTCGGAGTCTGCGCCGCGAGATGCAGATGATATTCCAGGACCCCCAGAGCTCGCTCAACCCGCGGAAGACCGTCGGCCAAATCGTCGGGCGCGCGATGGAGAAACACGGCATCGCCACCGGCGAGGAAAAGCGCGAGCGCGTGGGCGACCTCCTCGAACGCGTCGGCCTCTCGCGGGCCGCCGCGAGCAAGTACCCCCACGAGTTCTCCGGCGGCCAACAACAGCGCGTCGCCATCGCGCACGCGCTCGCGGTCGAACCGAAGCTCATCGTCTGCGACGAGCCCGTGTCGGCGCTCGACGTGAGCGTGCAGGCGCAGATTCTCAACCTCCTGAACGAGATTCAGGACGACGAGAACATCTCGTTCCTGTTCATCTCGCACAACATCGGCGTCATCCGGCACATCTGCGACCGCGTGGCCGTGATGTACCTCGGGAAAATCGCGGAGTTCGGGCGCATCGAGCAGGTGTTCTCGCCGCCGTTCCACCCCTACACGGAGAGCCTCCTGTCCGCGGTCCCCCACGCGAACCCGGACCGCGAGACGGACCGCATTCTCCTCGAAGGGAGCGTCCCGAGTCCCATCAACCCGCCGTCGGGCTGCCCGTTCCAGACGCGCTGTCCGAAGAAAATCGGCGATGTCTGCGAGCAGGACCTCCCGGAACTCGAAGCCGTCGACGGCGGCGACCACTACATCTCCTGTCACCTCTCCGACGAGGAGATGAGCCAACGCGACTCGTTTATCACGCCGTCGAAGCGTGCGGAGACCAGCCCGGCCGACTCGGACTGACGCCGCCCGCGCGGTCACTTTTTTAGCGCCGCGGTCGACTCAGTACTTGACGCCGAACTCCAGAATCTCGTCCGGGTAGTCACCGAACTGCGCGTCCGTCTCTCGTCGAATCTGGGCTTTCGCGCGCCGCGCCTCCGAGAGCAGGCCGCGCAGGTCGGCCACCGGGTCGTCGGAGAGGTCGACACGGAGGTTGTGGTAGAACTCCGGCGTCGGCGCGTGGACGAGCAGCGCGGCGCTCAGCTCGCCGCGGTCGTCGCCGCCCGCCGATTCGCCGGCTTCGAGCGCCGAGACGAGTCGCTCGGCCATGTCGCCGTCGGCGGCCTCGTAGGCTTCGGCGGTCGCCTCGACGACACCCTCCCCGGCGAGCATATTGCCCGCAACGGTGTAGTCGTCGCCGACGCGGTGGCCGGCCCACGAGACGCACTCGCCGCCGGTGAAGGCGAACTCGCCGCCCGCGCCGACGCCGTGGACTTGTCGGTAGGCGGCGTGGTCGTCGTCGTCGAGGAGCGATTCGAAGGCGTCGTCGATGCGCTCGCCGGCTTCCGCGCGGGCGACCGCGTCGCGGCCGTGTTCGGGCTTCGTGTACGACTGCGTGACCGCCGCGCCGCCGGCGCTCACGTAGGGGCAGGTCGCGCCGACGGCGACGGTTCCGGTCGTCACCGCCGCGCCGTAGACGTTCGCCTCGGGGTCGCGCGCCGCTATCGAGAAGGTTCCTGGGACGTGTCGCATGGGTTCGATACTGGTTTCCGATCACGCTCGCGCGGTAAATAGTCTCCTCTCGCAGCGCGTGGTAACGGTGGTGGCCTCCCGATTTCGTCGGCTTCGAGTCTCTTCTCGCTTCTCACAGACTGCGTAGTATTTCGAATAAATATCAATTCTTAACAAAATCATTTCTTAGACTCGAACTATTTTAACTCGAATGTTCTTATATCCTCCTCGAATATTTATATCGTCCCCGTATACTCATTTTCCTGCTACAATACAACTCTCTTGTCGTCAATCGCCACGTAGTATTCGTGAAATCAGCAATACCACTGTCTCTCACGAGACGACAGTCGCCTCCAACGCTTATGTTGTCGCGGTGGCAAAATCGACGTATGAGACTCGGCATCGGTCGAACCGGCGTGGTGATTCTCGTCGCGCTGTTCGTCATCCTCGGCGCGGAGGACGTGTACGTTTGGGCTATCGCCGGGACCGTTCCCGGCGTCGAGTTCTTCTTGGCGCTCGTGTTCGTCCTCGCGGTCGCCTTCGTGGCGATTCGGGAGGCGCGGGCGCACCCGCCGAGCCGATAGTCGCTCGCGGGGCGGGCGACTCTCGCCTGCTACTCCCGCCGTTTTCGACAGTGTAGCGGCGCTTCGCAACACGCGGAGCGATAGGCCGACGACTCGCGGACCAGTTTACACTCGCGGTAGCGGTAGGCCACGTCAGCGCCGCAGGCCTCGCAAGAGAGGGTGTACTTCGGCTCCGCGAACCGGCGGACGCGAACCGGGGCGTCGACCGCCTCGGCGCGGCGTTTGAACGCCGGTCCGTGGTCGGTCGCGCCGAACGCCTGAAACTGCTCGACGTGGACGAGTTCGTGCCGGAGCGTCGCGGACCACTCCTCGCGGTCGAACGACTCGAACGCCCGCCACGACAGCGACATCGTGCATTCGGGCGGCGTCGACTCCCCGAACCCGTTCGCCCGTGCACTCCAGTCGATAGCCCTCCCGACGCTGGCGTTCTCGATGGTCGGGGTCTTCACCGCGGCCGCGCGACGTTTCGCCCGCGTGGACACTTCCCAGCAGACGGGGCCGAGCATCACGTCGAAACCGTGCGCTGCGACCGCGCGCGTGCAGTACGCCCGAGACCACCGAATCAACTCCTCGTGACTCTCGACTGCGTCGTACGCTTCGGCCGCCCGCTTCGTTCCGTGGGTCACGCTCAGGTTCGCCGTTCGAAACCGACGGTCATGGCTGTTTCGCCTCCGCTGAGCGTTCTGTTGACGCTGGCTTGGCCTCGCAGTGACCACGGCCTTCGCTGAGTCTCGCGGGGGCGGTTGCCAGCCTTCTCATTGTCGAGGTTGTGTTCGCGAAATGTGGGTTCCGGGGTTAATACGTCGACTTACACATTTCGACGCATACCTACCTTCGGAAGTAAGATATCTTAGATATTTTCTAAGCTGATATTTCGATTCTACCTCCGAAACCCGTGGTTCTGAGAACGAACCACTAACGAGCGACGCTTGCTTTCTTGGTATCGAAGGCTTGCTCGACCGGTCGGTGGGTTCGAGTTGTGACTTTCCCTTGTAGACTGTCAGTTATTACTATCTATCTGACTGTGAGTATTTTTCGGCTAGTCGAACATTAGCCTTCATGACTGAATATCTGAACGATATTCGTGATTGAGGTTTCACTGTCGATGTCGACCGCCAGTACCGGACAGGCTGGCACGTCTTCACGGTGTATTATTGTCTAAATCGACCAATAGTGTCTGGCGTGAACCACTGCTTGACGATGCAGCGTTTGGACTGTATGGTACCGTAGACTGCTCCGGTTCTCTGCTGACTCCCGGAGAAACACGACCTCCCAACCGATGTATTTCTCGGGGGAATTACGGAATCCGTTGGCCGATGCCCTTCGGTTTTGCTTGGTCGGTATGTTTGACTACGTTGATCGAAAGTTCATTCAAACGCATCCCACGCTCACCACATGCGAGTCACTCAGTTCCACAGCCGTAAGCCAGTCGCCGCGCGCGTGGTGCCGATATATGTGTATCTTAATCGAAATACTACTCCTTCGAACGACCTGTCAAACTCACTTGCCCGGTTCACGAGTTCGACCTCGAATCCTCGACGTCTAATTACATATCTATGTGTGTAATCTCATTCGCCTTTTTCCACCGACCACCCCACAGAGCCACATATACAGATAGTTCATCGTTGTTCACCATTAGAAAACACTCTCCGCCCCACGACCGGTCTATCTATCCACTATGATGCCCCTCATGAACTTCATAGGCATCTATTCGGCTCTCCGTACCCGTATCTCTATCTCTCGCACCGGAGTTGTTAACTAATAGAAAATCCATCAGTCGATAGAGATTTTATTCTCCACGTCCTTCGCTCCGCTGACGACCAATCCGACGGTGTCCTCTTCGAGACGCTTTCCGCTCATTCGCGGAGGAGGGCCGAGGACTTCGATTGCGCCCAACGGGCGACCGTCGTCGTCGAGGACCGGTGCGGCGACACCGCGATAGTCGTCCGATTGCTCCTGTCTGTCGTATGCGACTCCTTGGTCGCGAATCGCTTGGAGCTTGGACTGCAACTCGTTGCGTTCGGTAATCGTATTCGCAGTCTCCGAGGAGAGCGAGTCGTGGTCGAGAAACTCCGCAACCTCGTCTTTGTCCATATTGGCGAGGAGTACCTTCCCGGCCGCCGTCGCGTGCAATGGTCGTATCTCCCCCTCCTGGTCCGGAGTGTCTACATCCGCTGGCACGGCCGTGAACATGTAGAGGCAGTTCCACTCACTACCCTGTCCCGGAACGACCAGACAGACCTGCTCTCGCATGGTGTTGGCCAGTTCGACCACCCGTGACCGGGCGACCTCGTATATCCGCTGGCGTCGCCTCGCGTAGACGCCGAAACTCACGAGTTCGAGTCCGATTTCGTACCCCCCGTCACGTCGCATGACGTAGCCGATAGCTTCGAGCGTCGCGAGGTGCTTGTGGACCGCCGGTTTCGAGAGGTCGAGTGCCCGAGCGATTTCTGTCAGCGTCGGCCGGTCGCGACTCCGTATCGTATCGAGGATTCGATGGCTCGTCATCGTCGCCTTGATTCCGTAGTCGTCTGCGGTGGGCATACCCTCCGACACTCGACCGACGTACAAATAAGTTGTTAACAGTTAGTGAACGATTCGCGGTGGCCGGTCACCACTCGGCGACGCTGCCGTCTTCGTGACGCCACACGGGGTTGTGCCAGTTGACCGGGCGTTCGGCCTGCTTTCGGATGTACTGTTCGTCCATCTGTATTCCAAGTCCGGGTTCGTCAGGAACCGCGACGTAGCCGTCTTCGTACTCGAACGCACTCTTGTCTTCGAGATAGTCGAGCACGTCGTTCCGCTGGTTGTAGTGGATGTTGAGGCTCTGTTCTTGGATGAGCGCGTTGGGGGAACAGGTGTCCACTTGGAGGCACGAGGCGAGCGCAATCGGGCCGAGCGGACAGTGCGGTGCGAGTGCGACGTCGTACGCCTCGGCCATCGATGCGATCTTTTTGACTTCGGTAATGCCACCCGCGTGGCTGAGGTCTGGCTGAATCAGGTCGACCGCGCCGTTCTCGAACACCTGCTTGAAATCCCAGCGCGAGTACATTCGCTCGCCCGTCGCAATCGGAATCGTCGTGTGCTGTGCGATTTCCGGGAGCACGTCGTTGTGTTCGGGGAGGACGGGCTCTTCGATGAACATCGGCTCGTACGGTTCGAGCGCCTTCGCCAACCGCTTCGCCATGGGCTTCGAGACGCGCCCGTGGAAGTCGACGCCGATGTCGATTTCGGGGCCAACGGCCTCCCTGACTTCTTCGAGTCGATTGACCGCCGCTTGGACCGACGCGGGCGTGTCAATCCGTTCAAGCTCCGCCGTGGCGTTCATCTTCACGGCGGTCAGCCCCGCCTCGACTTTCAGTTCGGCCTGTTCGGCGACCTCCGAGGGGCGGTCCCCACCAATCCACTGATAGACACGCATTCGGTCTCGCGTCGCACCGCCGAGCAGTTCGTGAACCGGGGCTCCGAAGTGTTTCCCTTTGATGTCCCACAGCGCCTGGTCGATACCCGCAATCGCGCTCATCAACACCGGACCGCCGCGGTAGAAGCCTCCCCGGTACATCGCCTGCCAGTGGTCTTCTATTGCCGCGGGGTCCGTTCCAAGGACGTAGTTGTCCATCAGTTCCTCGACGGCGGCCCTGACGCTGTGAGCGCGTCCCTCCACGACCGGTTCGCCCCAGCCGACGACGCCGTCGGTCGTCTCCAACTTGAGAAACAGCCATCGCGGTGGCACCTCGAACAGTTCATACTCTGTAATCTTACTCATGGGGTTCGATACGTATTCGTTGGGGTGTCCCTCGAAAAAACCTTTCTCTCGGACTGTGACGCCGGTGCCCGCCTTCGACCCCTCGATATTATACGACTCGTCCATCATGTGCAACTCGTATGTCGTTAGAAGCGTTCCTCGACGATTTCGAGCGCCGTAACTGGCAGCGTGTTTCCGACGGGACGGTCCGCATCGCAGTCATCGGGCTCGGGTGGTGGACCGTCGACCAAGCGATTCCGGCTATCGACGCGTCCGGGCTGTGCGAGACGACCGTCACCGTCAGTAGCACCTCTGAGAAAGCAAAGCGGGTTGCGGCCGGCGTCGAAACGGCGACACACGGTCTCTCGTACGACGAGTTCCACGCCGGCGAGGCCGCCGACGCCTACGACGCGGTGTACATCTGCTCGCCCAACGCGCTTCATCTCCCGTACGCGCGGACGGCCGCCGAGTTGGGCAAGGCCGTCCTCTGCGAGAAACCGATCGAGGCGAGTAGCGAACGCGGGCAGCAGATGGTCGATGCGTGTGACGAGGCGGGCGTTCCGCTTATCGTCGGCTACCGCATGCATACCGAACCCGCGATTCGACGCGCGCGAAAGTTGATTCGCGACGGCGTCATCGGCGACCCGGTCCACGCAATCGGGACGAACTCGCAAGCGATGCTCGAACTGATTTCCGACCCGAATCAATGGCGGCTCGACCCCGAACTGGCGGGGCCGGGGGCGACCGTCACGGACATCGGCATCTATCCACTCAACACCTGCCGGTTCCTGCTCGATTCCGATCCGGTTGCCGCGCAGGCGTTCATGCAATCTTCTCACGACGCGTTCGACCAGGTACCCGACGAGCACAGCTCGTTCATGGTGGAGTTCGACGACGGAACGTACTTGGCCGCGACCGCCAGTCAAAACGCCCAAGCGACGACGAGCCTCCGAATCGTCGGGACCAACGGCGAGATTCTCGTCGAGCCTGCCTTCCACATGGAAACCGAAATCCGAGTGACGCGCGACGACGTTTCGGTCACGCTCGACACGCCGCAGGTCAATCAGATGACCGAGTTGTTCGACTACGCCGCAGACCGCATCTTGACCGACGCGCCGATCGGTCCCGACGGCGAACACGGCGTCCTCGATATGCGACTCATCGAGGCCGTCTACGAAGCAGGCGAGTCCGGCCGTGTGGTCACGCTCGACTGAGCCGTCGGCTCGACGGGTCGAGATGGTATCGTGGGACGGGGCGACCACCGCGTTTAAACCGTTCGTCCGAGAGGAGCTAGTATGAGCCACCACCCAGCACGCCGCATTCGGGAGACCGGCCTCATCGCCATCATCCGTGGAACCGACGCCGACACGGCGATCGAAACCGTCGAAGCGCTCACGCGCGGCGGCGTCTCGACCGTCGAGATAACCGCGAACACGGACGGCGTCCTCGGCATGCTCCGCGACGTGTCCGCGTCGTTCACGGCGGACGAGGTCACCATCGGCGCGGGAACCGTCCTCGACAGCGAGACGGCTCGCGCGGCGCTGCTCGCGGGTGCGGAGTACTTGGTCACGCCGACGTTCGACGAGGGGGTCATCCGGACCGGTAACAGATACGGTGCCCCTTCGATGGTCGGCATCGCGACACCGACGGAGGCGGTCAACGCCTACGAGGCCGGTGCCGAGATGGTGAAGGTGTTCCCGGCCGGAACGCTCGGCCCCGAGTTCGTCTCCGCACTGGGCGGGCCGCTCGGACACATCCCGACGGTTCCGACGGGTGGCGTGGCCCTCGATACCGTCGACGAGTTCTTCGACGCCGGAGCGACTGCCGTCGGTGTCGGCAGCGCAATCGTAGACAACGACGCCGTCTCGCGCGGCGATTTCGCGACCATCGAGACCAACGCGCGTTCCTTCGTCGAAGCGGTCGAACGCGCACGCCGCGACTGACGCACACCCACCGCTCGGAAGTTCGGCGCTCCCCGTCTCAGCGCGGTCCGCGCGGCGAACCGAAACGTTCAGCGAAAGTGGTCGTTATCGGTCGATTCCGGCGTCGCCTCCGCGGAGGACGCGTTCGACTTCGTCAGGCGTCACGACCGCGAGGTCGCCGTGAACTGTCCGTTTGAGCGCGGCGGTCGCCGCGCCGTAGGCGAGCGCTGTTTCGACTGGTTCGCCCGCGATGAGCCGCGACAGGAACGCGCCGACAAAGGCGTCGCCGGTCCCGATGGCATCGACCGTGTCCGTCTCGAAGACCGGTTGCTCGTACACCGTTCCGCCGTGTCGGGCGAGTGCACCGTCTTCCCCGCGAGTGACCACGACCGTCTCGAAATCGAAATCGCCGGCCAACTCCGATGCGAGTGTCGGCGCGTCGCCGTCGAGTTCCAGAACAGCGCGGATGTCTCGTTCTGCGGCGACGAGGACGTCGACCTTTGGAAAGAGCGATTCGCACGCGTCGCGTGCGTCGGACGGCGACCAGAGCTTCGACCGGTAGTTGAGGTCGAACGCGGTCGTCGTCCCCGCTTCGGTCGCCGTTTGCAGAAGCTCGCCGGTCGTCTCCCGAAGCGTCTCGGAGAGCGCCGGCGTGATGCCGCTGGTGTAGAACGCCGCCGCGTCTTCCACGATGTCGACAGCGAGTTCGTCCGGTCGCGCGGTCGTGACTGCCGCATCGGCGCGGTCGTATATCACGTTCGTCGGACGCGGCGCGCGCCCCTGTTCGATGTAGTACGCGCCTTGGCGAGCGTCGTCGTCCCAGCGGACGTACGGCTCGACGCCGTGTGTTCGGAGTTCCGTGGTAACGCGTCGACCGAGCGGCGAGTCTGGAAGCTTCGAGAGCCACGCGGCGGAGCAGCCGAGACGGGAGGCGGCGACCGCGACGTTGCTTTCCGCACCGGCGGTCCGGAATTCGAGGGACCGGGCGGTCTCGATTCGCTCGCCCTCCGGCGGGCTCAGCCGAATCATCGTCTCGCCGAACGTGACGAGTTCAGCCGTCATCGACGCCCCTCGGCGGCTTGCGACCGGGTCTCGCGTTCGATAGCGGAGGCGTTCACACCGACAGTTAAGCCGTTCATGTGTTCGCACGACTGTCTCTCACGGTGGTACATAACTGCGGGCGGTGGGGCCGAAATTTGTGACGGCACCCCCGTACGGGAGGACCCGAGTAGTGGATATCAATCGGTGCTCATACACCGGAAAGAACTATATCTCACCACGTTGATCATTGTGTATGACAGTTGGTGTCTGCTATTTCCCGGAGCACTGGTCGCGAGAGCGCTGGGAGACCGATATCAGTCAGATGGCCGAGGCTGGAATCGAATACGTTCGAATGGGGGAGTTCGCGTGGCGACGAATCGAACCGGAGCGAGGGACGTTCGATTTCGCGTGGTTAGACGAGACCGTCGAACTCATCGGGAAGTCCGGTATGAAAGCGGTTCTGTGCACGCCGACAGCGACGCCGCCGAAATGGCTCGTCGACGAACATCCCGACGTTCGACAGCGAGAGCAAGACGGTACGCCGCGTGAGTGGGGGAGCCGTCGGTTCACCTGTTTCAACTCACCCACCTACCGTTCCGAGACCGAACGCATCGTTAGCGTGCTGACCGACCGATACGCCGACAACCCCCACGTCGCCGGGTGGCAGACTGACAACGAATTCGGCTGTCACGAGACGGTTACCTGCTACTGCGAGGACTGTGGCGAGGCATTTAGCGAATGGCTCGCCGACCGCTATGAGAGCGTTGCCGACCTCAACGACGCGTGGGGAACGACGTTTTGGAGCCAGCAGTACGACGATTTCGAGAGTATCGACCCCCCAAAACCGACACCGGCCGCCAACCACCCTTCGCGGGTACTCGCCTACGAACGGTTTAGTAACGACAGCGTGGCCGAGTACAACCGCCTGCACGCAGCCCTCATCCGCGAAGCAAACGACGAGTGGTTCGTCACGCACAACTTCATGGGTGGTTTTTCACTCGACGCCTTTCGCCTCGCCGACGACCTCGATTTCCTCTCGTGGGACTCCTATCCGACGGGGTTCGTGCAGGACCGACAGCCGGACACGCCGACGGTCGACGAATTACGAGCGGGGAACCCCGACCAAGTGAGCATGAACCACGACCTCCAGCGCGGCGCGAAAGGAAAGCCGTTCTGGGTGATGGAGCAACAGCCGGGAGACATCAACTGGCCGCCGCAGTCGCCGCAACCGGCCGACGGGGCGATGCGCCTGTGGGCTCACCACGCCGTCGCCCACGGCGCGGACGCCGTCGTCTACTTCCGCTGGCGTCGCTGTCGTCAAGGGCAAGAACAGTACCACGCCGGGCTTCGGCGGCAGGACGGCTCTCCGGACCGCGGGTACCGCGAAGCATCGACCGCCGCCGACGAACTGTTCGACTTGGATTCGGTCGATGCGTCAGTCGCGCTCGTCCACGACTACGAGAGCCTGTGGGCGACGCGTTCGCAACCTCTCTCGCCCGACTGGGACTACTGGAACCACTTACGGACGTACTACGATGCGCTTCGCGCAGACGTTGAGCCTCCCTCCGGAGTAACCTCATCCTTACGGACGTACTACGATGCGCTTCGCGCCCGCGGCGTGCAGGTCGACATCGTCTCGCCGGAAGCGACTCTCGAACGGTACGACGCGGTCGTCGCACCGACTTTGTATCTCGTCGGCGACGAACTGTCGACCGCGCTGACCGACTACGTCGATTCGGGTGGCTGTCTCCTCCTCGGTGCTCGAACGGGGGAGAAAGACCCGTACAACCGGCTTCACGAGTCGCTCGCGCCGGGACCACTCACCGCTCTCACCGGCGCGCAGGTGGCGCGTCACGAAACGCTTCCCGACCACGTCGAGACGCGACTCTCCTACGACGGTGCGACGTACGAGTTCCGAACGTGGGCTTCGTGGCTGGCCCCCGAAGTCGGAGTTCCACGAGGCGAGTACCGGACGGGTGAAGCAGCCGGAAACACCGCAATCGTGCGGAACGCCGCCGGAGACGGGAGCGTGACGTACTGTGGCTGCTGGCCGGGGGACGACCTTGCCGACGCACTCGTGACAGAGTTACTGGACGCCGCCGGCGTCGAGTACACTGAGCGATTCCCGGACGGCGTGCGCGTGATGGAGCGCGACGGCTATACGTGGGCGCTTAACTTCACGAGCGACCCGGTGACGTTGACCGTCCCCGATTCCACCGGGTTCCTGCTCGGTGAGTCCACCGTCGACGCGTTCGATACCGCGGTACTCGACGGATCCATCCGAGGTGTCGGACTCGCGTCCGAGTGAGTCGGCACGGGACCACTCGCCAACGCGGCTCTCGCCCGGCGTGTTCTCGAACGCCGAAGAGAATAACGGCCGGACCGTGCCCCGATGAGGCACCGACCGGACGCTGGTTCGCCGTCACGGCGCGTTGAACGTCCACTTCTGGTTGTCGCCGCCGACTTCGGTGTACTGGGGTGTTGATTCCTCGCGTGTACACACGCGGAAGCGCGTCACAACTGCGTCTGTGGGGCGTTGAGGGTGTCCGTCTTCGTCTTGAGGGCCGTCCCGGACTGCGCGTCGAAGAGGTAGGCCGCCTCGTCTCGGAAGCTAATTCCGACGCGGTCGCCGGTCTCGGGGCGAATCGACGCGTCGGTTCGGGCGACAATCTCTTCTTGCTAAACCACGGTGATTTGCTGTTCGACGACAACGACGCGCTCCACGTGTACACCGTCGTCGACGGGCAACTCTACGCCGGGGTTGGCGACAGCATCCTCGGGGTGGACCGACTGGACGCTCTACTGTCTCCACGAGGGCCCGTTCTGTGGAGTGGACGGTCGAAAACACGATAGATATCGGTGGGAACACGAGAGGGTCCTGTCGATACCACTCGAACGGCCCCGCGAGAACGGCACGGCGTTCGCACTCCAGGAGTACTCGATTGTGGGACCGAACGACCCGTCTGCACCCTCACTGTCGGTGTCTGACGAGTCGTCGTCGAGTGTCGAACTGTCGTGGACCGAGGCGCGAGGCGCGGAGAGTTACACGCTCCATCGGCGGCCACCCGACGGTGATTTCGAGGTCGTCGCGGACGAAATCGCGGAAAATTCGTTTTACACCCAGTACACCGACGCCGGCGTGAGTTCGGGCAGTGACTACGAGTACAGACTCACGGCCGTCAATAGCGTCGGCAAGACCGACTCGACCATCGTTCGGGTCACGACCGGTGGTTCGTCGAACGCGACGATGGACTAGTCATGTAGATTGTTCACTGTGGGCTAACACTTCGGTGTCGATACCGCCAGCGGGTTTCAAACGGCTCGGTCGTGTGACCGCGATCGGGTCGTTGGACCCGCGGATAGACTGATTCGGCCCATCACGGGGCGAGATAGCGGACTGGCCGGACGGAAGCCCAGCGTCGCTGTAAGATGCTACGCAGTCGGGGTCACAATCTCATCCGCAGTGCGTGAGCTACCTCCGCATTCGGATAGTATGCAAAGCGAATCTGGGCTACTCTGTCGTGCTTCCGTGGCACAGTGTGTTACAAAGGGAGCTTTGTAATATCTGGTTCGTCTGTCAGTCTATCACTCCTCGCGGTTCGACAGGAGGCCGACCCGCCGAACGGTGAATGAGTTTGCGCTCATCGAGAACGATTCTCTTCGAAACCTCCCGTCATTCTAGTTCTTCCCTTCCGGTGATTGCTATAATTCTACAATATACTCTGCGAGGCCCAATGAGGTCACACGACGTTGGGATGATATCCAGAAGGAGGGCGCACGTACTATAACAACACATTTTGAGATATTTCGGCTACTCTATGTTCTATATCCAACATATATATAGTGCAATCTGATTAACTAAACTTGATAACGGTCAGACGATATCAATACAAGCTACTCGCGATGTACTAGTTTGAACGAATCATCTGTCTGCTCACTGCTGAACCACTCTGAGTCGTCTAGTATTGTTTTATTTATAAAATATAGGTTGATAGTGATGTGGTCTCGGAAGCTGGGGTATTGTATTATCTGTACAAACACCGCGAATATTCACGTGACTTCCCTTTCGAGGAACCCGACGAAGCCGAACTGCGCTATGACTCCCTCTCAGCTAGAACGGAAACCGTCTCTTCTCGTCGATACTGAGACGGAGCCGGTAATCGAGTGCGTTCCAGTCGTCACCCGTCGCGTATCGTGACGCTTTGCGCTCGAACCGATCGACGACGTATTGCGTCCCCGAACCCGAGAGGTCGTCGCCGTGGAGTTCGTATCGCCTGCTGACGCTCTCACCGGCATCGAGCGGCCGGGTTATCGGCGTCCCGTCAAGCGATAGTGACGACCCGCCGCGACCGACTTCGACGCGGGTGCTAGCCTCGTACGACGGGGAGAACAGCGTCGTCTTCCACGTGTCTTCGCCGGGCGTCAGCGAGGGTGCGAGTGCGAGCACACCGAACGGCCAGACGCCGTAGCTCCGGATTCGAATCGGGTCGTCGGCCGTGTTCTCCAGCGAGAGCGTGAGCGCCGCAGGATGTTCGATCGTCGCGTCAGCGACCGCGAGGTCCACTGACAGCGAGAGCCCTTCCAGAGGCGTCTCCACAGCCGTGTCGGCGATTCGATACTCGGTGTCACCCAGACACCCGGAGAGACCGGCGACCGACAGTGTGCTCGCAGTCACGAACGTCCGACGCTTCATCGCCGGTCACCTCCGTCGTCGGCACGGGCGTCGGTGAGTTCGACGAACACGTCTTCCATCGTCGCGTCGTTGGGTGATGCAGTCCGTGCTCGGAGGTCGTCGAGCGTTCCCTCGGCGACCAACTGTCCCCCGTGGAGGACGCCGATCCGGTCACAGACGAGTTCGACCTGCCCGAGAACGTGACTGGAGAAGAAGACGGTCGCACCACGCTCGTTCTCCTCGCGGACGATTTCCCGGACGCGTCGGACGCCGTGGGGGTCGACCCCGCTGAACGGCTCGTCCAAGATGAGCAGGTCCGGGTCGCCGACGAGCGCCATCGCGAGCGCCAACCGTTGTTCCATTCCACTGGAGAAGGCACCCACCTCGTCGTCGACGGCATCACCGAGTCCGACGCGTTCGAGGCGGTTCTCCGGGTCGTCGCCGGCCCGCTTCGTCTCTGCGACGAGGGCGACGTGCTGACGTGCGGAACGGTCCTCGTAGAGGCCGAATCGGTCCGGAAGCACCCCTACGCGGTCGTGAACCGCCACGACATCGCGTCGTGGGTCGTGGCCGAGGACGCGAACCGTTCCCGAAGTCGGTCGGAGATAATCGAGCAACAGACCGATCGTCGTCGATTTCCCAGCGCCGTTCGGGCCGAGAAATCCGTACGTTTCGCCGCGCTCGACCACGAGGTCGAGGCTGTCGACGGCGCGAACGTCGCCGTACTTCTTGGTCACCGTTTCGAGTTCGATTGCGGGCTCTGTCGAGTTCATAGCGCGTCACCCCGGGTGAACGCACGTCGGGCGAGGGCCACTGGCACTACCGCCCAGACGAGTAGGACGACCAGACTCAATGCGGGATGGAGGTACCACGGGACACCGCCGTCGAACGCCGCTTCGACGACGAAGGCGTTCACCGAAACCCCCGGTTCGAGTTTGGTGTAGACGATGTGGAATAGCTCCGTCGAGTTGCCGACGCCGAGAAACCAGTTCGTCAGGACGTTGTACGCGCCGTCGGGGGTCAGTCTGAGCGCGAGAAATAGCGGTCCGCTCGCCGGCGCGTCGTATGGGTCGACCGGGACGCCGGTGACGGCAGTATAGAGCGACGTGACGATCCGACTCCAGAACACCGTCGCGAGGAAGTACGCGAACACTCCCGTCGCAGCGGTCACGGTCCGCCGGGCGACCGTCGAGACGAAGACGCCGATTGCGACCATCACTCCGGCGAATAACAGCGTCGCGACGAGCGTCCCGAGGAAGGGAAGCAGCGCGAACGTGCCGTGTTCGATGAGGCCGATAGCGGCGAGAACGAGCGTCGCCGCGACGGCCGCCGTCCCGACGCCCACGAACCGGCCACCCGTCTTCCCGAGGAGAATCTGCGTCCGCGTCAGCGGCAACCCGAGGAGGAACTTGATACTGCCCGTGGTTCGTTCATCGATGAGCGACTGATACGACAGGAGGAGGGCACCGATAGGGAGGAACAGATCGACGCCGATCTGGACGTACCCGATAGTGATGTTTCGCCCGACCGCGTCCCACCCGGCGTATGTCGGTCGGAACCCCCAGAGGACGACAAGGAGCGCGAGTATCCACGCCCCCTTGGAGGTGAGCACTGTCCGGTATTCGCTGCGTGCAAGCGGGGACCACCGCATGACTGGAGAGACGCGAAGCCGTCACAAAAATCCTGTTCGTTCGACGTATCGGACCCCGGCTCCGAAGCGGAATGAGATTTTTACTTCTTTGAACACGTTTTGCCGCCGTGTCCCCCCGCAACGACGACCCTCCGAGAAACCCATCTGAACGAACAGCACGAAGCCACATGGTCGCTGCGTTCAAACATCTTGTCGCCGCGCTTTCGGTGTTGTACGCCGTGTTCAGCGCAGTCGTAACCACCTATCCATCGGTTGAACGGATTTGGGCGGGAACCGTCGGACGCCACCGAACGACTTCGCTTATCGCAGTTCTATCGGCACCGATAACCGCGAGTGTTGTCGGTCTCCTGATTTGGAGTACGTATGGGTATCGCCACGTCGAGCACGCCGTCATCGGTGACACCCACAGTCTCAGTCAGTGGGTTGCAGGTCTCTGGAGCACCACTGGACCCACCGCTGTCGCCCTCCTCGGGTTGAGTACGCTCGTGGCGCTCGCGACAATCTTCTCGACGAAAAACTCGGGGTTGGTGCCGTCGATAGCTCTCGTGATGGGCCCCATCTTCGGGATTGGTCTCTCCAGATACGGACTGCCGATTGCGCACTTCTCACCGAGTAACCTTCATCGGCTTTTCGGCACGACGGCGATGCACTTCGAGACAGTCGGTGCCGTCGAGACGCTCGGAACTGCGCTGTTCCTCGCACTACTCTGGGGTATCCCCATCGGAATCCTTGGATTCGCCCTCGGCACTCTAGCCCGACGAATCGGCCGCCTCTTCCGCCCCAACGATGGACAGTCTGGGGTTCCGGGGGCCTGAAACGAGCTGAACGATTCACGGCCAGTGTATCTCTTACTCAGTAGGCGATAGCGAATGCTCACGGACGCCGATGCGGGGTCGGGAACGTCCCCGAGAGTGACCTCTCCAATGAGCCGTCTCATTGACGGAATTCACGTCGAGACCGTTCACCTTCTTGGTCGGTGGCGTTCTCCGGCTCTCGAAACAACGGCACTGTGACTTATTTTCCGAGTCAGAAAACCAGCGTCGGCGGTTATACCATCGGGCCTCGTTTTCTCATCCATGGGAGTCCTCCAAGCCCTCCGACGGACACCGGGTGCGCTCAAGCGTGCTCCGGGTCTGTTGGTCCCACAACTGATCGTGTTCGCGCTGCTAGTCCCCCAGCTGCTGTTGCAGTCGTCGTATCCGCTCGTCTCGACGCTCTACTCGCTGGGTATCTCCGCGGTTTTCCTCCTCGTGACGCCCTTCATCCAGGGCGGCATGTTCGGGATGGCCGACGAGGCCCTGACCACCCGTAGCTCGCTGTCCCGTTTCGTCGCCGACGGGAAGGCCAACTATCTCTCGTTGCTGATCGCCTACGTCCTCTTGCTCGTCGTCAACGGCGTCATCGGTGCGGTCGGTGTCGCGGCCGGCTTCGGGGCGTTCCTGACGCACGGCTCTATCGGGACGGCGTTTATCGGTCTGGCGGCCATTGCGGGACTCCTGTATCTCGTCGTGGCGTTCTTCGTCCAGTTCTACGGCCAGGCTATCGTCATCGACGGTGCGTCCGCAATCGACTCGTTCAAGCGGAGTTATCGCGTGGTCCGAGGGAACCTTCTGGCGACGGTCGGGTACATGCTTCTCGCACTGGTCATCGGCGCGCTTTCCGGTGGTGTCTACGCCGGCGTCTCGCTCTTGGCTAGCGCCGACGCCGCCTCGGCGGCCGGTCTGCCGACGCTCTCGACGCCTCTCCTCGTCGTCGTGGGTCTCCTCGCGGCGGTCATCGGTAGTGTCGTGTCGGCGTTCCTGCTCACGTTCTCCGTCGCCGTCTACGACGAACTGACCGGGTGAACTACGGCGCAGTACGCAGTCGTTCGTTTGCCCGCAAACACTCTGCCCCGTCCGGTGGGTCAGATTACTAATCTTCCCAGCGGAATCGGTTTCGACGGGGTTCTTCTCTCGAACGCGCGAACTGCCCACTGTCTATTGCGACGAACGCACTTCGTCCGTGTCCTGCGACGCCATCAGTTCATGGACGGTGTTCGCTCCCTTCGTTTCCTTTCTACCGGCGGCTACCGTTGCGATTGTGTTCGTTCCGTTGACCGTGGTCGTCTGGCTCTCTTATCGAGGGCGGCACGACGCGACTGCGGAGCCGTACGAGCGTTCAAGCGACGACCCGACAGCAAGGTGAGTCCTCTCCCGTCCTTCTGATTCCAGCGGATTGTCGCTTCGAACGAGCGGTCGACGTGAACGACGAACCCCCGTTACTGACTGCTGTCTCCTCTCATCGGAGAACTGAGACAACTCCCTCAAGAGAGATGTTTCCGGTCTGTCGGACGACCTCCGGGCGCTATCACCTGTCGATGGATACAACGACGCCACAGTTCCGGGATGACGGCACTATCGAGCGGAACTCGAAGCGATAGCAGTGGTTCAGGGTCGGCTATAAAGCGAATAGAGGATACAGACCAGTCCGACGACTTCGATGAGTCTGTTCAGTATGGGGACGTAGTACGTGTACACAACCGGGTCGAACCCGAGCGCGGTTCCGGCCGATGCGACCGTCAACGATATCACGAACGGCACGGCCGTGAGGAGGACCAGTCCAACCGCGAGCCACAGCATCGGCTGGCTTCGATTGCGTCGGTATCCGCGGTAGGCTTGAAAAACGATGGCAAGGCTGAGAACCAACGCCAGTAGCGTCACCGCCAGCAACACGAGGTAGTTCACGTACAGGTCCATGCTGGGTTGAACCATCTCAGATTCCCTCCCAGAGGTCGGTGAAGCGGTCGGCCGGGTCTTCGGCCCGGCCCGTGTCGAGACTCACTGAGATGTCTCCCTCGTCCACTTCGACGGTAAGACTGTCGAGTCGCGCCTCGAAGACGCTGTAATGGTGGCCGCTTTCACCGATTTCGGTCTGTTCTGCGAGTAAGTCACAGTCGACGAGTCGCTCCGTGCGCCGGTATATCGTGGGTAGGGAGGCATCACATCGATCGCTCAAGGTTTTGGCGGACATCGGTTCGATGCTCGTCTGAGCGAGGATCGCACGCGCGTACTCGTCATCGAGGAGCGCGAAGATTTCCTCGGCGGAGGGCTCCTCACTCACGTCGAACACTTCAGGGCGGAGCAATTAATACCCTCTACTCTTTTTCCAGGCCAGAAAGTCGACGGCCCCACTTTAGCGTCTCGCTGCCATCGTCCCACGTGCCGGTCTCCGTCTCGGTCCTCCTGTCGTTCGTCAGGCCCCCGGAATGGGCCTCCTTCCCCCGAACGCGATATTTTCCGAACCAGAAAAGCACCCGTGGGTTTGAACTCACGGCACGGAGAAGCGGGGTGTATGGTCCTCCACGTTCGACAGACTGTGTCCGACGGACTCGGACGCGTTCTCACGCGAAATGGCGTCCTCCTCATGGCGACCTTTTTCGTTGCAGTTGTTCTCCAAAGCGCGTTTGTCTGGGTGTTGGCGACCACGTACGTCCCGCTCGGGATGGCCGGAGCGGCGTCACCACCAGGGACGCCGGCACCCGGGACGGCCCTCCCGTCGCTGGTCTCAGCGAGCGCCGCACTCCTCGGCGGGCTCACTGGCGGCGTACTGACGGTACCGATACAGATCGTTGCGGTTCGTTCGCTCATCGACGACGGGCGCGATCACCTCCCGGAACAGTTGGTGTTCCGAACTCTTGGCTGGGCGACGCTGCGACTGTTCATCGCCACGTTACTCAGGGTACTGGCCATGTTCGTTCTGATCTTCCTCGTCGTGATCGTCGTCACTCTCGGGACGGTCGGGGTCTTCGCCGTGCTTCCCGAATCACTGCGGACGACGCTCGTCGGTGCGTGGTACACACCTCTCCTCGTTGTTCCAGCGATACTGGTGGGTCTGCTGCCAGTCGGGTTCGTCCTGTTGACGTTTGCGTTTGTCGAGCAAGAAATCGCCGTTCGCGATGCGACGGTCACGACAGCGTTCGTCCAAAGTTGGCGCACCGTCGCTGGGAACCGCCTCCGACTGGGTGCAGCCCTCATCGTTCCCTACGGAATCAATATGGCGTTCAGTCTGCTTCTCGGACAGGTCATGCCGGATGCGACGTTCGGTTCACCGACCTTCTTACTCACTCAGACGGCACTCTCGGTGGAGTCGTCGATCATCTCGATCGTCGTTCTCGGAATTACTTCGCAGGCGTGGATTCAACTCACCGGTGTTGACGGTCCGCTAGCCGACTACTGGACTGGTGGGACAGCGGATTCACAGCCTTCCGACGAGGGAGCGACGAGGAACGCTGTCGAATGAACTGATAGCGAACGTCTCGACGAGCGGTTGTTCGAGCCGTCGAGTGTGCGATATACCCCGTCGTTTGATTCGAGGCGGCTCCAAGTACGAGTGACGAACGACCTGCGAGAGCCGTGGCGACCGGCGCTCCGGCGGGGAAGAGCAGTTCGCAGATTGCGGGCCAGACCGACCGTTTCAGCGAGCGCGGTGGTCGCCTGTTGTCCGACTCGTTCTCGGGAGTCGTTCCAACCAGAACGATTGGAATATGTCGTTCTACACCAACCGTGCCGAACCAGAGCCAACCCGACCGCAGTATAGCGAGTCACCAGATTCGTATCGGATAGTTTGTCGGAGATTTCGAACTCGGTGAGAATCGCCGCTGTACTCGCCATCGGTATCGAATGGATGACGTGTCCGTTTGACATTATGGAAAGCGGCCTTTACATTTATGTTGTTGGAAATACACGTTTATCGTATGGTAAACAGTCCGATGCGCGCTTACGGTGCGCTGCTCGTCGTCGTCGCGGCGGCGGTCAGCGGCGCTGTCATCCTCTCGGGATTCGTCGCAATCGACTTTGTACTCGACACGGTTACGGTGTGGGGCTATATGGCCGCTGTCGGCGTGATGATCGTCTGTGCGGTCGTTAGTTGGCTGACCGACCTCCCCGGAATCCTGTCGAGCGAGTTCGGAAGTGGGGGACAGTGAGATGTCGCGGTGGCTCCCACCGACGTACAGTTTCCTGCTGTTCGTCGTTCCGGCGCTCCTGTCGGCGGTTGTCTCTCCCTTTCTCGGTGCGGAACCCCCTCCCTCAGTCGGTGAGTTAGTGGTCGTTCCTGCGGTCATCGCCGTCTTCGCGAACGTCGGATACGCGGTTCGAAGCGGGTCGTCCTCCGACAGCGTGGTCGACGAACGCGACGTGCGCAACATCGACCGCGCGCTCAGTACGACCGGCGGAGTCATGCTCGCGTCGTTAGTCGGCGTGTTCGCGTCGTACGCCCTCAGTACCCGGCCGGTCCCGAGCGCAGTCACCTTCCTCGCGGTCGCAGGTCTCGGGACGATGTTCTGCGTCCTCGGCGCGACCGAGTTCCGACAGCGCGTCTGACACCGATGGAGAACGACATCCGAGTGAAGCGGGCCGAAGAACACATCACTCAAGAGGAACTGGCGACTGCGGTCGGCGTCAGTCGACAGACCATCTACGCCATCGAACACTCGCGGTACGACCCGTCGCTCGAACTCGCGTTCAAGCTCGCGCGCTATTTCGATTGTTCCGTCGAAGAGCTGTTTACACCGGAGTTCGACGGATGAGCGCACGGTTACTGCGTCGCTTTCGGCTGGTCGACCGGGGTCGAATCGGCCTTGAGCTCGCGGTACGTCTGCGTCGCCCAACCAATCGCCGAGGCCGTATCGTTGAACAGCACGCCCGTCGCACCGGCCTTCGAGTACGACACGAGCGCGCACGTCCGGTCCGCCCCCTCACCGAACAGGAGCAGTCCGAACGGCAGCGAGGCCGACGTTTCGTGGAGGCGGACGCACGAGGCCCGACGCGCGCGTCGGTACTCGTCGGGATACGTCGTCCGCAGGCACTGATGGACTTGCGGGGGCACGACGAGTTCGACATCGGCCTCTCGGCGCGTGGCGTGCTTGTGGCACACCTCGACGTACTGTTGTAACACGACCGGGGTGTAGCCGCGTAGCGACTCCGCCTCGCGCATCGTGTCGAGGAGATGTTGCAGTGGCTTGTCCGGAACGTGCGGCTCCGAGGACACGAGCCTCGCCCCGTCGTACATCGGTAGCTCGCCGTTCGCGCCCGATGGAACCGCCGACCCGTGGGAGTGCGCTTCGGTCACGGCATCGAGACACCGTCGAGTCCGTTTGCACAGCCGATACACCGGCCGACCGAGCTCCGTCAGCCGGTAGCCGCTCGACGGGTCGCGGACGACCATCGACGCCGCTTCGAGTTCACCGATTGCCCGGTCCACCGTCGAACGAGAGACCCCGAGCGTCGCCTCTAATTCCGGCTTGGATAATGCGCGATCCGAAAGCGACTCTAAGACGTCCCACCGGCGGGTGACGAGGTCGATTATCTCTTCGGTGGTTGGAGACGGCATCACCGACGACTTTTGACCTTCATTACTTGACATTTCTGTTGACTGAAATCCGGATTACAGTCACCACTTCCGAACTGCACCGTCTCCGCAGAGCGTGACGGATTCGTGCAGTTGCTGTGTCGTTACGTCACCTCGTGCGCGGCGACCGCAGTCGGTGCGGTTCTCTAACGGTCCATGACGCAATGTGTGTCCCCGCCATGGTGTCGATTGGGTAACACGATGACCCGAGCTAACGACAACGAACACGACAGTAACGAACAGGAGAGCGGACTCAACCGACGCAGTTTCGTTCGTCGCGCCGGCGCGGTCGGGACGGGGCTCGCGTTGTCCCCTGCCGCCGCCGGGAACGCCGTCGCTGCCGAGAACATCAGCATTCTCGACGGCGAAGCTGAGGCGAAAGTGGCGACTCGGTTGGCGAAGAGCGACGAGTTCGACCGTCTCGAAGCGAAGGCGAACTCCCGTGACGGGACAGTGTCTCGCGGCGAGTCGGTCACCGTCGGCGAAGTCGAGGTCGCCGCCGACGACGCGCCGGACGGCGAGAAGATTCACCGGTACGTCGTCGAGTACCCGGTCAAGCACCCGAACGACGACGCCGAAGCCGCCGTCGTGCTCGCCGAAGACGCCACGTCGGATTCGCTCATTCTGAGCGTTCTCGATTACACGCACAAGACGAAAGACGGATTCACCACCCGTATCGAGCGATTCGACGCCGAGGCCGGTGAACAGACGGTGTCCGCCGCAAACAGCTCCGATGGCTTGGCGTCTACCGAACTCGACCTCGATGCCGATGCGACTCGGCGGGCCGTCAACAACGTCGACACGAACGCCGTCATCGACGAGATTTACGACGGGTTCACCACGGGGAGTGACCTGTCGAACCTCGCGTGGGACCTCCTCGACGACGACGTCGATGTCGACGGCTGTTACGCCTGTGGGTTCGCCGTCGGCCTCACTTGTAGCGTCGGCTGCGCGGCGACCGGCGCGTTCATCTGCGGGCTCACCGGGATTGCGGTCCCCATCGCCGGCCTGACCTGTGTCGGCTTCGTCGGTATCATCTGCGACGTGGCCGACGCCCTCTCCGGATGCGGCGAAGCCGTCGCTGAAGAGGTCTGTGCTGACCGGACGAACTGGTGCTAAGTAGGGGGCAGTGACATACGTGCCTCTATCCCGCGTTACGAACGACCTCGGTGGCCGACTGCGTCGAGACGAGTACACTGGCTCGAATCGGTGTTGGGCCTGTACGGCGGTGAACGTTGCTCTCTCGGCACTCGTCGCGGTCGTCTTGATTCCGCTGTCCGGTGTCGCGGCCGTTGTGGCGTTGACCGGGGCGCTCGCGACGGTGTACTTTCGAGGCTACCTCGTTCCGGGCACGCCGGAACTGACGAAGCGCTACCTGCCGTCACGGCTCCTCGCGTGGTTCGGCAAGCAGCCGCTGACGGTGTCACGCGAGGAGAGCACCGACGCATGGCTTCTCTCGCAGGGGCTTTTACGCGAGTCCTCGGATGGAGACTTCGCTCTCGACCCGGAGTTCAAAGCGTCGCTGGCCGCGGTTGACCCGCCGCAGTCGCCATCGGCTTCGCTCGCACGCGACATCCTCGAACTCCCTCCGACCGACGGCTCGTTCACCAGCCAGCAGGGTCGCTACACGCTTTCGGACGACGGCGACCCTATCGCAGCGTGGCCGTCCTCGCTTGCGCTTGACGCGGACCTTCGGGCGAAAGCGGTCTTCTCGGAGCGATATACTGGGTGGAACGAACGTCCGCCGGACGAAATCGCCGCCCTCCTCCGAAGCGTCCGCGCAACGGTTGACCGCTGTCTCCGGTGTGACGAATCGACCGAATACGAGCAGGTGACTCACGAGACGTGTTGTGCGTCCGTGACCGTCGAGCGACTCACTTGCCCGCAGTGTGACGAGCCACTGGTGGAACTACGTCGCTAACTCTCGCGGACAGCGCGAGTCACCCGCCGGATTGTCCGTGCCGACAACAACGGCTACATCGACAGCCAACTGGGCCTCATCGGGAACAGTACGACTTGACGTGCCAGTAGCTGAAATCGACTATCCGATTCCAGAAAAGTCGCTCACAGACTGTCAGGTAGCGAAAACCGACAGCCTACAAGGGTAAGTCACAGCTCGAACCCCCCGACCGGTCGAGCACCTCGTCGCACGGAAACAAGCGTCGCCCGTTAGTGGCTCGTTCTAAGAACCAAGGTTTTCGGAGTTAGCATAAATATGACTTCGAACTACCACTTTCGATTACCTCGTTGTCGCACGTAGACAACGAGGATTAGCGATATATCGACCCGCTGCCGAAATTACTCAATGAATCATATATCGCTATACCAAATTTATTGGTCGGGATGGCCACTGTTTCGGAGGATGGCCAGCGTTCAGTTTTATTCAATGATGTATTAGTCAGAATTATCTATCCTGATCGACCTCTTCGGTCGATTATCGAATCGAACTCTGCAAATGTCGGATTTCCGTCCGAAACTCCTGCCTCGAGATAGTGTTTCCACTCACGAAGGGCGAACCGAATTGGGAGCTGCTTAGTCTGCTGGGATCAGTGCAGAAGAAACCCATTCCACCATTCACCAGCTGTCAGGACAGGCGCATAGTCCATATCGCCGCTACTCCTGCTTTCAGGAGAAAGTCGGTAAGCCGCCAGATATTGTGCAGTAACGCTGCGAACACGAAGTAGAAGAGCCTGACGCGGTAGTCTTTCGAGGAGGTTTTCGCTAAGAAGTCGTACTTGATCGACTTGTACGCGTTTTCGATTTGCCATCGGCGGCTGTATCGCTGACAGTACGCCTCGGCCTCGGCTGGCCCAATCCTGAGGTTCGTTGCAAACACTGCTGTTCCGTCTCCTTTCGTCGAGGGGACGTACAGGGGTAACGCGGATACCGGCCATGGAAACACTTATTCTTTTAGTGATGATTGGGTGAGACGATGGCCGATGGCTTCCGAGATCTACTTAATTCGCTCCACGAACGCGGATATAGTACGATTTCCCGGGACGAGGGTTACGATAAGGAGGCTAGTGGAGTAGTTCCACTTAATCAAGAGGACTGCCGTGAGAAACCCTCTGGTTGGCGTCGATTTCTTCCTCAGATATACGATGCTGGGGACATCGACCTTGTGCCGAGTGATATTCGGTACATCGTTGAAGCTCATGGATTCCGAGTTGAACCAGTTGGCCGCGACGCAGATTCATTGACAGTACTGATACAACCGGATCTCGATCAGTAAGCACGCGCTATTGAGCGGCTGATTTCCTTACCGACGCTACAAATAACTCATACATCAAAATCATCCTCCGAGATTGTGGTCCGGTCCGCCGAGGTTGTGGGCCTTCCTGCGACTGTCGTGTCTTTTCTCGATGGCGGCCGCCAGCACCTGCTCGCCGGCCGTCAGCCGTCGGCGTCGTTCGACGGGTTGATGACGGCGGCGCGGGCCTCCTCGCTGAGGTTCGAGACGTATCTGCGGTCGTTTTCGAACTCCTGCATCACGAACTTCGAGGAGGTCTCATTCACGCCATCGATAGCCACCATCCGGTCGATGAGCGCGTTCAGTTGTTCTCGGGATTGGACGCGACTGATGACGACGAAGTCGATGTCGCCCATCGTGTAGTACACCTGTTCGACGCCGACGAGGGCGTCGAGTTCCGCGCCGATTTCGTCGGAGTAACCCGTCTCGTGGGTGACGGAGACGTCGGTGATGGCGACCATCTCCAACCCGAGCGACCGCGGGTCCACGTCGGCCGTGACGCCGCGGATCACACCACTTTCTTTCAGCTTGTTGATCCGGTAGTGGACGGCCGATTTCGAGATGTCGAGTTCAACCGCCAGCGTCTCCAAACTCACGTCGAAGTCGGCTTCGACGCGCTCGAGGATGGCGAGGTCCGTCTCATCCAAATCCGCGACCGACCGGAGTCCGTTGGTCATACCGACGGCTATGCGCCGTCGGGAAAAAGCCGTGTCGGTCCGTCGGGGCTAGTCCATCGCCGCGTCGGACACCGCCAGCCCGGCATTGAGCGCGTCGATGGCGGTGTCGACTTCGTCTTTCGTGATGGTGAGCGGGGGCGCGATGATGAGCGTGTTGATCATGTTCGCGACGTACGCCCCGTTTTCCTTCGCGGTTGCGGCCACCTCGTCGACGACGGTGCTCCCCGAACTAATCTTGTCCGAGCGTGTACCGAAGGGGACGCGCTCGTCGGCGCGGCGCGACAGCTCGATGCCGCGGAACAGACCGACGCCGCGCGTCTCGCCGACGCTGGGATGGTCCGCCGCGAGCTCCTCGATGCGCTCGCCGACGTACCCGCCCATCTCGTTGGCGCGGTCGATGAGGTTCTCTTTTTGGTAGGTCTCGATGGTTGCAAGGCCGGCGGCGACGGCGGCCGGGTGGCCGGAGTACGTGTGACCGTGACAGAACATGTTCTCCTCGAAGTGCTCGGCGATTTCGGACGTGACGATGGTCGCCCCGAGCGGTTGGTACGCGCCGGTCAGCCCCTTCGCCATCGTCATGATGTCGGGTTCGACGTCGAACACGTCGCAGCCGAACCACTCGCCGGTCCGTCCGAACCCGGACATCACCTCGTCGCAAATGAGCAGCGCCCCGTGGTCGTGGGCGATTTCCTTCAGCCGCGGCAGGTACTCGTCCGGTGGGACGAGTATGCCGTTCGACCCGACGATTGGCTCAACCAGAATCGCCGCGACGGTGTCGCCTTCGAGTTCGAGCATCTCGTCGATGTACTCGACACTCTCCATCGGGTCAAGCGTCGAGCCGTAGGCGTACGGGTCGGGCGCTTTGATAGTCCCTGGAATCCCCGGTTCGGCGGGCAGCCGGCGGGGGTCGCCGGTGACGCTTATCGACCCGTACGTCGCGCCGTGGTACGAACGATAGCGCGAGACGACTTTCTGTTTCCCCGTATAGAACCGGGCGATTTTGATTGCCGCCTCCACCGCTTCGGTTCCACTCGTGGAGAAGAACGTCTTCGAGAGATCCCCGGGTGTCACCTCCGCGAGCTTCTTTCCGAGCTTCGCCCGCGCATCGGTCGTGTAGCCCGGCGAGACGTACGCCGCCTTCCGCATCTGTTCTTCGACCGCGTCGATGACCGCGTCCGCGGAGTGACCGAGGTTCGAGCACATCAACTGGCTCGAAAAGTCGACGTACTGGCCACCGTCCGCAGTGGTGAACTGCGCTCCGTCGGCGTCAACGACCTGCGTCGGCGATACGTCCTTCTGGAACGACCACGTCCCGAACACGTGCTCTTTGTCGACCCGCTCCGTCTCGTTCAGTTCGGACCCGCCGCTTGGTTCTCGCTCCGGCATCGTTGTTGAACGACTACTACCCTGCTATTGATTAATCTTTGCACTAGATGCTTATTTCTAGAACAGCGTTCGAGACTCTTTGAAATTCAATGGACAAATTCTTTCTTTAGAGCTATATTTCGAAAATCGTAGGAAAGACTTAATTGGGAGCGAACTGCAGTCGAACGTACCATGCGAGAAGACGCTTCAGCGGGAGGCGAAGTACAGAACTACGTCGACGGGGAATGGCGTCCGGCGTCCGGCGACGACGGGCGGGACGTGGTCGACCCGGCGACGAGAGACACCGTCGCGTCGGTCACCTACAGCACCGCGGCGGACATCGACGACGCGGTGAGCGCGGGGAAGGCGGCGTTCGAGACGTGGCGGTCGACGCCCGTCGAAGAGCGCATCCAACCCCTGTTCGAGCTGAAGCGACTGCTCGAAGCGAACCAAGACGACATCGCCGAGGCGCTCGTCCGCGAGCACGGCAAGACGTTCGACGAGGCCAAAGGCGAACTGCGCCGAGGCATCGAGAACGTCGAGGTCGCCTGCGGCATCCCGTCGATGATGCAGGCGGGCCACCTTCCGAACGCCGCGCCCGGCATCGACGAAACGGCGGTCAGAAAGCCGCTCGGGGTGTTCGCTGCGGTCACGCCGTTTAACTTCCCGGGGATGATTCCGCTGTGGTTCCTGCCGTACGCGGTCGCCACCGGCAACGCGTTCGTGCTCAAGCCGAGCGAGAAGACGCCCGTGACCGCCCGGCTCATCTTCGAACTCGTCGACGAGGCCGGCTTCCCGGACGGCGTCGTCCAACTCGTCAACGGGGGCGCCGACACGGTGAACGCGCTCGTCGAACACGACGGCGTCGAGGGCATCTCCTTCGTCGGGAGCACGCCCGTCGCCAAGCACGTCTACAAGACGGCCGCCGCGCACGGCAAGCGCGTGCAGGCGCAGGGCGGCGCGAAAAATCATATCGTCGTCGCCGCCTCCGCGAACCTCGACTTCGCGGCCGAACAGACCATCGGATCCGCGTTCGCCAACACGGGCCAGCGCTGCCTCGCCAACCCCGTCGCGGTCGTCGAGGACGCGATTTACGACGAGTTCGCAGAGTGCGTCGTCGACATCGCGGCGGGGATGACGTTGGACAACGGTCTCTCCGAGGACGTCGACATGGGCCCGCTCATCTCCGGGGCGGCCCGCGACCGCGTCAAGGAGTACGTCGAAACCGGGGTCGAAGAGGGGGCGACGCTCCTGTACGACGGCCGCGACGCCGACGTGCCCGCCGAGGGGAGCTTCCTCGGGCCGACCGTCTTCGGCGACGTGTCGCCCGACGACACGATTGCTCGCGAGGAGATTTTCGGGCCGGTGTTGGCGCTTGTCCGCGCCGACGACTTCGACCACGCCGTCGAGGTCGTCAACCGAAGCGAGTTCGGCAACGCGTCCAGTCTGTTCACCGACCGCGGGGCCGACGCCAAGCGGTTCCGACACGAGGTGGAGGCGGGCAACCTCGCGGTGAACGCGGGCACCGCCGCGCCGATGGCGTTCTTCCACTTCGGCGGCTGGAAGGACTCCTTCTTCGGCGACCTCCACGCGCAGGGCGACGACGCGATTCGCTTCTACACCGATGAGGCCGTCTACATCGAGCGCTGGCCGGACGCCTGACGCGACCCGAATCGAACGGAACACGGTTGCTTCTTTTTCGAGGTCGGCAGCGACCACCCGTCGGCACCCACACGTCGACGCGCCGCGTCTCAGATATCCCAGCGCGTCCCGTCGGTGTGTTCGAGGTAGTCAGCGTGTTTTTCGGCCTCTTCGTCGTAGATTGCCTCGCCCGGTCCCGCCGGCTCCTCGGTGAAGTCGGCGTCCACGGCGTCGTCGACTCTGAGCACGAGATTCGCCACCTCCGAGGCGCGCAGCACGACCCGGCGCTTCGTCGCCGCGGCGTCGAAGACGCCGCACTCGGCGGCGTTTCCGACCTCGCCGTCCGGAAGGACGAACCCCGCGGCGTCGTCGCCCGCGGCGTGTGCCGCCTTCAGGTCGGCCAGCAGTTCGACGTGGTCTTCGCCCGCGTTGCGGACGAGCGTCGCCACGACGGCTTCGAGGGCGTCGGCGAACGCCGTCATCGCCAGTTGCGCCCGCGACGGCTCCGCGCGCGCGGCCTCGCGGACGGCGGCGGCCATGCGGAGTTCGATTGCGCCGCCGCCGGGGATGACACCACCCCGGTTCCCGCCGCGGCCGCGGGCCGCGCCGACGGCCGCGGCGGCCTTCCGCACTTCGCTCGTCGCCTGCGCCGCGATTTGATCGGTCACACCGCGGAGGAGCACCGTCACCGAGTCGGGGTTCTCACAGCCCTCGAAGACGGTCATAAACCGGTTTTTCCGGCGGTGCCGGCGCGGTTCGCGCATCACTTCCTCGACGACGCCGGCGTGTCCGAGGTCGCCCGCGGAGACGTCGGTCGGGTTGGTCACGACGCTTGCGCCCGTCGCCCGCGCCACCTGTTCGAGATGGAGCCGGTTCACTCGCCTGATGCCGACGATGCCGCGGTCGGCGAGGAGTCGCTGGTACTCGTCGTTGATGCCGAGGCGGGTGACGACGACGTCGACCCCGAGGTCGTCGATGCGGTCGACCACCCGCTCGCGCCGCTCCGTGTACACGTCTTCCATCGCCGCGGCGTCGTCGGGCGACGAGAGGTCAAGAGAGGCGCCCTCGGTCCACAGCTCTGGGTCCGACAGCGACCGCTTGAATCCGCCCAGCGCGAGCACGGTCGCGTCCTCGACGCGGACAGGCATCTCCTCCGAGACGCGGTGGTTCACGCCGAGCACCGCGCCGTCGACGAGCCGGGAGTCACTCATCGACCCCTTGCTCACGCACCGCACCGCAAGCGTCGCCTCGGTCGGGAAGCCGACGGCGTCGACGGCGTCGACGACGCCCTCGGCCAACCCGCCGACGACGCCGCCCACGTCGTTTCCGGTCATCGCGGTCCGCGCAATCGCGAGGTCCGTCGCTCGCCGGCCGTCGTGCGGCGTCGTCGCCGCGTCAAGTTCCGCGAGGGCGGCGTCCATCGCCCGGTGGTAACCGGCTCGGAGGTCGTACGGGTGGACACCTCGGTCGAACAGCTCGACCGCCTCGTCGAGCAGCTCCGACATGAGCACCACCGTCGCGGTGACGCCGTCGGGGATGTCCGCGCCCTCGACGGCCGTCTCGCCCGGCCGCTCCGGGCCGATAACCCGCGTCACGACCGGCGCGATGGGATGCGTGGTCGGAAGCGACTCCAGCAGGCTCGCCCCGTCGCTCGTGACGGTGATGTCGTCGGCTGTCATCTCGTTGGCCGCGTGGGGAACCTCGTTTTCGTCCGGCCCGCGGCTTCTGAGCGCGTTGACAATCATCTTGTCGCGCGACGCCGGCCCCAGCGCGGAGGCCAGCACGTCGGCGAAGGCGTTCACCGCGACCACGTTCGCGTGTGGAAACAGCGGTGCGCCGTCGCTGTCGGTCGGCACCGCTGGCTCCTGTGCTGCGTTACTCATTCACACGTCGAATGAGACCAGACGGTGAAAAGCCTGTCCCTCCCGGCGGTCTCAGGCGTCCCAGTCCGGCAGTTCCCGGTTGATGTACTCGCCGTGGCCCGGCTCGGAGACGATTTCGCCGTCGTCAGCGATGAGTTCGCCGCGGACGAACGTCTTTTTCACGCGACCGGTGACCTCTCGGCCCTCGTAGATGGAGAAGTCGGCGTTCGAGGCGTTGTCCTCGGCAGTAATCGTGTACGTCTCCTCGGGGTCGAACAGAATCACGTCCGCGTCCGTGCCAGGGTCCAGAGTGCCTTTGTCCGACATCCCGAAGATGCGCGCGGGGTTCCGGCTCATCACGCGGACGAGGAACGGGTACGAGAAGTCGCGCTCGTTGACCGCCTCGTCGTGGAACACCGGCACGGACACCTGAAGGGCGTTCGCGCCGAACGTCGAGTCCCACCAGTTGTCTACCTCCTTGGACTCGCGTTTGTAGCCGCAGTGGTCCGTCGAAACCACGTCGAGCGTGCCGTCGGCGAGATGTTCGAACATCGCCTCTACGTCATCCTGTTTGCGGATTGGCGGCGCTATCATGGGAAGGTTACCCTGCGTCTCGAACACGTCGTCGGTGAGCGTCGTGTAGTGGGTGCAGGTCTCTGCGCGGACCGCCGAGCCGTCGTCGCGGAACTGCGACAGCACCTCCGCGGACTTGCGGCAGGAGGTGTGGATGCCGTAGTACTTCGCCCCCGTCTCTTGGGCCATCCGCACGGCATCCTCGGCGGCCATCGCCTCGGCGTAGTCCGGCCGCGACTGCAGGTAATCGGTCGGGTCGCCGCGACCCTCCGCTTTGAACCGCGCTGTGAGCGCGTCGATGAGCGAGGCGTCCTCGGTGTGGTAGACGCCGACGGCGTCGATGTCGGCTATCTCCTCCATCACGGTGTGCATGAACCCGTTCGAGAGGCCGTGTTCGTAGGTGGTGAACATCTTGAACGAGGAGACCCCTGCGTCGACGGCGTCTGCGAGCTCCGACAGCACCGCCGGGTCCTCGCGGGTGATAGCCCCGTGGAAGGCGTAGTCGACGTGGGCGTTCGCGGCCTTCTCGCGCTTGCGCTCGATACCCTCTAACAGCGTCCCGCCTTCCTCGAAGATGGACAACTCGCCCGTCCACGCCTGCCAGGCGAAGTCGACGTAGGAGGTGACGCCCCCGAGGGCCGCCGCCGCCGACGCCGTCTCGTGGGTGTCTATCGAGAACATGTCGTCGATGTGGACGTGCGGGTCAATCATGCCGGGCATCACGAGCAGTCCCTCGGCGTCAATCGTCTCCGTCGCGTCCGGCATCGACGACGCGTCGCCGACGGCGACGATTTCCTCGCCGTCTATCGCTACGTCGGCGTCGAACGTGTCCGTCGCGGTGACGACCGTACCACCAGTAATCAGTGTGTCGACTGGCATACCATCGATAATTCCGGGCCGATAGTAAAAAGGTTCACCCGATCGCCGCTGAACCGAGTCGTTCGTCAGATTCGTTTCGTCCGTCACCAGGCGGTGCAACCGGAGTCACCGCCCTCCAAATTACAGAGCTATAATCGTAATAGTTCCATTGATTCTTAATATTGTTTGGCAGACTGCTGCATTGTTCCCTCGACCGACACGTTCGCCGTTGAGGTGTGTCGGCGGTCGTCGGCGGGTCGAGCGTCGCCGGCCGTGGTCGCGGGGTCTCACCGGGCCGCCGCTCGCGTTTGCGTGGACGAAAGAGCTAATCCGCGGAGCCCCAACAGCACTCATATGCCTCCACAGGTCACGGTTCTCAGCACCGGCGGCACTATCGCAAGCACCGACGGCGAAGGCGGCGCGACGCCGAGCAAGCGCGGCGCGGCGCTCGTTGACGCCGTTCCCGAACTCGGTGAGTACGCCGAAGTCGAGGTACGGGACGTGGCGCTCCGTCCGAGCTTCGACATGGACTTCGAGACGGTCGCGGCGACCGCTCACGCGGCGCGCGACGCCGCCGTGGACGGTGCCGACGGTGTCGTCGTCACCCACGGAACGGACACGATGGAAGAGTCCGCGTACTACCTTGACCTCGCGTTGGACCTCGACGTGCCGGTGGTGTTCACCGGCGCGCAGCGCCGCCCGAACGAGGTAAGCGCCGACGGCCCGAGCAACCTCCTCACGGCCGTCCGCGCGGCCGTCGACGAGTCGTTCACGGGGCGCGGCGGCGTCTACGTCGCTTTCGACGAGCAACTCCACGCCGCCCGCGACGCGACCAAGATACACACCAGCGACCTCGATGCGTTCGCCTCGCCGGACGCGTCACCGGTCGCTCGGTTCACCCGCGAGGGAACGCGCCTCCTCCGCAAACCCGGGAGTCGGTCCGCGTCGGTGGACGCCATCGAGTCTTCGAAAGACGTGGCCGTCGTCCAGAGCTACATCGGGGCCGACGACCGACAGCTCCGGTCCGTCGTCGAGGCGGGGGCCGACGGCGTCGTCCTCGAAGGGACCGGATTGGGGAATGCGACGAACGCGCTGGGCGAGGCCGCCGGCTCGCTGGCCGAAGACGGCTACCCCGTCGTCGTCACGACGCGGTGTCAGGGCGGGGCGGTCGCGCCGGTGTACGGGTCACCCGGTGGCGGAGAGACGCTCCGTGACCGCCGCGTCATCGACGGGTCGGACCTCCCGGCACACAAGGCGCGCATCAAGCTCATGCTCGTGTTGGAATCGGTCGGCGACGACTTGGCGGCTATCCGCGCAGCGTTCGAGTAACCGGCCGGCCGCGGACGCTCGCGGCGCTGGTTCGTCGCGGTCGAAACGTCGAAAAAGTCGGTTCGGAGACGGTCGTCGCACTGACGGTCGGTCGCTGACAGTCTGGTCAGACGTAGCCGCTTTCGCTCTCGTAGACGCTCGGGTCGTCTTTGTACTTCCGGGCGACCGCTTCGAGCGTCTTGAACTCGGCGTTCTCGTGGCTCTTCACGTACTGAATGAAGTCTTCGAGGAACGGAATCATGTGTGGCAGGCCGTGCAGGTCGGGGTGGATGGTGAACGTGTAGACGCCCGCCCCGCGGCGGTTGTACAGGTACTCGAACTGCTTTTTGTAGTACTGCTCGTACATCATGTTCGGGTCCTTGTACCCCGAGTGGTAGAGGGGCTGTTTGATGAACAGCATCGGCGGAATGTCGTCACGATACCAGCTGATAGGTATCTCCACCACGTCGGTCTCAGCGCCGTACTCGTACGGCGACATCCACGTCTCGGCGTCCTGTTCGTACTGAATCTTCGTCCAGCTGTCGCCTTTCCGCATGTAGCCCGGCTCGAACTCTCGTTCCATCAGGCTGCTGTCGTACAGGAAGCCGTGTTTCTCGACCAGTTCCGGCGTGTTCTCGCTGAACTCCCACCAGCTCGCGCGGTGACCCACCGGCGGGTCGCCCGTCACATCCTCGATGAGCTCGATAGATTTCTCGATGATGGCATCTTCCTGTTCCCGCGAGAGGTCCGTCGGGTTCTCGTGTGAGTACCCGTGGACTCCGATTTCGTGGCCGCCCGCGGCGACCGCCTCCACCTCGTCGCGGAACGTCTCGATGGTGTGGCCGGGAATGTACCACGTCGTGTCGATACCCTCGTCTTCGAACAGCTGGACCATTCTCGGAATTCCCTCGTTGCCCGCCGAGAGGCCCCGAGAGAGGTCCGCCGGCGAGTCGGCCCCGCCGTACGACCCGAGCCAGCCAGCTACACAGTCGGCGTCTACACCGATAGCTACGTCAATGTCTCCCATGCTAAGCATTAGTACGCTTTCGCGGAGAGAATATAACTGAGCGCGTTGTCGCAAAAATAGCCGGTAGTCGGGCGCTACGCCGGCGGCCATGCCATCCTCACCCTTGCGTAATCTCGCTGATGTCGACGATGCGCGTCATCGCGTAGACGACGACGAAGATAACGAGTAGGAGCACGATAGAGAGCGCGGCCGCGTTGGGGTAGTTCAGCCCGTTGTTCACCGCGAGATAGATGAGTGTGGTGATGGTCGACTCGCCGCCCGAGAGGAACTGCGGGACCATGAAGTCGCCGATAGAGAGGACGAACACGAAGATGGCACCGATGGTCACCCCGGGCAGGCTCAATGGGAGCGTGATGTGTCTGAACGTCGCCACCGGCCCGCCGCGGAGCGTCTCGGAGGCGTCGAGCAGGTCTTCGTCTATCTGCGACAGCGAGACAAAGATGGGCGCGGCCATGAACACCACGTACGCGGCGACGTATCCCACCATCTGCGAGAATGGGGAGAATAACAGCCAACTGAGCGGCTCCTCGACGACGCCGACCCAGAGGAGCAGTCTGTTGATGACGCCCGTCCGTCCGAGAATTGGGTTCCACCCGATGGTGCGGATGAGCGCCGATGTCCAGAAGGGGATAACGAGGAACAAAAGCAGTAGCGTGCCGCCGCTCTCGCTCGTGTAAAACCGCAGGTAGTACGCGATGGGGTAGCCGAACAGCAGACACAGCGCCGTCACGCCAACGCCGACGACGAGCGTCCTGACGAACGTGGAGTAGACTGTCTGGTCGAACACGGACTCCCAGGCGGTCAGCGAGAACTCCCAGACGACACTGAAGCTCTCGTAGGTGAGGAAGCTGTACACGGCGATAATCGCAAGCGGCGCGAGCAGGAACGCGGAGAACCAAAGCACCGTCGGTGTCACGAGCGCCTGCACTTCGCCGAACCGAAACCGCTCGCCGAGGCTCGGCGTGGTCGTGTCTTCGGACGTTTCTAATGCCATGTGTTGGCAAGTCACGAGGACGGTACAAATAAATTTCGCACCGCGGTGGGCGTCGGTTCAGGCGCTGGTAAAGTCCGACCACCGCGAGAGCATATACTCGGAGTTGTCGGGCCAGATTTGGAAGAAGCCGATGCGGTCGATGCGCTCCTCGATTGGGCCGGAGTCGCGGGCAATGCCGTCGCTGGCGGAGTCGCCTTCCTCCATCGACCACTCGTACTCCATGGGGTCGAACAGCGCCTCGGACTCGAACTGCGTCTCCGAGAGGGGGGTGTAGGTGCTCTCGCCCTCGTAGGCCCAGTCGTAGTACTCCGGACCCATCCCCTCGCCGGACTCGTCAGAACCGGTTCGGACGAGTTCCTGGTTCGGGTAGTGCGGGACCGAGTATCCCCAGTTCTGGATGTATCCCGGGAACCACGCGCCGTAGTGGACATCGTTGATGAGCGAGTACACCTCGTTGAGGTTGTTCCGGTCGCGCGCGCCGGGACGTAACGGCGCGATGCCACCGTACCAGTAGCGGTAGCCCTGCACGCCCTCGGACATCGTGGCGTAGGTACACGGCGTGCCGCTCCGGCGGACGTCCATCGCCGCCGGCTGCCAGAGGTCGCCGAGGATGGCCTCTTCGGACGCCATCAGGTTCACTGAGGTTCCGTAGGCGGTCCACGTCGAGCGGAACTGTCCCGCCTGCTTCTCGCTGACGAGGAAGTCGACCGCCTGGTCCATCTGCTCTTCGGTCGGGTTGTTGAGCTGGCCGATGTCGGCGTCTATCATGTCGTTGTCCAGGAGATGCATCAGCGTCTCCGGAATCGCAATAGACGACACCGCGCCCATCGCCACCTGCCCCGAGTACTGGTCGTCGAACAGCGCCGACCACGTGCTCACGTCGTCCACCTGCGTCGGGTTGTAGCCGATGGCGTCGAAGTTGTACACGTGCGGCGGCAGCAGCATCTCGGTCTGCTCGTCGTCGGCCCACAGCAGGTCGAGCACCGTCTCGGTCTGTTCTCCCAGGTGGCTCAGCCGTTCGGTGGGGTTGGTAAACAGGTCCGACACCAGGTCGGGGTTCCAGTTGTCGAGTTCGTCGACCGGGACGGGAATACTCGCGTCATTGTCCTGGACGATAGCGCCCGCGCCGGGCGAGTCCGACGAGACCATGTCCATGTTCGCCTGCCCGCCGCTGAGCACCTGCTGTTGGGTCGTCGGGATGTCGGCCGTGGTGACGTTAACCGAGATATCGGTCATCTCGGTGAACTTGTCAGCCTGTCCGTCGCGAACCGCCCACGCGGGACCGATCCACTCCAGCGGCCGAGACCCGTCGGTGGTTCCGCCGCCGGAACTGCTCGACGTCGTGTCACCTTCACCGGAGCCGCTCGTCGTCCCCGATCCGCCGTCGCCGCCGTTCCCGGCGCATCCGGCGAGGGCGGCCCCGGCGGCCGCTCCGCTCGCAAACTTTACAAAGTTTCGCCTATTCATGCTATCAGGCATGGAATAGGAGTCTATAACGACACTACTTAGTCTTTTGCGTCTTTTTCGGATATTTGTGTGACCGATTGGGTTTCACCCGCCCGCCCGACGGAGCGGACCGAAACGGACGTTTCGCTCCCGTGGTTGCTCCCCCGTCGCTAACTACTTGTACCGCGATATGAATTGACACCACGTGTCACGATTAGACGGTTCGGTCGCGTTAGTCACTGGTGCATCGAGCGGTATCGGCAACGCAATCGCGGCGGCGTTCGGCCGCGAGGGGGCGACGGTGGTCGTCGCCGACGTGCGCCGGGAGCCGAAACTGGACGACGAGCGGTCAGTGTTCGAGAAATTAGACGACACCGGCGCGGAGTACTCCTTCGTCGAGTGCGACGTGTCCGACCCGGCGGCGGCGGAGGCGGCCGTCGAACACGCGGTCGACTCCTACGGTCAGTTAGACGTGCTGGTGAACAACGCGGGCATCTACTACCAGTATGAGGCCGAAGCGACGCCCGTCGAGGACTGGGACGCCATCGTAGACGTGAACGCCCGCGGGACGTTCCTCTGTTCGAAGTACGCCCTGCCGCACCTCCGCGAGAGCGCCGGCAAGGTCGTCAACCTCGCGTCCATCTTCGGACTGGTCGGCGGCGGCCGGAGCGCCGCCTACTGCGCTTCGAAAGGGGCCGTCGCCAACCTCACCCGCCAGATGGCGCTGGACTACGCGCCCGACGAGGTGAACATCAACGCCTTGGCTCCCGGTATCATCGAGACGGCGCAGAACGTCGAGTGGCGCGAGAACGCCCCCGAGATAATCGCCGAATGGGAGGCCGCGACGCCGTGGCCGACGTTCGGGTCGCCCGAAGACGTGGCCGACGCCGCGCTGTTTCTCGCCTCCGACGAGAGCGACTTCGTCACCGGAGCGGTGCTCTCAGTCGATGGCGGGTGGACCAGCCACTGACCGTCACGCGACGTCTCTGAACGGTCCAAGAATATCGCAGACCGCCGACCCGGTCCGAGTCACCGACCCTCAGGACCGGCGGTTGTACACGATGAGCAGTCCCGCGGCGGCTAAGAGGAGCGTCGAGAAGACGGTGGTGAGGCTCCCGAGCGCGAACAGGTAGGGCTGGACGCGCGTGCCGGCGGCGATGGCGAATACCTCGAGCGGCATCGTGTTCTGATTCCCCACGAGCAGGAGACTCCGCGTCGCCTCGTTGTACGACAGCGTGAATGCGAATACGGCCGCACCGAGGAGTGTCGGCGCTATCTGCGGGAGTATCACGTTTCGGAACCGCGAGAGTGGCCCCGCGCCCAGCACGCGTGCGGCCTCCTCGTTTTCCTTGAGCGCCGGCGGGAACCCCGCGAGGAGGACGATGACCGCGAAGGGAAGCGCCCAGACGACGTGGACAGGAACCGCGAGCCACAGGTTCTTCGTCAGCCCGAGCACCTCGTTGAGAAGCAGCGTCGCGCCGACGCCGTACGTGATGCCGGGCGTGATGATGCCCAGGATGAGGAGAAACAGCAGGCCGCGCTGTCCCCAGAAGTCGTAGCGGTACGCCAGCGCCGTCGCCGTCGCAAGCACCGTCGTGATGACGGTCACGACGAGCGCCAGCGTGACCGACCGCCGGACGGCCTCGATGAGTCCCTCGTTGGCAAGCAACTCTCCGTACCACTCGAAGGTGAACTCGACGAATGGAAACGTCAGCCCACCCGAATTGAACGAAAACGCAATGACCGAAAAGATGGGCAAATAGATGTACGCCGCGGCAAGCAGGAAGTACGCCAGAAGTACTCGCTTGACGCTGACGGCCTCGATGACCCCCGTGATCGGGGACTGACCCGACGCTACAGTCTCCTCGGAACGTTCGGTTTGTGTCGACATCTACAGAGAGCCATTCGGAGCCACCAATATAAGTCCACGGTATGCTGTGACACGGACGGCTCAGTGCATGGCGTCGCCGCCGTCCGGCGAGAGCGTCTGCCCCGTGTAGTAGCTGCTCTCGTCGCTGGCGAGAAACACCGCCGTCGGTGCCACGTCCTCGACGCGGCCGGCCCGCTCCATCGGGAGTTCGGCCGCCTTCTCGCGCCGCCACTGCTCGGAGATGTCGCTGAGAAGGGGCGTCTCGACCGGCCCGGGCGCGATGGCGTTCACGCGCACGTCGGGGGCGACTTCGCGCGCCAGCGCGCGAGTGAACGCGATGACGCCGCCCTTGGCGGCGCAGTAGTGGGTGAACCCCGCCGCACCCTTGAAGCCCAACTGCGACGCCACGTTGACGACGCTCCCCGACCCGCGGTCGATCATCCCCGGGACGACGCGGCGGGTCACAAGGAACACCCCGCGGAGGTCGACGTCCAACACCTCGTCCCACTCCGCAACGCTCATCTCGTCGAGACGGGACCGCCTGAGGATGCCGGCGTTGTTGACGAGCACGTCCGGCGTCCCGTACGTCGCCTCGAACCCGTCGACGAGTTCGTCGACGCTCGCCGCGTCGCTCACGTCGCCGGGAAAGGCTGCCGCCTCGCCGCCGGCCGCCTCGATTTCGGCGACCACCTCGGCCGCCCGCGTTCGCTCCTCGTCGCTCGGATAGTGATTCACCCCGACCGTCGCGCCCGCCTCCGCGAGTGCGACGGCGACGCCGCGGCCGATGCCGCTGGACGCGCCGGTGATCAACGCCGTCTTGTTCGCTACTCGGCTCATGACTCGATGTCGGCGGCGGCCGCGATAAAGCTGTGGTCGGGGTTCGGTCCGGTCAGCTCTCCGCTTCGCTCCGCTCGTTTCCTCGACGACTCCGCTGCTACGCCTCTGCTTTGGCTTCGGCCAGCGCGTCGATGACCGCCTCCATGTTGTCCGTCAGGGGGTAGACGACCGGCTCGGTACAGCCGGCGGCACAGTAGTCGCGGACCCGGTCGATAACGTCGTCGCGGGTGCCCGCAGCGACGATGTTCGTCACCACGTCGTCGTCGACGTACTGCGAGGCGCGCTCGATGTCCTCGGCGGAGGCCGGCCACCCGCCCATCTCGGCTTGAACTTTCTCCGCCAGTTCGGGATCGATGCCCGACGCCTTCCTGATGTGCGGCTGCTGGCCGATGTACTGTGTGGCGAGACCGCGCGCCTGGTCGATGGCCACGTCCGCGTCCTCGTCCATTGCGACGGCGATGAGCTGCGGGCGGTCGGCGCCTTCCAGCGTCCCGTCCTGCTTTTCGACGCCCTCTTTCAGCTTTTCGAGGCCTTTCAGGTTGTGCTCGGGCGGGATAAGGTAGTTCATGAAGATGCCGCCGGCGATGCCTTTCCCGACCAGTTCGCCGGTCAGCTTGTGCATCGTCTCGCCCGTCGCGCCGACGTAGATGGGCACGTCACGGGGCTGTGCGTCCGAGCGAACGAGATCGAGTTCGATGTCGTCGACGGAGAGCGTCTGCCCCTCGTACGTTACGTTTTCGAGGTCCAGCAGGCGCTTGGTGACGGTACAGTACTCCCACATCCGACGGAGCGGGTGCTCCCGTTCGATGCCGACTTTCGACGCCAGCGGGTCCCACCACGCGCCGATGCCCAGTTTCATCCGCCCGCCCGAGAGCTCGTGGAGCGTCGAGAACGTCTGTGCCATCACCGCCACGTTCCGCGTGTAGCAGTTCGTCACACCGGGCGCGAGATCTATCTCGTCTGTGACCTGCGTGTACGCGCCCATGACGGTCATGGCGTCGCGGACCAGCCGCGACTCCCCCTGCCAGACCGAGTCCAGCCCGGCCTCCTCGGCGTACTGTGCGTACCGAATCTCGTCTTCGATGTGCGGTTTCTCCCAGTTCCAGATGCCTGCGCGAGTGAACTCGCGGTCGAAATTTGCCTTCATAATTACTCCGTGGCCAGTTCGTACGCGGCGTTCGCCAGCGTGTTGGCCGCCTTGTAGCAGTCGTCCCAGCTCGTGTATTCGTCCTCGCTGTGGCTCTTGCCGTCCTCGGAGACCGAAAACACCATCCCCGTGTCCATCACCTTGTGGGTGTGAGTCGCGTCGTGTCCCGCACCGCTGAAGATACGCATACCGTCGTAGCCCAGTTCCTCGGTCGCCAGTTCGACGGCGTCGACGCAGCCGTCCGCGAACCGAACCGGGTCGGTCCACATCCGGTCTTCGTACTCCCAGTTGACGCCCTCGCGCTCGGCGGTCGCCTCCGCCTCCGCGAGGACGCGCGCCCTAGCCTCCTCGATGACCGCCTCGTCGGGATCGCGGAATCCCCACGTGAACGTCACCTCCTCGGGGATGATGTTGATGGAGTTGGGCTTCGCGTCGATGTAGCCGGTCGTGCCGACGGTCCGCTCGCCCAGCGTGTCGGGGATGCGCCGAATCTGTGTGATGACGTCCGCCGCGGCAACGAGGGCGTCGCTCCGGTAGTGCATCGGCGTCGGCCCCGAGTGGTCGGCCTCGCCGTGGAAGGTAATCGCGCCCCAGGTGAAGCCGACGATGCCCGTGACGATTCCCACGTCGGCGTCGTTCTCTTCGAGGTACGGTCCCTGCTCGATGTGGAGTTCGAGGTACGAGTCGTAGTCGCGCTGCGGTTCGGCGGGCACGTCGCCCTTGTAGCCGATGCGCTCCAGTTCCTCCTCGAAGACCTCGCCGTCGGCGTCCGTCTTGGCGTACTCCGTCTCGATGTCGTGTTCGCCCGCCCAGACGCCGGAGCCCTGCATGGCCGGCTGGAACCGCGAGCCCTCCTCGTTCGTCCAGTTGACGATTTCGATGGGGTGTCTCGTCTCGATTCCCTCGTCGTTCAGCGCGCGGACCAACTCGAGCGCGGCGACGACGCCCATCGCGCCGTCGTAGATGCCACCGTACGGCTGGGAGTCCAAATGCGACCCCACGAGGATGGTCCCGGCGTCGGGGTCGGTCCCCTCGCGGTAGCCGAACATATTGCCGAACTCGTCGACGGTGAGTTCGAGCCCCGCCTCCGACACTTGGTCTGCGAACCACGCCCGAATCTCGGCGTCCTCGTCGGAGAGCGCGAGGCGGTGCAGCCCGCCTCCGTCCGTGCCGCCGATTTCGGCTTGCTCTTTCATCGTCTCGACGAACCGCGTCTCGTCTACCTCGATAGCCATGTATCCGTACCCATTGTGGAGAATGTATAAAAATTTTCGCAGACAGTGACTCGATGTCCACAGAAAGAAGACAACAATGGACGAATCTACGCACAGCTCAGTGCCAGGGGAACGTGTCCCCCGCGGCGTGTCGCTGCCGCATTCGGCAGCCCCCGGCTCCGCTACTCGCCGAGGATGTCCTCTTGGAGGTCCACGTCGCCGGCCACGCTCGTCCGTTCGAGGAGGATGGCATCGTCCGCGTTCCAGCCGACCGTCACCGCGTCGGCGGCCGGTTCGACCCGGTCGTCGGACTTCGCCTGTATCTGCTTCGTCCCCTCGCTCCCGCGCGCGGTCATTACTATTTGCGTCCCCTCGCCGGAGCGGTGGATGACGTCGTCAACGTCGCAGTCGAGGCCGTTCTCGCCGTCTTCGAGGCGAACGAACTGCGGGCGGACGGCGAACACCACCGACCGGTCGACGAGGTTCTCGGGCTTCGAGTCGGCGTTCGCGGTCGAGACGCGGAACGCGCCGAAGTCGGTGTCGACGACGGCGACGGCTCCCCCGGCGTCCACGTCGGTCACCGTCCCCGAAAACAGGTTCGAGTCCCCGACGAACGCGGCGGTAAAGGCCGTCCGCGGCCGGTTGTACACCTCCCTGACGGGCCCGGAGTGTTCGATTTGCCCGTCGTTCATCACGACCATCTGGTCGGCGAGCCGCATCGCCTGCGTCTGGTCGTGGGTCACGTAGACGAACGTCGTCTCCAGTTCGCGGTGGAGTCGGAGCAGCTCCCGCTCCATCCGCTTTTGGAGCTTGTAGTCCATGTCGCCGAGCGGTTCGTCGAGGAGGAGCAGTTTCGGTTCGAGCACCAGCGAGCGGGCCAACGCGACGCGCTGTTGCTGGCCGGCGGAGAGTTCGGCGGGGTCGCGGTCAAGCATCCCCTCCAACTGCATCATCTCGGCCATCGACGCCACGTGGTCGTCGGCTTCCGCGGCGGACACGTCCATCCGTTCGAGCCCGTATCGGATGTTTTCCTCGACCGTGAGATGCGGGAACAGCTGGAAGTCCTGAAAGACCAGTCCGATGTCGCGGCGATAGGTCGGCGCGTCCGTGATGTCGCGTCCGTCGAGCGTCACAGTCCCTTTGGTCGGCGGCACGTTACCGACGAGTGAGTGGAGCGTCGTGGACTTGCCGCAGCCGGAGGGACCAATGATAACGCAGAAGTCTCCCGCGTCGATGCTGAAGCTGATATCGTCGACCGCGAGCGTGCCGTCGGGGTATATCTTCGTCAGGCCGTCGACCGAGAGTCCCGCGCTGGCTTCGTCCGCGTGGGTGTGGTCGCTCGTCGCCATCTCACACCTCCATCAGGTCGTCGACGGTCACCGAGTCGGACGCGCTCAGCCGGTCGTAGCAGACGCCCTCGGCGGCGTCCCAGCCGATTCGAATCTCGTCGCCCTCCTCGAATCGGCGGACATCGCCCGAGCGACGGACCTGGAACTCGCGGGTCACGTTTGGAAACGAGACGGCGAACTCGGTATACTCGCCGGTGTACGTCAGGTCTTCGACGGTCCCCGTCGAGCCGTTGTCGCACGCGTCGGCGTCGTCCCCGAGGGCGACGTCCTCCGGCCGGAGGAGCACCATCGTCTCCTCGCCCACCGACGGCGGCTGTTCCCGCGACTCGGCGACGACGCTCCCAAGGTCGGTGTCGATGACGACCCGGTCGCCGTCGTGTTCGGTCACCGTCCCGAGAAGCGGGTTGTTGTCGCCGATGAACCGGCCGACGAACGCCGTCTCGGGGGCGTCGTACACCTCCTCGGGCGTGCCGACCTGTTCGATGACGCCGTCGTTCATCACGACGAGTTTGTCGGCCAGTTTCAGCGCCTGGTCTTGGTTGTGAGTCACGTAGACGAACGTGCTTCCGAACTCCTCGTGGATTCGCCGTATCTCCAGCACCATCCGCTTTTGCAGCTTGTAGTCTAAGTCCGCAAGCGGGTCGTCCAACAACATCACGTCGCACTCGCGGACGAGTTGCCGCGCCAGTTCCACCCGCTGTTGCTGGCCGCCCGAGAGCTCCGAGGGCAGACTCGTCTTTGTCTCTGAGATAGACAGCAGTTGGAGGGTCTCGTCCACCCGCCGGGATATCTCCTCGGCGTCGTACGTCCCGGCCTCACGCAGGCCGAAAGCGACGTTCTCCTCGACGGTCATGTGGGGAAACAGCCGGTCTTCGAAGTCCTGAAACACGAATCCGATGTCCCGCGCTTCGACCGAGCGGTTCGTCACGTCTTCGCCGTCGACGAAGACCGCGCCCCGTTCGAACGAGAGCAATCCCGAGATGCATTTCAGCAGCGTCGACTTCCCGCTCCCGCTGGACCCCACGACGACGCAGAAGTCTCCCTCGTCGATTGATAGGTCTATTCCACGCAGTACTGGCTCTCCGGCGAACGATTTCCGGAGTCCGTCGATGGATATGGCCGTTTCTCGTTCGACTGTCACGCTCATATCCATCATATGTTACATGCGTGCATTTAGTGTTTGTCTTTGTCACACAGACTCGCACGCTACGCGCGGGTGAGAACTCATACGACCCGACTCCACCGCCGCTGATACTCCGGTCGGACCGACTCACCGGGGCGGCCGAGCAGACGAGGTTCAGATGTTACAATTATAACGCTGTAATTTGGTATTTTGCCGGACAAATTGTGTATAGTAGGCCAGTTAGCTGAATATTGTTTTATCTATATCGGTTTCTAATCTATTTCTGACCACTAGCTACTCGTTTATGTGGAATTTTTCCTAATCCGTTCAGACTGGGAATGTGTGTCCGTACGTGTTGGCAGGAGACCGCGGCGCTCGGCTCGAATCAAGCGTACGCGCTCGGCGAGAAGCGTCCGACACGTGGTCGGGTACCGCGTGATCCGCGGAGAACGCTCGTAAGAGCGCAATAGTTAAGATGCGAACTTTCGGAACGAAAGGCATGACAGCCGTTACCGAGAGCGACGGTCCTCGTACGGTCGGACTCTGGGACCTCCTACTGTTGAGCGTCGGCGGCATGATGGGTTCGTCGATATTCTTCTTTCCGGCGTTCACTGGTCAGTTAGTCGGCCCGGCCGCGGTTCTCGCGTGGCTGGTCGCGGGGGTCGGGATGGTCAGTATCGCACTTTGTTACACTGAACTCGCAACCGCGTTTCCCGAGTCGGGCGGCCCGGCTATCTTTCCCGTGAAGACCCTTGGGAGAAGCAGGGCCGTCCGCCGGTTCGCCTCGTACATGGAGGGCACGTCGTACGCGCTGGGGTGGGTGTTCGGCGTCGCCGTCTCGGCGTGGTACGTGGCGAACTACCTCGGCGCGATTCCCGAACTCGCAAGCGTCCAGGGTCAGACGGTGCCGCTGGGGCTGCTTGCGATTGTTGCCAGCCTCGGCGTCACGCTCGCCGGCATCGACGTCACCAAGCGGACGAACCTCGTCTTCACCGCGTTCCTCCTCACGGTGCTCACCGTCGTCGGCGGCGTCGGCCTCGCCAACGGCGACGCGTCGAACGCCACGCCGTTCGTCACCGGAAGCGGGACGGAATTCCTCGCGGCCGTCGGCCTCGCTATCACAGGCTACGGGGCCTGGACAGTCGTCCCCGCGGCCGCCGGCGAAGTAAAGCGGCCGAACGAGACGATACCCCGCGCAATCGTCGGGAGCCTCCTTCTCACGACTGCGTTCTACACCGCTATCGTCCTCGCGCTCCATCTCACGGTCGCGCCGAGCGCCTTCCGGAACGGAAACCTCGTGATGGTCGCGCCGCTCTCGGCCGTCCTCGGCGACGCCGGACTTCCGGTGTTCGCGCAGTACCTCCTCCCGGTTGCCGCGCTCATCGCCATCTTCACGACGATGCTCGTCGGCCTGACCAGTTCCGCGCGCGTCCTCTCGGCGCTCGCCGACCGGAGCCTCCTCCCGAGCGCGTTCGCTGCCACCAGCGAGCAGACGAACTCGCCGTACGTCGCGCTCTGCACCGTCGCCATCGGCGCCGGCGCTGTCGTCATCGGGAGGCAGGTCGTCGGTGGAATCGTCCTCGCCGCGCTCGTCGGGACGGTCCTCCCGTACGCCATCAACATCGCGTCCTTCGTCGGGCTACGCGTCTATCGCGGTGACGTTGCCGCGCCGTTCCGCGCGCCCGGCGGTCTCTTGACGGCCGCAATCGCCTGCTGCTTCCTCGCGCTTCTCGCCGTGGGGCTCTCCGTCGAGCATCCCGTCGCGGCGCTCGTCACCGTCGCCGCGCTGCTCGCTGGCTACCTGCTTCAGTATCTGTTCGGTGACGCGCCGGCTACCGAGCCCGACGCGTGACCGTGACCGTTGCGACCCGCGGACGCTTCGGCAGCCGTCGACACCACTCTCGCGTACTCCGTGCGGTGGCGGCCAATTGCCGGAATCCACAGAGCGTGCCGTGATGCGGACGCTCGTCGCTCGTCGGTCTCGGGTACTCGACCGGTGGCCCGTCGAGGTCGATAGGTGATGCATAATGGAAAAACCCCATTTACACAGATAATACTAAATTTTGATAAGTTATGTCGATGGCTGCCGGCCGTCCGTTTTACAGTCGAATACAGAATAGGCGTTTAGACGGCTTTCTGCTACTAACTCGGATTACGTCGTGTGTGTCCGGGGCGAAGGCCATTTATAGCCATTTATCTAAATAATACCCACTATTCTCGCCTATTTTGTGATTTCAATACACATATAGAAATAATTTTCAATAAATCTTCTTTATTGCTGAAAATGCGAGGTTATTGAACTCAAATCACTCACATCAATTTAGGAACTAATAGAATAACAAGACAGTATTCAATAATATATTCTGAAGCGTCCCCGACGAAACCCGGCTTCGGGTGTTCGCCATCGTACGGCAGTCGCTCCGCTGGACGCGTCACCGAAAACTGGACGAACGTCGGTTCACGACCGTGGTTTTGTGATGCCGTGTCGTCTCTCCCGCTCCGTACTTTCGCCTCCCTCGGCGGCGACGCGACGCTCCGACTGCCGCACGTCTGGGGTTGTACCCTCCGTTCGGCTCGAATCGAGAGTACGGGCGAGTTACTCGGATGCGAAGTCGAGTCTATACGTGAAGTAGCGCTCGTCGTACAGGAGGAACCGACGCGACCCCGCCTCGACGCCCGCGTCGTTCTCGATGTCGCCGTCGAGGTACGCCCAGTGGTCGAGTTTCGTCAGGAGCGACGTGAACGCCTCGGAGTACGGATGCGACTCGCGGTAGGTGTCGGCCGCCGCTTGCCGGAGAATCTCCCGCTCCGCCTGCGAGAGTGCCTCCCGGGTCGCCCGCGCGTCGAGGAGCGACGCCCGAAGTATCGTCTCCATCTCGGCCGTCGAGTCGGCGACCGGGTCGGCGTCGGCCCGGTAGACGGATTCGTGAAACGTCTCGCGGGCGATTTCGACTTCGTAGATGGTATCCCGGAATTCGACGTGGGACGCCCCCGATTCTTCGAGGAGGTCGCTCGCCTCCGCCGCGTCGTCGGTCCGATACACGTAGCCGTCGCGTTGGACGAGGCCGCGCGGAGCGCCGCCGGTGTTCCCTCGCGCCCGAGCGGCGAAGTACGCGACTTGCACCGCCTGTTGGTCGCCCTCGGGAAGCGACGAGTGCGTGACGTGGTCCGGGGCGGTGTCGAGTTCGTCGGCGCGGCCGACCTCGAACAGTCGGAGTACCGGATGGCTGACGGTCTCCTCGCCGACAACGAGCGAGTCGAGGTGGTAGTACGTCCCGTTTCGACGCGCGTAGGTGGGTGTCTCGCTCCCGCGAGCGAGGAACGGCGTGTGGTGTCGCGTCGTGTATGCCGTGCCGTTGAGCGTGGCGTTGAACGCAGCTTCGTCCCACGGCGGCTGCGTCTCGGTCAGGTCGACGACGTACCGTTCGGCAAGCGAGCCATCGAGGGGGAACAACGAGAGCACGAGACTCCGCGTGTCTGTCTCTGACTCAGGGAGAACCTGTGAACAGCCACCGAGCACCGCTGTCAGTAACGCGCCGCCGGTCGCTAGGAGTCGTCGCCGCGTCGTGATTTCGGAGGGCACGAATAGGACTCCGCCCGAACTGTCAAAATACTTTTCCCACACCGTCGGCGTCGTCCCGGTTACGACCCCAACGCCGCGATTGCGACGTTCGACTCCGCCCCGGCGGTGCTGAACCGCAGCGTGTCACTCGTCTCTAAGCGGCCTCTCCTCGGAGATAACAGGCGAACCATCGTCTCGCCGGAGGTCACCAATTCAGGCGTCACAGTATCCACTCCGTCGGGGTGGGTTTTGCATACTCGAACGTCGCGGAGTCGCGTGATAAGGACTCCTCTCTAGACGAAGTTTGCACCCCGGCAGTCGCGGAGCCCGAAGGTTAAGCCGTGGGTCATCCTGCTACGGGTATGGTCGCTTCCACCGCCCAGCGAATCGCAGAGTCGGGTATCGTCGCAATCATCCGAGAGACCGACCCCGAGACGGCAATCGAGACGGTTGACGCGCTCCGCCGCGGCGGGGTTTCGACGGTCGAGATAACCGCGAACACCGAAAGCGTCCTCAACATGATTCGAGACGTGTCTGAGTCGTTCGCGGCCGACGAGGTGACCATCGGCGCGGGGACCGTCCTCGACGCGGAGACGGCGCGGGCGACGACTCTCGCCGGTGCGGAGTTCATCGTCACGCCGTCGTTCGATGAGGGCGTCGTCGAAACCGCGAATCGTTACGGTGTACCCTCGCTCGTCGGTATCGCCACGCCGACCGAAGCCGTGAATGCCTTCGAAGCCGGCGCGGACATGGTGAAAGTGTTCCCCGCCGGCACGCTCGGACCGAGATTTATCTCGGCGCTCGGTGGCCCACTCGGACACATTCCGACCGTCCCGACCGGCGGGGTCGGACTGGACAACGTGGACGAGTTCTTCGATGCGGGCGCGACGGCCGTCGGCGTTGGGAGCTCCATCGTCGACACCGAAGCTATCGCTTGCGGCGAGTTCGACGTTATCGAAGCGAACGCTCGCGTGTTCAGAGAGGCTGTCGAGGCCGCACGGTCGGAGTAGGAGTTCGACTGGCTCCGACGGCCGCGACAACCGAGGAGTCACCCGTTCTGAACTACACAAAACGAAAGCGGAACCCGACAGTCTGTGTCGCTTCGGGACCGTGGGAAGGTAGCGTCGTCACTCCCGACGCGGTGTTGCGCCGTCGGCTTCCGCTCTCACCTACGATCGGGACGTGCTCTCGGAGTCGTTGACTCGGCGCGTTACCGCTCGGCGACGACCTCGATCTCCACGTCGATGTCGACGGGGAGTTTCACGACCTCGACGGCGCTCCGTGCCGGATACGGTGCCGACATATACTCGCCGTAAACCTCGTTCACCTCGTCGTAGTAGCGCATATCCTTGAGGAAGACAGTGGCTTTCACCACGTCTGCGAGCGACGATCCGCCGGCCTCCAGAATCGCCTCGACGTTCTCGAGGGTTCGCATCGTCTGTTCCGCCGGCGTCCCGTCGACGACTTCACCCGTTTCGGGGTCGACAGGTCCCTGTCCAGAGACGTAGAGTTTGTCGCCCGAGACGACACCCTGCGAGTACGGTCCGATGCTGTCCGGTGCGTCCGCTGTGGTTAGTTCTTTCATCGTTGATGTGGTTACCGTCGTGATGGTACTTCGTCCGCGTCGTACACTTCATTGATGAACGACGTCGAGAGACTCGTTGTGAGGCCGCCGTCGAGGACGACGTTCTCGCCGGTGATGAAACTGGACAGCTCCGATGCGAGGAACAGCGAGGTGTCCGCGACCTCACGCGGTGTCCCGAAGCGACCGAGCGGGTACTGGTCGAGCCAGCCTTCGCGCGCGTTCGAATCGCCCGTTCGGCCCTCTGTGTTCTCCATCTCCTCGCGCCTGCTCGCGGTTTCTATCGTCCCTGCGGAGATGACGTTCGAGCGAACACCGTGTTGGCCGTAGTGGGCCGCGATGTTTCGCGACATCGCGAGGAGACCGCTTTTCGCCTCCGAGTAGCCGGATAAACCGATGCCGAAGAGCCCGTTGACCGAGCCCATGTGGATCATCGAACCTCCGCCGACGGCGACCATGGCCGGGAGGACCTCCTTGCTCAGGAGGAACTGGCTCTTGAGGTTCAGGTCGACCATCCGCTCGAACGTCTCCTCGTCGCAGCGGTGCGCCACGTTCGCGGACTCGTCTGACCCGCCCGCGTTGTTCACCAGCACCTTGACCTCGCCGAACTCGTCGAGCGCGGTATCGACGAGGCTTCGAACCTCGTCGCGGTCGGTTACGTCGCATTCGACCGGAACGACCCGGCCGTCGTGTGCGGCGGTGAGCTCCTCTGCGACCGGTCTCACGTCGTCCAACGAGCGCGAGCAGATGGCGACATCTCCGCCAGCCTCCGCGAATCGCGCCGCGATTTCGCGACCGATACCTCGAGAGGCACCGGTTACGATTGCCGGACGGTCTCGTAGTGATAACTCAACCATAGCGTGCGCACCGATGTGGTCGGAGCTATTCAACCTTGCTATGGTGTTGCACTATATTCGATACGCTTCGACGGCGTCTCGGTCGACCGAGATGCCGAGTCCGGGCCCGAGCGGCGCGGGGAGACAGCCGTCTTCAACTTCGAACGGTTCCGAGATGACATCGCCCTCCCACGCGTAGTACGTCGAGTCCGGGGGGAGTGAAAAGCCCGGAATCCCGCTCACGGCGTGGAGAATTGCCGCGGTTCGAATCCCGAGGTCGAATGCACAGTGGTGGGTAAACGGCACGCCGGCGTCTTCGAGTATCGCGGCCTGTTGCCGGATCCCGCTGATGCCGCCAGCCGGGGTGAGGTCGATGACGCCCACGTCCATCGCGCCGGCCTCGACGAGCGAAGAGATGTTGTGTGGCACGTAGGTGTCCTCATTCGGGGCGATGGGCTGCCGAAGGCGCTGTCGCAACCGTGCGAGCGACACGTGGGAGTCCACCCGAATCGGCTGTTCGAGGTACTGCAGGTAGATTCCCTCGTCTTCGAGCATCGCGCCGACACGGACTGCCTGGTCAAGCGTCCAGCCCTGGTTCGGGTCGAGTCGGAACTCCAGTTGTCCGTCCGTCTCGTCGTGCATCGCCTTGATCCGCGCAACGTCCTGTCGCCAGTCCCTGCCCGCTTTCGTCTTGAGCACATCGAACCCCGCGTCTAGTGCCTCTCGGGCTTTCACGCGAGACTCCTCGGGCGGCAGGATTCCGAGGCAGAACGCGACCGGGACTGGACCGGGGTTCCGGGTGCCGTCGGCCACGTGGGACCTGTGCTGGAGCGTGCTCTGGGTCGGCGCGGTCCAGCCGCCGAGCAGTTCGTACACGGGTCGGTCAAGCGCTTTCCCTACGATGTCCCAACAGGCCGTTTCGACGGCGGAAAAGAACATATCCACGTTCGTGTACTCGACGAACACCTGTCGGCGAAGGCGTTCGATTTCGAACGGCGACTGACCGACGACCATCGGTCCGATACCGTCTTCGATGAGCGACTCGGTCGCCGTCGGCGAGAGAAACACGCGCATCTCCCCCCAGCCTTCGATACCCTCGTCGGTATCGACGCGGACGAGCACGCGCTCCATCGATTCGAGTTCGCCGTGATTCGTGGTGTACGGGGCGATTCCGAGATGCTCGTCGGTACTCGTCAGCGGAACGTCGACAGTAACCGCTGTCACGTCGGTTATCTCCATACAAACGCTTGTAGGGGGCGACAGTATGAAAGTATCGTTTGTTACAGACTCTCGTTCGTGGCCTCCCGAATCCACGACAGCGACCGCTCGGGCAGCAGTCCGTAGTTGTAGAACGAGACCCGCGGCACGTCGACGGCCCGGAGTGAGTCGACGATGTCGACGAGCGTGTCGCCGTCGTGTATCGCCGGGTGGCCCGGGAGGAGGCCGACGTGTAACGGTACGTCATCGGTCACCGCATCGACGCTTCGATAGGCGTTCATCACCGCCTCACGTGAGGACTCGTACGCCGGCAGACAGAAGTAGTCGACGTGCTCGGACAGCTGGTCGAGGTCGGCCCCGACCATCCACTCGCGGCCGGGTTCGGGCGCGCCGACGTAGTATCCGAGCGGTGTCGACCCGCTCGCCGCGGACAGGTCCGCGTAGAGCGTCGCCAGCGTTTCTTCGCGTACGTCGACGTAGTCGGCGACCGCGTCGTGCTCGCGGAGCCATAGCTCGGGCGAGAGGCCGTGCGGAACGGTTCCATCGACGATTTCGTCGAGCGTCTGTGCGACGGTCTCTCGAGCTGATTCGACGTCGATGCCCGCATCCGACGCGGTCCCCCGACAGTGGTCGCAGAAGCACAGTCCGAAGAGGAACTCACCGAGCGTTCCCAGCTGAGCGTGAATTTTCTGGTGGTGCCAACCGAACCCCGTCCCGTAGAAGTAGTCGAAGGTCTCGAGTTCGATTCGGTCGAAGTGCGCCGAGTCGGTCAGGTCGCGGACGAGTCCGGTGAGGTACTCCTGTACGTCGGGGTTCGACGGGCAGAGGCCGAATACGAGGTCGTCGCCGTGCGCGGAGGTCAGCGTCACGTCTCGATGGCGCATCCCGAGCCGCGAGTTGTGGCAGCCGACCGTCCACGAGTTCACCCGGACGTTCTCGAGACCGTCGGCGATTCCAGCGACCCAATCACCAGTCATTCCTTCGTACGGAATCGGTTCGAGGCGGCCGTAGCCGCCGTCAGGGCGGAAGTACGAACTCGCGCGTGCGAAGAAGGTCCGCCGCTTCGGGTTGTGCGGCGCGAACGCCTGTACGGCGTGATAGTTCGTCGCGAGGGTCACCTCGTCGACGCCCAGTTCGGCGATGCGAGCGCCCGTCTCTCGTGGTCCCGCGTCGAGCACGTCCCACGGGTACGCCCAGATAGCGAACTCCATAGCAGGTCGTCACGCGGGTCGATAATAAATATACAGGAGGGTCGTTACTCCTTGACTGCGCCGGCGGTCATCCCCGCCACGATGTACTGTTCAAGGAACGCGAACAGAACGAGGAGTGGGATGATACCGATGACCGAGACGGTGAGCATCATCCGCCAGTCAGTCTGAAGCGCGCCGACCATCGAGAAGACCCCGCGCGGGATGTTGTACTTCCCGCTGTCGGTGAGGAACGTCAGCACGAACAGGAGCCGGTTCCACGCGTACAGGAACGTGTAGGTGATGCTGGCGACGAGCGCGGGTTTAGTCAACGGAAGAACAATCTTCGTGAGTACCTGTAACTGGCTGGCACCGTCGATGCGGGCGGACTCTTCCAGTTCGACGGGAACGGTCTTGAAGTAGCCGTAGAGCATCCAGATGTTGAACGGGAGGGTGAACGCCGCTGCGGGGACGATAACGGCTAGGTACGTGTTGAACAGTCCGAGCCGGCTGATGACGTCGAACAGTCCCACGATGAGAACCACGGGGGCGAACATCTGGACGACGAGGACGGCGAGCAGGAACGTCCGCTTGCCCACGAAGTCATTCCGCGCGCAGGAGTACGCCGCGGGGATCGCGAGCAGAAGCGTCAGGACGACGGTTCCGAGCGAGATGACGAAACTGTTGGCGATCCAGAGGAGCACGTCAGTCTGCGTCCAGACGTCCACGTACGCCCCGAGAGACAGCTGGGACGGCACGAGCGTCGCCGGTGCGGAGAATATCTCCGACTCCGGTTTGAACGTACTGGAGAACATCGCGTAGAACGGGAACATCATTATCCCGAGTAGGGCGATGAGCATGCCGTAGACTCTGACTCGGCGCAGTCCGCCCTCGTCGTGGCCTGCCATCGTCACAGCTCCTCACCTCCGCGGGTGTAGACCCTGAGATACACGATAGCGAACAGGAGCAACAGCAGGAACCCGATGACGCTGTAGGCGGCACCGAGCCCGAGATGCCCGTTCTGCAGGCCGACCTGGTAGATGTGAATCACCAGCGTCGCGGTCGTGCTAATCGGACCGCCGCCCGTCATCGTCCAGATAGTGTCGAAACTGACGAAGGTCCAAATCGTCGAGAGGAGCGTCGCCATCAGGATGACGCTCTTGAGTTGTGGGAGCGTAATGTATCGGAACTGGTGCCACCGCTCAGCCCCGTCGATGGCCGCGGCCTCGTAGAGATCCTGCGGAATCGACTGCAGACCCGCAAGGAAGATGATCGCCATAAACGGCGTGCCGATCCAGATATCCGCCACGACGACGCCTAACCACGCGATGTCGGGGTTCCCGAGAATTCCGATACCCTGCTCTATCACGCCGAGTTTGAGCAGAATGGCGTTGAGATAGCCGAACTGTGGATGTTCTATCCACCGGAAGACGACCGCAGAGATGGCGTACGGAATTCCCCACGGGATGAGGAACGCCGTTCGGAAGAACTTCCGACCCCGAATGTCGCCCTTGAGGTGAACTGCGATGAGCAGACCGAGTAACGTCTTACCGGCGACGCCGACCGCGACCCACCGCCCCGTTTGCCAGAGGAGACGGTAGAAGATGTCGCTGTTGAGGATGTCGACGTAGTGTTGCAACCCGACGAACGTCTCGATAGTCGAATCGGCGGGAGAGCGATACAGCGACAGGCGGAACGTCTCCAGTATCGGGTACCCTACGACGGCGACGAGAAATAACGCAGCAGGCGCTATCAAAAGGTATGCGCGGCGGTTCCGCTTGACGTGCGCGGCGGACTGTGATAGCCGCGAATCGCCGCCTGTCTGGGTATGTTCTTCAGCGAGGCTCATATCGTTGCATTAGTTCATCGCGTCTTCGAGGTCACTCTGGGCGTCGTTCAAGGCCTTCTGCGGGCTCTTTTGGTCGGCGAGCGCTTCCTGTATCGCTTGGACCATCCGGTCGTTGAACTGGCTGAAATTGCTGAGTTTCGGCCGAGCACGGGCGTACTGTCCCGCCTCGACGAACGGCCCCCAGTTCTTCGACTCGGAGAAGTACTCCCGTTCGCCGACCGCCTCGACGACCGGGAGGAAGCCCTTTTGTTTCGAGTACTGGAAGCGGCGCTCCTCGTCGAAGTAGAAGCGAATCAGGTCTCGCGCGACGTCCTTATGTTCGCTCTGGCTGAAGATGCCCAGCGTGTCGATAGTGAACAGGCTGTACCGGCCCGCAGGGCCCTTCGGGACCTGGACGATACCGTAATCGAAGTCAACCTCACCGTTCTCCTGTGACTCGGTTATGTTGAGCCCCGTGTAAACGTGCCCGATGACCATCCCGAGGTCGCCGTTCTCGAACAGTTGACGGATGTCCTGTCGGGTCGACGAAAGCGGTGAAGATTGCGTCACGCCGTGTTCGAGATGGAGGTCGGTGTAGAACGAAAGCGCCTCGACGGCGCCGTCGGAGTTGACGACGGGCATCCCCTCGTCGTCGACCAGGTCGGCACCGTGCGACCAGTGGTAGTGGTAGTACTGCGACCCCGTCTCGATGGCGTCAGCGCCGGCGAGGCCGAGTGCCGGGACGCTCACCTCGTCGCTCTCGGTGAGGGCCTTCGCCGCCGAGAGCATGTCTTCCCACGTGTCCAGCGCCGGATTTTCCGGGTCGAGACCGGCGGCCTCGAACGCGTCTTTGTTGTAGTAGAGACACTTGTTCGATGCGGCCCACGGAACGCCGTAGTGCGAGCCGTTGTACATCGTGCCGTTGGCGACTCCCTCGGCAAACTTCTCGCCGAACTTGCCGTCCATTAGATCGTCGACCGGTTCGAGCGCGTCCTTCCCGACGAGTTGCGGAATCCACCGAGCGGGCCAACGGCTCACGTCCGGGGCCTGTCCGCCGTCGACTCGGTTGTTCACAGTTTGCCGTGCGTTGTCCCAAGTTACACTCGTGAACTCGACGTCAACGTCGTACTCTGACTCGAAGGCGGCGTTGTTCTCCTCGAAGAACTGCTTGATGTTGTCACCGACACCCATTGTGAGGAGTTGGACGCTCTGGGTGTCTCCCCCACCCTCACCGCTGCCCTCGCCGTCGGAGCCGCTTCCGCTTCCGTCCCCGCCGCCGGTACAGCCGGCGATGGCAATCATGCCACCAGCGCCGAGCGCTTGAAGGAGCCGCCGACGGTCCAGAGTCTGTCCGCTAGCTTCCTCTGTGGTATTCTCTCGCATCATCGCTACCAATTTGCCCCACATATATAATTGTTTTTATTCATATTTTATTGTCATTATCGTTATCGGTGTCTCACGCGTTCTGTTCGTGAACCGCATCGAGCAGCGAGGCGAGTTCCTCGGCGATAATCGACCGAATCCGCTCTCCCTTCTCGGCGCTCGCTTCCTCGGGGAGCCCGATGGCACCCGTCTCGGAGTACGTGTCGAACGACCGGTAGACACTCACTGAGCCCCCGTCGAGGAGGTCCTGTCCGCTCCAACGGTATGACTCGTTTAGTGGTTCACCGTTCCGGGTGGAGGAATCGCCGACGAGGTCGGGTCGGACCGCGAGCATGAGCGACGTTTCGAACTCGCCACCGTGAGCCATCCCGCCGGTTTCGGTATCCCGAAGCGCCTCGATTCGGTCAGTCGCCAGCTCGAAGTAGGTTGTTCCGAGCACCTCGGCGTCGGTCTCGACGCCGACCGTGCTGACGACGGACCCAATGAGAGGGCCGTTGCCGCCGTGGCCGTTGACGAACAACACGGCGTCGAAGTCGTTTTGAAGCCCCGTGTGCGCGATGTCCTCGAGCGTCGCGCGAATCGTTTCGAAGTCTAGCGACAGCGTCCCGCCGAAGGTGAGATGGTGCGGTGAGAACCCGCTCCACACGGTCGGCGAGACGACGACGGGGAGACCGTCAGTCTGCTCAACCGCCGAATCGACCATCGCCTCAACCAAGAGCGAGTCGGTCACCACCGGTAGATGTTCGCCGTGCTGTTCGATGCTCCCCACCGGAATCACCAGAATCGACCCCGGTTTCGCTCCCACCTCTCGGACCTCAGCCGCGGTCAATCCTGCCCACTCGTGCTCGCGTCGTCCGATTGAATCATACATCATGTCAGGCGGAGTCCGTCAGTCGTGTCTCACTCACCGCGACGCGCGCGCCGTCGCTACCAAAGAGATGCATGTCGTCCACGTCGAACCCGAGCGTTATCTCGTCCCCGACAGCCGGCCGGAGCTCGCTTTCGACCCGCGCGACGACCTCGGACGAGCCGTGGGTCGTCTGCAGGTAGAGGAAGTTGTCCGAACCGACCGGTTCGACGACATCAACGACTGTTTCGACGTAGCCTCCCTCGCAGTCCGGCGTGAAATCTTCCGGTCGGACACCAAGCGTGTACTCACCAGAGGGAACGTCGACATCCAGTGTGAACTCGAAGCTCGGGGATTCGAAGCGAACGCCGCCGTCGTCGTCTGTTGCGGTCACCTCGAAGAAGTTCATTGAGGGCGACCCGATAAATCCGGCGACGAACTCGTTGTTGGGTTCGTCGTAACAGCGCTCCGGGGGGTCGACCTGCTGGAGTTTGCCGTCGTTGAGGATGACGATACGGTCGGCCATCGTCATCGCCTCTGTCTGGTCGTGAGTGACGTACACCGTCGTGACGCCGAGGTCCTCCTGAATCCGCTGTATCTCCGTCCGCATCTGCGTCCGGAGTTTGGCGTCCAAGTTCGAAAGCGGCTCGTCCATCAGGAACACGTCCGGGTCGCGCACGATAGCTCTCCCCAGCGCGACCCGCTGTTGCTGACCGCCCGAGAGCTGTTTCGGGAGGTCGTCTAACAGCTCCGAAATCTCCAGCATCTCGGCGGCGTCCTCAACGCGGTCTCGGACCTCGTCGTCGTCTTCCCCGGCGAGACGCAACCCGAAGGACATGTTCTCGCGGACGGTCATGTGGGGGTACAGCGCGTACGACTGGAACACCATCGCGATGTTCCGGTCCTGCGGCCGCACGTCGTTGACGACGTGCTCGCCGATGGCGATCTCACCGCCGGTGACGGTCTCGAGCCCAGCCACCATCCTGAGCGTCGTCGACTTCCCGCAACCGGACGGCCCGACGACGACAACGAACTCCCCGTCGTCGACGGTGAGATCCAACCCCTCTACGGCGAGGATACCCCCATCGTACTCCTTACTCACGTTCGATAGTCTTACCTGGCTCATGTCGGCTGAAGACTACTCCTCAATCCCGCATAATAAATGTTGGTAATGGAGGTGAACGACGCGCTCCCAACCGTGTTGAATCGCATCCGGGGCCGCTGCGATCTTCTCGACACCCCAGACGTCGGGTAAAGCGCCTGTCCAGTCATCGGTTCTCGACTTCCCTTGCGTCTAACCGAGGGACACGGTGGTAATCCCCCGCAAGGTCACCACTGTCGGTACCTCGTATTCAACACGGTCAAAAATGCAGAATATCGACGTACGCTTATACTACCGTTAACATTCATCGAACAGGGCTTCTCAACCGGTATCTCGGCCTATTCACGGGACGTGGTTTCGCTCCCGGATTCAACGCGCTCGGAAAATACGTGTCAACACGAGGTAAAAATAGCGTGTTACTCGATGTACTTTTTTCTGTGGTAAACACTCGAAGTTTTCTTTCCGAGAGAGTTGAATGGCAGTTGAACAGGGGGAAAATACTTTCACCGAGTGTGGAAAAGACCGTAGCATGTCCGATGGCGACGTCAAAACAATACGCGCGGTCGAAACGACGTTCGAGATTCTCGATGCCCTCAGCGGCGTCGAACCGGCCGGCCTCTCGGAACTCGCGTCGACGGTCGACATTCCGGCAAGCACGATTTACGTCCACCTCAACACGCTCATTGAGCGGGGCTTCGTCGTCAAAGACGCTGGAGAGTACCGTCGCTCGTTTCGCTTTCTCGAGGTTGGCGGAGATATCCGGCAGCGGATCGATATCGCTCGACTGCTCAGAAATAAGGTCGAAGAGCTCAGCCGAGTGACGGGCGAGATAGTCGGCGCTGCGGTCGAAGAAAACGGGAAACGGGTCATTCTATATCGAAGCACCGGGAAGAAAGCCGCGGCGGACGAGATTCCGATCGGGAATCGCACGGAGATGCATTGGACTTCGCTCGGAAAGGCGATTTTAGCGTACCTCCCCGAGGCTCGCCGGGCGGAAATCGTCGAACGACACGGTCTCCCGTCGGGGACGAACAGGACCGTTAGCTCGCTGGCGGAACTCGAAGACTCGCTCGGGCGGGTTCGTGAACGAGGGTACGCCATCGATGACGAGGAACATCTCCGCGGTATTCGAGGCATCGCCGTTCCGCTTCTCGATAAGAACGGGGATGTCAAGGCGTCTATCGGCGTGACCGGGCCCCGAGACCGGTTCACACCCACCTACATGTCGGAGCTACTGAACGTACTGCAGTACAGCAAAAACGAACTCGAGGTTCGTAACCAATACTCCGAGTACACGACCATAGACGGGTGATGACCCGCGCTCGTCGTGAGAATAGATTACGGAACTATGTCTGTAATTTCTCACGGCGTGCTGCTACGGATATCACTCGTCATGGAGTTTTCACCGACTTTCCGAGCGGGCGAACAGATAAAACGACTATACTCAAGATGGACACTTCCACAACAAGTATTGTGAATATTATAGATATATGCAGAGATAACTATCTCAGGGTCGCTGCTAGATCGACTGTCTGGTAGACGGTTCGGTACATAGCCATCCTCACATCCAGTGCTTCCTGTTCTAAGTTGCCCCTCAAAGTCGGATATAAACCTATTTTTCTACACACATCTGCATATAAATACAACCCGCGACTACTTACAGCTCACGGGGCTCCCTCATCAGCATGACTTGCCAAGTTTCGAGTATTCATAGACGGTGGTTAGAAAATTAAAGATTGAACAATACACACAAGATAAGGGATCCGAGATAAGTGTGATTTCACTCACCAAACCACTGGTAGAGCGCACCGGGTTCCGCTCGCCATCGACGTTCCAACTCCGGGGCAATTCGATCGCTCGGATATCGTTGCTGCTCTCAAGAGTGAAACTATCCATAACGCGACGACGAACTCCTCAATGGGCGGGCATCGAGACTCGGCCGAAACAGCCACCACAAACAGCTGCCTGAGAGCCACGACGAAGCGGAAATTAAAACATATATCCGTCACCCCCTGTATTCTCTCCAATATGCAATTCTGTGACGAATGCGGGTCGATAATGCACACGGAAGGTGAGACATGGGTGTGTCGCTCTTGTGAGCACAAAGAGTCACGGGACTCGCAAGCGGAAGCAGCAATGTCGATTCAAGATGGACAGCAAAACAACGGCACACCCACCGTGGCCGACGCAACCCAAGACACCTCCGAGACTATGCAGGAGTCCTGTCCGGCTGAGGACTGCGACAGTGACCGGGCCCAGTACCAGATGATGCCCAAACCGGGAGGTTCCTACGAGGTTCGGCTGTTCACATGTGTCGAGTGCGGCCACAAGTGGCGCGAGTCTTGAGCAGTGGTTCTGGCTCTGTTGAAATCCTCTGGGCCGGACATATGTAGCGTGCTGACTTGATGGAAATTCTGCTATCCCATCGGAGCGTGAATCAATTATGGGACGCAAGAGACCGAGCTGTATTCCGTGCGCTAGAGCACGTGGTGCTGACTGGTCCGAGTGCGAAAGAAGCCGAGTTATGGGCGTCACAGCCCGGATGCCGCTCCTGGCGGCATCCGGGAAAGCCCGCATAGGTGAATTTCTGATTCACGCACCGCCGTCCTATCCCGGAGGAACGAACCATGTACCTCGGAATCGACCTACACAAACGATACGCACAGGTGGCAGTAATGGACCTCGAGGGCGAGATTGTCGAAGAGGTTCGCGTCAAAAACGCGAACCTCGACGACCTCGCTCAGCGATACGCTGGCTCTCGTGCAGTAATCGAGGCGACCAGCAATTACTACCACGTCTACGATACTCTCGCGGAGTACTTGGACGTAACCGTCGCTCATCCAGGCAAACTGACGCTCATCGCTCGGTCAGACAAGAAAACCGACCGCGTCGACGCGAAAGAACTCGCGCGGCTGCTCCGGCTGAACTCTGTTCCGCAGAGTTACGTTCCTACCGACGAGATTCGGGAAGCCCGCGCACTCGTGCGCGGGCGACAGACCTTGGTCGAAGATCGGACCAAGTTCGCCAACAAAATCCACGGCTTGCTCGCCGATAACGGCATCACTCAGACGGTAAAACCGCTGAGTGTCGAGGGACGAGAGTTCCTCCGGGAACTCTCGCTCCCGTCTCCGTGGGACAGTCTCTTGGACTCGTATCTCGACGTGGTCGAGACGCTAACCGAGCAGATGACTCAGTTGGAAGCGGCGATTGAGGAGCGCGCTGGGTCTCTGAAGGAGACCCAGCTGCTGATGACCATCCCCGGTGTCAGTTACTACTCCGCGTTGCTGGTCTACGCTGAACTGGGTGAGATCGATCGGTTCGACGGCCACAAAGAGGTCGTGAGTTACATGGGACTGAACCCGACGATCCGCGAGTCCGGTGACTCGCGGATCGAGGGTGGTATCTCGAAACGCGGCTCAGGACGAGTTCGCTGGATCTTGGTTCAGAGTGCGTACTCAGCCGTGTACACGTGTAAAGACGCGTATCTAAGCACGTTCTTCCACCGGTTGAATCGTCGAATGAACTCGAAAAAAGCGATCGTCGCGACGGCACGAAAACTGCTCGTCTCGATGTACTACATGCTCGTCCGAGAGGAAGTCTACGATCCACCGGGGGTGAGCGCCTGAAGAAGGGAATCTGAGGAACGCCGGACCGGCGTTCCTCAGTGGCCGGATGAGGCCAGCGTAAGCGACAGCTCTAGCAAGACTCGTTCCGACCGCCTACCGGTTGTGGAGGTCTCAATCACCACGTTGTCTAGTGGTTTCTCGTCGTTGAGGGACTAGAGAAGCTAGATCGTGCGAACAACTTTATCGCCAGCGGTGGTTAGTTGAGCCAGCAGAATTTCCATAGGTGAATATAGAGGGGGAGTTCAGCAAGACTCAGATATTCATTTCACGCGACCAGTGACAAAAATACACCCAAACAAGGGCCTTCTGTAATACAGAACTCAGGATATAGGTACAAAATGAACACTGTTCGAGCACCGAGCGTACCGCTCGTCATCCCATGTCGACTGGCAGGTTGTCGTTCCGAAGTGAGTAGTGAGGCGGGTCGAACGAGGTCGTAATCGCGTGTACGCCCACCCCGATCTCCTGTACACGGGCGAGTAAGTCGACGAACTCCGGGTCGACAGCTCGGTAGGGGCGGAAACGTTCGACATCAGGTCGCTGCACGACGAACACGACGTGTGTCTCGTGGCCGTCTTCAGAGAGCGCTTCGAGGCTCCGGAGGTGGCGCCGACCGCGCTCGGTTTGGCGGTCGGGAAACATGGCGACGCCGTCCTCGACGTGCGTGCAAGATTTGATTTCGACGAAGGCGGTCTCGTCGGCCGGCGTCTCGACGAGAAAATCTGTCCGGCCGTGCTCCGGTAGTACAGGCTCGCGTTTCAGGCAACTGTACCCGGCGAACGCGGGGATTGTATCGCGGGCGAGCACGCGCTCGAAGAGGTCGTTCGCAAACGCCGGGCGGACGCTCACGTACACGCCGTCGACGCGGACGGTGATGGCGTCGTAGTCCGTCGCACGCTCCGGGTCGTCAACCGGCGAACAGAGAATCTCGTTTCCCGGCTCGACCGTGCCTTCGAGGGCACCGGGGTCTCCGAGAAAGACGCGCTCAGGGGCGTCCTCGAACCGAACACGGACGACGAACCGATTCGGTCGGTCGACGATGATTCCGGTGAGTAACTCGCCGTCGATTGTGAGTAGTGGGTCCATGTGTTGTGGATACGATGCGGCCGAGGGGATACCAATCGTTCGCTTCGAGTCTGTGAAAGCTCTCGGGTCGTCGGGGCGTGTCTCTCTTCCGGCCCTTATCAGGCTCCGAGATTTGCGATATCGGACCCGACCGTCGCCAGCGCGTCGGCAGGTTCGGGTCGCTGTCAGCCAGATGCTCGTACCAGTGGTTCGGAACACGAGCCAGCGCCGTGGCGGTGGCCTTGCCGTACGTCTCGACGCCGGGCTCTGCCGAGTCGTTACTATCCCAGACATCGCGGATGACGGTCATCGACTCGATTCAAACCGCTACGTTCTGTGGCTCGTAGCGAGCTATAGTTTGAAGAGGCCAAGTTGGAGAGCGACGTACTCCGCGGTGTTGTTCCCCGCCCGAGATCCGACGGGGCGATCGAGACGAGCCACCAACGTACAGGACGAACGAGCGGTCGGTCGGCTCCGGGACGGATAGACGGCTGCGATCTGAGGACAGGAGATCTTCGAGTGCCTGACGGAACTCCGCCGGGGTGGTTGCGGGGTCGAGGAGGCTGTTGTATCCGGGGACCGCGTCGTCGATGAGTTCGGTGGCAACTGCCATCTTGTATCCGACGCCTGCGAGCACCTCGTCGACGAGCATGGCGAGCGATGAGAGGTGTTCGAAGGGGAGCGGTTCTTCGCTCACGCCAGCACCACCTCGTTCCGGTCTCCGTTGCCGAATCTCCTATCCTCGCTTGTGGGTGAGTTCGTCGGTTCGTCGAACATCTGCATACCTCACCTCCGTCGTCGAACGAGATAATTCCTTCAATGCGCTAGCCGTGGCAGTGAGGTATCGATTGAAGCCCGCCCACCTGTCCCGACGATGCCCGACGCGAGCACCCCCATAACCGGAGAGAACGTCAAGTTGGTGGTCCAGCCATCTCTACCTCTCGGCGGTCATCCCATTAGTCATGGGCTATCTCGGGTTCAAACGCGCGGACCTGAACTGGCCGACTACTCCAACCACCCCCGAACAGCACTAACAGCGATGGTCCAGCGTGCGATACTACCGAGTGCGAGCGAGTCGGAGCGGGAGCCCGATGTCGGACAAAGATTACGCGAATAGCTCTGTAATTCGATCGCACACCATCGGTTCCGCTGAGCTGGTGCGTGTTTCTTCATACTGAAGCGCGTTGCTCTCGAACCGCTGGTTTTCGCCCGGTGGTTCCGAACCGCCGTGTCCGGGTTCGTCGCCGAGAGCCCCTACGTTGAGGTGTTTCGGCGGCCCCCACGGTCGATTCGGAAATAGTGAATGCTGTGCCGACACCGAGTACGACCGTGAGAAGACTAAACGCGGCGTCCGCCCGCCCACAATTCTACAGCAATCCAAACCTATATTAGAATGATAATGATAATGGTCTATTATGGCGCAAGTCATTATCGGCGTAGACGCCGGTACGACAGTGATTAAATCGGTCGCCTTCTCGCTCAACGGTGAGGAGCTACACAAGAGCAGTGTCGAAAACGCGGTCGACCGGCCCGAATCCGGCTGGGCAGAACAGTCCATGGTGACGACGTGGAAGAAGACCGCACAGACGCTCAGCGAGGTCGAAGACCAGTTGGACGACGACGACGAGGTCCTCGCGCTCGGCGTCACCGGGCAGGGCGACGGCTGTTGGCTCGTCGACGAGGACGGTGACCCGGTCCGCCCCGCGATTCTCTGGTCCGACGGCCGTACGAGTTCCGTCGTGCAGGCGTGGCAGCAGTCAGGGGTCTCCGAACAGGTCTACGACATCTGCGGCGGCACCCAGTTCCCGGGGAGCAGCCTCGTCATCCTCCGGTGGCTCAAGGAGAACGAACCCGAGCGCTACGAGGAGGCCGACACGGTCTTCTACTGCAAGGACTGGCTGAAGTACAAGCTCACCGACGAACTCACCACGGACCCGAGCGACGCGTCGCTCCCATACGTCGAATCGGAGTCCGCCGAGTACTCCGACGAGGTTCTGGACGTCGTCGGTATGCCGGAGGTCGGCGAGATGCGCCCCGATCTCGTCCCGGGCACCGACGTCGTCGGCGGCCTCACCCGGAACGCGGCGGTCGAGACGGGGCTCCCTGAGGGGACGCCCGTTGTTTCCGGCTTCATCGATATCGCCGCGTCAGCCTTCGGAAGCGGGGCCGCAAACCCGGGCGACGGCTCTTCTATCGTCGGGACGACATCAGTGAATCAGACAGTTCTCGACGAGGCCCCCGACGACGACGAGCAGACGGGTATCCTGCTGACGCTCGGCGTCGAAGGCGGACTCTGGACAAAGTTCATGTCCTCGATGACCGGCACGCCGAATCTCGATTGGGCCATCGAGGAGATTATGGACAAGAGCAGTTTCAACCTCGTCGAAGAGGAGGTCGAGTCGATTCCCGTCGGCTCCGACGGCCTCATCTACCACCCGTTCCTCAGTTCTGCAGGCGAGCGTGCCCCCTTCCTCAACCCCAACGCGCGAGCGCAATTCATGGGGCTGAACCAAGAACACACGCAGGCACACCTCGTCCGCGCGGTCTACGAGGGCATCTCGCTTGCCATGCGTGACTGTTTCACGCACCTTCCACAGAACGCCGACGAGGTGTATCTCAGCGGCGGCGGCGCGAACTCGGACTTCTGGTGTCAGATGTTCGCCGACTGCCTGAACGCGACCATCATCATCCCGGAGGGAACCGAGTTCGGCGCGAAGGGAGCCGCGCTCCTCGCCGGCGTCGGCACGGGTGCCTACGACGACCTCCCCAGCGCCGCGGCCACCACGTCGTCCGTCGCGCAGTCGTTCGAACCGCGGCCGAAGAAGGTCCAGCAGTACAGCCGCTGGTACGACGTGTACACCGATGCCTACGAGGCGACGTTCGCGGTCTGGGACGAGCGCGTCGAGGCGTTGGAGGACCTCCGCTACATGTCGCAGTCCGCGGGCGCGAGACCGAACAAGAAGACCGTCGTCGGCAAGGACACAGTGAAAGGGGGATACGATGATTGACCTGTCGTTCCTCTCTTTCGGTATGCTCGTCGCCGCCTTCGCCGGCGGCGCGTTCGGCGCCGCAATCGGCGGTCAACCCGCCTTCATCTTCACCGGCTTCCTCGTCATCGCGGGCGAGGCCGGCAACCTCGCGACCGAGGCCGTCGCCGCGGCCACGAACGCCGACCCGGCGCAACTGAGCGCGCTCGGCCTCACCGGGTCGGTCGCGTTCGGTCCCGTCTTCGGCCCGCACATCAGCTTCGCCGCGGGGGCCGCCGCCTCCGCCTACGCCGCCAAGCGAGGGTACATGGACGCGGAGTTCGATTACCACCCCGCGAAGAACATCAACTACGCGTTCGGCACGAAACCGGACGTGCTCCTCGTCGGCGGGCTGTTCGGTATCGCCGGCTACCTGATGGCGCAGGTCATGGTTGCGTTCGCCGCGCCGTGGGACCCCGTCGCGATGGCCGTCGTCCTCTCGGCGGCGCTCCACCGCGTCGCGTTCGGCTACGACCTCGTCGGTCAGTCGGCGGAGGGACGGCTCAACATGCGTCCGTTCGTCGAAGAACGGTTCCGCGACGCGCCGCAGGCCACCACCGACGGCGGACAACCGCAGTCCGGGGCGGCGACCCGGTACCTCGTCGAGCCGTGGCTGCCGCAGCAGTACAAGTGGCTGAACGTCTCCCTGCTCGGACTCGCCGTCGGGGTGCTCGGGGCGTACCTCGGGTACGCGACGGGCAGCGTCTACCTCGGGTTCGGCATCAGCGCCGTCTCGCTCATCTTCCTGAGCATCGGCTTGGAGCACTTCCCTGTCACCCACCACATCACCCTCCCCGCGAGCACGGCGGTTTTCGCGATGGCCCCCGAGGGCGCGGCGGTGAGCTCGCTGCCGCTCGCCGAGGTGGTCCTCGTCGGCGCGGCCATGGGCATCGTCTGCGCGCTGTTCGGCGAACTCTTCCAGCGCGTCTTCTACGCGCACGGCGACACGCACTTCGACCCGCCGGCCGCGGCCATCGTCTTCGGGACGTTCCTCGTCGCGGTCCTCGGAGCGCTCGGCGTGTTCCCGCACACCTCGTGGGTGCCGCCACTGTGACTGACACTCGCCCGCAGACCACGAGACTCGACTGAGACGACGACTCGACCGACGCACCAGACCCGACCGCTCTCGACCGACGGGCACCGATGGACTACCGTTCCCAGTCCGCGCACCGCGAACGGCTCCCCGCATAAACGACCGCTTCGCCGCTAGTGAATCGCTTCGAACGCCGCCTGCGCCGTTTCGAGCACCTCCTCGTGGGCCCGACCGTTCGACGCGACCAGCCCGGGGCGTCCAGGCAACCACTCGTTTCCGTGAATGTCCGTCACGACACCGCCAGCCTGCCGAACGTGGTGCACGCCGGCGACCGTGTCCCACGCGTTGGGGTGCTCGTCGAGGCCAACGACCGCATCTATCGAACCGTCAGCGACCCGCGAGAGCGTTAGTTGCGTGGTTCCGATGCGGCGGAGTTCTCCGAACCGGCCGAATATCTCGCCGGCAAGCGTCTCGACCGCGGGGCGGTCCTCAGGTCCGAACCGGAGCGTCGAGGCGACGATGAACGCCTCGATGTCGGGTTCGTCGTTCACGGTTATCGGCCGTCCGTTGCGCTCGATTTCCCCGCCGGTCGTGACGTACGTGTCGCCCGTCGCCGGCGCGACGTTGACCGCGGCCAGCGGTTCCATGTCCTCGACGATGGCGACGCTCGTCACCCACGCGTTCGTCCCGCGGGTGAAGTTCTGCGTCCCGTCGATGGGGTCGATGACCCACGCGTAGCCCGATTCCGGCACGGTCTTTCGCTCGTCTTCCTCCTCGCCGACGACGGCGTCGTCCGGGAACCGCTCCCGAATCGTCGAGATGACCCGACGCTGGGTCTCGCGGTCGATTTCGGTCACGAGGTCGGTCTTGTCGCCCTTCTGTTCGATATCGAAGTCCGTTCTGAAGTGTTCGAAGGCGTACTCCGCCCCGGTCTCTGCGGCCTCTACCGCGACTGCTTCGCGCGAGTGCTTCTCCATACTCGGCTATCCGTTCACGGCGAGAAAAAACCTCGGACGGCGGTCGTCCCTTCCCGAATTCGGTTCGTCCCGTTCCGTCTCGTTCCATCCTGTCTCGTCCCGTCCCGCAACGCCCCGAGCACCCTCGGCCGCGCCGCTCACTCGACCGGGTCGACCGCGCGGTTCGCCGTCGGAACCGCCTCGTCACCGCCCGCGGCCGCCCATCTGACCGCGTTGTCGAGCACCTCTCGCACGACGGGAACCTCGTACACCGGATAGGTCTCGTGGCCGGGGCGGAAGTAGAATATCCGACCGCTACCGCGCCGGTAGCAACAGCCGGAGCGGAACACCTCGCCGCCCTCGAACCACGAGGCGAACACTAGACGGTCGGGCTCGGGGACCGCGAACGGTTCGCCGTACATCTCCGTCTCCGGGACGACAAAAGACTCGTCGAGACCGTCGGCGATGGGGTGGCCGGGGTCGACCACCCACACTCGCTCTCGCTCGCCGGACTCGCGGTACCGGAGCGAACAGGGCGTGCCCATCAGTCGCTTGAACACCTTCGAGAAGTGCGCGGAGTGCAACGGGACGAACCCCATGCCGTCGTAGACGTGTTCGCAGACCCGCTCGACGACCGCGTCTTCGACCGCCTCGTGGGCCTTGTGACCCCACCAGATCAACGCGTCGGTGTCGTCGAGCACCGCCTCGGTGAGGCCGTGGTCAGGTTCGTCGAACGTCGCGACACGCACGTCGTGACCCCGCGATTCGAGGGCCTCGGCGAGCACCGCGTGGATGCCGTCGGGGTAGACCGCGGCGACTTCCTCGTCCGTTCGCTCCTGTACGTACTCGTTCCATACGGTCACGGATGCCATACGTCCACAACGCGCGCACCCGGTCTAAAACTACCGAAATATCGACATGTGGGCGGTGACCGACGCCGCGGCGGTTGCGAAAAGCGAGGCGGGACAGACGCCCCGTGGGTGCCTGCGTGAGCGTTCTCGAACCGCGGTCACGGCTCGGACCGGTCGCGGTCTCGCCGCCGGCGTCGTCGACCTCCGAGTCCGGTCGCTCCCGCGGTCAGTCGTCAGTCGCTCGCGTTTCCTCGGAACGGCTCAGTCGTCGCTCGGAACCGCGTCCGCTTCGACGAGTTTGGTCCAGCGCTCGACACCGGCCTCGGCGACGTCGCGGTCCTGCGTGACAGCGCCGCCGGAGACGCCGATAGCGCCGACGACTTCGCCGTCGCGTTCGAGCGGGTAGCCGCCGCCGAAGACGACCATCCGGCCGTCGTCTCGCGTGTCCAGCCCGTACAGCGAGTTCCCCGGCTCGGACGCCTCGGCGAGTTCGTGCGTCGGCATGTCGAGAGCGGCGGACGTGTAGGCCTTGTTACGTGAGATGTTGACGGAGGCGAGCCACGCGCCGTCCATCCGGTGCTGCGCGATGAGGTTCCCCTCGCTATTGGCGACCGTGACGACCATGGGGTTCTCGATCTCGTCGGCCCGGGTCTCGGCCGCTTCGATCAACTGCGTTGCTACGTCTAGCGGGATTGCTTCCACCATGCATGCGTAATGCCCGTACGCGGACACATAAATCCGGTCATTTTTCGTCGGAGTTCTCCCCCGGCCGTCACTCGACGAGCGCGTCTTCGAGCAGTTCGAGCGGGTGGCGTATCTCGTAGCCCGTGCCGTGTTCCATCTGCATCGCGCAGGTGGGACACTCGGTGATGCCCGCGTCGCCCTCGGCGTGGCGCATGTGGTCGAACATCTCCTCGCCGATTTTCATCGACTTGTCGTACTTCTCTTCCTTCCAGCCGTAGGTCCCCGAGATGCCGGAACAGGAGTCACCCACGTCCTCTATTTCGACGCCGTCGACGTCGCGGAACAGTTCGACGACCTGCCGGTGGAGCCCCTGATTGCGAGCGTGGCACGGTCCGTGGTAGCCGAACGACTCCCCGTCGAGTTCGGCGTCGGCCAGCGCGCCCCGCAGGTTCTCGTGGATGCGGAGGTACTCCAGCGCCTCGAACGTGTTGTCCGAGACGTCCTCGATACCGTCGATGTCGAACAGCTCGGGATACTCCTGCCGGAGCGACAGCGAACAGGAGGTACACGAGGCGATGACGTCCGCGCCGTCCGCCAGCGCGGCCGCGAGGTGTTCGACGTTCGTCTCGGCGTGTCGTCGCGCGTCGTCGAGCATGCCGTTCGCGAACATCGGCGTCCCCGAGCACCCCTGCGGCGGGACGAGGACCTCGTAACCGAACTGCTCGAAGACGCGGACCATCGCCTTCGCCACCTCCGGCGTGTTGTAGTTGGCGTAACAGCCGTGGAAGTAGGCGACCCGCTTTTCGGGGTTCTCCACCCGCGCCCCGCCGCGTTCGCGCCACCACTCCCGGAACGTCTGCGACGCGAACTCGGGGAAGTCGCGTTCGGCGGTGACGCCCAGCAGTTTCTCCATCGCCCAGCGCGCCGGGCCGAAGTTCATGGCGAAGTTCGCGAGTCGCGGAACCGCCGACGCGACCGCGGCCGAGGTCCGGTAGTTGGCGAGGATGCGGTTGCGGACGTACTCCCGCGAGAGCGTGCTCATCTGTTCACTCACGTACTCGCCGCGGGCCTCGTTGTGCATCTGGCTGAGCGGGACGCTCGACGGGCACGCCGAGTCACAGCGCATGCAGTTCGAACACGACATGACGGAGTCGTCAATGTCGGCGTCATCTTTGCGCTTGAGTCGCCACTGCTCCGGCCCTTGGAACTTCGGTCCGGGAAACTCCTCGTCCACCTCAGCGACCGGGCAGGACGTGTCGCAGGCAGTGCATTTGTAGCAGTCGTCCGCGCCCGCTCGGAGGTCGAGGTCGCCCTCCTCGAACACGTCGGTCAGTTCCGAGCCGGTATCGTACTCGGCACTCTCGGAGGCTGACGCGGCCGCAACCCCGCCGTCAGTGACTCGTCGTTCCCCGTCGGTTCGTCGCTGTTTTCCCCCGCTGGTCGTCCTGTCTCTCTCAATCGTCTGGTCGTGGCTGTTCGTCCGATTCGATTCGGTCGTTCGGTCTCTGTCGTCGCTCGCTGTCATAGTCTCGTGTGTGGGTCGTGTCTGTTGTCGTTCGGTCGTCCGTGTCGCCGGCCGTCTCGCCGTCAGTCTCCGAGTTCCTTCGCGGCGTTGCGTCCCGCGACAACACCCGTTGCGAGAGAGACGCCCGCAGCGGACTTCTCCCGGGCGGCGTCCGCGCCGCCGACCACCGCGCCGGCGGCGAAGAGGTTCTCGAACTCCGGTGTTCCGTCGGCGGCGAGCGGCCGCATCTTAGCGTCCGGTTCGACGCCGAAGCGGGCGTAGGGATGCGCCCCGAACGCGTCGTCAACGAACCAGTCGTAGCGGTCCGACGGTTGGGGGACGCGGCAGTCGAACACGGGCTCTCTGACCGCCGTCCGGTCGGAGTCGAGGCCCTTGCCGACGAGGCCGCCAGTCGCGAGGACGAACGAGTCGGCCGCGTACGGCACCTCTCGGCCTTTCCGGTCAACGAGCACCGCATCGACGTGCCCCGACTCGCCATCGGTCTCGTAGCCGACGACGGGGTTCCCGGTCTCGTACAGGACGCCCTCGGCGTCGAGCGCGTCGTAGAGACGGTCCTCCAGCCGGAGGCCGGGGAGGCTCGGCGGCCCCATCGGAATCTCGAACACGTCGACGCCGAGTCGCTCCGAGAGCGCCGCCCGAACCGCGTCGGCGCGGTCGTCGCCGAGCACGGCCGGAAAGCCCACGCGCTCCGCGCGGTCGACGTACGGCTTCACGGCGTCCACGAGCGCCCGCCTCACCGGAGTCCCGTCGAGGCGCTCGTCGTGGTCCAGCGCCTTCGCGATTCGCGTCACCGGTGCGTCCGCCCGGAACTCCTCGGCGAACTCGATTTCGACGCCGGCGACGGGAAACGGGACGCCCGCGGCCTCAAGCGAGTCCGCGAGCATGCGGGCGTCGAAGTCCGTGAACGATCGGAAGCCGACGACGAGCATCGGTCGGTCGTCGCTCGCCAGCCCTTCGGCCGCGGCGCGCGGGTATCGTGCGGTCGGCTTCACCGCGCCGCCGAACGTCGGCAGGAGCGCGTTACGGTCCGTGTGGCCGCCGTGATACGCGTCACCAGTGAGGTCGTCAAACAGCGCGAGGCCGTCCCGCAGGGCGGACTCGCCGACGAGCGAGTAGGGGTGGTCCGCCGGGAGGTCGTCGAATCCGTCGGTCGGTCTGACGAGCGGTCCCTGGTACGCGTCCCGGTTCGACCGCACCGCTCGGAAGTCTGCGCGCCCTTGGGTGACGTAATCCGCCCCCTCTGCCGCCGAGTCCCGCGACGGCACGTAGCCGAGGGCGTCGACCAGCCCCGACGCCTGTCGAAGCGTCGTCTTCTTGTGGGAGACCAATCTGACCGTCACGCCCTCGCGGGCGGCCGCGACCGCGCTTGCCATCCCGGCGAGTCCGCCGCCGACGACGAGCACGTCGCTCTCAATCGCCATGGCTGCCCTCCGGAACTGCGGTCCGTCCCCCGTCGAAGGCGCGGTACTCGATGTTCTCGTCGCCGGCGACGTGATTCGCGTCGTGATTCATCGTCGTCGCGTGAAGCATGGCGTTGAGCATAGCCTGCGAGAGCTGTTCGCCCCAGAGGGCGTGACGCTGACCCTTCCAGCGCTCCTGATACAGTTCGTCGACGGCGTCGCGGGCGACCTCGGCTCCGTGGTCGGGATAGAGTTCGGCTCCCAGCCGATGACTACAGAAGCCGCCCTGACAGTTCCCCATCGACGCACGGGTTCGGAGGCGGACCCCGTTGAGGTCCGCGCCGACTTGGTCGATGGCGTCTCTGACCTCGGCGCGGGTGACTGCCTCGCACTCGCAGAGCGTCGGGTTCGGCTCGTCGATGTCGAGCACCTCGGGAGCCCTGTCGCCGAGTCGCTGACCGCTTCTGCGGGCGATGGGCGAGCGCAGGTCGAACTCGTCCATGTACTCGTCGAGCGCCGAGGGGTCGGCGCTCCCGGGGAGCGGAACCTCGTCCGTCCGGCAGGGTTCCTCGACGCCCAGTACCTCGCAGACGTGGTCGCTGACGGACTCCGCCATCTCTCGGTAGGTGGTGAGCTTGCCGCCGACGACGGAGGCGAACCCCGCGACTCCGTCGCGCTCGGCGTGGTCGAGCACGAAGTAGTTCCGCGTCACGTCGCCGGGGTCGGTCGTCGACTTCGGGTTCGGGTCGTACAGCGGTCTGACGCCCCAGTAGGCGCGTATCATGCGGGCGTCGGCGACCACCGGAACCATCTCGGAGGCGATGTCAATCATCATGTCCACTTCCCACTGCTCTTCGGGGTAGTCGTCTGGGTCGTCAACCGGGTCGTCGTTTGCGCCGAGCAGGACCGTCGTCTCGTGGGGGATGATGGTATCGCCCTCGCCCTTCGGGAGACAGCGGTTGATGACCGTGTCCAACTGCCGGACGTTGGTGACGACCATCGCGCCCTTCGAAATCGCCATTTCGAGGTCGACGCCGGCCATCGCCGCCAACTGTCCCGCCCACGCGCCGGTCGCACTGACAACGTAGTCCGCCTCGAACGTCTCGGTGTCGCCCGCCGCGCCCTCGCTGTGGTGGTTCGGCCCCTGTCGCTTGACTTCGACGCCGGCCACCCGTCCGCCCTCGACGACAAGGTCGACGACTTCCGCGTGCGTCTCGATGCGCGCGCCGTGTTCGACGGCGCTCGCGGCGTTCGCCACGCAGAGGCGGAACGGGTCGACCGCGCCGTCGGGAACCCATATGGCACGCTCGACCGCGTCGGTGAGGTAGGGTTCGCGCCGTCTCGCCTCCTCGCCCGAGATGACCTCGGTCGGGATGTCGCACTCCGCACACCCGGCCAACTTCCGTTCGAAGTAGTCGTCGGAGTCGCCCTCCAACTGGACGAACAGCCCGCCGGTGTCCTCGATACAGTGGCCCGCGATGCGGTGGAGCACCCGGTTTTCCCGCATGCAGTCGACGGCGCTCTCTTTGTCCGACACCGCGTAGCGGGCCCCGCTGTGGAGGTGGCCGTGGGTGCGCCCGGTCGTCCCCTCTGTGAGATTCCCCCGCTCCACGAGCGTCACGTCGAAGCCGCGCATCGCGAGGTCGCGGGCGGTCCCCGTACCGGTGGCTCCACCGCCGATAACGACGACTGAGTAGCTCATATAATTATGAAGAACCATGGGTAGCGACGTAATAATTGTTGTGCTCACCGAATTTTCCGCGGTCGCGGGTCGGACGCGGCGGCGGCACCGCTCACGCGCCTTCCGTGACACGGGTCTCGATTCGGCGCTTCTCCGAGCCGTGACCGGCGATTCGCCGGTGTGCCGACTCGACGGTCGCTCCGAGGACGGCCCGTTTAGTGGTCCTGTCCGTAGTCGGCGAAGCGGTCGAGGAGGGTATCGATTTCCTCGTCGGGGAGTAGCGAGGGCTCGCCGATGTTGAGCGCCTGGTAGTGGATGCGGGCGCAGTACTCGACCATGAGCGCCACCTCGTACGCCTCCGCGACGGAGTCGCCGACGGCGACGACGCCGTGGTTTTCGAGGAGACAGGCGTTGTAGTCGTCGCCCAGTGCCTCCAGAGCGAGGTCGGCCAGTCCCTGCGTCCCGTAAGTCTCGTACCCCGCGACGGGAATCTCGTCGCCGGCAAAGGCGATGAGGTAGTGCGAGGCCGGAATCGGCTCGCCGAGGCTCGCGAAGGTGCTGGCGTACGGGGAGTGATTGTGGACTACCGCGCCCGCGTCCTCGCGCTCGCGGAGGATGCCGGTATGCATACGGACCTCGCTCGACGGCTTGCGGTCGCCGGCGACCAACTCGCCGTCCAGCGTGACGACGGGCACGTCCTCGGATTCGATCTCGTCGTAGGGCATCCCCGAGGGACTGATGGCGACGAGGTCGTCGGCCTGCGCGCTGATGTTTCCGCCGGTCCCCTCGGTCAGTCCCTGATGGAGCATCTCACGGCCGAACTCGCTGACCGCCGAGCGGTGCGACGCGAGGTCGGATAGTCGGTCGGCGGGGACGCGATCCCCGGTCGGGTCCGGCCCGTCCTCGTCGGCCGACTGCGTCTGCCCGTAGTCGGCGAAGCGGTCGAGGAGAGTGTCGATTTCCTCGTCGGGGAGCAGCGAGGGCTCGCCGACGCTGCGCGCCTGGTAGTGGATGCGGGCACAGTACTCGACCATGAGCGCCACCTCGTACGCCTCCTCGGCGGTCGCACCGGTAGCGAGGACGCCGTGTTTTTCGAGGAGACAGGCGTTGTAGTCGTCGCCTAACGTCTCCACCGCCACGTCGGCGAGTTCAGCGGTCCCGTAGGTTTCGTAACTCGCCACGGGAATCTCGTCGCCGATGAACGCGATGAGGTAGTGCGAGGGGCCGACTGGTTCGTCGATACTGGCGAAAGTGCTGGCGTACGGGGAGTGGTTGTGGACCACCGCGCCCACGTCCTCGCGCTGGCGGAGCACGTCCGTGTGCATCCGGAACTCGCTCGATGGCTTGCGGTCGCCGGCGACTCGTTCTCCGTTGATGTCGAGTATCGGTACGTCCTCGGGTTCGATTTCTTCGTAGGGCATCCCCGAGGGGCTGATGGCGACAGTTCCGTCGTCCGCCCTGACGCTGATGTTTCCGCCGGTTCCTTTCGTGAGGCCGTCTGCCAGCATGCGCTTGCCGAGCGTACTGACTAGACGCTGAGGCTCGTTCACCGTCATGATTGTTCTATCCAGAGGGGGGGTGATAATTCTAGGGGTTGCAACAGCGACGGTCCGACGCGACCCGTGTTTTTCTCGGCGTTCGTCGCGGGCGGGCCGCCGCAGTCGGACAAACTACTTTACGACCGCGGATCGTCGGTTCGCCCATGGAAATAACCGGGTACGAACTGTTCGAAGTCCCGCCCCGGTGGGTCTTCCTCAAGCTCGAAACCGACGCGGGCGTCTGCGGCTGGGGGGAGCCAATCGTGGAGGGCTACGCGAAGACGACGAAGGCCGCCGTCGAGGAGATGGTCGACAACTACCTCCTCGGGACCGACCCGCTCGAAATCGAGCGCCACTGGCAGGCGATGTATCGTGGGCGGCACTTCCGGGGCGGCCCGGTTCTCATGAGCGCTATCGGCGGTATCGACCAAGCGCTGTGGGACATCAAGGGGAAACACTACGGCGCACCCGTCTACGACCTCCTCGGCGGAAAGGCCCGCGACCGGATTCGGGTCTACCAGTGGGTCGGCGGCGAGACGCCCGAGGCCATCGCGCGCGCCGCGGCCGAGGAGGTCGACCGCGGCTACGACTGCCTGAAGCTCTCCGCCGTCTCGCAGTTAGACCGCATCGACTCCCCGGCCGCGGTGGCCCGGGTCCGCGAGCGCCTCGAAGCCGTCCGATCCGAGGTCGGGGACGACGTGGACATCGTCGTCGACTTCCGTGGGCGCATCACGACCGGGATGGCGAAATGGGTCGCCGACGAACTCGACCCGCTCGATCCGATGTTCTACGAGGAGCCTGTCCTCCCCGAACACGCGCGCTCCCTGCCGCGCATCGAGAACCGAACCAAGGTCCCTCTCGCGACCGGCGAACGCCTGTACTCCCGCTGGGACTTCGAGCGGACGCTGGAACTCGACGCCATCGACGTGCTTCAACCCTCCCCGTCCCACGCCGGGGGTATCTCGGAGGTCCGCAAGATAGCCACGGCGGCCGAGGCGAAAGATATGCTCGTCTCGCTTCACTGCCCGCTGGGGCCGATTTCGTTCGCCTCCTGTCTCCACCTCGATATGGTGCTCCCGAACGCCATCGCACAGGCGCAGAACCTCGAAATCCACCGCGCCGACGGGAACGACCTCCTCGGGTACCTCGACGACCCCGCCGTCTTCGGGTTCGACGACGGCTTCGTCTCCGCTCCCGACGCCCCCGGCCTCGGCGTGAAGATAGATGAGGAGGCCGTCCGCGAGCACGCGCAGTCCCGCGTCGACTGGCAGAGCCCGATATGGTACCATGAGGACGGGAGCGTCGCCGAGTGGTGAACCACCGACGCGGCCGATTCGGCGATAGTGAATACTTTTATGGTAAACTCCGTTCTTCGTTTGGCCATGAACGAGCGCGGAGACCCACCGGTGAAGGCGACGACGACGAGCGGGCGCGTGCTGGACGCGCTCTCGAAACTCGGCGACGCCAACCTGACCGAGGTCGAGACGGAGGTCGGCCTCTCGAAGAGTTCGGTGCACAACCATCTCGAAACGCTCCGACAACTGGGGTTCGTCGTCAAGGAGAACCAACGGTATCGACGCAGTCTTCGGTTTTTCGAACTCGGCTGTTCGGTCCGGTCCGAAGCCCCCTTCTACGGGGTCGGGAAGTCGGAGGTCGACCGACTCGCGCGGATTTCGGGACTCGCCGCGGGCCTCACCGTATTCGAGCGCGGACGGGGCGTCTGCATCTACGAGCGGACCGGCCAGAACGTTGAGGCCCCGCCCGTGACCGAAGGACAGACGGTCCCACTCTACTGCACGGCCCCGGGGAAGGCGATGCTCGCACAACTCCCGGCGGACGACCGCCGCGACGCCGTCGATGCGACGTCACTTGACCGCCACACGGACCAGACGATTACGAGCGCGGCCGCACTCCGTAAGGAACTCGACACCGCGGAGACTCGCGGCCTCTTGTCGGACCGCGAGGAGTGGCAGACCGACCTCCGCGGTCTCGCCGCTGGCGTCGTCGACCCCGAGGACGGTCGGGTCGGGTCGATATTCGTGTTGAGTTCCTCGGAGAGCATGTCCGGAAAGCGTTTCCAACAGGACGTGCCCGGACTCATCATCAGTTCCGCCAACCAGATTCGGAAGGCGCTCCGCGAGTCGGTCTGAGTCGCGGCGCTCCGTGCCTCGCGGCCGCTCAACGCCTACTTCTGTTCTCTCTTCGTCCGATAGCAGCTTCGACCACCGAGCGAGTGCGCACCCTACACGGAGCATTAGTGGACGACTCGTCCCCTTCGAATTGTGTTCACTATATCCGAATACTGCGTTGGGACACCCATTACTGTCGTGCCTGTGTCATTACGTGTCTTCACCGTCGGTCAAGACATCCGTCTCATGCCGCACAGTAGCGATACGATAAGGATTGGTGACTGTATCATTTGTTCATACCTCGATCGGAGGTGGTAAGCGCACGGTCTCAGCCCCGGCACCAGACAGTCGCCCCGACGACTGGGTGGGAGGACCCTCAACTGGATGTTCATGTCAAAAATAGAATATACAATCACGAGGGCGGTGTCGCTTTGAGTCGGTGTGCGACTCGTAGATCGTCCATACATGACAGACGCACCGCTGTAACGTTATAAATTACAGATGTACATGTGTAATTGAGGACCACCTCATCCACTGTTACGAGGCGTGGAGCGAACGGTCATTAGGTCGCCAGTCAAGAAGGGGGTCTGCCCGTGTGGGCCACAACTCTACTTACCACCAAGAGAGTCATAAGAGTGTTCAGTTTTGTGAGCCACTAATTTTAGAGAGATTGAATGAAACTACTGTATATCGTAGAATGAATGGAGATGTGTGAATTATATGACTTATTCAGATACTCAATCAACAGGAAGTCTAGTTAAGCCAGTTTGAGGCACGAGCAGGTCGTTGAGTATGTTTGGGATGAAGCCCGCAGACCTGCTCAGTGAGTACTTTGCGACAGATTTAAAAGAAACGTGGGAGCGTGAGCGGACGGCGATACTCGTCAGGTCGTTCGCCGTCCAGCTCCACACGACCGGTTGTTCACTCAGAGAGATAAAACAGATTCTTCGATATCTCGGCATTGAACGCTCTCACCAAGCTGTTTAGCAGTGAATATATCGTATTTCTGATAGCTGTCACAACCCGCCTGAGGCGAAACCGAAGCGGGTTGCGGTCGACGAGACTGCTGTCACAATCAACGGTGAGTGTTCTTGGTTGTACGCTGCAATATACTTCGACATAAAAGTGATTCTTGACGTTGCGCTGTTCAAGCGTCATGGAACCGATCCGGCGGTTGCGTTTCTCCACGGAGTCTGTAAGAAACACGACGGTTCAGAGACGGTGTTTCTGGCTGATGTCTTCGGATATCAGACTGCCTTCTCTCGATTAGGGTTGAACAGTCGGGTTGATTACACAGACCGAAACCTGATTGAAAAATGGTTTCACACATTCAAAATGAGAGTTGACCGTTTCCACAATTCATGGGTGGAAGTCGGCTGAGCGTCCGCCAATGGCTTGCAGTGTTCATCCATTACTGTAATTTTCAGCGACCGCATCAGTCGCTCGACGGAAGAACGCCAGCTCAGGAGGTTAACTAGACAGTGCCCTGGCTCAGATTGAGTCCACAACCTAAGTTAGGAACAACAAACCACCGGCCTCACGGTGAGTCAGACTCCTGTTTCGACCGACACCTAGCTCGTCGAACGACGAATGTACCAACCAACATAGCGATTACTGTAAGTACAACGCCGAATCCCGGTGAGTCACTAGCCGTCGTGGCTGGCTCGTCAGTTGTGTCTATCGTGTCCGTTATGTCCGATTCGGTTGTCGCGGCTGACTCGTCAGTTGTGATTGTCGTGTCGGTCGTGTTTGCAACTGGAGTCGAGCCGATTACGAACGTCGACAGTCCTGGCGATGTGGCTTCCAGCGTATACCGCGCATCAGTCTCCTCAACGATAGTGGTTGGTAGTCGATTCCACTGAGTCGTCTCGGCGCGGTAAAGCGCGACGGAGTCGGAATTGAGGCCCGAGTCGGCGAACTGTGACTTGCGGAGACTAACGGTGAATATCACGTCTTCGATATCCTCGTCGGCAATCGTATGGTCGACGGTAATCGTCCCCATCGACTGCGCTTCCGTCCCAGAGGTAAACGACGGCTCGGTTTCGCCACTTCCGGCGTCACTGGTCGTGATGTCGAGTTCGAAATCCGAATCGTCGTCGATATTCATCTGCAGGCCGGTGAGTGACAGATTGCGTTCGGTATCGTCAGAACTGGTGTCGCTGAGTAGGATCTCGACTGGTTCGTCAGTCGAGGGGTCCGAGACGTCGACGCGCCACGTACCCTCTCCCTTATCTCCGGCGGTTACACGAACTTCGGGATCATTACTGGACGACGAAGATGACCCCAAATCATGGGGCGTTGGTTCGTCAACGCCGATGATCGTTACCGTAATCGTCCCACGTGCAGTATCACCGTCGACATCCGAAACAGTGTAGGTAAAGTTGTCTGTCGTATTTTCCCCATCCTCAAGGGACTCGAACTGCCCGTTCGGGTCGTACGTCCAACTTCCGTTCCCATAGACGGTGAGGTTCGCCCCCGAGCCGAGGGTGAGGACTCTACCGCCGCTGAACATCGTGCCGTTGACCGCCGTCAGTGAGTCGCCAGCGCTGGTAGCGGTCCCTAGTTGTATGAGGTTGACGCTCTCGCCGTCGGCGATGGAAAGCACGGTGTCCTCGCGAGTTGTTTGTGAGCTGTTGTCGGGTGCGACCCGGGGTTCGGCAGCATCGATCACGGTAACGGTGATTGTCTCGGTGGTGTTGATGCCGAACTCATCAGCCGCCTGCACGTCGACCACATACTCGTTGTCCCCGTCGGCATCGGTCGCGTTCTCGAAGTCCGGTGCGCTGTCGAACGAGAGGGTGCCGGTGGTTGCGTTGGTGCTGAATGCTGATCGATCCACCCCACCGACAAGCGAGTAGGTGATGTTGGTATCGTTGCCGTTTCCGTCGGTAGCGTTCACGTCGGCTACAATGACGGTGTTTTCCGCGACGGCCCAGTTCTCACTAGTGGTGAACGTCGGCCCTGTGTTGTCGACGGTGAACGACTCGCCGCCCGTATAGCTCCCGTCGGTACTCCCGGCTGCTCCGGATTCGACCAGCGCGTTACCGTCGGCGTCGGTAATACTGTCGTCGTCGACGAGGTCGACTCCGAGGTCGCCCGTGCCCGAGACGGTGTCGACGGTGACGATGTACCGGCTGTCAGCACCGGTAACCGAGATGTCGTCGTCTCCATTGGCTGTTGTCGCAGTACCAGTCGTTGCAAGCGTGAAATCGTCAGCGTCCACGCCGGTGACCGGCTCCGAGAATGTCACGGTGAGGTTCACGCGTTCGGCGGTGGTTGCCTGAACGTCTGGGTCATTCCGGGTAATAGACTCGACGACTGGCTTTGCAATACCCTGCGCTTGAAGCTGTTCCGTCCGGTCGATTCCCCGCAGTATCGGATAACCGTCCATCGCCGCGTCCGTATCCTCGCGTTCGACCATTCCCCACGTGTTGGTGAAGTCGAGACCGGTCATGTTCGTCTCCGCACTCGCCCCCTGCATCTCGGGAGCGGGAGCGGTGTCGGCCGTCGCTCCGAAGCCGCTGACGTCGGTGAAGGTTATCGGCTCCCACCCATCTCCCGTACTCACACTGTCCTCGTTCGTCGTTCCTACGTCCCAGTAAGCCTGCTCCACGGTAGTCGGTTCAACAGCGGAGCCACCGACGAGGCCACCAATCCCCTGCGTCTCGTCGTCGATACTGAGAGACCCAGTGGCGTACGAACGCTGAACCGTTCCTCCAGGGTCCGCTTGGAACGACCCGAGTACTCCACCGGCGTACCAGCTCGCAGTAACCGTGCCAGTAGCGTAGGAATCCGCTATCGTTCCCGTGGAGACGCCGACCAGTCCGCCAGCAGACGTGCTGCCTCCCCCTCCGTCGACGGCTCTTGCAGCGAAGGAGCGATTGACCGTCCCCTGGTTGAAACCGACCAGTCCGCCAAACCAATCGCTTCCACGAGTCGGTTCTCCAATCGCGTAGGAGCGACGAACCGTCCCATCGTTACGGCCGACTAGGCCGCCAACTCGATAAGTCCCGGTAACCTCACCAGTGACGTGAGAGTTCTCGACGGTCCCATCGTTATACCCGGCGAGCTGTCCGGTTCTTCTCGCGCCGGTGACGGATCCGCCCTCGAGACCGATGTTGGTGATCGTTCCTCCCGACGCAACCTCACTAAACAGGCCAACGGAGTATGTCCCTCCTCGGTTGATAGTCAGGCCAGAAATCGTGTGGTCGTCGCCATCGAAGGTGCCCGTAAACTCGTTGTTTTTGTCCCCGATCGGGTCAAACCCATTGTTGCTGTCCCACGTCGATGTCTCGCTCGCGTTGATATCTCGGGTTAGAACGTAGTTATTCCCCAGTCCCTTGTCATCGATACACTGGAGTTTGTCCAGCGTATCGACCTCGTAGTACGTTTGCCCCGAGATAGTCTGATTGGTCCATGAAACGGCGCTACACTGCGATGTGTCCGGCATATCGGCGGCTGCCACCCCCGAAAAGGCGGTGACACCGACACCCAACGAAACGACGAGGAGTGTTATTACCACGAGTAGCCACCGACTGACCCTCGCACCCATCAGACACTTACTCCGTCCAACCTTCGGTTGCGTCGATCGCGGTCCACGGTCGCCCGTAATGCGGTTTTATTCATATATTCAGTACGAATTCAACCGCAAGTATAGTCATTGGCTGAGACGGTGTTTCACGGCATGAGACATCAGTCATTCAGACAACAAGAACCGCAACCACAGCTGTGTGACGGTGACGCCGACACTCCGACTGCGTGGCGTGATATATTGGAGGAGACAAAATACGTATCATCAGTACTTCACAAAGCGTCCTCGGCTAGCTGTTTCTGAAGCCTGAGTTCTGTGGCGGAGCGGTTGGACTGGCGGTTTCGACGAGAGAATCATGGACGGATCGGCGGAGAGCCGTCGCTGTCGGCGGCGGCTGCCGCCGACGCGACAGCGTCGCCACTCCCACCGTTGGCTAGCCCGGTCGGGAGTTACCGGTGGAACCGGTCGTCCGGTGGCCGGTTCGCGGGGACGGCCCGACGCGTCGCGAGGGCCGTCCACGCTGCCCGTCGGATCATGTTGATGAACTCCTTGAATGGCCACTGCCAGAGGCGACGCCCGCCTCGGCGGGGCGTCGCCACGTACTCCCAGTGCAGATACCGCCACACGTTCTGTAACAGCAAGCTCACCACGACGTACAGCAGCCGTACAACCGGATTTTGTGTCGAGGTCGTCGCAATACTTTGCTCGGAGAGTCGGTAGCTCGCCTCGATACCGAAGCGTTTCGCGTAGTGGTATCGAGCGTCTCGTGGTGAGTTGATGAACGGCGCGTCAGCGGCGTAGCCGTGACGCGCCACCCCATGTTCGTCGTACCGTCCGTTCTGGTAGGTACAGTCGATGTAGACGGGGAACTCGACGGTCCAGCTGTGACCGTCGAGTCTCGCCGTCAGACTGTGCTGAATCACGCGACTCCACCCTTCTGAGAGTTCTCGCTTGATCGTCCGTCCCCAGCGGACGATCGGCATGACGTAGGCGTGGTTGTGCGCCTGAAGCAGCGTCAAACACTTGCTGTCGTAGAATTCGCGGTCAAGATAGACGGCCTTGACACCGAGGTCAAGGCCGTCGAGAATACCGAGGAACTCTGCGAGGACACTGCTGGCGGTGTCGCCGTCTTCGAGACGGCGCACCGCCAGCGTGTAGCGTTTGTTCTTCACGCGTGCGTACAGCGTCGCGTAGGCGTGGAACGCGGTGGTTCCACGCTTCGCTTGTGAGTGATACAGGCCGTCCGTGTCGTCTTCGTCACCATAGTAGGGCCGCAGGTGGAGGTCTGCGCAGACCTCCACCTGCTGGGGAAGGACGTCGAGAACGTCTTTCTGGAGGAGCATGTTGCCAACCTGTTCGAGCGTTTCTAGATCGAATTTAGTGCGGAGATGGTAGAGAACGGAGTTTTCGTGGGGTGCATCTTCGCTTCTCTCACAGAGCGTTGAGACTGAGGTCCCGTCGGCGCAGGCGCCGACGAGGACCTCGTAGATGTCTTCAGCATCGAGTTCAGCGTTTTCAGCGAGTGAGAGAGCAACTTCCTCGTCAAGAGAGTTGACGAGGAAGTTAAGGAGCTGGTCCTCGTGGATTTCATCGTCTGTTTGCTGGTTGTTGGACACATCTTCAGCAAGCAGACCTTCTAACTAAACGGCTTTGTGAAGTACTGATCATTCATAGCCTCATGATAGTCGTATGAATCGCTACAGTCGTGATCCCACCCGACTGTTGAACCACCAGCCACTATTGGCTGTGGCCCGTGCTCGGTCGGTCGACCGGTCGACATTAGAGACTGAACTTGACGTGTCAAGAGCGACCGTCTACCGCCAGACCTCCGCGCTGGTCGACGAGGGACTGCTCAAACGGACCAACCGAGGGTACCGGACGACTGGCGCGGGAACGGCTGTTCTCGACGCTGCCGAACGTTTCGAGCGCTCGCTGGCGGCGGCAGACCGACTGAAGCCGCTGCTCGAACACCTCTCGCCGTCCGTCCTCACCGAAAACCTCCATCTTTTCGCCGACGCGACGGTGATGGCAGTCGACTCTGAGTCACCCTATGCCATTGAGCAACGCCTCGAATCCGTCATCAGCGATGTCGACGAGCGAATCTACGGGGCTGCAACGAGTTTCGGCTCACCGGTGACGCTCGCTCGGACCGTTGACTGCGTTGAGGGAGGCGTTGACTTCGAGTGGGCTCTCCCGCAGGCGGTCCTAGAACGCCTCGAATGCCAACACGGCGAGCTGCATGAAACAGTACGAGCCCACGACAACGCTTCCGTCTACGTCACCGAGGACGTGGTTGACCTCTCGTTGTACGACGACACGCTCGTGCTCACAGGGTTCGACACCGACCGGGGGACGCTGGCGGCCGTCGCCATGACCGACAGCTCTGCAGCCGTCGACTGGGCTTGCGACGTCTTCGAAACCCACCGTGAGCGCGGCGAGCGACTAAGCTAAGTGGGCCACGGCGGCGCCACCACCGAAACCCACGGTGAATAACCTTCTCGCTCCGTATTGGTATAATTCTGAATGTGTGATTTTCATTGCTCAATAGGGCACTGTCTAGTTAGTGACCTCCTCAATCGGTGTTCCCATCGAGCGCTTGATGCGGTCTCTGAAAATTGTAGTATTGCACAAATTGTATGGAAGATTTAGTTAATCCTACGGATTAGCGTGGAATATCCAGCCTGCCATCGACGGTGGACTGCGTAGGAAGTGTCGGATTCACTCCCGCCGTAAACGGCGGGATGCTCTCCTCGAAGAAAGATAGCCTATTGGACATTCCATAGTGCCGTGTCGAACGCAGTCAGATTGCGGATGTGACGGAACGGTCCGGACTGATCGAACGCCTTCTGGGTGTCTCCTCGATTTCACTAGCACAGCGCGGTAACAATCTCATACACTCTGCTGTCTCGATACTGCCGACATAGCAGTCTTCAATCTCGGTAAGCAACCCGTTAGCGTCTGATCTTGTCAGTTCGGGAGAGGTCACGGAAAGCCAGCCGATTTACAGTCTGGACGAGGGGTGTGTCACCATCGAAACCATCTGCAGGGGAAGAACAGTTTCCACTCTCAGTCACTTCATTCACTGCCGCTAGAGAGCGTGACCTCTTCCTAGAAGTTGCAAAGACGATGGAGCGGGCATTCGACAAGGCTCAAGTGGAGGCGTAAGTATGCCACGAGGAATGGTTGAGCGGTTCGAGAATCCATCAGACGAAGGGGACGATGAGAACACTAAGGCCGAAGAGCATCCGTTCTAGTTTAACGAAGAATCCAGTTGCTGTCTGTTGATTTGATATCGTCGCAACTACCTGATTGAGAAACCCGGTGGGAAGTATGACCTACAGCCCACCGGATTCGGTCATAGTTGACCGGATTCAAAGAGCGTTTCCCTCTGATGAGTTGCGCGAGCGCGCTCGCGCAACGAATCTCGTCCAACGAGAGCGGAAATTCGACATCGTTGCGCTGTTCTACACACTCTCGTTTGGCTTCGCTGCTGGCTCAGACCGCTCTCTCCAAGCATTTCTCGAACGCTACGTCGAGATGGCTGACTGTGACGAACTCTCCTACGCATCGTTCCACGACTGGTTCGAACCAGGATTCGTTGCACTCCTTCGAGAGATTCTCGATGACGCAATCGAGAATCTCGATACCGGACGAGAAGATTTGAACGGCCGTCTCGAACGCTTTCGAGACGTCCTCATTGCTGACGCAACCATCGTTTCGCTGTACCAGGACGCCGCTGATATCTACACAGCAACCGGCGACCATCAAGCCGAACTGAAACTTCACCTCACCGAATCTCTCTCGACTGGGCTCCCGACACGATTCCGGACAACCGATGGGACGACTCATGAACGGAGTCAGCTACCCACCGGCGAGTGGGTAGCTGACGCCCTCATTCTCCTTGATTTGGGCTTTTACGACTTCTGGCTGTTCGACCGCATCGACAAGAACGACGGTTGGTTCGTCTCTCGTGTCAAAGACGACGCGAACTTCGAGATTGTCGAAGAACTGCGAACGTGGCGAGGCAACAGCATTCCGCTGGAAGGAGAGTCGCTGCAGGCCGTCCTCGACGACCTGCAGCGACAGGAGATCGACGTCCGCATCACGCTCTCGTTCGAGCGCAAACGAGGGTCGGGCGCCAGCGCGACCCGGACGTTTCGACTGGTCGGACTACGTAACGAGAAGACCGACGAGTATCATCTGTATCTGACGAATCTGGCGAGAGAAAGCTACAGCGCGCCCGATATCGCGCAGCTCTATCGGGCGCGCTGGGAGGTCGAACTGCTGTTCAAGGAGTTGAAGTCGCGGTTCGGCTTGGACGAGATCAAGACGACCGACGGCTACATCATCGAGGCGCTGATCATCATGGCCGCAATTTCGTTGATGATGAGTCGTGTAATCGTGGATGAGTTGCGGTCACTTGAGGCAAGACAGCGAGAGGGCGAAGCCGCCGCAGACGCCGACTCGTCGGCGTCGCGGCTCCCTCGGCGTCGCTGTTCGCTCGCCGTGGAACGCCACGGTCATCTGATCCAACTGTATCTCATGGTTGAGCTGGGCTACGAACTGCCGGATTTGGACGAGCTGTTGCTGTGGGCGTCACGAAATCCAAATCCACACAGAGATCGGTTACGTGAGCAGGTTGAACGAGGTGAGTTCGGCTTTGATCGCTACTAAACTAGAACGCATGGGCCGAAGAGGAAACTGCAGCGACGTCGTCAAAAACAGAAGCAGAAACTCGAGGGTCAGGGAAGGCCACGGGTAACCAGTCGAACCAGCAACAGGGCTCGACCGCGGGTACCACCGAATCGTCCGCAAGTGAAGTGAGAGAGACAGACGACGAGCCGTAGAATATCCGTGAGGACTGAGACTCAGCCACGATATACGTAGAACCGGAGCAGAGCGAGGATATCGAGATTACATTTACTCGCCTGAAAAAGCAGCTGAAACGCGAGGGTGTCACGCTGGAGAAGAACAAACACTTCTATCGTGGGATCTTCGAGGTGGCGTTTGGCGAACACCAAGAGGAAACGAAAGAGAAGATTCGGGACTCGCAAAGCAAGACGCCAATCAGTGAATCACTGATTCACGGAGTGTCGAATCTATATCAGGTCACAACTTCACTTTCGACTCGATAACGGTGGCCAATCGACATTTTGTGATTGATTCAGACGTCGCTCTTATGTAGAGCTGAGGAACGACCGTGTAGTTACGGTGAGCGAGCCGAAATCAGGAGGTTATGTCTCAGACTCAGCCAGCGTTCGGTGGAATGCTTCGCCAGCTCGTTGATCTTGGATTGTTCGAGTTGGACACCGAGCCGCTCGATGCCCTCATCGAGCGGCGACTCAAGCAGTTCTGGGAGTATACCACGTGTCCTCGCTGCGGCCACCCCAGCATTCACACGTGGGACTCGTCCGACCGCGTTATCTGCCGAGATTGCAATTTTAAACCGGTCTACACCTATGGCACGCCCTTCCACGAGAAGCACCTCACCACCGGAGAGGTGCTTCTCGCGTACCTCCTCTATGCAGACACGTTGCTCAGTATCTCACAAATCGCGGTTGTGCTCGACAGGGCGTACAAGACCGTCTATTACGCCATTCGAGAGGTGGAAGCCGCGGTCACGCGCGGCTTCCCCCTCGTCTGGGAGCAATTCCAACACTCCATCTCGGGCCCAACACAAATCGACGAATCAAGCACGGTCTGTTCAGGCTACAAAGGCCAAGACCCGCCGCGGACCAGTCGGTACCGCGGCGGGTCGTCCCGATCGGGGCGCTCACGATGGAAGGGCCGTCACGGAGACCAGATAACGCTCGTCGCGGCGTGCCGCGACGTGCTTCGGGTGATTCGCGGTCACCTTGGAATCAGCTACCAGGGAGACCTCGAACCGGTACTGCAAGAGGCTGAAGACCTCTCCCAGCGGCTGGGAGAGGTCTGGACTGATGGACTCCAAGCGTATCGAGAGATGGAGTACGATCACCGAACCGTTATCCACGACGAACGGTACGTTTCGGCCGACGGCGTCCACATCAACCAGGTCGAGTGCCTCTTCTCACTAGTCAAACCGTGGCTGCGGAAGTTTCGCGGCCTGTCCAAGCAGGGCTTGGAACAGGCCGCTCACACCTTCGGTATCGTTCGCTCATTGAACTTGGTCGGCGCATCCCTCGAAATCGTCGTCGATTGCCTTGCTACGGGGTCACTCCACAGTTCTACATAAGAGCGAGGAATCGAGAGTTTAACTCGAATTTCTGAACCGGAAGGAGAAAATTGTGGGAACACACACCCCTCGTCAAGAGTGAAAACGATTGAAAGGGTGAGGGGTGTTATCCACAAGAAACAGAGGTCAAAGAGACAGAACACGGACGAACCCACGGAGAGAGTCGCTAAGACAGAGATTGACGGCGAAATAAGAGGAAAGTAGATGAGTAGTTCTTCACGAGATCCAGACGAATACTAATTCGTCTTTTTTTGTTGTGGAGAATGTAGCTAGTGGGCTATTCGAACCAATAAAATATAAATCTTCTAGACATTACTAAGAATTCTGATAAATGTGCGTTCTGGTTGATTCCCCGGAAGCTCGATGCGTGTGTTTCCGTCTCTCTTCCTGTGATTCGTGTCGTTTGCACGCGATACAGTCGTGCAATTCTCATCTTGCTACCCGGATCTTCTCGTGCTGTTTCACTCTGGACGAGGGGTGGGTGGGTGTCTTTACGTCGTGACTTTTATGTGATTATTCTCTCGATACCCTCAAGATTGGTGCAGAATACAGGTCAACAGCTGTGTTTTGTATCGATGGCTACGACTGAAAACAGGAAGCATCTCCTCGAACTTCTGTTCAACCGAATAACGAACCTCGCGACTGTTTTCACTCTGGACGAGGGGTGTATGCCGTGCGTCAGGCGTCTTTGTGTCTGCTCAATGTTTGACATCTTTGCTCTGATTGAGTTATACTCTTGATGGGGGGTGTGCATTTTCGAGCCCAGTGGAAGATTAGTGGTAATTCACTCGGGACGAGGGGTGGTCAAATATTGGTTTCTGTCCGCTATACAGTCTTGGTGAGGGGTGTTTCATCGTCCAAATCACTTGCACGGGAAGGACGCCTTTCACTCTGGATTACCTCGTCTCTTTTACCGACTGACATTGGACGCTCTAGGCAGTAGGTCCTAGTTATGGGCTAATTTACACTCTTGTCGAGGTGGGAGAATAATTAAGTAGCCAGGTTGCGCGGTATCTGGTATCGATGGCTGATGACCCGTCGCAACTCTCTGACTTCAACGACCGGTACGAAGACCCGGCTGAGGATCCGCTGTTCAATATTGATGGAGACGACCCTGACCGGGTCGACATTTTTACTCGCAAGGAACTCCTGAAGGTTGGTCACGTCCCGGAAAGTGCCCGAATCGTCGGCCGTGACGAAGAAATCAAAGACATCGCTGCTGAACTCAGGCCGATCGTTCAAAATGACCCGCCTAACAACGTCATGATCTACGGCAAGACAGGGACGGGCAAGTCGCTGGTTGCTCGCCATGTCACAGAACGTGCCCGTCGAGCCGCAGAGTCAAATGGGGTTTCGGTCGGGACTGTCTACGTCGACTGTGCACAGCACAATACACAGACCCGTGTTGCCCGAACAGTGACACGGGAGCTCAACAAGACCGAAAAAACTGACTTCGACGTCCCACGAGCAGGGATTGGCAGTGGGGAATATTACGACTACCTCTGGGAGATTCTGAATCTCGCCTACGATGCTGTTGTCATCATTCTCGATGAGGTTGACCGCCTGAACGACGATGATATTCTGATGCAGCTCTCACGAGCCCGTGAATCTGGGAAAGCCGATTGTCACCTGGGCGTTATCGCGGTGAGTAACAAAATCGAGTATCGGGACCAGTTGAACGAGCGCGTCAAGTCAAGCCTTCGTGAAGAAGAGTTCGTCTTCCAGCCCTACGACGCGAATCAACTCCGTGGGATAATGAAGCACCGCCGTGACGCGTTCCACGACGACGTTCTCTCTGACGACGTCATCCCGCTAACTGCGGCACTCGCCGCACAGGAACATGGCGACGCCAGGAAGGCGATCGAGATTCTCCGACACGCGGGCGAACTCGCTGAGCGAGAAAACGCTGACCAGGTCGTCGCAGAGCACGTTCGCGATGCTCAAGAATGGGCAGAGGTTGACCGATTCGAGGAGTTACTTCGTGGATCGACGACTCAGGTCAAGTTCATTCTCTACTCACTTGCATTGTTGACCGAGGAGAGCTCGAACGAAGACGAATTCTCGACAAGCCGTATTTACAAGCGCTACCAGAACACTGCTGAGACGGTCGATGCGAAGGTTCTGAGCGAACACCGCGTCTATGAACTGCTGAAGGAGCAGGCGTTCCTCGGCGTGGTGGAATCGACCCGAACTGGCGGTGGACGGGGAGAAGGGAGCTACCTTGAGCATCGACTGGTTCAGGATACTGGTATTGTGCTGAAATCTGTGCTCCGTGATAGCCGACTGGAAGATCTCGCGTAATCTCCGTTTTCCCCGACTACACACCCCTGGTCACGAATGTAAGTTCTGACTTGTTCAGTCTGGTAACCCACACCCCGTGTGCAAAGTGTAAATATGCGCTATTCATGCGCGAGAGCGCTTAAGGAACAGTTGAGTCTTTGATTATTCATCTTGTACACGGGGTGTGTCACCTCTCAACTTGTCATTCGATTCATCTCTCACACGGGGTCCACGGGTAATCAGAAAATTCACTTCGCACACGGGGTGTGGTGGCCCTCGATCTCATGGAAGTTGCCCTTCCTATTCACCGGAATTGACTGGTCCTTTATACTTAGACTTGATTTTGTCACCCTCTCGCCACTGCCAGTAGTAGTAGCGTTTGTCGTTGATCTCTTTGATCGTAATCGTCGCCTTCGTGGGGACATCATCTGGAAGGTCATCCGACCGTTCTTCGAGTTCCCCTTCCGGTGGCTCTTCCTCGCGACGAACCTCACGCTCCTTGTGTTCGGCCAACTCTTCGGCATAGCGGGCAACGTCTCGGAGACTGTTCGGCGATAAGTTATTCAGGGCGTCGACGACTTCTGTGGAGAGGCTCGTCGGCGGCGTCGGTGGTTCGTCGGACATCGGCTGCTGCCTCGTGTTAACCAACACAAGGGCTAATCAAAAATTTTGTTGGTTAATCTGCTGATACCAACTTCCGGTTTTCCTCTGGTTGTAACGCTACTCGAAACTGGTATATCAACAAGTTTCGCGCTACGTTACAACGCGCTTCGATGAGTCAACTAACATTCGGACGCAAGCCTAGACTTCCTCGTGGACAAGTACCACCAGTTCGTCACTCTGGACGAACAACTTCGTCGCAGGAATAGCACTCAGCGAACACGCCAGTTGACCCATCGCCATCTTCGAACTCAATGAGTGACTGGTATGCTTCAATCACTTCGCTGCAATCAGGACATCGACCAAGCGCCGTCGAATCACTCGTCATGGGGGATTCTGGAGACGCATGTGACACAGTCTGTCTCCAGTAGTGTCCACACGATGCCACAGCAAAGTTGTTTGGTCGACTCAAGTGCCGCCGAGAATAATTGGTGAACCATCGGGATGTTTGCACCTCAGACTTCCAAGAGCTGTGAGTCACACGTTGTTGGTTATATCATTTAACCCAAACAACTGCAAGTTATCCCGCTTTGCAACTGCTTCTCGGACAGTTTGGGTCGCCCCGCTCCGAGTAAACAGTGCATACTCTTTGTCGATATCTCCGCCACTGTCAGGGGTCCATCTGATCTCTTCTGTGTGTTCTTCGAGTGACGCAAGCGCACTATAGTCGAGCGGGGCGTTCGTGAATTTACACTCGCCGACGACCATCGTTCCCTCCGTAGTGAAACCGACGACGTCGACTTCGTGTTCTTTGTACCACCACCGGCCGATATCTAAGAACGTTTTATCCGGGTACAATCCAGGAAGCGCATCCTGGCAGAGGACTTCAAACTGTGAACTCACGAAGTCAGGGAGCTCAGGCTCGATGACTGCCTCATACGCTTCGTCGCCCAATCGCTCGTATCGATCTTCGTTCCCGTAGACAAATCGGAACCAAAACCGAAATAGCGGGTCGAGAATACGGTACCGGCCACGGCGAGAGCGAGCTTTCTCTTCTGTGAGTGGGACTTCACGTTCGATGAGCCGAAGGCGCTCTAGCTTCTGGGTGTAGGTCGAAATCTGTTTTCCGTCGATCCCAACCATCTGTGCAATCTCGTTTGACGTGGTATTCCCTGCAGCGATGGCCTTGAGAATCGCAAAGTATCGATTCGGCTCAGTTAACTCAGTTCGGAGGACGTACTCCGGTTCGTTATGGAGATATCCCCGCTGTGAGAGGAGGGAGTCAGAAATCACGGTTCCAAGGTCGTGCTCAAGGTCAATGCCATCGAGATAGTATGGAACACCACCGAAGATGCCCCATGCAAAAATTCGGTCTTCAGGCTTGTAGCTGTCCGGGAAGAACTCCTGGGCAGCAGCAAATCCGAGTTGTCGGAGATCGATTTTCTCGGTGAATCGCCCGTAAAGTGGGCTGTTTCCTAACAGGGTTGCTTCCTCCATCATGCTAATCGATGATCCAACGAGGATGAGTGTTCCACTCGTGTTCTGGAGGCGTTGGTCCCACAATCGCTGAATCACCGAAGGGATGCTCTTGTCGGCGTCGATGAGATATGGAAATTCGTCGAGTACGACAATTCCGCCTTGTTCGACAAGATATCCGAGTAGTGACTCCCAATTCTGTTTGATGTGTTCGATTCCAGGGAAGGAACCTGAAGCGACGTCAACGAATTCGTCGAGTTGCACCTGTGGTGTCGTCTGCGTCGCTTGGTATACGACGGCATCATCTCGCTGCGTGAGTGAGTGTTGAACGAGTTGTGTCTTTCCGAGGCGACGCCGTCCAAAGATAACAATCATCTCTGGGCTGTCGGACGCGTAGGACTCTCGCAGCCGAGATAATTCGATTTCCCGATCCACAAAGCGTTCCATGAACCACATATATTCTCGCAAGAAGTTAATCATGCCGAATAACCAAATACAGAATAGGCTATTCTGAAATAGGCTATCTTCAATTACCCTATCAGACACACCACTCTTGCCAGTAAAACCAGCACCCATCAACAGCCGCTATGAAGACGTGATTTGGAACCGATAGTGACCCGGCACTCACACAGTAGTAATTCGGTCGAGAATGGCGATTCCGTTCCTCGTCACGGGAGTTCTCCGGACACATCAACTAAGTCACCCATTCAGATTCATTTTGGTTTATCCCAGAGTGATTTACCCAAGGGTAAACTACTTTGCGTCAGAGTGCGAACTGTGATGTATGAGTACCGATCTGGGAACCGCTGGTGGAGAGAGGTCCCGTGAACTCATCCATTTCGTCACCCAGCAGACGCGGTTCGCGCTCGTCAATAACATCCTCCAGCACCCCAAGCAGCTGCCTTCAATGTACGAACTTGAGGAGTTCAACCCCAGCGTCAGCGATGCCACCGTCTACAAGCACATCCAGAAGTTGATCGACGCCGGCATCGTCAAAGAAGTCGCACTTGACGACGACCAGCGCCGACAAGGCTATCCTTGGAAGTTCTACGGCCTGACTGAGGACGGTCGAACATTCCTTGAGGAACACAATCTGCTCGCCGCTGAGGAGACGCTCCAGCAAATCTACGAGACTATCTCCGACAAGCCCGAGAAGATGGTCAAGTACGAGAACGCACCCCGTCCAGAACAGCAGTAGTCAAGCTAATTCTGTGCAGCGACCTCGGTATCATCCGCCTCAACGCCAAGGTCGTACTCAACGTGGATGTCGCTGTACCAGACGACCGGCCGCTTTGATCGGCCATCCTGTTCAAATTCGACAAGTCCGAGTTCTGCGAGGTCGTTGACCGCGGTCGAGACGTTCTTGATGTCACGATTAACGAGTCGTGCGAGTTCGCGGAGACTCTTCGGTTCTTCGCGGGCAGTAGTCCGGATCAGTTCGAGATCTTTTCGCTCAGAACACGTGCAAGTGCAGCCTCGTCTGGAAGTGAGACGCCAGTGTGGTCATCAGTCAGTTCACCAGCGTCGGCTTTCGCTGCGGCTTCAAGTGCACGGTCGAAGAACTCGTCGTTCGATTCGACACGGACGGTGAGTGTGTTTCTAGTCATGGTTTGTGGTGGAGATGATTCCTATTGGTATTCCAGTGCATTTCTACAGGCAGAGCAGCCCAACCGTTCTGTGAAATTGAGTTCCGCTGCATCTTGAATCTCCCCGAGAAACTCGCAGAGAACTTTAGGCCAAGAGTAGGCGACTCCCCCCTGACAACGCCCATTGATGCGGATACTGTGCCGTCTCTGGCTTTCAACAGTCCCTCGCTAGATAACTCGCCACTCTGCGGATACTCTGTCAGACACACCACTTTTGCCAGTAAAAACTAGTATCCCTCAACGACCTCAGATTCATCGCACTTCTATTGGGAGAACGCGTCGATCGAGACGTTCCAGCGTCCAAAGAGTACTTTGGAACAACTACTCCGGCAAGTCTATTACTTTCCGTTACATACTGTTACATATGCCCGTTGATTTCGAAAACTACCAGCCATCGGATCTTCCAGGACCGAATACGAATGGACGGACCATTCTTCGCTTCCTCGCAGCGACTCCAGAAACAGGCTATCGAGCGGGTGAGATTGTTGAGGCGCTCGACATCCCACGAGGAAGTGTTGGAACGACGCTCAGCAGACTCCATAACCAGGGGTTTGTGCGTCACAAGGGCGAGTATTGGGCGATCAATCCCGACGCCTACGATGCACATACTGCGAGCTTGATTGGCTTGGCTGCCGTGAGCGAGCAGTTTGAGGGCGACTACTACGACGAGAATCCGGACTGGGATGCAAATCTCCCTGATCTCGATGAGTCTGAAGATGCAGACTCTGGTACAGAGTGAACCACCTCGGGGTCAAGCTCCGAGGCACTCGGGTTGATACCTGAACTGCGATTGCGCTGCCGCCCTTCGTTACGACGGCTCGAGTCTACTGACAAGCCCCACGGGTCCAGTTGGGATCACTAACAACGAACCGGTGTGTACAACACGAGAGCTACTGTCTGCTTGGTCCAGTTTCAGTACCTCACAAAGCCGTTTAGTTAGAAGGTCTGCTTGCTGAAGATGTGTCCAACAACCAGCAAACAGACGATGAAATCCACGAGGACCAGCTCCTTAACTTCCTCGTCAACTCTCTTGACGAGGAAGTTGCTCTCTCACTCGCTGAAAACGCTGAACTCGATGCTGAAGACATCTACGAGGTCCTCGTCGGCGCCTGCGCCGACGGGACCTCGGTCTCTACACTCTGCAAGAGAAGCGAAGATGCACCTCACGAAAACTCGGTTCTCTACCATCTCCGCACCAAGTTCGACCTCGAGACGCTCGAACAAATCGGGAACACGCTCCTCCAGAAAGACGTTCTCGACGTCCTTCCCCAGCAGGTGGAGGTCTGCGCAGACCTCCACCTGCGGCCCTACTACGGCGACGAAGACGATACAGACGGCCTGTATCACTCACAAGCGAAGCGTGGAACCACCGCGTTTCACGCGTACGCGACACTGTACGCACGCGTGAAGAACAAACGCTACACGCTGGCGGTGCGCCGTCTCGAAGACGGCGACACCGCCAGCAGTGTCCTCGCAGAGTTCCTCGGTATTCTCGACGGCCTTGACCTCGGTGTCAAGGCCGTCTATCTTGACCGCGAATTCTACGACAGCAAGTGTTTGACGCTGCTTCAGGCGCACAACCACGCCTACGTCATGCCGATCGTCCGCTGGGGACGGACGATCAAGCGAGAACTCTCAGAAGGGTGGAGTCGCGTGATTCAGCACAGTCTGACAGCGAAACTCGACGGTCACAGCTGGACCGTCGAGTTTCCCGTCTACATCGACTGTACCTACCAGAACGGACGGTACGACGAACATGGCGTGGCGCGTCACGGCTACGCCGCTGACGCGCCGTTCATCGACTCACCACGGGACGCTCGATACCACTACGCGAAACGCTTCGGTATCGAGGCAAGCTATCGACTCTCCGAGCAAAGTATCGCGACGACCTCGACACAAAATCCGGTCGTACGGCTGTTGTACGTCGTGGTGAGCCTGCTGTTACAGAACGTCTGGCGGTATTTGCACTGGGAGTACGTGGCGACGCCCCGCCGTGGGGGGCGTCGCCTCTGGGAGTGGTCGTTCAAGGAGTTCATCAATATGGTCCGTCGAGCAGCGTGGACGGCCCTCGCGGTGCGTCGGGCCGTCCCCGCGAACCGACCACCAGACGACCGGTTCCACCGGTAACTCCCGACCGGGCTAGCCAACAGTGGGAGTGGCGACGCTGTCGCGTCGGCGGCAGCCGCCGCCGACAGCGACGGCTCTCCGCCGATCCGTCCATGATTCTGTCGTCGAGACCGCCAATGCAACCGCTCGGCCACAGAATTCAGGCTTCAGAGACAGCTAGGCGAGGATGCTTTGTGAGGTACTGAGTTTGAAAAGCGAGCAGATTGTGCGTGGTTTGGGTTGTGATCTTCCCACCGAGAGGGCTGACGTTTTAGCCAGGCAAGTATTTATACGACAGAAGAATCAAGATTAGATTGACCAATGAGTCTTGATGAAGCGGTTGACGAAGCACTCGCGACGTACAACATGTCGCGCAGCGAAGAGGCCGAGGAAACAGGCCGAGCAGTCGCCACGCTCCAAGACTAACAGAACCGTTTAGTTGAGGTTCCGAATCTTTTCAGCGAACGCTGTTTTCAATCGACCTGGCGTTTCCTTCAGCTCCGGATAGTCTGCGCGTTCGACAGCCTCCTCAACGAACTCTGTCCAGAGTTCTTCGTGTTGCTCCGCGTGAACTGCTTCGGGGTCAAGCCCCGAGGCACTCGGCCTTCTCCGCCTGTAGAACCGCAGCGAGCGACTGCCTCTCGGCGAGTGGCAAATCGATTGTGAGTTTGGTCCTTCCCCGAATGTCTTATCACGAATTATGGATAATTCGTAAGTAAGATGGCGCAGTCACCTCCACGGTCAGGCCGCCCACCGATTCAGCAGCTTCAGACGGTGGCCAACCTCCTCGACACACCCACACTTGCTCGGCTGTATGCCCATACCTTACAACACGGACCGGTCACCGTGTCCGAGTTGGTCGACGAACTCGATATCCCACAGGGAACTGCTTACGACTATATGCAGAACCTCGAAACAGCTGGGTTAGTAGAGAAAGTCCGTGAGCAGCGCCCGTACGAATACGATGCCGAGTCCATCGCACTTACGCTCTCGACAGACGGTGAAACCCAAACAATCACACCAGCACTTATCGCCGCTGTTGCCCGCCGCGACCAGGACGAAGATATCGACATCTACATCGAGCGACATGGTCTCGACGGGCTTGCTGTCGCCCTCGAGTACGCTTCCGAGTACGTCGACGGTACGGTCAATCATCGGATTGCGTCCCGGGAACTTGACCTTTCACCGCTTGAAGCCGAGATCATTCTCCAGGCGCTGGAACCAGTTGCCACTGAGTACGCCGATTCCGGTGCATGACGACGGTGTATATCGCCGATACCGGTGTCTTCGTTCGGTGTGGTGGGCCCGACAAAGACAAATTTCAACGGCTCCGTCGAGCACTCTAACAGGCTGGTGTCTCATTGCGTGTCCCCCAACGCGTCTACGAAGAACTCGGTGGCGATCCGGCAGCGGACGCGTATCCCTCGGGAAATATTCCCTATCCCGATGGATTCGAGGAGGGCTGGATCGTGGTTGCCGACGAACTTGACTACACCAACCCGCTTGTCTCGACGGTGATGGACGAAGCCCGCCGGTTTATCGCTAACGAGACTGGCCGTGACGAAGATATCACCGAGAAAGCGGACACGGCACTCGTGGAGCTTGCTGCTCAGGTACTCGATACAGAGCAGGCGGATCACGTCGTTCTCTTGACGACCGACAAACCTAACGACGAATGAGTCAGCCATCACAGAGCGTATCGACCGCTTCATCGAGACGGGACACCACGAACGGATCTGGCGAGATTGGAACCCCGGTGAACGGACCATCCGTGTACTCCGGGATGCGATTCGAGACGCTCCAGACGAGGTCGTCTCACTGGGGGAGTTCCACTCGGCGAAGGAGCTGTTTGAAGCAGTGGAGTCCTACGACCCGGAAGCAGGCTGGAAGCGAGACGTATGTAATCGCATCTCGAGTCCTCGAAGTCTCGGGAACCTTCTCGCATCCCAGCGCGACCACCGGAGTCTGACCATTCGAGAGCACGGAAATACGAACCACTATCGGATTCAGGAGTCTTCTCGTGGCGTCCAGTCCATCGACGTCGAGGCAATCGAAGACCTGTTCGAGCTTCCCTGTATGGCGAATATGGCCGAGCGCCTCCACGAGAAGAAGCCTGTCCGAAAGGACCTGTACAACTTCGCCCGGATGGTGATGTGGCTTCCCCAGTACCAGGATAGTGACCTCGAGACGATTGTCGCAGACCTCAAGGACGTCTTCTCGCGGTGGCCCTGGTACGACGAACAGGTCACCGATTACCAGATTCGCTACGAGTTCTCGAACACCATTGGAGGCGACACCCCGCTTCCGATGAACTGTGACAACGACGATATGCAGCGGTACTGCATCGGCCAGGAGCAGTGCCCCTACTCGATCTGGGGAAGTCTCCCATTCCCAGACGAGATGTATGACCAACTAAGTGGAGCGGAGGGTAACGGAAACGAGTTCTGACGCAGATAGCCAACCATCAGTTAGATTACTATTCTCAGCGGACAGCGATGTGACGGAGATTGAAAACCCGTCATGCACTTTTCAGGCTTTCAGTCGACCAATTCGGGCAAGAATGGGTATCGTGCTGGAAGGATAGTCTCGCAACTCATCAGCTGGGGTCGGTCAGTTCTGCTAGGGCTTGATTCTAATTTGACTCCAACCCTCCCGAATACGGGGCTTTCAACACCTCGTCAAGCACAATCTCGCTGAATCACCATCTTTCGGAACCCGTCGAGGACATTAGTAACGCCTGAAAACTGCCCGACGGACCTCTTGCTAAATCTAAGGGCGTTTCAACTCTCTCTGCACCTCCAAAATCATCCAAAGGAAGGCTAGGGTACACGGGTGCAAACGCCGCTGGCTCTCTCCGGCCGAAGGGCCATCAAACGACGAGCGTCTCTCGTAAACATATCAGAATCCACTCATTAGATGAGGGTGCGATCCGCGGTGGAGTTTGTCACCCCCGAGAGGGGTGAGGGGGCTGTCGTAGGCACCTACTCAACAACCATGTCTTCCGACTACGAGCAACAGCGATTACGACTTCATAGCGAGCATACTGAACAACCGAGCGACGAACCGTGGACAGATCTCGAACTGACGCTCCCGCACGGCAGAAGTCCGACTGGCATCGTCTCAGTTGTCGAGCATGTACTCGTCGAACTCACTCACGGAGATGTCGGAGCCGAGTTCGTCTCAACGAGTGTTGCGGGCGTAAAGCGGACACAGTTCATTGCTGTCGACGACGTCGGGCAACGGTTCCAGAAGCGGCATTTCGACGAGCGTCTCGGCTGGCACGAAACGACAGTCAGCCGTGAAGCGGTTCGTGAGGAGTTGGTCAACCGACTCACACAGCGGTCGTCACTGGGCAGTGATGTGGGTCAGAATGGCGTCGTTGGTGGCCCCGACAAGTTCCAGGTGGTGCCCGTTCGGGAGCTTTGAGTTCAGGACTGACGCCTTAACCAACAATAGCACAAGAGAATAACGCACGTTGGTTAAGATTGTGGTAAGTTGGTGAATTCCACCCCGCACAAAGACAGGAAACTATTCCTCGAAGTAAGAACTATATCCTGTGCCGCGCAAGAACGAGTATGTCCAACAGCGAGTCTCCAGATGGCCCGCCCTCTTTCGAGGATGCGTTTCGTGGCGACGACGTTGAGCAACGCATCTACGGGACGGTTCTCCAGACTCGCGAGCCGACGACAGCAAGCGCTATCGCCAACGCCGCCGACTGTGACCCGAAAACGGCTCGGAAATATCTGGGCTGGTTCAGTGAACTCGGTATCGTCACGCGCCACAATAGCCATCCGGCCACGTACGAGCGCAACGACGCCTACTTCGAGTGGCGGCGAATCAACCAACTCGCGGCCGACCACTCCGTCGAAGACCTCCAGCAGCGCGTTCGGGAACTGAGCTCGCGGATCGAGGGGTACGAGGACACGTATGGTGCTCCGACGCCAGCGGCCGTCGACGCCGTCGCCGCTGCCCAATCGAGCGACGACCGGACGATCGATGACGTGTACGGTGACCTCGGCGACTGGGCGACCGCTCGGAACGAGCGAACACGCTACGAACGTGCCCGTCAGCAACGCGCCCGTAGCGACTGCCAAGAGAAATGACGGACGTCGAGTGTTACAACACGGAAGAAACGACTATTGGCTAGCGCGAGAGAGTCGCAATTGTGACTGACGACGTCGCGTATCCTTCGGTCGAGCTCATTCTCGATCTCCACGAGCAGATCGTTGACGAGGGCGACGCCACAGAACCCGGAATTCGATCGGAGGATGCAATCGAATCTGCAGTGCAGTACGTCTCTGAAGGATACTTTGGGGAGGTTCCACAGACACTGCATGAAAAAGCGGTACATCTGATGCGGCTTCTTGTTGCGGATCATCCGTTCGTCGACGGGAACAAGCGAACGGCGCTCCGAACGGTAGTCGTCTTCTACATGCTGAACGGGTACACGTTCGACTACGGTGACGAAATTCGCGCCTTACTGCACCGCTTTGCGACCGATGAATCCGCCGTCGACACTGAGACCGCAGTGATCTACTTCCGAGCGTGCGCTCGTCGCAACTGATAAAGGGACACACAGAGTATGTTCGACACAGAGATGGCGTCCAGCACCGATTCCTCGGCGACGGTCGATGAAGAAGTTCGCCGATTATACGAACGGTATCAGGCGGCCGATAGCGACGAGGAACGTCATGCGATCGCCCTTGAGATGGGGAAACTTGACGGACGCCGCCACGCAGAGATATACGCCGCACTCGAAGACGAGTAAGCCAACAGAATTCTTCTGACTCCCCGCCGACTGCCCCCACCCCCGGCGACGACGCTTCGTGGCCGACCGACCATCGCGACGTGCTTCGGCTCGTCCTCGACGAAATTGAAGACCGGATAGCGGCCCTGTGGAGTGAGTAAGGGATGTCCCAAAGGTGAGCCTGTATCGCGAACGGTTTTATCACTCCGCCGAAGGTTAACCAACACAGAACCATGGCCCTCCTCAGTGTTGGTTAACAACGTGGCAGCGAGTAGTTTGTCCGCACCTGAGAGGCCGAGGCGCGTCAATACGCGTCAACGTACCTCCATCTCGAGAGGATTGTTGGCTCGGTTGATTTCGATGTGAGAACGAACGAAACAGTCGTCCGAAGTTGTTTCTTGGAAACTCCATAGACTGCATCATACCTCATGAGTGGACAGGTATGACTGTGTGAGAATATTTGGAAAGATGCTGGGTTCAAATCATGAACTCGGCGGCGATACAACGAGTATCGTAACCGAAGTAAACAAACCGATATCTGCCTTCTGACAGGGAATTACAGACATAGTAATCTGGATTCGTGTCGTTTTGCCGTGAGAGCCCTCCTTGAGTAAACTCAAATTCCCAAGTAAATCCGGCACCTGGTTTATGCTCTACCGCTTCGTCCGACCACGCTGGTCTGGCATGGACCCAGAATATCGATTGCCACCTTTGGTCTGTCTTTTTTTGGATATCGTACTTAAAACGGTTTCCGGAATACTTCGTTTTCTCGGTGCTATTCGTCATCTGGACTTGAAGTTCCTCACCGATCGAACTAGGAGAGCGAGGAATCGAAAGATCGAACGCCGAATTCTCTGGGCCCTCACACGTAATTTGAAGTCGGTTTAAATCGTCACACATTGATTTGGACGTATTATTTGGGTCTGAAGATGATTCATCGTCAGTTCCGTTTAACGTCTGCTTCCCAAGACAGCCGGGGAATGCTAGTGAAGTTGCTCCGAGTGACAGTAGTAACTTTCGTCGGTTCATACACGATATCTGTCTCATATAATAAAAGGCACTCCGGTGGGTTAAGTATCGATTTTAGTTACTGGATATTAGACAGTCACATTAAACTGTGATTCAATAGCAGACATTAATGTACCAATGGCGTCATCGCTACCATCAGTTCGGTGTCCGTAATTGATTCCAGCGATAAGTGGTCGTCCATAATCGTCTTCTCTGTAGTGGGGTCCACCAGAGTCCCCACCGCGACTAATTGCATCGGTGTCGAACGTAGAACCGTATGCATACGTCACATGACCAGAGCAGATGCCTGTATTAGCACCCTGCTTTTTCACCTCCCAGCTCGTATCGCCTTCACGGTCTTTGATCTTGGTACCCGAGATGATCCCGAATACGTTTGGTCCATACGGCGCAGAATCCGTATTCTCGGCGAGACTGTAATCAACGTTCGCACCGTTCCGCATCTGTATCACACCAGCATCAACCGGCAATCCCGGATCAACACGAGTGTCGTCCGGGGTGCCAAAGCGGTCTTCTTCAACTTCGTCGTTCTGGTAACACTTATCAACCCCTTCGTCTAGGCAGTGACCTGCACCAACGATTACCAACTCGTCATTCAAGTCGTCGTGTGCAGGCGTTCCAGTCGTACAGTATCCCGACTCAGGTATATAATAACATCCACCGGGGATATCAGGGAAGTATTCCGTGTCGTAGTACTGGGTGTCTGGATCAGTATCGCAGGGGAAGTCCGGCTTAACAGTTACCTTCTCTGCCTTCACCGGGATATCTTCAACTGCACGTTCTTCCTCGGTTCCTCTACCAGCGACACCGGTAGCCGAGGCTGGGAGATGATCTTCAAACTGAGTGAACGCCATGTCGGGGCGAATCTCGTCTCCACTTGATGTTTCCTGAATAAGGTATTGAACGGAGACCACCTTCCGTCGACGATGGCCGGAGGTATCAGTCGTTACTCCCACTCGTACCGGAACTGGGAGTGATGAAAGTTGTTCTTCTACTTGTTTGCGTACATCATGAGCACTCTCAACGATAGCCCATTTCTCTCGGCTGATCTTGTAGTATTTGGGCTCTCGATTTGGTTTTACTGCTTGGTTTACCACTGCGTCGTGGTTCGTATGGACTAGTCTACCAAGGCGAGGGACTTCGTCGTCGAGGTTCACATCTAACTCTGCAAACGGCTCTGTTGAATCACTAGACAGCGTCGGGATGGGTCGCTAAATCAAAGGAATTGAAGCGGGAGACTGCGAATGTACATGACGCAAATCTCTCGCTTCACTAGCGAGATTGTCCCGATTTCTCAAAGAGTTACTGGTGATGGAGACGAATCCGCCGCCCCACAAGGTGGCGGCGGATTCGCTGACTACGCGCTCGTTTCCCTCCATTGTCTACGGATTTACCTCAACACGTCCTACCGGATGACGATTGACCTACTGAAGGAGATGCCACAAATAACCGGGGAGATCGGCCTCGACACGGCCGATCTCCCCTCGCCATCCACGTTGTGTAAAGCGTTCGACCGGATCAGCATGAGCGTCTGCCGAGTGCTGCTGCGCCAGTCGGCGCAGCTGCACGACCCCTCGAAACACGGTGCAATCGACGCCACGTTCTACGAACGATCAGCTGCGAGCCGTCACTACTGCCAGCGAACAAGCTACCGCGTCCAGAAGCTCAAAGTGACGAAGCTCGTCGATACAGACTCTCAAGCCGTTCTTGACGTACACTGTTCGACGAACCGGAAAGGAAGTGACGCCGACCTTGCCGAGCAGATCGCCCGCCGGAACGCGGGCGATCTGCGGTCTCTTGCCGCCGACAAGGGATACGACAAGAAATCGCTCCGCGAATCCCTTCGTAACCTCGGGATTCGCCCACTCATCAAACATCGCATCTTCGCTCCCTATGATCACGCGCACAACGCCAGAATCGACGAACAGCGCTACAATCAGCGCTCTATGTCTGAGACCGTGAACTCGGCGGTCAAGCGCTCGCTCGGCTTCGCCGTGCGAGCGCGTACTTGGTTCCGTGAGTTCCGGGAAATAGCTCTGATGTGTGTCGTTTACAACATTAAGCGTGCCGTGAAACAGTGAAAAACCTACGCCGTATGGCGATTCAACACAGCCCTGCAAACGCATCCTGGGACATGAACGAAATCGCTGCGCCTCCTACGCCCAAACTGCTGAGAGTATTCAGGAACCTACGCCGACCCATTCGAGTCAACTTTCTTCTTTTCTCAGACATCCTGTCACCAGTTAATCTTGTTTCATTCAGGATATATAACATTTACTTGCATTTTCAGACATCGCTCTTCTGTAGACGTTCGTTGATAGCGTCCAGCTGTCACTCTGGGATCGAAGAGGGGAGCGACACTGCGTTAGCGGTGTCCAACACGAATGATATAGAACAGTTTGTCCGCGCCTGAGAGGCCGAGGGGCGTCAATACGCGCCGACGTGATTCCCATGCCCGGTACAGACGCACTCGACGATGCATCAGCCGACCACGAACGGTTTGAAGCGGAACTCGTCGCACAGGATCAAGATGCTGCCCGCGTGGTGGTAGCGGATATCGACGAGAGGGGAGCCCATTCTCTGGTCAATGACCTCGTCGACGACGACGTCGTCACTCCCATCCCCGACGAACGCGTCCTCGTCCACGAGCCAAGCGACGAGGCATTCGATTCGATTCTCCAACTCGCGGTCTTCCATCGAGGCTGGACCGCCGCTCGCGACACCGACGAGGGAGAAGAGTGATGCAACCATCCGTTCTAGTTTAACGAAGAATCCAGTTGCTGTCTGTTGATTTGATATCGTCGCAACTACCTGATTGAGAAACCCGGTGGGAAGTATGACCTACAGCCCACCGGATTCGGTCATAGTTGACCGGATTCAAAGAGCGTTTCCCTCTGATGAGTTGCGCGAGCGCGCTCGCGCAACGAATCTCGTCCAACGAGAGCGGAAATTCGACATCGTTGCGCTGTTCTACACACTCTCGTTTGGCTTCGCTGCTGGCTCAGACCGCTCTCTCCAAGCATTTCTCGAACGCTACGTCGAGATGGCTGACTGTGACGAACTCTCCTACGCATCGTTCCACGACTGGTTCGAACCAGGATTCGTTGCACTCCTTCGAGAGATTCTCGATGACGCAATCGAGAATCTCGATACCGGACGAGAAGATTTGAACGGCCGTCTCGAACGCTTTCGAGACGTCCTCATTGCTGACGCAACCATCGTTTCGCTGTACCAGGACGCCGCTGATATCTACACAGCAACCGGCGACCATCAAGCCGAACTGAAACTTCACCTCACCGAATCTCTCTCGACTGGGCTCCCGACACGATTCCGGACAACCGATGGGACGACTCATGAACGGAGTCAGCTACCCACCGGCGAGTGGGTAGCTGACGCCCTCATCTTGCTCGATTTAGGCTTCTACGACTTCTGGTTGTTCGACCGAATCGACCAGAACGGCGGGTGGTTCGTCTCCCGGGTGAAGGACAACGCGAACTTCGAGATCGTCGAAGAACTGCGAACGTGGCGAGGCAACAGCATTCCGCTGGAAGGAGAGTCGCTGCAGGCCGTCCTTGAGGACCTGCAGCGACAGGAAATCGACGTACGCATCACGCTTTCATTCGAGCGCAAACGAGGGTCGGGCGCCAGCGCGACCCGGTCGTTCCGATTGGTCGGCCTGCGTAACAAGGAGAGCGAAGAGTACCATCTGTATCTGACGAATCTGGCGAGAGAAAGCTACAGCGCGCCCGATATCGCGCAGCTCTATCGGGCGCGCTGGGAGGTCGAACTGCTGTTCAAGGAGTTGAAGTCGCGGTTCGGCTTGGACGAGATCAAGACGACCGACGGCTACATCATCGAGGCGCTGATCATCATGGCCGCAATTTCGTTGATGATGAGTCGTGTAATCGTGGATGAGTTACGGTCGCTCGAGGCAAGACAGCGAGAGGGCGAAGCCGCCGCAGACGCCGACTCGTCGGCGTCGCGGCTCCCTCGGCGTCGCTGTTCGCTCGCCGTGGAACGCCACGGTCATCTAATCCAGTTGTATCTCATGATCGAGTTGGGCTACGAACTGCCGGATTTGGACGAGCTGTTGCTGTGGGCGTCGCGTAATCCAAATCCACACAGGCAACGGTTACGTGAGCAGGTTGAACGAGGTGAGTTCGGCTTTGATCGCTACTAAACTAGAACGCATGCCGGCGAGAGTTCGCTGATATCTACAGCCAAACCATCACGTACGGTTTACTCACCGCTCGAACGCGGGTATCAGGCGAGTTCAGCCGCACTGATGCTGCCGACGCTATCCCGTCCACTATCGGTATTCTGAAAGATATCTTTGACTTCATCTCCACGTCCGACCCGCCAACAGAAATCGAATGGATTGTTGATGACGTCGCAGACGTACTCTCCGGTACGAACGTAGACGATATTCTGAGCGAGTTCTACGCGGATAGAGCCGAATCCACACCGCTTGTTCACTTCTACGAGACGTTCCTCGAAGAGTACGACCCGGAAACTCGCCAGCAGAAAGGCGTGTACTACACGCCAGAGCCGGTGGTAGAGTGGATTACGAAGTCAGTGAACTCTGTGCTGAAAACCGACCTTGGGCGCGGAGACGGTCTTGCGGACGAAGATGTTACTATTCTTGACCCTGCCGCAGGTACGATGACGTTCACAGCTGCGGCGACGCGACTGGCGGTCGAGGAGTACGCGGAGAAATACGGTCGTGGTGGGGTGTCAGCACTGCTGTCCGACCACGTCTTGAAGGACTTCTATTCGTTCGAGCTACTCGTCGCGGCGTACACTATCGGCCATCTGAAAATGGCGATTCTGTTCGAAGAACAGGGCTATGAACTCGACGACGATGACCGCGTGAAGTTATTCCTGACTAATACGTTAGAGCCAGAGGAAGCGGAACAGACGCACCTGCCGTTCGCGGCGTCGCTCGCCGAGGAAGCGGAGATGGCCCACGAAGTGAAGGAGGACACCCCAATTTTGGCTATTTTAGGGAATCCGCCATACTCAGGGCACTCAGAAAATCAGGGGGAGTGGATTGAATCCCTCGTCGAGGACTACAAAGAGGGATATCCGGAGTTACAGAAGCGTGGGCAGGCGAAGTGGCTGCACGACGACTATGTGAAGTTCATCCGCTGGGCACAGTGGAAACTCGCTGACGCCGCTGAAGGTACGCTGGGGTACATCACGAATCATGCGTACATCGACAATCCGACGTTCATGGGGATGCGTGAGCAGTTGCTGTTGGAGTTCGACGAAATTTACGTGCTTGACCTACACGGGAACTCGAACAGGCTGGAGGAACCCCCGGAAGGCGGTACTGACGAGAACGTGTTCGACATCCAACAGGGTGTCGCCATCAGTATCTTTGTAAAAACCGACAACGTGGATGACGGCGAATACGCTGATATCTACCACAGCGACCTGTGGGGAACGAGAGAGGAGAAGTACGAAGCACTGAGCGGCAACGACATGAACGATATCGAGTGGGAAGAGGTGACTCCGCGTGAGCCGCACTACCTCTTCGTACCTCGGGACGAGGAACTCGCAAGTTCCTATCACGACTGGGTGAAAGTGCCACAAATTTTCTCAGAATACGGCGACCCCGCACCCGGTATCGTAACCACGCACAACGAATTCGCTATCTCACTCACCCCGGAACGCCAGAAACAGAAAGTCAGACAGCTACTTGCTACAGACACAGAAAGCGAAGCGCGCGAGTACTTCAATCTGTGTAGCCAAGACCAGTGGCTCTACAGCGACGCGAAAGAACATCTGGAAACCACAAACTGGGAGGATAAAATCGTTCAAATCCAGACGTCTCCGTTCGACAAGGAATACACCGTCTACGACGAACACGTCGCAGTACATCGCCGTGCTGGGCGATTGTCGAAACATATGCTAGCGAGCGACAACATCAGCCTCTCAGTGCCGCGGCGAACGGAACGAACGCCGTTCGACCACGCGTTCGTGACGGATGGACTGATGACGCACCATGGGATGTCTACGAAGGAGGTGAATTACCAGTTCCCGCTGTATCTGTACCCGAACGCGCCGGATGAAACGTCCTCAAAACTCCAAAACACATCTCGACAGACGAACGTGAATCCGCGTATCGTCTCCCAGCTTTCTGAGGTCTACAGCGACGAGGTAACGCCTGAGGAAGTGTTCAACTACACGTATGCTGTGTTGTACACGCGGACGTACCGTCTGAAGTACTCGGAGTTCATGGAGACGGACTTCCCGAAAATTCCGTTCCCTGAGGACGAAGCACTCTTCCGGAAGTACGAGTCCCTGGGCGCGAATTTGGTGCAGTTACACTTACTCGACCACCCTGATTTGGAGTCGCCGGGCGTGCAGCTTCACACTGAGGAAGATGGTGATGGTGAGAATGAGGTTTCGGAGAATACTGGCGAGTACTACCGGCACTACGATGAGGAAGAAGAGCGGCTGTATATCAATTCTGACCAGTACTTCGCCCCAGTTCCGGCGGATGTGTGGGAGTACGAGATTGGTGATAGGCCAGTCGTGAAGAAGTGGATTCAGAACCGTATCGGTGAGACTCTTTCGAGTAGTGATATTCGGAAGTTCTGTCGTATTGTTCGAGCGGTGATGGAGACCGTCGATATTCAGGATACCTTAGATATGTCCTGGGAAGGGGTCGAATCGGACTATCTGACGTTCGAGTTGGAAGGCCAGCAGACGCTCGACGTATAGTGTCGTTAGGCGTTGCTGACATTATATCGAAGAGTTCGGATATTGTATCGTACTCCTGAGTACGCCCGGGCCGGCGGGAAGCCGCCGACCCGGGTGGAGAACACCGACGACGGTGTAACACATGAGCCTACGAGAGGCGCGTGTCCGTCTTCAGGCCGCTCCGAGCGAGAGGACCGGCCCGTCTCGTCGTACCGTCCGGAGCGGCTTCAGTTTACCGGGACCTACCCGACTTCTGATACTGAATCACCCGACTACGTAGGGTATTTGCGCCAAACAAACTCAGTATGCTTACATAGGAAACTAAGCCGCTGGCTCACCTACGACCGTCCATGCCGCACGACTCCGACGACGGCACGAACGGGGAGGACGCGGACGACTCCCCGCGGACGTACAGAGAATACCGCCGAGCGAAGGGCCGGACATCCGGGAAGGTCCACGACGACCACGACGCGCCACGCTCCCCGGCGGAGGACCGGGACGCCGACGGCCCCGGCTCCGGCTTCGACGGCATCCTCGGAGCGGGAGAGGACGTGGAGAAGTCGGCCCAGGAGACGCTGGAGGACGCCCTGGACGACTGGGACCCGACCGGGACGGACGTAGCGAAGGGAGACGAGGAGCGGGTCAGCCTCTCGCTCTCCCGGGCGGACATCGAGGAGGCGTCCCTCACGACCGAGGAGAAGCGCCTCCGGCTCCTGGAGGACATCCGGGACCGGCTGGCGGCCATCGACGGCCCGACGCCGAGCGCGAAGCAGGTCCTCCGGGAGGCCGCGGCGGACGCGGACCTGAGCAAGAGCGCGAACGCCGTGGACCTCCTGGAGTCCATCGAGGACGAACTGGAGCGGCAGGAGGCCGTCGCGGAGGCGGCCAAGGACGCCGTAGAGCAGTACGTCGAGGACGGCGGGGACCTCTCGGACCCGCTCTCGGAGTTCGCCACGTTCCTCCGGGGAGCCATGCCGGACAGCCGGGACCTGGACGACGACGGGAACCAGGCCCGCCGCCGGGCGCTCGCGTCCCTCGCCGCGCTGGAGAACGAGGACGCCGGAGAGGACGGCACGCCTGCCTGAGGGCCGTCCCGTGACCGACGAGACGCTTCCCCCGGAGGACGGAGCCGGCGACCACGAGGCCGACGCAGAGCCGACGCTCGGCGGGGAGCTGGTCCGGGAGCCGGTCGGTCCCGCGGACCTCTCGCTCCCGGAGCGGTACGGCCCCGGGGACCTACGCCTGTCAACAGCAACAGAGACGGACGGAGACAGTCGTAGCGCCGACGAGAGCGGCGCTGGTCCGTCCGCGGAGGGTTGACTACGCTTGACATGACGGAAGACTACCGCGCTGTCGAGGTCCCGGACGCTAAGGACCCGGCGGAATACTCGTACCGGGAGAGACGCGCCGAGTTGCTCTCCCTCATCGAGGAGGCGGGAAGCCCTCGGCTCCTGAACTACGCCGCCTACGGACGACGCTACGACGTGAGCCGCGAACAGGTCCGGAAAGACGTACAGCGTCTCGGGTCATACCTCAACGAGGCCGCGGACGATGACGCGGCCACGCTGGAGGGAGAGGCGTTCCTGTGGCGGTGCGCCCGGGAACTGCTGGAGGACGAGGAGTACCGGAAGGCGGCGCAGACCTTCCTCGACCTCGAAGAGTGGCGTCGGCAGAGCGACTTAGAGGACCTCTTGGAGCGTATCGAAGCCTTAGAACAGGAAGAACGGGAGAGCGAAAGCCCGTTTCGGGTGAAGTAGATGGCCGGACCGACTCGTAGAGACGTGGAGCGGGCCATCCGGCAGTACCGGGAGCAGGACCGTCCGGGGGACGCGGACGGGCCGCCGGGAGACGCGAAACTCCTCGTGGGCGTCTCTCTGGACGCCTTCGACCTCCCCGCGGAGGCCCGGGAGTACGTCGAGGAGGCCGCCGCGCTGGACCACTCGGCTCCGGTCGTGGTAGCGGACGACGAGAGCGCCGAGGACGCCGCTCACACGCTCGGCCTCCCCGACGCCGGGAGAGAGGCCGGCTTCGAGGCGGAGGCGTTCCTGGCCGACGCACAGGACGGAGACGACGACTCGGCGGAGGGGGACTGATGGACAACGGCCCCGTCCGGTGTGGCTCCTGCGGGGAGACGTGGCCGAAGAACCTCGCCCCTGTGCTGAAGGGAGAACGCGACTGTCCCGCCTGCTCGCCGGACACGTTCCGCTAATTAGTCTGAGTTAGCCCTATTCAGGAGGTAGAAGCCCCGTACTCCGCAGATTTAAGGGATTAGCGTAGTAACTACTCTGTGATTAGCGAAAGGCGGGACCGGAGAAGGACCCGGACCTCGACACTCCATCCTTCTCCCGCCGGGACCTAATCGCTTACGGGACGCTCTACGGACCAGAGCGCCCGTAAGAGACAGACGACACCAGAGTCCGAGGGCCAATGGCATCGACCATGCTGGGACCATGAGCCATGAGCCAGAACACGGACTCCAACGACCGCAACGGACGTACGAACAGACCCATCTCCGGGCGGGACCTCTCCGCGGTCCGGGACCACCGGGACGACCTGGAGGACCTGGCGCGCAGTGACCTCCCCGTCTCCTGGGTGGCACGGGCGCTCCTCGACGCCGAAGCCGCCGCTCGTGGAGAGTGACGGTGCCGGTGAAACCGAGGACGACGGGGGTCCCAGCGCCCGCCATCACCGCTGAGGTAGAGGACGACGGCACGCTCCGGGCGGGAGGTGGTCGTCGTGTCGGGTGACGGGACGCTCGGAAATGAAGGTTCGGACCGCGGGGGCTACGCCGCTCCGGAGGGGTCGCCAAAAAGTCCCGGGGAGAAGGGGGCCGCTCCCTTCGTCCCGCTCCGGGACGCGCCGGTCCCGTGGGCGGACGAACCGAACGCGATGGAGAAGTCGCTTCTCCTGAAAACCGCCGTACTACACCCGGACGTGACGCCGGAGGGCATCCCGTTCCACGCCCTCCTGACCGAAGTCTACGGGGACGGATGGGCCTCCGGCGGCCCCGAGTACGGACGGGCGTACCGCTTCATCCAGCGGTACGGCGATTTCTTCGACACCCGGAAGCCGTCCGGCGATTTGCTGTGGGTACGCCCCACCGGGAAAGCCGTCGCCTTGATACGTAGCATTCGTAATTCCGGAACGCCCGGGAGCGCCCCTGACGCGACGGACCGCTGGGACCGGCTCCCGCGGGACCGGGCCGCGTCGGTTCTCCGGTCGGTCCGGAGGGTGGAGACGGACGGCCAGCGGTCCCTCCTGCTTCACCTCCTGGCGGACCACGCGGAGACGATGCTCACGGCGGAGGGGGAGGCGAAGACGCTTCACCTCCCGGACCGGGACGGCCTCCCGGCGGGGGACCGCTTCACGGCTCCAGAGAAGGCGGCGGGAACGCGGGAGCGGTTCGAGACGGCGGCGGACGCGCTCACAACTCGGTACGACGTGGCCTCGTGGGTGACGCTCACACTCCCGCGGGAGTGCGTCCCGTCCGTCTACGGCTCCGTGGAGACGCTACGGGAGGCGCTGGACGACCTCCACTCCCGCTTCCGGTACTCCCGGGCGGACCGGCCACGACCCGGGCACGTCCCGGACTACCTGGCGGTCCTCGAACCACAGAGGGACCTCGTGGCCCACCTCCACGTCGTCTACGGCGGCGAGGAGCGGGTGATGGCCCGGGAGGACCTCCGGGCAGACTGGGCGGACCTCCTGGACGCGCCGCCGGGGAAGCCGCCGCAGGTAGACGTGCGGACGCTCTCGCTCTCCCCGACGGAGTGGTCCGTGGCGGCGGTAGACGGGGAGGACGTGGACGCCTACCCTGGCGTCCGGGAGTACCACCGGGAGGGCTTCCGCGCTCTTGCCCGGCTGGCAGAGATGGAGCCGGACGCGCTCCGTGGGCTGGCGGATGACCTCGCCAACGGCTTCCGGCAGGATGAGGGCCGGCCTCTCGCGGGGCTGGCGCTCCCGTTCGCTACGGAGGCGCGGCTCACTACGACTGCCCGGGCGCTCCCGACCACCTAACCCGGGGGGGTGACGACGAGCGGACCGGCCTCCAGCAGGGTCAGGCGTCCGGCTCCGCCTCCGCCTTCACCTTGTCCGCGAACTTCTCCCGGACCTTCTCTATCTTCGGGACGACGTTGAACTGACAGTAGGCGTCGTTAGTATTTCCGTCAGCCGTGCTTACCTTCTCGAAGTAGTCCTGGTGGTGTTCCTCCGCCTCGTAGAAGGTCTCGAGCGGAACTAACTCCGTGACCACCTCGTCGTCGTACTCCTCGTCGAGCGCATCGATGTAGGCCGACGCCTGTCGCTTTTGTTCGTCGTCGTGGAACAGGACGATAGAGCGGTACTGCGTCCCCACGTCCGGCCCCTGTCGGTTGAGTTGGGTCGGGTCGTGGACCGCGAAGAACACGTCGAGCAGTTCGTCGTAGCCGACGACCGCGGGGTCGTAGTCGACCTGCACGACCTCGGCGTGGCCGGTGCTCCCCGAACAGACCTGCTCGTAGCTCGGGTTCTCCGTCTCGCCGCCGGCGTAGCCAGAGGTGACCTCGCTGATGCCGTCGAGTTCCTTGAACGCGGCTTCGACGCACCAGAAACAGCCGCCGCCGAACGTCGCAGTCTGTGTGCTTCCCATAGCCTCGGTTACGTCGCCGGGGAATTAAGCCCCGCGGCGGGGGCAGTCGCGGCCGGGGCCCGCGGTCGTCATCCCGATGTACCTCCCCACGAAACTGTACGCGAAGCCAACATTTATCCGCCCTGTCTGTCAGCAATTACCATGGAAGACGTATTCGTCGCGAGACTCATGTCCACGACCCTCCACACGGTCACGCCAGACACGCTCGTCGAAGACGCGGCGCAGTTGATTCTCGACAACAACATCAGTTCGGTCATCGTCGTCGACGAGGACAACCGGCTCGAAGGCATCCTGACGACGACGGACTTCGTCGACATCGTCGCCAAGAGCCAGCCGAAAGCGCAGACGACCGTCGAGCGGTACATGACCACGGACGTGATTACCGCGGGCGCGCAGGACTCCATCCTCTCCGTCGCGGAGTCGATGACCGAACACGGCTTTCACCACATGCCCGTCGTCGACGAGGAGGAGGGCGTCATCGGGATGATTGCCACGTCGGACCTCGCCGCGTACCTCTCGCAGACCGGGCAGTTGGCGCGGTCGTAGCGTCGTCGCTTCCGGCTGACTTCCGCGCTACTCCACCTGTTCGGAGAGGCTCTCGACTATGCTCGCCAGCCGCGGGTCCGTCGCGTGGCCGTGGTGGACCGCGAGGGGCGAGACGCTCACTTCGCCGTCGACCATCGCGCGGCGGTCGCTCCCGACCGGATAGCGGTCGCGGTGTTCGTCGTCGAGCGGGAACGGGTTCTCGAAGCCGACGGAGTCCGGCCACGAAATGTCCTGTAACCGGACGTACACCTCGTCGTCGTCGAGGTCGTGTTCGCGGTCGCCGTCCGGAAGCGCGCCGGCGTCCGGGTCGTGGTCGACCTGCTGGTCGTAGTCCGCGAAGGGGCGGGTCACGCGCATTCGGGGGCTCGGCACGTCCGCCGGGGCGTTGACGTTCAGGAGGTCGACTTCGTCGAACACGTCGGTCCCGAAGACGCGCTCGGTCAGGGCACGGGCGACCCGTGCGGGACGGGAGAAGTCGTACTCCTCGGGCGGGTGACAGAAGAAGTCCCTGGCGTGGTAGCTGGAGACGGCGACGGCGGGCGTCCCGAGGAACGCGGCCTCGACGCCCGCGCCGACGGTTCCCGACCGGCCGACGACGTAGTTGCCCGCGTTCGGGCCGTCGTTGATACCGGAGACGACGATATCGAAGTCGGCGTCGAGGCCGCGAAGGGCGTAGGCGACGCAGTCCGCGGGGGTTCCTTCGAGAGCGTACCCCCACGGGTGGTCGCGGCGGACCGCGTGTTCGTTGCGGGCGCGGCCGACGCCGCTTTGGTTCTCGGCGGGCGCGACGACGGTCACGTCGCCGACGGCGGTGAGTTCCTCGCGCATGGCGGCGATGCCGGGCGCGTCGATGCCGTCGTCGTTGGTGAGGAGGATTCGAAGCGAAGACGAGGTGTCGGTCATCGAGTCGTGCATTTCCGCCGGTCGCCGTAGCTATTCCGGATTCTGAGCCGAGGCCGCGTCCTCCCGCGCGTCGCCTGCATCGCCGTGCCGCTGCATCGCCGCGTCGCCGTCGACCGCCGAGCCTCCTCCACGCCGACGGGCACTCGACCGAACTCCTGTCAGCGTGACATCCATAAACTCGAGACACTCAGGAATAGCCGAATATAATCCAAACGACGACTTTATGTAATTAAGTTCGTACTAACGAACGAATGCGCACCGAACCGATGCGGCCGGCACGCCGGGCACCCGCCGACATCGCGGTTAACGTTCCGTTAACTCGTCTGTTTTCGGTAGTTTCGTCTCTGTCACGGTCGGCGGTCCCGTCCCCGTTGGCTGTCACGACCGCCGAACGCCCCGCCGCCCTAAGCGAGGTGGGCGTTGCGTGAGCTCCGTCGGTGGAACCGACGACGTGCCGTGGGACGACGTGGGCTTCGTCATCAGCTCTCGCTACCGCGTCTCCGTTCTCGATAGACTCTCGGAGGGGCCGGCGACGCCGACGCAAATCGCCACCGACTCCGAGAGCGCGGTCGCCCACGTCTCGCGGGCGTTACAGGAACTCAGAGACCGCTCGCTCGTGGAACTGCTCGTCCCGGAACAGCGCCGAAAAGGGCGGGTGTACGGCATCACCGACGACGCCGAGAACATCTGGCACGTCATCCAAACACAGCAGATGGCGTGAGCGCGGTCGCCCGCGTCTCGCGGGCGCTGCGGTGCGTCGTGTGACCCCGACGACTCACTTCGTGGCGATTCGCTCCGACCCCTTGTACAGGAGCTGGTAGGTCCGCTTTGCGAGGTTCATCCCGACGCCGGTCGACTCGACGACGTAGTACGGGACGAGTTCGCCGCCGAACTTGGATTTGTAGTTGCAGAGCCGCTCCGTGTTCGCGCCGACGAGGTCGTACTTCGTGACCGACGCGAGCGCCTCGTCTTCGACGATGTCCTCGATGATGGTCCAGTGCAGCAGGCTGTTGATGCTGACGCCGTCGTACTCTCCCCGCGCACCGCCGAGCCAGAAGTAGCCCACCTCGTCGGAGAAGGTGACAATCATCCCGCTGAGATACTCGCCGCCTGGGTCGCGGGCGACGTACACCCGACACCGGTCGCCGAGGTTCTCGACTAGCGACTCGACGAACTCCCACGGCATCCCGAACGGTTCGTCCTGCTCGTCGTACCGCGAGACCACGTCGTCGTAGACGACGCGAGCGCCGTCGAGTCCCTCGTCCGCGATGGTGATGTCGAGTTCGCGCGCCTGCCGAATCTCGCGGCGGAGGCTGCTGCTGAACTGGGCCTGTATCTCGTCGAGCGAGCGCCCGCCGAGGTCGAGCCGGTAGGTAAACGAGGGTTTGACCGCGAAGCCGGTCCACTCGAACGGGCGGGGGTCGAGGTACGCCGGCGAACAGAGCAGGCGGACGAACGTCCGGTTCGAGCGGATGCCGAGCTCCTCGACCACGAGGTCGGCGAACTCGCGGTTCACCGACTCGTAGGCGCTCTGTTTCGGGCTGTTCGGCATCATCACCGGGCCGATGTACGGAATCGCCATCGACGGCGGCGGCGAGACGACGACCCGTCCGAGGGGGTTTCGGCGGACGAACGTCGGGAACAGCGCGACCGGCTCTTGGCCCTTGAAGACGCCGAACAGGTGCATTTCGCCGTCGAAGTGCTCGTCGATGGCGGCGAGCACCGCGGGGGTGTGGAAGACTTCGGTGCCCGACGCGGGGAGCGCGGCTCCCCACTCGTCGAGGCTCAGGGGTTCGATACGGAGTTGTGACATAGGTCGTGGTCGTGTGGGTGGGTGGTCGTCGGTCGGTGCGTGGGTTGACGCGTCGGTCGGTGCGTCGGTCGGCTCGTCGAGCGGGTCGTCATCGGTGGAGGAACCCCGAGACGAGCCGCGACGGGAGGCTCGTCCCGTTTCCCCGGGACAGCATCTCGATGCCGGGGCCGAGGCGGCTCTTGTACAGGTGCGCGATGGTTCTGACCGGGAGCGCGCCGTGTTCTATCTGGTAGAACGTGACGAGTTCGGGGTTGTACTTGCTCTTGTAGCGGTTGAGTCGGCGGTTGTTCGCGCCGACGAGGTCGTAGCGGCGCATCCCGTCGTCCATGCCGTCGCGCATGATGCGCCAGTCCAGCAGGTCGTTGACGTCGATGCCGAAATCGAACTGGGGGCGGACGCCGCCGAGCCAGCGGTAGAGCGTGTCCCCGTTCTGGAGGACGACGATTCCGCTCACGAACGCCCCGTCGTACCGGAAGACGTAGGGCCGAACTTGGCCTTTCGGGAGCGAGTCGTACAGGTCCATGACGAACTGCGGCGGCACGTCGAACGACAAATCCTGTTCCTCGTAGCGGTTCTTGACCAGCGTGAGAATCGAACAGATGTCGTCGCGGTCGCCCTCCTCGATACCCGAGACGAGCTTTCGACCGTCGCGGATGTTCCGGCGGGCGCTCCGGCTGAACGACATGAGGAGGTCCTCTTCGCCGCGGGTCAGGTCGACGTTGTAGGTGTACTTCGGCGACACGTCGCAGCCGCCCCACAGGAACGTCCGCATGTCGGTGTAGTAGTCACCGACGCGGACGTGCGTGTAGCTCGGGCCGATGTGTTCGCCCAGCCACTCGGTACAGCCGTCGATGAACTGGTTGCGGCGGCGCTCGAACTTCCGGCTCTTGATGTTGCCGGCGTCGAGCATCACGGGCCCGAGGTAGGGGACGCCGATGTGCGGCGGCGGCGAGAACGCCGTCTTGACCAGCCCCTTTCGAATCTCGAAGACGGGGAACAGGCCGACCGGCTCCTCGGTCTTGTAGCCGACGAGCAGGTGGAGCTTCGAGTTCGAGTAGTTCGCTTGGAGCCGAAGCGCCTCGTACTGGTGAAAGAGGCTCGCCTGACTCGACCGACTGACGTACGTGTCCCACTCGTCGCGGTCGCGCTCGTCGAACTCGACGATTTCGATGGTCATAGACTGCGGGCCGACCGGCGGTCTTCGCACTGCGTCCGTTGTCGTCGACAGCAGCGATTCCGGGCGACGCGTTCGAGATGTCCAGTCCGACCGAACCGGCCGAAATAAGCCGATTCACCGGCCGATTCGGCGGCTCCGTAAATCGACCCGCGATTCGGTCGGGTCGCGTCGGCGTGTATCATTCGAAAAGACATTCTCGAACTACTGTGACGGGAGGACGGAGATTTGTTATGAAGCGACTAGCCGGCGTTCGCGCCGGCCTACACGCCGTCAGGGGGTCTCTGCCGCCGCCCGTAGGCGCTCGATACCGTCGGCGTCGATGCCGTAGCCGTGCGTCGGTTCCCCGGAGATTCTGGTGGCGACGTACTCGGCGATGGCGTAGGCCATCCACGCCTGACACCACCGCATGAGCGTCATGCGCTTGGTGTAAAAGCGGTGTTTGCGGAAGTAGAACCGGCCCTCGGACGGGACGTACATGTTCGCGAGCGCCCAGTCGATGGCGCGCTCGGCGCGGTCGTACTGGCCGGCGTAGGCGAACACGAGGATGCCCTGCGCCGTCGCGTGAATGTCCCGCGGGTAGGGATGCTCCTCGTCGAAGTTGGGCGCGCCGTCCTCGTCGAACAGTTCGCGGGCGTAGAAGTCGAGGCCGCGAGCGAGCGTCTCGTCGTACCGTCCGCTGCCGACGACCTGTTCGTAGCGCTGGAAGCACTCGACAATGAAGCCGTTGTGGTGGTTATCCATCGAGAGGTGCGAGGCGCTCGCGGGCTCGCGGTAGTACCACCCGCCGCGGTCGGTCTGCTTCGACGCGACGAAGTCGTACACCTTCTCGGCGCGTTCGAGCAGTTCCTCGTCGCCGAAGTGGTCGTACAGCTCGACGAACAACCGCGCCCCGATGGCCAGCGCGTTGAGCGTGTAGCTGTCCTTCGGGTGCGAGAGGTAGTAGTCCATGACCGCGCCGTCGTCTTTCGGCCGGTAGTTGAGGTCGTCGAGCAGCACGTCCACGGCGGTTTTGGCGATGTCCGGGTAGTCGGGGTCGAACTCCCGGCCCGCGAGGAGCGCCTTGACGCCGTAGGCCGTCGAGACGATGTTCGGTGAGTGCGGAATCCCCGACCGCGGGCCGTTGCGACCGGAGATGTGCTGGATGACGTGGCGGTGACTGCCGGCGAAGCCGCTGTACCCCCTGGCCTGGTTCTCGACGAGCCACTCCGTCAGCGATGCCGCGTCGTCGCGGTACGTCTCCGCCGGGCGGTCGCCGTCGAACCGCTCGGCCAACTGGGCGCGGGTCCGGTTCGCCATGGCGAACAGCGTGATGCCTTTGAAGTTCCGGCGTTGCTCCACGAGAAACAGCGGGCGGACGTTGACGGGCGAGCGCTTGATGAACTCCTGGACCGCGAGGTTGAACCAGCGGTTGTCGATGGGGACCGAAAGCAGGAGCCTGCTGCTCATGCCGTCGCCGTAGTCCCAGCCCTTGTAGTCGCGGTCGCGGGCGTAGTCGAGCACGTCGTCGAGCACCTCGACGTACCGCTGGAGTCGCTCCGTGTCGGCCGCGTCGTCGCCGTCGCGGTGATACTGCGTTGGTTGTTTCATGGTGCAGAATAGCCTCTCTGAAGGGTGTTGGCTGTCCGAGAGGAAGCCCGCTCGTGGCTTTGTTATGGGGCCGATACCGACCGACGATGCCGGATTCTACCGGGAGAGAGAGAGTAGTTCGAACCGCCGGCGGTCGCGTTGTCGGTGGTCGCGTTGTCGGTCGCCCTCCCGTCCGAATCGTCGCCGGCATCGTCGGAGTCGCTGGAATCGCGCTCGGCGAGGAACTCGCGGTAGTAGTCCGCGACGGGGCCGACCCACGCGCCGCGGTCGAGCGCCCGTTCGACGATGCGGCGGTAGAGCCGGCGGTAGCCGGGGAACTCGTCCTCGTTGAAGTACCGCGGGTGCCACAGCACCGTCATCACGGCGTCGTTCGCCTCGGCTTCGTCCAACAGGCGCTCGCATTCGGCCCACGCCTCGTCGAACGCCGACCCGGGGTCGGGAAGCGACACCTCCATCAGCGTCAGCGGGAAGACGACGAAGTCGTCGTCGAAGGGTCTGAACGGCCGGTAACCGTGTTGGAAGCCGTGTTCCGAACTCGACCCGGGGCTGGCGTCGTACTTCAGGCCGAGTTCGCGGTGGTAGCGCCACGTGTTCGGCCCGAGTTTGAGGTGGTGCTGGCGGCCGCCGACGAGTTCGTGGCCGAGTATCGCTTCGAGTTCGCGCGTTTCGGTTCGGAGGCGGTCGAAGTCGTCGCACGACCGGAACGAGCCGTGGATGCCGACCTCCCAGCCCCCCCCGTCGAGGTCGCGGACGGCGTCGGCTATCGACGCCGAATCGAGGTCGTACCGGCCGAGGTGTTCGACCCAGTTTTTCGGTTCGAGCCAGTCCGACAGCGACCCCGTTTCGAGGAGGCTCGGCTCATTGAGGAAGTAGAACGACGAGCGGACGCCGAGGTCGCGTTCGAGCGCCATGATATCCTCGAACTGCCAGTAGGGGTTCTCCCGCCGGAGGAGCGTCCGGAGGTGGTAGCCGGGGTTCGACTTCGCCGCGTAGTACAGCCCCTGATACGTCTTGTACGGGCGGTCCACGTCGTGAGTCAGACAGACCGCGAAGCCGGGACCGGAGCCGGGTTCGCCGGGCCCGCTCGGTTCCGAGGCGGTGTAGCCGGGGCCATCTCGCGCGTCCGCATCTCCCGTCTTCTCACGCATCCCCGTACTCCGAGAGCGCGGCGACGATTCGCTCGGCGGCGCTCCCGTCGCCGTACAGCGAGGGCTTTTCGGGAAGTGGGTCGTCGTCGGCCAGCGCCGCCCGAATCGCGGCCGCGTCCGCGCCGACGAGGACGTTCCAGCCGGCGTCGACGGTCTCTGTCCACTCGGTCTCGTCGCGGAGCGTGAGACACCGGGTGTCGAGGTAGAACGCCTCCTTCTGGACGCCGCCGGAGTCGGTGGCGACGCGCTCCGCGCCGTCGAGCAGGCGGACGAAATCGAGGTAGCCGACCGGCTCCACGAGGACGACGTTCTCGGCGTCTGCGAGCCGCGACCAGAGGCCGCTGGCTTCGAGCGCCCCTTCGGTCCGCGGGTGGACCGGGAAGACGACCGGGAGTTCCGACGACGCCAGCCCCTCCACGATGCCTCCGAGGCGGTCGCGGTCGTCGGTGTTGGCGGCGCGGTGGACCGTCGCGAGGACGTACTCGCCGTCTCGGAGGTCGAGGTCGTCGAGTATCGACGACCGCTCGCGGGCGGCCTCGCGGACCCGGAGGACGGCGTCGTACTGCACGTCGCCGGTCACGGAGACGCCGTTTCGGATGCCCTCGGCCGCCAGCGTCTCGGCGGCCGACTCGGAGGGCGCGAACAGCAGGTCCGAGCAGTGGTCGGTGAGCACGCGGTTGACCTCCTCGGGCATCGCCCAGTTGTGGCTCCGCAGGCCGGCCTCGACGTGCGCCAGAGCGGGGTCGCGCTTCGCGGCCACGAGCGCCGCCGCGAGCGTCGAGTTGGTGTCGCCGTAGACGAGCACCACGTCGGGGGCTTCGTCGGCGACGACGCCGTCCAGCCGGGTCATCATCTCGGCGGTCTGGGCGGCGTGGCCGCCCGAGCCGACCCCGAGGTTGTAGTCCGGCTCGGGGATGGCGAGTTCGTCGAAGAACACGCCCGACATCGACTCGTCGTAGTGCTGGCCGGTGTGGACGAGCACCTCGTCGTGGTCGCGTCTGAGCGCGTCGGAGACGGGGAACGCCTTGATGAACTGCGGGCGCGCGCCGACGACCGAGAGCACCTTGAGACGGCTCATCGGCCCGGCCCTCCGTGCGACGAGTCGGCCGCAATCTCGGGGCCGGCCTCGGTCTCGGACGACTCGCCCCGCGGTCCGCCGCCGATTTCGTACACGCGGTGGCCGATGTCACCGAGGGTGCCGCGGCCGTCGACGACGACGAGGTCGTCGAAGGCGGCCCAGTCGATGCCGTCGAACTCCTCGTGCGGCGTGACGACCACGGCCGCGTCGATGGCGCGGTTCGGGAGGTCGGAGAGCGAGACGGGGGTCGCGCCGAAGGACGCGACGACTTCGTCCGAGAGCATCGGGTCGACCGCGAGGACGGTCGCGCCGAGGTCGTTCAGTCGGTCGATGACGCCCGCGGCGGGGGTCGCGCGGGTCTCGGCGACGCCCGGGCGGTAGGTGACGCCGAGGATGGCGACGGTCGCGCCCCGTATCTCTCGGCCCGCCGCGGCCAGTTCGTCGCGGAGCTTGTCGGCGGTGAACGCCGGCATGCTGTCGTTGACCTCGCGGGCGGTCAGGAGCAGCGGCGTCTCGGCCGCCACTCGGCTCGTGATGAAGTACGGGTACCACGGGATGCAGTGGCCGCCGACGCCCGGGCCGGGCGCGTGGATGTCGCAGTACGGCTGGGTATTGGCCGCGTCGATGGCCTCGGTCACGTCGATGCCGAGGTCGTCGCGGAGCCGCGCGAGTTCGTTCGCGAGCGCGATGTTCACGTCGCGGTAGACGCCCTCGAACAGCTTCACGGCCTCCGCGGTCGTCGCGTCGCGCACGGGAATCACCTCGTTCGCGGTTATCTCGCCGTAGACGAGCGCCGCCACGCGGGTGCTCTCGGCGTCGACCCCGCCGACGATTTTCGGGTGCGACTCGGTGATGTCGCGGAGCGCCCGGCCAGACGAGGTCCGCTCGGGGCAGAACGCCACGCCGAACTCGCCGGCCGAGAGGCCGCTTCGGTCCGCGAGGTGCGGAATTACGAGGTCTTTGCTCGTCCCCGGCGGGACGGTACACTCGACGACGACGAGGTCGCCGGGCGCGAGCCCCCGCGCGATGCTGTCGAGGACGGCTTCGAACGCCGCGAGGTCGGGTTCGCGGTCGTCGGTCAGCGGCGTCGGGACGATGATGACGTGCACCGCGGCTCCCTCGGCCGCGGCGACGCCGTCGGTGGTCGCCCGGAGCGCGCCGCGTTCGGCCTGCTCGGCGACTAACTCGGGCAGTCCCGGCTCCTTCGCCACGTGGCACTCGCCGTCGTTGACGCCGCCAACCACGTCCTCGCTGATGTCGACGCCGGTGACGTTGCCCGTCGCGCGGGCGTAGACGGCCGCCAGCGGGAGGCCCATCTTCCCCAGGCCGTACACCGCGACGGGGACCTCGCCGGCGCGCAGGGCCCGCGTCTGTTCGTCGGGCGAGCGGTCGGAGCCGTACAGTCCGGGGTGCTCGCGGCTCATCGTCGACCCTCCGAGGGTTCCGTAGTCTCAGCGTTTTCCGTGGCTTCCGCGGTCTCTGCATTTTCCGCAGTCTCCGCGGTCTCGACGCTCCGAACCGTCGATTCGGCGTCGGCCTCGATTCGCCGGGCGAGGTCGATAGCGCGCAGGCCGTCGGCCGGCGAGACGAGGACGGGGCCGCCGTCGGTCGCGGCGTCGACGAACGCCTGTAACTCGCGTTTCAGCGGCTCGCCGGTGGAAATCATCGGCTGTTCCATCACCACTTCGTGGCGGTAGCGGACGCCCCCGTTGTCCCGGAGGTAATCCGGGCGCGACTGGCGGAAAATCTGGACCGACTGGTTCAGGTAGTCCACCCGGATGAGCCGGTCGCGCGCGGTGATGTCGAGGGTCCGCGTCTTCTGCTGGGTGAGCCGACTCGCCGTGAGCGAGGCGATGACGCCGTTGTCGAACGTCACCTGCGCCGTCGCGTACTGCTCGTCGGGCGTGGCGGTCGCGGCGACGCGGTCGACCTCGGCATCGACCAGCGAGAGCACCACGTCGATGTCGTGAATCATGAGGTCCATGACGACGCCGTCGCCCATCTCGCGGTTCAGCGGCGGGCCGAGCCGGTTCGCGGTGATGGCGATGGGTTCGACGCCGTCGAGGAGGTCGGGGAGGGCGCGGACGACCGGATTGAACCGCTCGATGTGGCCGACCTGGAGCACGACGCCGCGGTCCTCCGCGAGCGCGGCCAACTCCGCGCCGACGCCGAGGTCGTCGACGAAGGGTTTCTCGACGAGCGCGTGGACGCCGGCGTCGATGCACTGCCGGGCGACCGACGCGTGATAGGGCGTCGGCACTGCGACCGTTACCACGTCCACGCGGTCGAGCAACTCCTCGATGCCGTACGCGTCGGTGCCGAAGTCGGCGGCGACCTCGGCGGCGCGGTCCGCGTCCGCGTCGGCGACGCCGACCAGTTCGACGCCGCGAAGCTCCGCGTAGACCCGCGCGTGGTTGGTTCCCATCGACCCGACGCCGACGACGCCCGCGCGGACCGGGCGCTCTCGGCCGCCGTCGGCGCGGAGTCCGGCGGGGTCTCGGCTCACCTCGCCACCTCCGCGTAGTTGGCGACCGCAGTCCCGACGCGCTCCACGTCGGCCTCGCTGAGTCCGGGGTGGACCGGCAACGAGAGAACCCGTGTCGCGGCTTCTTCCGCGACCGGAGCCGACACCGCGAGGTGTTCGTAGGCGGGCTGCTTGTGGACGGGCTTCGGGTAGTAGACGCCCGTGGCGATGCCCTTCGCGTCGAGGTACGACTTGAGGGCGTCGCGCTCGATACCGTCGCAGGCGACGGTGTACTGGTGGAAGACGTGAGTCCGGCCCGGCGGCGTGTGAGGCGTCGTGACCGGCGAGTCTTCGAGGTACTCCGTGAGCGCGGCGGCGTTGGCCTGTCTCGCGCGAGTGAACTCGGGGAGACGTTCGAGTTGGACCCGGCCGATGGCCGCGGCGATGCTCGTCATGCGGAAGTTGTGGCCGACCTCGGCGTGTTCGTAGCCGGAGACGCGGCCGTGGTCCACGAACCGGGCGGCGCGCTCGGCGACGTCGGCGCGGTTTGTCGTAATCATGCCGCCCTCGCTCGTGGTCATGTTCTTCGTCGGGTAGAACGAGAAGCACGCGGCGTCGCCGAAGGAGCCGACGCGTCGTCCCTCGACTGCCGCGCCGTGAGCCTGCGCGGCGTCCTCGACGAGCAGGAAGTCGTACTCCGCTGCGAGCTCCGCGAGCCGCGTCATGTCCGCCGGGAGGCCGTAGAGGTGGACTGCGATGACTGCGTCCACCCGCTCGCCGGCCCGGAGCCGCGCTTCGAGCGCGTCGGGGTCGATGTTGTACGTTCGCGGGTCGATGTCGACGAAACCCACTTCAGCGCCCGCGAAGGCGACGGCGTTGGCCGTGGCGATGAACGTGAAGGGCGTCGTCAGGACGCGGTCGCCGGGGCCGACGCCGAGCGCGTGGAGCGCGGCGTGGAGCGCCGTCGTCCCGTTGGAGGTGGCGACGCCGTGGTCGGCTTCGCAGTAGTCGGCGAACTCCCGTTCGAAGCCCCTGACCTCGGGGCCGTCGGCTATCATGCCGCTTTCGAGGACGGCCGCGATTCGGTCCCGTTCCGCCGCGCCGAGCTGGGGCGCGGCGATTGAGATGTGGTCTGCACTCATCGTCGTACCCTGTTTTCTCCCCGCAGTTGTTCCGGCAGGTCGCGGTGGACGGCGGGGACGCCCACGGCGAGGGTGCGCGGCGGCACGTCGTTCACGACGAGCGCGCCGGCGGCGACGAACGCGCCCTCGCCGACGGTCACGCCGGGGAGGAGCGTCGCGTTCGCGCCGATTGAGGCGTGGTTCTCGATTCTCGGGCCGACCAGCTCCGCGTCGGTGCGGACCGGATAGGGGTCGTTCGTCATCACCACGCCCGGACCGACGAACACGTCGTCGCCGATTCGGGTGTTGGTGGGGATGTAGACGTTCGTCTGGATGCTCACGCGCGACCCGATGGTCGTGGTGCCGTCGACGACCGTCTCGGTCCCGAGGAGGACCCCGTCACCGATGGTCGTGTGCTCGCGGACGAGGACGTTGTGGCCCGTGACGAAGTCGTCGCCGATGATCACGTCGTCGTAGACGATGGTGCCGGCGCGGATTCGCGCCCGGTCACCGATGACCGGATCGTCGCCGTCGCCGTAGCCGATGGTGACGCCGTCGTCGACGTGGGATTCGACGCCCACCTCGGCGCTCATCGGCGTCCACCTCGCGTCGGTCGCGCTCCGTCGGCCGTCTGTGTCGACTCGGCGGTCGGCCGAATCGACTGGAAAATCTGGAATCTCATATCATGTCGGCGGGGAGTCTGCCTGCCTTAGCGAAATTCAGTCTCGGTGAGGGCTTTGTTATGGAGTGATTGCCGCCCGGTTTCCGGTCGCAGTCACTTCGTAACGCCGCGGCGGATTCCGGTCACAGAGCGCTTGAGAAGCCCCACGCCGGGCGCGCCGTCGCCGAGCCAGAGCCAGACGGCGCTCCCGAGCAACGCGAGTTCGAACGCGACCAGAATCCACGCCTCGGGCCGGCGGAGGAACACGACGAACCGGCGCAGGTAGAACCACGTCTGGGCGAAGAAGCCGCCCATCGACGACTCGCTCCCGTGGGACAGCGGCCAGAGGAACGCCCGAATCACGTCGTAGTTCCCGAAGAAAAAGCCGTTGAACAGCAGGTCCGCGGGGATGTGCGAGAGATAGCCGAGTGCGAACGCGACGCCGACCGTCGCCGCCCCGTAGCGCCGCGCGACGGCGACGACGACTATCGAGACCGGCACCGAGACGAGAATCGAGTGCGCCATCGAGATACCGCTCGGGAGGACGCCGAACGACCACGCCAGCGGCTTGTCGACGAGGTCGGGGAACTGCGTTCCGACGAGCACCGCCAGCGCGGCCCAGCCGTCGAGTCGCCGGCCGGTCACCCGCGCCCACAGCGAGACGAGGATGTAGCCGACGGCGGCGTGTTCCCACGGGAACATCAGCGGTCGCTCCGGGTCGTCGCGTTGGCGTCGGCGGTTCGTCGTCGCGGGGTGAGCGTCGGAATAGGCGTCTGAAACATTTGGCTTGTGGGGCGCGTCGCGGTCGGTTTGGAGGGCGGGGATGCCGTCCGCGTCGGGGGTGCGGACTGCCTGTCTGCGTCGACGCGAACGGGCGAAACGGCGCGCGAGCGCCCGGTCAGGGAACCCGAGTGCTCGTCCGGATTTTGTTATGGCGACCGTAACGGCCCCGGGTCGGTCGTCGCGGCGGCGACCCGGCGTCTCTCCGACCGACCGCGGCGGGTAGACGCCGTATAACTACTCCCGCGGGGCGCGTGAAACTGCCAGAGAGTATGCGATACCTGTTCTTCACCAACACGCCCGCGCACGTTCACCTCTACAAGTACGGCGTCAGAGAGCTTCAGGCGATGGGTCACGACGTGCTCGTCCTCGGCCGCGACTACGGCTGTACCAAGGACTTGCTCGACTACTACGACCTCCCGCACGAGATTTACGGCTCCTGCGGGACGACGAAGTACTCGCTTTTCAAGTCGCTCCCGTTCCACTACGTCAACATCTTCCGGGCCGTGCGGCGGTTCAAGCCCGACCTCATCTTCGGAATGGGCGGCTACGCGGCCCACGCCGGGGCCGTCTCGCGGACGCCCGTGATTCTCCTCCTCGACTCCGAGCCGACCTCGCTGGACCACGTCGTCTCCCGACCGTTCGCCAAGGCGATTCTGACGCCACACACTTTCGGGAAGGACCTCGCGGACAACCACTACCAGTTCCGCGGGTTCAAAGAGACGGCGTATCTCCACCCCGACGTGTACGAGCCCTCGGTCGATATCCGGGCCGAACTCGGCCTCGACCCCGACGAGACGTTCGTCGTCGTCCGGTTCAACGCGTTCGGCTCGCACCACGACGTTGGCCACGGCGGCTTCACGCCCGAGCGCCGCCGCGAACTCATCGAGCTGCTGGGCGAGCGCGCGACCGTCTTCGTCCTCGACGAGAGCGAGGAGCGCCGCGACGGCGACCTCGACACCCGCCCGTTCGACTTCCACCCCGCGCTCGTCCACGACGTGCTCGCCGAGGCGAGCCTGCTCGTCGCCGACACCCAGACCATGGTGACCGAGGCGGCGCTCCTCGGGACGCCCGCCATCCGGTCGAACTCCTTCGTCGGCGACGACGACATGGGCAACTTCGTCGAACTCGAACGGCAGGGGCTCATCTCCAACCTCAAGTCGTTCGACGACGTGATGGCCCGCGCCGAGGAACTCCTCACCGACGACGGCGCGAAGGCCCGCTGGGCCGACAAGCGCGACGCGTTCCTCGCGGACAAAGTCAACCTCACCGACGTCATCGTCCAGGTGGCGCTGAACTACGGCTCCGTCGAGAGGGTCGACTCGCTGACGCGACACACCGTGCCGGCGTAGTCGATGCCGCTCGGCACTCCCCTCTCCCCCGAAGACGGTCAATCGACCCATAACTAACCGTCGAACCCTCCAATTTTCGCGTATCGACCGGCGCGCGCTCGCGCCCGCCTCGACGCGTCCCGTGACTCGGAGTCGGATTCGCGATTCACCGACCACGACCCGCAGAACCAACCCATGAAGCCCAAGCAAACACTCCTCATCGTCGGCCCGAAAGGCACCGGCGGCATCGACCGATACATCACCGAACAGCGCCGCTACCTCGAAGACCGGATGGACGTGCGCGTCTACACGCGCTACACCGCGCCGAAGGGCGAGGGACTCGAACTCGCCGCGCGAATGCTCCTCTCGTCGCTCATTGCGGTCGCTCTGTTTCCCTTCCAGCGACGCCCGGACATCGTCCACGTCCACTCGTCGCACACCTACTCGTTCTACCGCGCGGCGTTCTTCGCCCTGTTTTCGAAGTACGTCTGGGGCGTCCCCGTCGTCTTCCACATCCACGGCTCGTCGTTCGACGACTTCCTCGCCACCGACTCGCGGGTCGTCCGCCGACTCCAGTCGCTCGTCTTCGACGCCGTCGACGACGTGGTCGTCCTCTCGGAGTACTGGCGCGGCCTCGTCTCCCGACTCGCCGGCGAGGAGAAGGTCCACGTCATGGCCAACGCCGTCGAACCCGCGGAGTACGACCCGACGTACCCGACCGACCCCGTCCACCTCGTCTTCGTCTCGAACCTCATCGACCGCAAGGGCATCCGCGAGTTCCTCGACGCCGTCGAGAGACTCGAATCGACGCCGGGGCTCGACTTCGAAGTGAGCATCGGCGGCCGCGGCCCCCACGCCGACCGCGCCGAGGCGGTCGCCGCCGCCCACGACAACGTCTCGTACCTCGGCTTCCTCTCCGAGGAAGACAAGCGCGACCTCCTCAGCCGCGGCACCGTGTTCGTCCTCCCGACCTACGCCGAGGGGCTTCCCATCGCCATGCTCGAAGGCATGGCCGGCGGAAACGCCATCGTGACCACCCCCGTCGGCAGTATCCCCGAGGTCATCACCGACGACCGCGGGATTCTCGTCGCACCCGGCGACGCCGAGGAACTGGCGCGGGCGCTCGCCCGACTCGTCTCCGACCCCGCGGAAGCCGTCCGCATGGGTCGGACGAACCGCTCGGCCATCGAAGAGCGCTACTCGTGGCAGTCGAACGCGGACGAGCTGGTGGCGATGTACGCCGAGGCGGCGTAGCGCCCGAGTCTGTTTCTTTCGGGTGTTTTCGTCCCGACGAGTTTTCGATTTAATCCCACACAGGTTCGCCTGAAACGCGGGTCGTCGTTGTAGCGGCGGTCGTAGGTGCCGCTTCAACCCCACAAGGGTTCGTCTGAAACAGGCGGCGCAGACTTCGAGGTTGCCGTCGTTGTCGCCGCTTCAAACCCACAAGGGTTCGTCTGAAACCCGCACGGGGACGGACATATTCGGGTCGCCGGACGGCTTCAAACCCACAAGGGTTCGTCTGAAACCATCCTTCAAAGTCCTCTATTGCTTGTTCCCCACAGCTTCAAACCCACAAGGGTTCGTCTGAAACCTGTGAAGTTACCCGTCTCGGGGTGGCGAACGTTGTCGCTTCAAACCCACAAGGGTTCGTCTGAAACGATCCGAGAGGCTTCCTCCCTCGGTCCGACTAGCAGCTTCAAACCCACAAGGGTTCGTCTGAAACCGCTTCGATAGAATCGACAACTCCCACGGAGGTGCTGCTTCAAACCCACAAGGGTTCGTCTGAAACCGCACTCGGGGCAGGCGTAATTACTCGGACGCCAGCGGCTTCAAACCCACAAGGGTTCGTCTGAAACCACAGACGTGTGATTCGATACGCGACACCACCGAGCTTCAAACCCACAAGGGTTCGTCTGAAACACAGTTGTTCCGTCTCGGCTTCCATCGACTCCGCTCGCTTCAAACCCACAAGGGTTCGTCTGAAACCAATATATTGCCTATGCCCGGCAGAACGTCCACCCCGAGCTTCAAACCCACAAGGGTTCGTCTGAAACCCGTCCGAATTCACGGGGGTAGACGGCTGTACATAGCGAACTCACATCAACGTTTCCGTCGACCCTCAATTCCCCTGTACCCCCCGGGGGGTCGACGGAAATGATGTATCTGTGTTTCGAGAACTGGATCGGACGAACGCGCTCGTCCGACTCGCTCACGGTTGACGCCGTTCGCTTGTCAAGGTGGTGCCTTAGTTCAGGTAAACCGACTCCCCGGTTCGTCCGCATCCCCGAACGTCGTGTGGTCGAACGCATGAGGGTTGTCGAATTCGAAGACGACAATCGAATCCGTCGGTTCGAGTTCGGATTCGATTTCATTTTTCATCGCAGTAACTTGGCCTGCTGTGAGCTCACCGAAGAAGACCGAATACTGGAGATGTTCCAAACGTCGGCGGAGCAACTTACGGTAGATGCGAGTCCTCTTGGCGGGCACGTCGTAGACGACGATAACTTGCATTTCACCACCACTTCTCCGTCGCGTGATACGGCTCGCCGGTCAGGAGATGTTTCTTCAGACTGTACACGTCCGTCTGAATGAGCGTCTTGAAGCTCACTTTTCGCTTCAGACGTGGATGTTGCACCGTCTGGTCAAGCGACCGCTCGAACTCTTCGAGTACTGTCAACCGTCCCTGTTCAGTAAGTAGACAGCCGGCAAGCTCTGTTTCGAAGTCGTCGGTCGTAATCTGCTTTCGGTTCACGAGTCGGAATACGAGCCGGTCCGCGAGAATCGGTTTAAAGATGTCCGCAATGTCGAGTGAGAGTGTAAATCGTCGCTCGCCCGGCTCGTGAACGAACCCGACCGTGGGGTCGAGTGCCGTTTTTCGAATCGCAGACACACAGCTCGTGTACACCATCCCGTTCAGAAACGAGATGAGTGCATTCGTTTCGTTACTCGGTGGGTTGTACTCTCGTTTCGCCAACCTAAACGGCGCTTCTAGAATCGAATCGAAGCAGTCGTAATATCGTTTTCTCGCGTCTCCTTCGACCGCTCGAAGCTCGTCGATACGCTGTGTGTCTGAAACTGCAGTTTTCAACTCTCGGAGCGTCTCAACCACGGAGTCGAAGTCTCCACGCCGACCGGAGTAATACTGGAGGTTTGCTCGCATGTTGTGGATACTCGCTTCGATGATTCGGTGACCGATACGGAGGCGTCGCTCCGTATTATCGTATGCGCGAACTTGTTCAACGACAGTGTTCCCCGAGAGCTGACTTCGCTTTGGAAGGTACGACCCTCGATAGTAGTCTTTCCAGCCGAAGATGTGAACGGGTACTCCATGCTTGTTCAGGAGTCCGAGTGCGCGCGTATTGAACGAAATCTGTCCGTGGAGATAGAGCGCATCGATCGACTCTACTGGGAGGTACTTCGTCTCCCCTTCGAGCGTATCGATACGTAGCGTTCCTTCCTTCCGGGACAGTTCGCCGTCAGCGAAGATATGGTGATTTGCTTTTGTCATGGGTCACATCCAACAGAGGTCTTGGTACAGACAGGTGCCACAGTACGGTTTTTTCTCCAGTTGTGGTGGGGAGTCCCTGCCCACCACGTCTAGTACTCCGCGAACTGTCGATTCGACCTCTGCAGTCGTCGTCTCATCAAGTACGACTGATTCTCGTTTTCGCTCGGTTGGATACGCTAAGACGCCGTCTTTGTCGATATCGTGTATCTCTCGAAGGTACCAAAGGTAGAAGAGCAACTGCATCCTCGCGGGCTTTTCCAAGGCTGAAGAGACCTTCACCTCCATCACGTCTCCCGAATCCAAGATATCTAACTGAATCCGATTATCGATCATAAACGACCGCCGGGACGTCCCATAGCTCGTCTCGTCGACGTGTGTCCCCCGTTGAATGTTCGTTGTCTCGCGGTCGATATCGATGCCGTTTGCCATAAACCAGAGCTCTCGTTTGCAGACGTGGTAGTACTGCACCATGAGGCCCGTAATCGGTACGTTTGGGGACCTGCTCGGATCACGTTCGTCTTGGACGTATTCTTCGACGACGTCAGTTGAACTCATCTCGCACCCTGCTTAGCCAGTGAGTAAATCATTGACATGACTGATGTTATCACGTCAATTAATATTCGTTTCTCTGCTGTGGACCGGCCGAGGAAGGCCATCGTTCTGCAGGGGCACTTCCCCACCCACGACGAGGAGGGCTTCGTGACTCGATGTGGTGAGGAATTCTCCCCCACCAACAGTAATCGCTCAGAACGTTGTGAACCGCCCTGCGACTGTGTCTTCTTTTCCTCGGAGACCCCCCGTCTGCAGATCGTACTCGAGGCTTTCGGTGCCAGTATAGCGGAACACTTGGACCCCGTCTTCGTTCCGTTCTTTCCCATCGACACGGCTCACGTCCGGGAGTTGTTCGATGGAATTCAGCGGTAGACTCACCCGGATTCCCGCCGCCTGTTCTAACTTCTTGTACCCTGTCGACCTGTCCGTTGGATCGTCCGACGTGAACAACTCGGTCAGCTCATTCAGCCGCTTTCGTTCGGCTTGCGTCGTTGCAACTAGTACGTCGACCGTTTGGTACCCTCCAATGAGCGATTCGCGTGCGAGCTTTCCAGCCTTCGCGTCATCGATGAGCGTTCGAATCTTCGTCGATGAGAGCGATTTTTCACGAAGTGCGTCGAAGTACTCGTTCACAGCGTGATGTGATATCTCTGCGTCTGGTACTTCCTCATCCTCGAACTGTGCCAGAATCGACGAAATGAGTTGGAGGTGAGTTTGGATTCCTGCATCACTCGAACCACGCTCGTACACCCAGTGGGCGGGCGGTGATTTTGTTGGGTCTCCGGGGTTCTCTTCGTCCGGGTCGGCAAGCGTCCAGACGACTACCTGCCCCCCGTTCCGCCCCCACTCGTACGACCGATTGCACCGCCCTCCTGCTTGGACGATGCTGTCCAATGGCGCGATGTCCCTGAATACCCGCTTGAAGCTGAGGTCGACGCCCGCTTCGATGGCTTGCGTCGATATCAGTACGAACGGAATCTCACTTCCAGAGAGCGTATCGGCGATCTCGATGAGGAGCCGCCGGTCGAACGGCCGGTATCTCGAATTGAGCGTTGCAACGACGATATCGGTGCCAGCCGGAACTGATAGTTCCCCATCAACCCCCCGAAGCCCCGACCTGCGAAGTATCGCGTCTACGATTGCTGAGACGTTGTTTTCTTGCTTGGTCGCATCGACGTCGTTTGCCCCCAGTACGGAGTCGATCGCTTCTCCGAGATGTGTCACTCCATCATGGCCGCACAGCTCCTGTGTAAGTGTCGCCGAGCTGTTGATTGTGTTGCAGATAGCAAGTGTCGAACCGCCTTCGCCAGCCGCGGTTGCCGCTACGACTCGCGCCGCCGCCGTCTCGTGGCTCAGATACCGCTCGTCCGCCGAAAGGTGGAACGAGAGTGCAGACTCGTCTATCCGGTAGCGAACTCGCTCTGCGTTTTCGAAGTACGTCTCTTTTCGCGCCGGTTCCAGTCGGACGGGATAGTCTGGCCCGACTTCGCATCGGAGACACCCTGTCTTGTCGTGTTCTCTCCCCACGTCGAGGAGCGACGTGGTTTCGACGTCTCGGAGGAGCGTTGGTTGGGTGGCGGTCATTGCGATCACACGCGTCTGATACTCGGTGGTCAGCAGTTCTATGAGCCTCGTAATTCCGTCCCACCACTCCTTGGGGAGTGCCTGCGGCTCGTCGAGAATCACTAGTCCGTCGTCAAGTGCCGAGAGCTTCAACCCCTGCCGATTCGACGGACCCACAAGACTTTCGAAGAGCTGTACGAACGTCGTCAGAACCGTCCCGTCACGCCAGGCTTCTCCGAGGAAACTGGCGTGTTCTTCTTGGTCTGTTGATGCGACGTCCTCGGACTCTCGTTCGTTGCGATAGACGACTGTCTCGCTCAGATAGTGGTGGACGGTCAATGCGGACTTCGTCGGGTCGGCACCCCAGAGCTCGGGTCTCTCGAAAATCGAGCGCGTCTGTTCGATAATACTCGTATACGGCAGGGCGTACACGATTGGACGAGTCGGCCCGCCGTCTGATTCGAGTATCCCGCGCGCTTCGAATGCGGCTGACAGTCCAGTAAACGTCTTCCCGAGACCCGTCGGGAGCGTGAGCGTCGCAATTGGTGGTGTCTGGGCATCCCCTCCAAGCCACTCGTGGACCCCGTCGATTGCTTGTCGCCGAGCACGCTCTCGCTCGTCATTCAATGCCCGTTCGAGCTCGTCGTCCGGCGGCTCCGCCCGCAGGCCACTAATGTACTCTTCGAGCGTCTCTCGGTCCAACGTCTCCACATCGAAGACGTGTGATTCGGGAACTGCCATCGCGTGGCTCTTGTCGGCGAGCGTAATCGCCGCCCAGTAGTGGAGGGTCCGGTCGTACAGCTTTCGAGGCAGTTTGTCCGAAGTCGCCTTGGGCCCCGTCAGCTCTCGGCGCGCGCTCACCTCGTGTAGCTCCCCGACCACCGTTCCCGACTGCACCCACGTTCTGAACTCGTCCCACGTGCTGTCCGTCTCCCCACTTCGCTGGAGTAACTCGGTCGCTTTCTGTGGCCACCGCTCGCTAATCGCCTCGAGTTGAGCGGTGAGGACGGAGTTCGACGTCTCGAATGCGTCCGCGAGTGATTCGGCAGTGTACTGTGCCGCATCCGGGAGTGCTTGGTGGTGTCGAGCGACCGCTAACGTCGCCGCCAGCTTATCTCGCGCTGGTGCGTCACGTTGGTCGAGTACGAACCACGTCGCGAGCGCGCCCAATCGTGCGTGATTCTTCTCTTTTTCGGGCCCCTCGTACTCGTCTCTCACATACGCCTGAAACTGCGGTGTCGCCTTCCCGAAGTCGTGGAGTGACGCCGCGACACAGAGAAATCGCCGCTGTGTTTCCGGTCCCCGAAAGAGGCGCGTTGCGTACTCGCTTACGACCGTGTTGTGCGCCGTGAGCCGGAGTGACCCGTCGTCTGTGAGCTGTTCGTCAGGGTACGTCCGCTCGCCGTCGTTCGCTTCGGGATGCGATATGAGTGGGTACGTCATGCTGAAAATACGGAGGGTGTTCGGTTAGCGGAAGACGACGGTCCGGTCGCCAACCTGAACCGGCGCAACGTCGGTTTGTTCGCCGATACGGACCGGATTCGAGGCTTGCTGTGCGTAGACGTAGTCATCGAATCGGGTCGTCCGGCGACCTCCCGATTCGCGCACCATGACAGCCGGCGACCGCTCGACACCGTAGGTTACCTTTCCCTGAGGGACCGCCTCAGAGAGAGATATCGGTACGACCGAGTCGATATCGAGCGTCTCGTCGATGTCTTGCACCTCGGGCTCGCGGTCGACTTCGACGTCCTCGATAACCGCTAAGTACTCCGACTTACCCAAACTCGGCGGGTAAATCGACGTGCCATTCACGAGGTGCTCTCGGAGGGAGTCGTAGAACTCCTCGTTTTCGAGAGCGACGTCAATCCGATACGCTGGGTCCGCGAGAACCTCGTACGAGTGGAGCTGTCGATCCCCCGTCGTATTCTGGTAGGTGAGCTTGTACGTCCGCCAACTCCCCGCAGTTTCGGTGACGTCCTGTTTGGGGTCGGTCCCCAGTCCAGTCGTCGGGATGTTCACCGTTCGGAGGTCACTCAGCGGCGTGATCGCAATCGCCGAATTGTCGGCCCCGAAGACGTCGTAGTAGGAGTCGCGGTCTGCACCAACTATCGCGGCAAGCATACCTGCGACGGTGGTCCGCGGTGGGATTCGGTACGTCTGCTTGGTGACGCTTCGGCCAACGCGCTTGAAATGACCCCACGTAGACCGGACGGTAAACGAGAGGCAGTCGATCGGCACGCCGTTGGCGTCGATATGCGGTGACATTGTCGCCTCGTTAGGCGAGGTCGCGTTCGTTGAGCACGTCTATCTCGTGGACGTCGTGTCCCGCCTCGGAGAGATGCGACCAGAATTCGTCGGCACGGATCGTTTCGTCACCGATGTCGAGTTCCAGACGGCCATCTCCAACCACGTGGAGCGTGTCGATCCGATCTGCCACGCGCTCTAGGGTCTCGACGAGTTCGGTAACGTCGACGACGACGTCCTTCACCGACCGCAACGATTCGCTACTGTCGTCACCGAGTTCGAGGAGGTTCTGGAGGCCTCCGACGTGGTAGTTCCCCTCCTCGTACTCGACGCGGACGTAGAGCCGCGGCTCTTGGCCGAGCTTCGAGCGCGAGGTCGTCTGATTCTTGAGCGCGCGCCAACAGAGCGTGTCGAGTCGTTCGACGTCTGCCTGCGACAGGTTCGTCGACTCCGCACCGTTGTTGTCGACGAGCCCCCAAAAAGGGAAAATCCCGTATTTGATGCGCTTGTCGTCGAGGTCGAACCCGCCCTGTCGATTCCCTTCCCCAGTCGAGATGACGCTCGTTAGCGAGTCGTATTCCTCGTTCTCTTCGACCTCGTTCAGCGACTTCGAAGGCAGGAACTGAACCGGTCCCTGGTAGTTGTTCGGGAGCGAACTGTTGAGCGCATCACGGAACGCTTCGTCTTCGTCTTTATCGCTCGCCTCGAAGCTGAGCGTCGACCCGAAGTACCGAACGTCAGTCGCCGCATCGAGGAACGCTTCGGCAACGTCGCCGAGGTCTTCGAGGTCGTCGGCGTCGTCGACGCCGCCCAAGACGTCTTTGATGAGTTTCGTCCGCGTGTGTGACCGTCCTTCGGTCTTTTTGACGTAGATATCGAAGCCGTCGTCTTGGAGCTGGTCTCGGAGATAGCGCTTGAGCCGAACGTCGGTGATGATCCCCTGTCCGGTGTCAGGGTCCCGGCGCGGCCGGTTGTCCCCAATCGGGTTCCCGTTCGGGTTGCAGTCTTGTGCGTCGTAAACGAACAGAAGTTCGGATCGGTTGAGTGTCGTCATTGGTTTGGTTATGTGTTGGATTAGTTCGTGGTGCTCTCAGCGGGTTCTTCGGTGTCTTGGTCGTCTTCATCCTCTTTTTCGTGGAGGTCGAAGGCAACCGGCATAGACCGACGCCCATGCGCGTGGCCTAACACGTAGCAGAACTGGAGCTCACGCTTCTCAATCGGCCACGCACTCGGCATGTCCTCAGTCGTCTCGAGCAGTCGATCGACCGTCTCCGGGAACAGCATGTCCCGATCAGAGCGGTACTCCGAGTCGAGTGCGTAGACCTTCGCTTTCTCGAGTGCCGAGGTGAGTGCGTTCTCGAGGCTGTTCTTCGTGAGTTGGTCGCCCTTTGTCTGGGCGTCAAGGGGTCGACCAACGTTTCGTTCGGACTCTTGGTGCCAGCTCACCTGCCCGACGAGAACGCCGGCGAGTGCGGCCGCTCTCCGTGCAGGGGCTTCGAACAGGGGCCGGTCGAGGAACGATTCGAGTCTGTGTTCTCGGATCGCCGGGAGACTCGTGGTATCGAAGTCAGTTTCAGTTTCAGTTTCGGTTGTCATGGTTGGTGGTTCGATTGGAACATCCAGTCCGTTCAGTAAGCCCGCTCTCGAGAGGGTTTCGAGGTGGACCAACTGCTGAGCAACAATCTGGTGCGGTGGGAGGTCACCACCCTCTGATTCGTCGTGGTATCGCCGAAGGTACTCGTCGAACAACATCGACGCGTCGAGCGGGACACCGGCGATCAAGCGGTGGTCGACGACCCGTCGGAAGTCGTCATCTTCGTCGTCACCGCGATACGCGAAGGCCGAGTCGGTGAACTGGTGGCCCACGATTCGATAGAAGCCGAACTTCCGGGATTCTTCGAAGTCTTCGGTCGCGAGTTCGAGCAACGACCAGTTGTCGTACGGTGCGAACCCACCCCGTTCGGGGTTGAGGGTCGGCCCGTGAACCGTCTGGGCGAGCGCGTCCGCGAGCTCAGAAACCCAGTACACGGGTGCGGCGGGTTCCTCTGCGATTACGTTCTTGTCGTCGCCAATGGGGAGCGTAATCGTGTAGAACCGAAGCTCCGTCTTTGCGAGCTCCTGTAGCGTTTCATCGTCTGATTCCCGGAGTTCGTACGTAACGCGGGCCAGTGGTGACCCACCGGAGTCGTCGTAGTCGCTCTCGCGGTCGAGCGATTGAATCGCTCCGTAGAGCGACTGCGCTTTGAGCGGCGTCAGTTCCCCAGCGAAGTACGGGAGCGCGTACGTCTCGACGCCGCCGCGGCGTAACACACACGTCTCGACGAGGTCCTGTCCCTTGCTGAACAGCATGGCGGTGTCGGCACCCACCGGGTAGTTCCGCCAGGACTGATCCTGTCGAAGCCCCGGCTGGGCGTCCGGATGTTTCACCGAGAACACGCCGATCGGGTTGTCCGGTGTCCCGACGACGCGTTCGACGCGGTCGGTGACGAGACCGACGCTCTCTCCTTCGGAGATGCCGTCTCCGGATTCGACGTTCTTGTCGGCGGCGTTGGCGGTCGCGTACCGCTTCATCGCCTCCTCTAACACGTCCAGCTCTGCGGGCCAAAACCAGCGTGGGCCGCTCTCCTCACCGTGCGACAGACGGCCGGCATCGAGCCGGAGGCGGACTGTGATGACGGTTGGAAGCGACTCGTCTGGTGGGAGGAGCGCTTTGATAGCCTCTTCGAGCGCCTCAAGCGTGTCTGACCCTTTCTCGAAGACCGCCGCGAGCTCCTCGACAATCCACCCGTCTGGGTGCCCGTCTTCGCCCGTGACCGAACGGACACTATCTTGAGTCGTCCACGAACGAACGCGTCCGAGAATCGTGCTGGCCACGCCCTCGGCGTCGTTACCGTTTTTCGACCCGATTTGCGTGAGGCTGTATTTAGCTCCTCGTCCGGAGGATTTGTGAGCATACCGGAGCTTGGAGACGTCTTCTACACGGAGTGTGTCGACCTTCGGGTCGCTCACATTCGGGGTCTCCCCCGTCAGGTCGATGTCAATCGTGACGAGTCGACCGTCATCGACGAACGGTTCGAGTTTGCTGTCTGTCCCGTAGAGTTCGCCACCACTCTCGGCGACGGCGAGCACGCCGTAGAGTGCCATCACGTCTTCGAGGCTTGCCGGCGGGCGGCCGTGCCAGAATGCATTGAGTGCATTTTCGAAGTCGTCGATATCTGGACCTGTCATCAGTCACTCGCCCGTGGAAGCGTTTTGTCGGTGAGGTTCAGGAAGCCAAACCCGTGTTCGCGTCGCTGTCCAATCCCCGAATCGAGCGCGAGATTCAGGTGGTATCGGTGTGTCTCGTCTCGAACGCGGTAGCCGAAGCGCCACTTCGAAAGCAGAACGGTGCGGTCAACCGCGGTCGCGGGCTGGAAGCGAACCGGATAGACGACGTCGTCTTTGATCGGCTCGATGCGGTCGAAGAGCGGTTCGTCGACCTCCCCCGGGCCGTCGTAGTAGTCGTCTCCATACAGCTCGTGTGTCTGTTGGAGCGACCGCCGGATGGCGTCCTGTAACGGTTCCATGCCGTGCTTCGGACGCCAGAAGAGTTCCGTCTCTGATTCGCCGGCGTCGATTTTCGACGTGTCTAAGTTGTACTCCTCGGCCAATTGACGGCCAAGTGCACAGTGGACACCGGTTCCCGTCTCGAGGACACCGGTCGATCCGGCCTCACCCACGTCCGGGGCGTGACCGGTGATGTCGTCGATAGTGAACCGCATCTGCCCAATTTCGAACGCACGCTCGCGGCCGAAATGAGCGATGAGCGTGTCTAACAGCCCACGCCGTGGCGACGCGATGCGGAAGTATCGCCGGTCGCCCTCTTCTATCTGTCCCCAAGGGAAGATATTAGAGTACGAAAACCCGACGCCGTGGTTCGAATCGTGGGTCTCCGAGAACGTGTCGTCGTTCTCGAGGCCGCGCCAGATGCGTCCGCGTGCCTTATGGAAATAAGACCGGTCGTAGGCCGCATCAGCAACGGCATCGAGCGCTAATTCTATACGCACGCCTCATATCACCCCTCTCAAAGTTGTGTGATCGTGTGCCACGAAAAACACTTCTCATTGTCAGTACTTGTAGCTAATCCAAAATATCACAATGTCTATCATGAATAGAACGATGGCGCGAAACTTCTCGCGTACGACTAACTTCTGGAGCGCGCGCGAGCGGTTGAGAACCGTCTGTGCTCACCCAGTTTGTCGCTTCGGCTGATGGGTGTCATGAGGTTTCCCTTGTCAATACTTGCTTCAATCCGGGGCGGTTCTCCTGAAAATCACTTGGCAAGGGGCCTCATGTCCGTGCCTCCATCTTGGTTGCCGACGTTTTTATTCTATTGTCAGTGAATTTGACACACCCTCCGAGACAGTGCCGTCTAGACTTCAATCCCACAAGGGTTCGTCTGAAACCATCGCCTTGAGCGCGATGATGTCGATCCCGCGAGCGACGCTTCAATCCCACAAGGGTTCGTCTGAAACACGAGCTTCGAGCGCGAAGTAATCGTCGTCGAGCCGGCTTCAATCCCACAAGGGTTCGTCTGAAACGTGATACCGCTCTCTGCGCCGTCGTCTGCGGCTTCGAGCTTCAATCCCACAAGGGTTCGTCTGAAACAACGTCGAAGTGTCCGTTTCCGACCTCGTAGAAAAGCTTCAATCCCACAAGGGTTCGTCTGAAACGGAGTTCGAGGACTTCATCGACGGCTTCGCAGAGTGGCTTCAATCCCACAAGGGTTCGTCTGAAACCCTACCGGACGTGACGATTGACGCCGATTTCGCGGTGCTTCAATCCCACAAGGGTTCGTCTGAAACCGATGTCGGGATGTCGAGCAGTCGGACGCGGAGAGTGCTTCAATCCCACAAGGGTTCGTCTGAAACGGGAGCGTTGCCGCCGAGACAGTTACATCGTCGGTGCTTCAATCCCACAAGGGTTCGTCTGAAACCCGAAAAGCGGTCTTCGAGCTCCTGCCGAGCCCGCCGCTTCAATCCCACAAGGGTTCGTCTGAAACAAACGAGCGAACCGAAAACTAACACGTGCGACGAGTGCTTCAATCCCACAAGGGTTCGTCTGAAACAAGTAGGGGGTTTTAAGGGATATCGCATACACTCCCGCTTCAATCCCACAAGGGTTCGTCTGAAACCGGAGCTATTAGCAACGTGGTTTTTGGCAATTGTAATAGCTTCAATCCCACAAGGGTTCGTCTGAAACCTGCCATAGCGGAGTCACCGCCCCACTCAATCGTCTCGCTTCAATCCCACAAGGGTTCGTCTGAAACGAGGTCCTGCATCTCCGCGACGTTGCCCCCGCCCTCGCTTCAATCCCACAAGGGTTCGTCTGAAACCGGTGGTGACGTCTCATCAAACGAGCTGCACGCGCAGCTTCAATCCCACAAGGGTTCGTCTGAAACGGACGACGACGCGTGCCCTGAGTGCGGGGCGGACTAGCTTCAATCCCACAAGGGTTCGTCTGAAACTCGCCTTGAGCGCGATGATGTCGATCCCGCGAGCGACGCTTCAATCCCACAAGGGTTCGTCTGAAACAACTATGAATCAACTCCCGAAGCGTCCGGCAAAATGCTTCAATCCCACAAGGGTTCGTCTGAAACTCGTGGTCCTCGTTGTCACCGGCCCACGGGTGATAGCTTCAATCCCACAAGGGTTCGTCTGAAACAAGAGCAGCCGAACGTCAACCGGACCACGCGGATCATGCTTCAATCCCACAAGGGTTCGTCTGAAACCTGTATCGGAGCGCATCAGGTCGTAGTCGCTGAAGCTTCAATCCCACAAGGGTTCGTCTGAAACCTTCCTCCTGGTCTTCCAGAAGCCCGATCGTCTCGTCGCTTCAATCCCACAAGGGTTCGTCTGAAACTCCCGGTCGGCTTGGCGTGACGTTCATCCACAATCTGCTTCAATCCCACAAGGGTTCGTCTGAAACAGTGTCCAAATTACTAACGCAGGGTCTGTTGCCGAGAGCTTCAATCCCACAAGGGTTCGTCTGAAACTCTCGCCTTCGGAGATCTCGACGGGCTCTGTCGCGCGCTTCAATCCCACAAGGGTTCGTCTGAAACTGGACGTGACGATCTACGACGAGAACGGAACCGTCGCTTCAATCCCACAAGGGTTCGTCTGAAACAGGATGAATCGGCTTTACCGCCCGCCGCGGAGGCCGCTTCAATCCCACAAGGGTTCGTCTGAAACGAGAGACAAACGAGTTGAAAGACATCGAACAGCGTCAGCTTCAATCCCACAAGGGTTCGTCTGAAACAAGCTTGACAGGAATTCTCTGGCGACATTTGGACACCGCTTCAATCCCACAAGGGTTCGTCTGAAACAACAGTCGCCGATTCTGAAAAATATCGCAATCGGCGCTTCAATCCCACAAGGGTTCGTCTGAAACAAGTCGTTCACATTCACAACGCCGGGACCGCAGACTGCTTCAATCCCACAAGGGTTCGTCTGAAACCGCGGGCCTGCCTACCAGAAGCGTTTGACCTTCACGCTTCAATCCCACAAGGGTTCGTCTGAAACATTCCACGGAAGCCGCGCTCGGCTCCTTCGAGAATCAGCTTCAATCCCACAAGGGTTCGTCTGAAACCCCGGTCGCGTTCGTGCTCGGGGCCTACGCGTGCGCGCTTCAATCCCACAAGGGTTCGTCTGAAACCTCATGCAGTAGGCGCACGCAGCGCAGACGTGTCCTGCTTCAATCCCACAAGGGTTCGTCTGAAACCCGTGATGTTCTGCGCGGTTTCGTTCGGCCCGGTCGCGCTTCAATCCCACAAGGGTTCGTCTGAAACCGGTTCCCGAATTGGACCCCGGCTTCGTCGAGGACGCTTCAATCCCACAAGGGTTCGTCTGAAACGGTTGCGTGTAACCGTCTTCTTTGATGGACTTGTGCAGCTTCAATCCCACAAGGGTTCGTCTGAAACCAAAGTGTTCCGGGAGGTCGCCGGTCGAGATGCCTGCGCTTCAATCCCACAAGGGTTCGTCTGAAACCCGTCCGAATTCACGGGGGTAGACGGCTGTACATAGCGAACTCACATCAACGTTTCCGTCGACCCTCAATTCCCCCGTACCCCCCGAGGGTCGACGGAAACGAATCTCCTCTCCTCACGACCAGCGGTGCGAAAAATCAACCGAGAGTCCCACCGGCCTCAGTCGGCCGGTTGTGGTGCGTCTTCGGCTTCCGCCACACTCGCGGTTCCGCGTTCGCCTTCGCGGTCGATGTATTTGCGGACCCAGAGCTCGCCGGTGATGATGCCGGAGATGGCGCTCATGTGTTCGGCTTCGCCCGTGCGCTCCTCGCGCTGGAGGCGGCGAATCTCGTCGGCGTCGAAGTACGGGCGTTCGCACGCGGAGTCGAGCAGGTCGTCGATGCGCTCGCGGAGCGCGCGGTTCGTCCGGTACCAGTCGCCGATAGTGGAGCGGCCGCCGTAGGTGTGGACGTCGCCGACGAGGCGCTCGCGGATGCGGTCGACGGAGGTGCCGACGACGAAGCCGGCGGCGTGTTGCCACATCGGGCGCGCCGGCGGCACTTTCGTCCGTTCGTAGGGGATGGCCGCGAGTCGGCTGTCGAGGCGGCGGACCAGTTCGACCTTCGGGTAGGCCGTTCCGGCGGGAATCTTCCCGTTGGTGAGTGGAATCGAGCCGACGCGGTGCGACAGCGGCATCCGCGTCACGGCCCGGAGAAACCCGGTGTCGCTGAACGGGACCCGGGTGCCGGCCTGGCTCTCGGCGATGGGGTTGCTGGCGAAGTCGCACCGCGGGAAGTAGTTGCGGTAGTAGCAGTCCATCGCGGTGCTGAAGAGGTCCGGCTGGTCGCTCTTGCGAACCTCCTCGCGGTAGGTCGTCATCGGGTCGAACTCCGTCCGTAGGAGCCGGCGGGCGTCGTCCACGTCGATGCGGTGTTTCGCGCGGTAGAGCGCCGCCTCGGGTGACTTGCTCCCCTCGACGGCGGCCCGGCCGATGCCGTCACCCATCATCCCGCCCTGTCCGCAGCCCTCGATGAGCACGTCGGGCATGTCCTCGATGTTGAACACGTTCGCGAGGTTGACGAACGTGGAGAGACCGACCATCCCGCTGGTCAGTTGGACCGATTTGTCGAGCGAGTCGACGAGGGCGTCGGACTCGACCGGCACGCGCCGGTTTTCGAGGCCGAGCACCGCAGAAACCTTCGCGGCGAGTTCGAGATTGCTCCCGTTCGCGGGGTTCGAGTCGTAGGTGTAGGTCGTGAGGTCGTGGTAGCGGCTGAGCTCCCCGGCCATCGAGCGACTGTCGAGGCCGCCGGAGAGCCACAGGCCGATATCGCCGTCTATCGTGTCGGCCATGTCGGCGATGACCTCGCGGTAGGCCTCGGTGAGGTCGTCGAGGTAGGAGTCGTCGGGGCTCTGTTCGAACGTGTGGTGCCAGTAGGAGTCGAGCTCGGGCCCCGCGTCGGCCCGGTAGTCGAGGACGGTCCCCGAGGGGAGGAACTTCACGCCCTGCACGAGCGTCTTGTCGCCCCAGACGTGCCCAATCATGAGGAGGTCGCTGATGGCGCGTTCGTCGACCTGCGGGTCGTCGAGGAGGGTCGTCAGCGCGCCGACTTCGGTCCCGAAGGCGAACGGCTCGCCCGCGACGTAGAAACACTGTCGCGTCCCGAGTTTGTCGCTGGCGAGCACGACGCGCTCCGCGTCGCCGTCGACGGCGACGACGAGGAACGAGCCGTCGAGTTCGGGCAGCAGGGCGTGTGGGTCCTCGAACAGTCGGGCGAACAGCCCGTCTACGTCGAGTTCGAGTTCGTCGAGGTTCGTCACCGCGCCGTATATCGCTCCCACGCGCGGGCCGTCTTCCCAGACGGTACAGCCCTCGGGGTCTCTCGCGCCGTGGTGGAGCACCGAGACGCCGAAGCGGCCGGTCGACCGCGCCGCCGACTCGTACCAGTCTTCGTGGTGGAGTTCGGCCGCGCAGGCGTCGAGCGTCGCCGCGTCGAGCGCGCCGCCGACGAAGCCAGTCATCGACGGCCCTCGCGTTCGGTTCGCTCGGCGGTCTGCGGCGTGACTGCTGTGAGTGACATCGTTGCCCGATATCCGCGTGCGTCGGGTTTTGTTATCACGCACCTATACGGCCGCGTGGCGGTGTCGAACGCCGGCGAACCGAACGGTAGCCCGGCTTCATCGGGCCTCTGTGCCGGCCGGACCCTCGGCGTTCGCTCGTTCGACGCGCGACGCCCGAAGAAAAACACCGGGAAGAACGCCTATAACGCCGCTTGAGTCGATTACACGCTCAATAACAAACTACGCGACTCGCGTTCTCTCACGGGATGACGCAACGTGATTCGCGGCTCACGAGAACGCTCCTCCTCGTCGGATTTCTCGCGATAGCCGTCGGTATCCTCGTCGCTCGCGCGTCGCCGGCGCGCGCGTACGAAGTTTCAATCTACCAGTCGACGCCGGCGGCGTTCTGGGTCGGCGTGGCGGTGGCGGTGTTGACCGCGCTGGTCGTCGTCGTTCGCGCCCCGAACAGTCGGTTCGCTGCCGGTGGGGTGGCGCTGGCGGCGCTCGCGATAGCCGCGGTCTCCGCCCTCCCGCTCGTCCGAGCGTACCACTTCTACGGGTTCAACGACTCGCTGACGCACCTCGGCTGGGCGAAGTCGCTCGTCTCCGAGACGCTGACGCCGCTGGATATCGTCTACCCGAGCGGCCACGTCTCGGCGGGGATGGTCAGCGCCGCCCTCGGCGTCGAACTCACTACCGCGATGATGCTGGTGGTGTTTTTCGTCTCGGCCGTCTACCTCGTGTTCGTCCCGCTTCTGGTCTCGCTCGTCGTCCCCGACCGCCGGGCGGTCCTCGTCGCCGTGTTCTCGGCGCTGTTGTTCCTGCCGGTGAACCTCAACGGCTTCAAGCTCGTGTTCTTCCCGTACTCGATGGCGTCGTTCCTCGGCTTGGTGCTTCTGTACCTCTTCTTCAAACACCAGTTCTCCGGGACCGACGCCGTCGAGAGCCGGTGGCGCGGCCACGTCACGCCCGTCTCCGTCCTGTTCGCGGTCGGGACGGTCGCGCTGGTGTCGTACCATCTGCAAGTCGCCGTCAACTATCTCGTGTTGTTCGCCGTCGCCGCGGGCATCCAGCTCGTCCAGCGCTGGCGGACCCCGGACGCCGTCGCTGAACAGCGTCCGGTGTACGGCCTGACGCTCGTCTTCGCCGCGGCGTTCGTCTACTGGCTGACGCAGTACACGGTCGGCTTTTCGACCGGCGGCCTGTTCGTCGAAGGGGTGCTCGGCATCCTCTCGGGAAGTTCCGAGGCCGGGACGGCCATCTCCCAGCGCACCGGCTCCGTCACCGCCGTCGGCGGCGGTATCTTCGACGTGTTCGTGAAGCTGTTCCTCGTGAACGCGGTGTACGCCCTGATGACTCTCGGTGTCTTCCTCGGCGTCCTGTTCGGGCGGTTCTCGCGGCTGTCGGCTCAGGGCCGGTCGGTCCTGCGGACGCTGACGTTCAGCCTCGTCGTGTTGGTGCCGTACTTCTTCGCGCACCTCCTCGGCGTCATCTCGGAGACGAACTTCTTCTTCCGACACGTCGGCTTCGCGATGATTCTCGCGACCGTCGTCGGGAGCGTCGGGCTGTTCTACGCCTTCGAGTGGCTCTCGGGGACGGAGTACTGGTCGAAGTACGGGGCGGCGGTCAGGACGGGCGCGCCCGTCGCGTCGGCGCTCGTCATCGGGCTCACGCTCATGGTGATGTTCCCGTCGCCGTACATCTACCTGCCGTCGAACCACGTCCCCGCCCAGCAGATGGGGGCGTACGACACCGCCTTCGGGATGTCGGACGAGGACGTTCGGTACGTGGGCATCCGCGGGAACCCCGACCGCTTCGTCGATGCGCTCCCCGACAGCCCCACGCCGGCGCTCGGCTTCACGACGCCGGACGAGGCGCTCATCGACCTGCCGAGTTACTACGACGGCCCGCGGTATCTGATGGTCTCGAAGACCGACCACGACCGCGAGGTAATCGCCTACCGCGAGCTCCGCTACTCCGAGGCGAACCTCACGGCGGTCCGGGACCAACCGAACGTGAACCGCGTCATGTCGAACGGCGCGGCCGACCTCTACTACGTGTCCGGGTAGGGGCGTCGGGGCACGGGGTTCGATTTTCACGCCGACATTAGAACCGCTACCGCCGGTGCCGCCGCTGTTCCTTTCCGACCGTCGGCCTGCAGGCCGACGGTCGCTGACCCGCCGCACGGGTTCGGACACCACGGCGCTCGGCAGGTCGCTCCGCCTCGTCAAACAGCGCCTAATTCCCGCGGCCGCGGGAGCCCCGGCCCCCGCGGAGTCCAGTAGCGAGTCAATAATTAATCGCCTCGTGAGCCGATGTGTAGCCGAGTGTTACCGTTCGTGAATACGCCGGGTCGTCGTCGAAGCGGCGGCCCGAGAGGTGCCTTCGATGAGAGATAGGATACGCTCGGTCGTCCGGACGATTCGCCGCCGGTTCGTCCCCGGCGACGACGACGGCGACCTCGCAGAGCGGACGGTGAAAAGCGGGATGTGGGTGTCGGCGATGAACGTCCTCGACCGGGTGCTGAAGGTCGTGATGTTCATCGTCCTCGCGCGACTGCTCGGCCCCGAGGCCATCGGGCTGATGGGCATCGCGCTGCTCACCATCTCGGCGCTTCTGAGCCTGACGAACCTCGGCATCGACGCCGCGCTCATCCAGCGTGTCGATGACGACGTGGACGACTACCTGAACACGACGTTCACGCTCGAACTCCTCCGCGGCCTGCTGATGAGTTCGATTCTCTACCTCGCCGCGCCGTCGCTCGCCTCGCTGTTCGGCGAACCCGCGGCGCGGGACCTCATCCGCGCCATCGCGCTGGTCCCGATTTTCCTCGCGCTGCGGAACCCCGCGATGGTCTACTTCAAGAAGGACCTCGCGTTTCACAAGGAGTTCGCCTACCGGGTCAGCGGCACGACCGCCTACGTCGTGGTCGCGCTCGGCTACGCCGCGGTCAGCCCGACGGTCTGGGCGCTCATCTTCGGCTACCTCGCGGACGCGGGCGTCCGGTCGGTCGCGACCTACTTCCTGCACCCCTACCGCCCGCGTCCCGCGCTGAACCGCGCGTACGCCGCCGAGCTCATCGGCTACGGGAAGTGGGTCACGGGGTCGTCCATCGTCGAGTTCCTCTACGGGCAGGGCGACGACGCGGTCGTCGGCTGGCTCCTGACCGCGACCTCGCTCGGTTACTACCAGCTCGCCTACCGCATCTCCAACGCGCCAGCGACCGAAATCGCCGTCGTCGTCTCCAGCGTGATGTTCTCGACGTACTCGAAGCTCCAAGAGGACCAGCGCGCCCTCCGCGAGGCGTTCTTCAGCACCTTCCGACTCACGGCGTTCGTCGCCCTGCCGATGTCGGTCGGCATCTACCTCGTCGCGCCCGCCTTCGTCGGCGCGTTCCTCGGTGCGGACTGGCTGCCGATGGTGCTCGCCATGCAGATTCTCGTCGCCTACGGGCTCTTTCGGACGCTCTTCGCGACGTTCAACCCCGTCTGGCGCGCCGTCGGCCGCCCCGACGTACAGACCAAACTCGGCTTCCTCAGGGTCGCCCTGCTCGCCGTCGCCATCGTTCCCGCGACGAGCGCCTACGGCATCGAGGGGACCGCCCTCGCGGTCACGGGCATCCTCGCGTTCCCGATGGTCCCCCTCTACGCGCGCGAGATGAAACGCACCCTCGACACGACCTACCGGCGGTTCCTCCGGGAGCTTTCGTACCCCGTCGCGGCCAGCGGCGCGATGGCGATGGCGGTCCTCGCGGCGCAGAACCGCGTCGGGTCGCCGCTCGTCGAGTTCGCGCTCCTCGTCGCCATCGGTGTCGTCGCCTACGTCGTCAGCGCCGCGTCGCTCATGACGCTCTTCGACTGGCGGGTCAAACAGAACCTCCGGGAACTCGTCTCCGTGATGTCGAAGTGAGGGAGGCGTTCGGCCGATTTGACGCCCCGGCGAGTGGTCGATTCGACTGACTCTCATTGCTAGCTGAAGCTTCGACGTGAATCAAACCTATCAGAACACAGTCAGAAAATGTGGGTGCGGTGAAACGAACGCCCTCGCAAGGTTCGGTGGGAGCGTAATTACCAGTTCATAGATTGATTATCCGACGAGTAGAGACGTTTCACGGGCCAAAGCGGACTCGACACGGGCTACCGATTCGCCCCGTATTGTCCCGATTAAGCGGTTGTTTCACGGGCTCAAATCGCCGCGATATTAGTATTTAGTTGATGCTTATCTGGGAGAATATAAGGTGTGTCTTTGATATACAACTGGTAACTAACTGGCCTCCATCCGAAGCAATCCCGCAAGTAATCGTAGCCAATCAGATTATACCCTGCAATAATGATTATCACCTTAACGAGGGCTTTCCTGAGATATGGTACGACTAACCGATGGAGACGACGACGAATCCGCCGCGGATTCGGACTCCATCCTCGAATCGCAACTCAACAGGCGGAACTACCTCAAACTCGGTGCGATGGCCGCATCGACTGCCCTCTCTGCCGGCGTCGCGTCGGCTGCGTCTGGACCAGAGGAGCGCTTCGGTATCCAATGGGACCGCGTCGTCAACGCGGTGGACGACCTTGGAATGGACCCCAACGGAAACGAACCGATAGACGACCAACTCGATTCCGCGTACGAGAGCGGGACGCTCATCGAATTCCCTCCGGGTGAGTATCTCGCCACCGAGACGCAGTACTGGAACGACGACGTCTCCCGCTTCGGGATGGTCGGCACCGGAAGCTCCCACAAGGACGTGCAGTTCGTCTTCCCGTCGGGCAACAACGGCGAGAAGTACCGGTTCCTCGAAATCACGAGCGGGGACCACCACGTCCTGAAGAACTTCTCCATCCAGCAGACCGACGACTCCACCACCACGGCGGACATCTGGATGATAAATGACGACGGCGCGCTCATCGAGGACGTCGAGTGGCTCGGCCGCACCCCCACCGACAACGACGCTCGCCGTCAGCTCCTCGCGTACGACTGTTCCTCCGTCGACGGCGTCAACGTCGCCCGCCGCGTCTACATGCGCGAGGGAGCCGAGCTTCCGGGCTACCCCGACGGCGTCGCGGGCATCCGCGTGCAGGGCGGCTCTGTCGGCGAAATTCGCCTCGTGGACTGCCACATCGAACAGCGCGGGTCGTCGTCGTTCCGCGCGACCCACACCCGCGGCGTCCTCCGCGTCGAGGGCGGCCTGTTCAAGAACAACGACAACACCAACATGCGCATCTCCGCGGGCGACCACCCCGAAAAGACCTCGTGGATCAAGGGCGCGACCGTCATCATGGACGCGGACAACCTCAACGAGCACGCCCACGACGGCGACAGCCTCGACAGCCCCGAGGGGCTCCGCATCGACTCCACCGGCAACGGGTACGCGGGCGTTCTCATCGAGGACTGCGACTTCATCTTCAAGTCCTGCCCCACCTCGCGCGGCATCGTCTCGTCTCCGACGTGGGCCGGCCACGGCGGCTTCACCCTGCGCAACTGCCGCATCCAGAACGACACGTCGGTCCAGACGATTCACGCCGACTCCGTCGACACCGACACCGCGGACAAGCCGTGGGGCGTGACCCTCGAGAACGTCTCCATCACGGGGAGTACGCGGTCCCAGCCCGCCGGCGCGGCGGTCTGCATCGACAACGACCGCAACGGCTCGACCGTCCAGAACAGCTGTATCCACTTCCCGAACGGCGACGTGGACGGCGTCCTCGTCAACGACGCCACGAACTGCGAGATTCTGGACTCGAACATCAACGTCTCCGGGCAGGCGACGGTGTTCAGCGGGGCCGACGTGGACACGAGCAACATCACGAGCAGCGACTCCTGTCCGCTCCCGAGCGCCGACGGGAGCACCGGCGGCGACTCGTCGACGACGGACGACAGCACGACGGACGACTCCACGGCCGAGCCCCTCCCGAACGAGATTCGACTCGTCGGCACGGGCACGACGACCCAGTACGAGTTCACGGTGACGGACTCGCTCCAGGCGTCGGGCGACACCATCGAGGAGTGGGACGACATCGAAAGCGGCACCGCGACCGGCTGGATTACGACCGACGGCGTCGAGGACGCCTACACGTTCTCCGGCGACATCGACTCGTTTTCGTTCCTCGAAGGCGAGTCCGAGATTCACGTCAACGGCGAGCAGGTGTCCGAGAGTACCGTCACGGGCGCGACGACCGACGACTCCACCGATTCGAACACGGACGGGTCGACGGATTCGACCGACGACTCGACGACCGACTCGACCGACCTCTCGCACGAACTGCGCCTCGTCGGTACGGGCACGCCGACCCAGTACGAGTTCACCGTCAGCGACGCGCTCGAAGCCTCGGGCGACACTATCGAGACGTGGGACACCATCGACGGTACCTCCGCCAGCGGGTGGATTACGACCGCGGGCGTCGAGGACACGTTCAACTTCGCTGGAAGCGTCACCGCCTTCGGCTTCGTCGAGGGCGAGGCCGAGATTCACGTCGACGGCGAGCAGGTAACCGAGAGTACCGTCACGGACGCCGTGACGGACTCGGGCACTGACGGTTCGACCGACTCGGGCACGGACGGGTCGACGGATTCGACCGACGACACCACCGACAGTCAGAACGAACTGCGCCTCGTCGGCACCGGTGCCGAGACGCAGTACGAGGTCACCGTCAGCGGTACGCTCGAAGCCTCGGGCGACACCATCGAACAGTGGGACGACGTGTCCGAAAGCTCCGCGACGGGCTGGGTGACCACCGAGGGCGTCGAGGACGTGTACGCCTTCACGGGCACGATTACGTCGCTGTCGTTCCTCGAAGGCGAGGCCGAGGTCTACGTCAACGGCACGCGGGTCGACCCCGCCGTGTTCTCCCTGCCGAACACCCTCGTCGTCGAGGGCGACGGCACGGAGACGACGTACGACTTCATGGTCTCCGGCGACATCCTGAACGACCCGCTCGTCGGGCCGACGGAGAGCGACGACAGCCTCACCAACGGCAAGGCGAAGGGGTCGGTCACGGACGGTATCGACGCCTTCCGGTTCTCGGGCGACATCACGAAGATGAACCTGGCCGGCGACGCGGCGCTGACGTTCGAAGACAACGACGGCTGAGGCGACGCAGGAAAACGACACGACGGCACAGCACGGACACAGAAACTACGCGCGGCGCGCCGCTCGCGCGGTGACGCCGCAGACGACAGAGGCACCCACGTTCGCATTCCGACGCGGTTTTTTCGATGCTCTACTCGACGACCGAGCGACCGCCAGCTTCGCCGGGGCCGACGCGCCGCGGGCGAGCTCGCGTTACGCGTCGTCGCCCGCGTCGTCCGCGCCGCCGGCGGTCGGTTCTTCGGTCACGGTGACCCAGACGTACGCCGAGCGGTACGCCGTCTCGGTGCTCGGCTCCGCCGGCGCGTCGCCCTCGTACAGGAAGTAGGTGAGCCGGAGGTCCTCGCCGGTCAGCGCCGGGGCGAAGTTGTGGCGGGTCCGCCACGTCTCGCCGTCTTCGACGGTCTCCGTCCGCGACCCGAGGACTTGCCGCTCGACGACCGTCACCTCGCCGTTCGCTCGCTCGACTCGCTGGAGCTCGGCCACGAGCGTGTAGCTCGTCGCCTCGCCCTCGACGTTCTCGACGGAGACGAACAGGGAGGTCTGCTCGCCGACCGTCAGCGCTTCGGGGTAGTCGGCGGCGACGAACTCGCCCCCGGCGTCCTGCGTGAGAAGCGACAGGCTCGAATACGACTCGCCCGTCCCCGGCGCGACGAGCGCGTAGCCCAGACTCGCGCCGGCCACGATGACCGCGAAAGCGAGCGCGACGTTCAGAAACGAGTCCACCCGCGAGGGCTGGTCGAACGACCGAACCACGTCGGCGTACCAGCGGCGAATCGGAACGCGGAACCGCTCTGCTTCGGGGAGTCGCTGCCGCCGGGCTTCACCGACCGCGAGGCCGACGACGATGACCGCCGCCAGAGCGAGGAGGACGGGCGCGGTGTCCAACCCGACGCCGGTCCAGAGGAGCGTCAGCCCGACGACCGGCAGCAGCGCGACGCTCATTCCGAAGGCGAGCGCGAGGCGCTCCGTGAGGCTGAGGTTGGGCTGCCACTCGAACCGACCGAACGACGGTCCCTCGGTGGGCGCGTCCGACGACCCGGCGGGGAACAGCGCGAGCAACAGCGCGTATCCGGGGAGAAACAGCAGTACGGGGAGCCCGACGAGGGCTTGGACGGTCGGAACGACGCCGAGCGCCGCGACGAGGCTACTCGCAACGACGATGACCAGCGCGAAGGGCACGTCCAGCGAGAGTTCGCCGAGCGCCCGGTTTAACCGTCCTTTGCTGTGTGATGTGGACCCCATTACTGGATAGATGACGCGACTAGGCTGTTATTATTGAGCGCCTCACGCCCCCGATTTCGGCGGTACGAGGTGACTAACCCCCGATTACCTCGCGGTCTGCGACACCGTCGGTCTCGCTCTCGCTCTCGCTGTCTCCCCGTCGGTCGCTCTCGTCGTCGCCGCCGACGCGAGACGACTGCGAGTCGCTCGGCTCGTCCCGCTCGAACGACGCGGACGGTGCCGCCGCGATTCGAAGCGGTTCGTTCGCGCGGCTGTCGAGGAGCATCGCGGCGCCCAGGGACGCAACCCCCCCGATGACCCCGGCGAGGGTCGCTCGCCCCGCACCGTCGCGGTCCTTCGACGCGACGCCGCCGACCAGTCGGAGCACGCCGGCGAGGACGCCCACGACGCCGAGCGCGTAGAGGACCGCCACCGGGTGAACGCCGCCGTCGAGGTACCGAACCCGGAGCCGCCAGAGGAAGTCTCTGAGCAGGAGGCACGACAGTCCGGGGACGAACGTCGAGTACCTGATGCCGCTTTCCTCGTCGCCGTAGCGGGCGCGCATCGGCACGGTCGCGACGCGTTTTCCCGCGACGTTCAGGTTCACGAGCAGGTCGTTCAGGAAGCCGTACTGGTCGTACAGCCGGTCGAACTCCAACTCCGAGAGCGCGTCCGCCGAGACGGCCGTGTAGCCGTTCTGCGGGTCGCGGATGTGCCAGTAGCCGCTGGCGATGCGGGTCAGCCCGGACAACAGGAGGTTGCCGAACAGCCGCCACGGGGGCATCCCCCGGCGGCTGTCCCGAGCCGCGAGCCGGTCACCGACGGCGTAGTCGGCGTCCCCGTCGACGACGGGGTCGATGATGGCGGGCATGATGTCCGGGTCCATCTGGCCGTCGCCGTCCATCACGACGATAACGTCCATGCCGTCGGCGAGCGCGCGCTCGTAGCCGGTCTTGACGGCCGCGCCGCGCCCGCGGTTGACCGCGTGTCGAATCGGGACGACGCGCCGGTCGAGAGGCGCGCCGCCGTCGGCCGCGGCGACGACGGGCGCGGCCTCCCGTTCGTTCGCGCGCGCGGCGTGCCGCCGAATCACCTCCCACGTCCCGTCGGTCGAGCGGTCGTCGACGACGTAGGCGCGGTCGACGAACGCGGGGAGCGTGTCGATGACGCCGCCGACGAACCGCGCCTCGTCGTACGCGGGGACGACGACGCCCACGGCGTTACCGCGATACATCGTCCCTCGCGTGGGTCCGCTGTGGTGAACGCCGCGCGGCCGCCGGCCCACCGCGTCGGGGGCGTCGTCCCCGCGGCGACGAATCGAGCTGGAGAGTGCGTAGGAACATCGATACTTCGACCCGCAGATTGGGCGGTTCGGGTCTTTGTTAGTCGTCAGCAACACGTACGTAAACGCGAATTTCAGGCGTTTCAGACGGTTTGTGCGGGTGTCTAACGTTCTTCGAAACGTGACTGACTACCTTCGAATCAAGTTATTCGAGACTGTCATGAAAATCGGTATGTCGCCCGCAGGGCCGGCGTGCCGGGCGGGGTTCCGTTCCGAGCGAGTCGCCGCGTCAGACGGCGTCTCGGACCGACTCCCAGTAGCTCGACGCCGTGATCACGTCCAGCCCGAGTTCGTCCACGTAGTCCATCGTCTCGGCGAACGCCGCCGGGCTGACGGAGCGCCCCTTCCCGGTCACGTCGTGGTACATGAGCACCGCGAGTTGGTCGTACTGGGCGGCGAAATCGAGCGCCTGCTTCGCCTTCTTCACGTCGTCGCCGTCGGTCCGGCCGACGATTTGCGGGTCGGATATCGCGCCGGTCGGCCCGCCGACCGTCACGAAACCGAGGTAGTGGTAGTCGCTCGCGGCGTCGAGCGCCGACTCGTCGTACCGGCCGTACGGCCAGATGATGAAGTCGGCCCCGCGCTCGAACCCGTTTTCGACGAGCCACGCCTTCGACTCCCTGATGCTCGCGCGCTGGTCGACCGGCGAGAGGTCGCGGAACGAGTCCGACCGCTGGGGGTGGCTCACCATGTCCCAACCGGCGTCGACCATCTCGTCCATCCCGTCCCGGGGGATGCGGTGGCTCGACCCCACGGTCCACGGGATGACGCCGACGACGCCGGGAAAGCCGTGGGACTCCAGTATCGGGTACGCCGTGTCGTACTGGCTCCGGGTGTTGTCGTCGAACGTAATCATCACCTTACCCGCGTCGGCCCGGGGTTTGGCCCGGAGCGAGTCGACGTAGAACCGCGCCGCCGTGCCGCCGCCGGTGTACAGTTGGATGCTTATCTCGGTGACGTTCGTCAGGTCCGGCGACCCGGTGACGCGCCGCGGCCCGAGGTCGAGGCGCTGCCAGCCCGCCCGCCAGATGTGCCGGCCGAGAAGCAGCGTGTTGTCGTAGTCGGGCGCGGCGAGGCGAACCGTGATGCCCTCGGTGTCGGGCGTTTCGAGGTTGACCGCCAGCGAGAGGTCCGCCCCGGAGAGGTCGATACCGCCGTCGAACGTCCGGTAAATCCACACCCGTTCGTCGGCCGGCGTCGCTTCGAGCCGGAGCGACTGAGACCCGCAGTAGACGACGTCCTCCTCGACGGCGAACCGCCCCGCGAACGTCTCCCACCGGCGCTCGTCCTCGAAGTCGTCGACGAGCCATCCGGCGTCTCTGAACCGCTCGCGGCTGTTGAACGCGACCGCAGGCGGGTCTCCCGGCGCGTCGACGCTCGGGTCGTCGTAGCTGAAGCGTGGGGTCGGAACTGGCGGCTCGCTGGTCGCGGTCGCCTCGGGCGTTCCGGCCGGTTCTCCACCCCTCGCGACACAGCCGCTGAGCACGGCGGCGCCCAGTCCGAGATATGAACGCCGTGACAGATTCATACGGATAACTGTCGCCACGAGTGGATAGTAATGCGACTCGTAATCTCGGTCGCACCGGACTGAACGCGTCGAACACTGCGGCGACGCCGGTTCTGTCCCGGGTTTTCGTACGTCTCCTTCACCGGATTCGCCGCCACCGACGAGCCTTGATTCCGCGCTCCTCGCGCCGTCAGCCGCGGTTACACACCGTTTACCAATCACCTTCCCCGTCCAACTGACGGGAAACATGTGCAACCGATGTTGGTCCCTCTCTCTCCCGCTTTCATCTCGCCCTTCGAGACGACTCGACGCCGCTGCACGGACGCCGGATAGTCGCCCGGAACGCCGCGAGCGCACGGAGGTTCTCCGCCGGTGAAGCGCAGAACCTATCTGCGGACGCTCGGCGCGGTCGGCGTCGGGGCCGCGCTCGCCGGCTGTAACACGCCGGACGAGGAGACGCCGACCGAGACGCCGAGGCCGACCGAGGAGACGCCCACGCCGGAGCCGGAACTCACCGTCTTCGACGCGGTCGACGACCTCGGGATGGACCCGACGGGGCAAGAGCCGGTCGACGACATCCTCGACGAGACGTACGGCGACGACACGGCCATCGAGTTCCCGCCGGGCGACTATCTCATCACCCGCGAGCACGACTGGGACCGCGGCGTCTCGAACTTCCGGCTCGTCGGCCTCGGCGACTCGCACAAGGACGTGCAGTTCGTCTTCCCGCCGGCGGACCCCGGCGAGCGGTTCCGGATGCTCCGCATCACCAGCGGGACGGACCACGTCCTGAAGAACTTCTCCATCCAGCAGACCGACGACGACACCACGAGTGCCGACATCTGGCTCGCCAACGACGACGGCGCGCTCATCGAGGACGTCGAGTGGCTCGGCCGCACTCCCACCGACAGCCACGCGCGCGACCAACTACTGCTGTTCGACTGCACCTCGGTCGAGGGCGTCAACGTCATCCGGCGCGTCTACATGCGCGAGGGCGCGGCGCTCCCCGGCTATCCGAACGGCGTCGCCGGGATTCGCATCACCGAGCGGTCGGTCGGTGAGGTCAGGATGATCGACTGCCACATCGAACAGCGCGGGTCGTCGTCGTTCCGCGCGACTCACACCCGCGGCGTCCTCCGCGTCGAGGGCGGCCTGTTCAAGAACAACGACAACACCAACATGCGCATCTCCGCGGGCGACCACCCCGAAAAGACCTCGTGGATTAAGGGCGCGACCGTCATCGTCGACGCCGACAACCTCAACGAACACGCTCGCGAGGGGGACCGACTCGACAGCCCCGAGGGGCTCCGCATCGACTCCACCGGCCACGGCTACACGGGCGTTCTCATCGAGGACTGCGACTTCGTCTACCGGTCGAGTCCGTCCTCGCCGGGCATCATCACCGTTCCGACCTACGGGAGCCACGGCGGTTTCACGATGCGTAACTGCCGCATCATCAACGACACCGGCGTCCAGACCATCTACGCGGGGCCGGTCGACACCGATATCGCGCGGGAGCCGTGGGGCGTGAACCTCGAAAACGTCACCATCTCGGGGGCGTGCGAGAGTCAGCCCTACGGCTCTGCGGTCGTCGTCGACGAGAACCGAAACGGCTCCCGCATCGTCGATAGCTGTATCTACCTGCCGAACGGCCGGGTCGGCGGCGTGCTCGTCAACCGCGCGTCCGGTTGCGCTATCGAGCACTCCAGCATCAACGTCAGCGGCCCGCCGACGCGGACCCGCGGCGTCGAACTCGCGCTCGACGACGTGACCTACACCGCGACCTGCGCGTTCCGCGACGAGTGAGCGTCGGGCGCTGAGAAGGCACTGTCTGCGTCCTCAGTTGTCGGCAGCCGGCCGTGGCTGGATACTGGCTATCGCATGTGGCCCGGCCCGTCCCACACTGGTCAGCACAGTAGCAAACCTTACCCAGTAGTATGTTCTACCGGCGAACATGGCCACGTCGGTGAAGATGGACGACGAGACGAAATCCCGTCTCGAACGGTTACAGGCCGAGATTCGGCTGAAAACCGGGACGCGAGTGACGCAGCAGGAGGTCTTGGCGCGGCTCGTCGAGAACGCCGTCGAGTCCAAGGCGGACCTCATCGACTCGTTCCGCGAGGAGCGCGTCCCGCTTTCGGCATCCGAGCGCGAGCGGTTCCACGACGGGATGGTTTCGTCCGGCGTCACGACGACGGAAGAAGACATCGACGACGTGCTGTACGGATGAGCGTCTTCGTCGATACCGGCGTGTTCTTCGCGCACCACGATACGGATGCCGACCGACACGACCAAGCCGTCAGCGCGTTCGACGACCTGTTCGACGGGGAGTTCGGACAGCCGTACACGAACGACTACGTTCTCGACGAGACGGTGACGCTCACGCGCGCCCGAACGGATTCGTTCGAGGCGGCGGACACCGTCGCCGGTCGCATTCTCGGTGAGGAGCCGTTCCCGAACGTGTTCCGGATGATTCACGTCGAACCGGACGACGTCCGGGCGTCGCTGGAGACGCTCCGTCGATACGAGGATCACGACCTCAGCTTCACCGATGCGACCATCGTCGCGCTGTGTGAGTCGCGTGGCATCGACGCCGTGTTGAGTTTCGACACGGATTTCGACGGACTCGTCGACCGCATCGAACCGGGTCACCGGTCGGTTTAACAGCGCCACGGCGAGCGCCGACAGAGCAACTCCGGCTCGGTTCCGCTGCAAACCGACAACTGTATCCAAACTAACATTTATCCGGACGCGCGACGCAGTTCGACCTATGGTTCGGCTCTGTCATCGGTACGGTCCCGGACGGCTCCCGTACGCCGGACGAAACGACATCGGCGGCGGGATAGCGATGGCTGCCACCGGGCTGTTGGCAATCACCCTCCGGTTCGGTGCTGCGGGGCTGCTGACCCTCGTCGGCGCGATGAACGGGACGCTCGGGTTCGTCTTCGGCCTCGGACTGCTGGCCGTCCCGGTAGCGATACCGACCTCGTTTATCGTGGGCACGCTACTCTGGCGACGGTTGCGACCCGACGACGACCGCCAACGCTACGGTGCGCTTTTCGGCGGGCTGACTGCACTCGGAAGTCTTGTCACGGGCGGGTTCGGGCCTGCGTTCCTCGTCGGCGTCTCGAACGTCACCCGCGGTGAGATGGTTCTACGGGAGGCCGTCGTCTTCACCGCGCTCCTGCTACCAGTGAGCGTGGTTTTCGCCGTTATCGCTGCCGGTTGGTTGGTCGTTCCGCTCGGCGCGTTCGGCGGATGGTATCACGAGCGTGCGAAGGCGCGCTCCTGACGAGGTCCGACCGCTAACCGCGCTCCGCGGCGTTCCACAGCGCCACGGCGAGCGGCGACGCCACGACGCCCGGCCGACTCAGCGACCTCTGAAGTTGAGTCCCGGCGTCAGCGTGATACCGGTCCTCGGCTCTTCCGATTCGTCGCCCCCGCGGTCGTGGTCGGCGGTCGATTCCTCGTCGGCTTCGTCGCCGCCCCGGTTGAACAGCGCGTGGTGCACGTAGCGGGCGAAGGGAACCGGGTCGTCGAGGCGCGCGAGGTCGAATCTCGGTTCGCGGTAGATTGAGGCGGCGACCTCCCAGACGGTCTTGACGAACGACGGGCGCTCGACGAGCGGCGAGTCGTCGCGGCGGACGCTCATCACGTAGCCGAGTTCGCCCCAGAGGTAGTGGGTGCCGACGCCGAGTTCGTAGCCCGGTTCGATGCGGTGTTTCTGCCCGGTCGCCTGCAACCAGTAGTAGTACGGGAAGTCGGCCCCGGCCCGGACGGTCGAGGGGAGCGACTGCCACATCCGGGGGTTGATTTCGATGAGTTTGAACTCGCCCGTCTCGGCGTCCTTGAGGTACTCGATGCACGCGAGGCCGTGCCACTCGATGTGTCCGAGGAGCTTCCGCGCGACGGCTTCGAGTTCGGGGTCGTACACCGAGGTCCGGTAGACGCCGCCGCCGCCGGTGTAGGAGTCCCCGCGAATCTGGAGGTGCTGGAACGTCGCCAGCGGTTCGCCGTGGTCGTACAGCGCCGCGAACATGTACTTGTCCTCGGTCGGGACGTAGTCCTGTACGATGGGGTCGTGTTTCATCTCGGCGTATATCTCGTCGGCGTCGGGTCGGTCGCCGGGCCGGACGTGGCGGACGCTCTTGACGATGTCGTACTCGTGGGGGTCGTAGCCCTCGACGTACTCGCCGGCGACGACGTTGTACCGCGGCTTGATAATCGAGGGCTCGTCGAACGACTCGATTTCGCTGAACAGGCGGGTCCGCGGCATGGGGACGCCGGCCTCGACGGCGGCCTCGTAGAGGAGCTTTCGGTCGTGGACCCGGCGGAGCGTCTCGAAGTCGGGGACGACGAGGTCCACGTACTGCTCGAACTCGTCGCGGTACTTCGAGAAGACGTAGCCGTCTTCCGGCCGCGTCGGGATGACGGTCTTCACGTCCGGTCGGGCGGCGATACCGACGAGGGCGTCTTTGTAGGCCACGAGGTCGTCTTTCGGCGTGGGGATGCGGACGAGTTCGTCGCAGAAGCGAGACGAGGCCGCCGGCGTGTCGTCGTGTTCGGAGGCCATGACCGTGTGGACGCCCCGCTCGCCGAGCGACCGGACGCAGGTGTAGTTGCCCGATGGAACGAGTACCGATTCTCGGGCGTGCGCGCGTTTGGACATGCCTGAACCGTCGCGCGGTGACGGAATTAGTATGGGTCGGCTAACGGATTCGAGGTGGGAGACGGGAGCCGATTCGCCCCGGTCGACTCGGTGGTCGGAACGCGGGCGGCCGTCCGCGACGGGGTCGGACCGCGCCGCTGCGCGAGCGCCGCACCTGCGACCGAACTGTGGATTCGGACGCGACGAACCGGATTCGATTCGTGAAAGTCGAGCAATCCGACGGTTTCGGGTCGGTTATCCACAGCATACCGGGGGACTGGCGAAACTGTCGCCCCGGGACGAACCGACCGAGTTGGCGAGGCAGTCGCTCTCGACCGAAAGACAAAGAACAGTTAGCAGTTCGGCGCGGTGCCGCGCGAGGCGACGACTCAGATGGCGCGGGCTGACCGCCGCCTCAGAGCACGTCGTCGTCGAGGCCGCCGGGGTCGCCGGCGGTGTCGAAGAGGTTGTTCTGGGCGCTCTGGACGAAGTCGGACTGGACGCCGTCCTCGTCGTCGACGGGGGCACCGTAGGCGTCCATTCCCATCGAGAGGAGTTCCTCGACGGCCTGTTCTTCGCTGATGAACTCTTCGTCGACGAGCTGTTCGAACTCGACGAGCAGTTCGTCCGGGAGATTGACTTCTACGACGGGCATAGAGACGCGTTCGTGCTCGACATACTTGAGCGACCGGGTGTGAGTAATCGCGGTCTGGGTCTGGTCGTGAGCTGTCGTCGGGAGCGACACTCCGCGTCGCGCGTCAGTCACAACCGCGTGTCTTATCAGTTCTCCGTCGGACCCTCAACCCGACGAACGTCGGGGCGTCGATTGCCGACGCCCCGGACCGAGGGACCGACGTGACACGCGACACAGACCCGGCGACTGACGACGCCACCCCGGCCGAGAGCGACGCGCTCGGCTGGCTTCCGGAGCGCGTCGAACTGCCGAGCGACGAGTGGGTCATCTACCCGCCCGGCGAGCCGCGGCCGGCGAACTTCGCGCTCCGCTTCGAGAAGGCCGTCCCCGCGGTGCTCGTCGGTATCGACTCCGGCGACTCGCCGGGCGTGCACGTCCTCCCGCATCCGGACGGCCTCTCCGTGTCGGCCCGGTTCGGCGGCGTCGTCGACGACTCGGTCCGCGAGTTCGAGCCGCCGTCGTCCGACGCCGAGCGCGAGGCGGTCGCCGCGTGGACGCAGACGTGGGTCGAGCGCGTGGACGACCGGGCCGAGCGGGCGCGCATCCGGACGGCCTGCGCGCCGGTCCCGAACGCCGGCGACCGCGTCTCGAGGGCGCTCTTCGACCACTTCGGGAGCGCGGACGCCGTCGCGGCCGCGGTGCTCGAACGGAACACCGCCGCGCTCACGCGGGCGTCGGGCGTCGCTGAGCAGACCGCGACCGACTTGGTCGTCCACTACGGCACCGACGCGGAGTGGGAGCACTACCGCCGCCACCGCGACGCCGCCCCGTGACTCAAATCGCGATTTGACTCTCGCGTAGGGTTATTCCCGTCCGCGACGACTACTGGGTATGTCCCTGACACGACGCACCGTCCTCGGTTCGACCGCCCTCCTCTCGTTCGGCCTCCTCGCCGGCTGTGTCGGCAACGGAGGGTCGGACGACGGCGCGACGACTGACGACGAACAGACGGACACGCCGACTGACGACCCCACGACCGACGAGCCGACGGACACGACAGACGACCTTCCGGACGGAAACGGCACCGACGACGGAACCGGCGGCACTCGTCCGTCCGGCGGTCCCGGCATCTCACTGGTCAGCGTCGACGACGCGCCCGACGTGCCGGTCGAGCACGAAGTCGAGATAACCGAGGACCTCGCGACCGACGAGCACCCGCCGCAGGTCCGAATCACGCTGACGAACACCGGCGACGAGACGGTCGAGGTCGGCGAGGGCAGAACGGTCTTCTTCCAGTACGTCTCGGACGCGACGAACGACCTCATCTTCCTCCCCGCGGACGGAGAGTACCCCGCCGAGGCGGGCTGTTGGCGGCTCGAAGACCACATCGCCGTGACCGAGGAGTACCGGATTCTCTCGCTCGAACCCGGCGAGTCGCGGTCGGAACTGGTGGACCTCTACGGCGTCGCCCAGTCCGAGGGCGACGAAGCGAGCTGTCTCCCGGTCGGCGAGTTTCGCTTCGAGGCCGACTTCGCTACTGGCGGGCTTTCTGGGTCCGACGGCGAGAGACAGGAGGCGACGTGGGGCTTTTCGCTCACGCTGGAGTGAGACACACGGGTTCCGAATACGACCGCTGACCCGTCGCGGGCTTTATTCGGCTCCCCGTGTGGCGGCCGAGTCCGAGACGACAGACCACTCCGAGGGGTCGATATCGTTCCCCTCGACGGCGCTGTGCTCTGGATACGCCGTCATCACGAGATACGTCGCCGTCCCGGAGAGATACTCGGTCAGCCGACCGAGGTTCTCGTCGGCGATGCCGCCGAGGCGGTCCACGAGCATGACCGGCACGCGCTCGGCCACGTCGAACGCCTGGTACCCCGCGAGCGCCGTCGCCAGCCCGAGGAGTTCGACCTCGCCCTCGCTGAGCGCGCCCAGCGACGCCTCGCGGCCGTCGCGGGCGACGACGAGGTCGAACTCGCTCGTCAACCGCGCGCTCTCGAACCCCGTCTCGAACAGCGGGACGATTTCGCGAATCGCGTCGTCGAACGCGTCTCGTGTCTCTTTCTTTATCTCTTGTTTTCGCCGCCGGAGACGGGTTATCTCTTCGGTCAGCGACTGTCGCTGTGAACGCAGTGATTCGAGCTTTTCGGCCTCCGATTCAGCCGATTCGAGTTCCGACTTCGCGTCGTCGAGACGCGCGTTCGCGTACTTCAGTTCGCTTTCGATATCGGTTATCTGTTCGGAATCTGATTCGATTTGCTCGCGGAGGTCGTCGATACGCTCGGCGAGTTCGGCGTCGCGTTCGCGCGCGTCGTCGAGGCGGCGTTCGAGGTCCGACCGGCGCTCGCGGAGCTCTCGGAGTTCGGTCTGAAGTTCCCGTTCGCGTCGGCGTCGCTTCTCGCGCGACTCGACGCGCTCGGTGAGTTCCTCGACGCGCTCTCGGCTGGCTTCGGCCGCCGTGGTTCGGCGTTCGATACGCTCGGCGAGGTCGTCGAGCCGCTCGGTCACCGACGAGGCGTCCGTCTCGGCACCGCAGACCCAACACGCGAGTTCGTCGTCGACGACGCCGTGGGTCACGTCGGTCAGCAGTTCGGTCCGGTCTTCGGCCACGACGCGGCGGTTCGCGTCGTAGACGCCCCGAAGAAGCTCGATATCGCGTTCCTGCCGGTTGAGTTCCCGCTTCGCCGCGTCGAGTTCGCGCGCCAGTTCCTCGTCGTCTTCCACGTCGAGTCCGTCGAGTTCCTCGTTGCGCGCGTCGAGTTGTTCTCGGACCCGCTCGGCGGTCGATTCGAGTCGGTCGATGCGGCTCTGGACGCGGGAGCGCTCCGCGCGGGCGTCGCTGAGCGCCTCGCGCGTCTCGTCTCCGCCGGCGGCGTCGGCCGCCGCGCGCTTCGCCTCTAACTCCTCGACCTCGGCTTCGAGTTCCGACACCCGCCCGGCCAGCGTCGGCAGGCGGTCGGCCGCGTCTTCGGCCTCCGAGAGCGCCTCGTCCACGCGGTCGCGCTCGCGGCGCGCCTCGGCGATGTTCGCGTCGATATCCTCGAAATCGAGCGGTCGCGTGAGGAGGGGTTCGAGGTCGTCTCCCTCGCGGACGGCCCGCCGAATCTCGTTTTCCTCGCCGAGGAACGCGAACAGGTCGGCGCAGACGCGGTCGGCCTCGGCGGACAGATACGGCTCGCCGGTCGTCCGGACGTTCCTTCCGTCTCGGGTCAACTCGACCGCGTACTCCCCGTCGTCGGTCGAAAGCGAGACGCGCCCCTCGGTCGCGCCTTCGGTCAGCGGCGACGCCGTCCCGAGGACGGTCGCTATCGCGGCGAGAAAGCTCGATTTCCCCTGCCAGTTGCTCGCGCGGACGGCGTTCAACCCCGGTTCGAGCGTCGCGCTCCCGCGTCGAATCCCGGCGACGTGCTCCACGTCGAGGTGCCAGCTCATGCCATTCCGGCGGCCGCGACGAGTTCGAGCGCCGTCCCGGTGTACTCGCTGAGCGCGAGGCCGGCGCTGGAGAGCGCGCCGATGGGGAGCACCGCCCGGAGCCGCCCGCCCGAGTCGGCCCCGCCGTCGGGCGCGACGCCGGTCTCGCGGACGGCCTCCTCGGCCATCTCGTCGGCACCGGCGTGGTGCTCCTGACAGACGAACCCGCGGTCGAGCGCGTCTTCGAGCGGGACCCGCGTCGGGCACTCCGCGCAGGACACCTTCACCTGCACGTCGACGCCGGCGTCCTCGGCCCCGGCGAGTCGCCCTTTCTTCCCCAGCGACGCGAGCGCCGACTCGGCCTTCTCTGCGACCGTCTCGCGCGCGATGTCGACGCTGTTTCGCTCCCAGTCCGAGGACGCCTCGACGGTCGGTTTCTCGCCGTCGAGGCAGTCGTTGAGGTGGCGTCGCATCGTGCTCCACGACGCCATCGCGCCCGTCACCTCGTCGGCGTCGATGTCGTCGGTGGCGAGGTCCGCGGCCACGTCGCCGTAGTCGAGTTCGTCGTCACCGACGAGGGCCTCGTACTCCGCGTCGAGGCGCACGTCGGTCACGTCGCGACCGTTCCGCTCGTAGACGCGCGCGAGCAGTCGCTTGTTGAACCACGCCGTGAGCGACTTGTACCCCTCGCTTTCGCCGCCGTCGGCCCCGGTCCACCGCGCCAGCAGATAGTCGTCGACGGAGTCGTACCTGCCGGTCGGCGCGGCGAGTCCGTACCGTTCGATTGCCACGTCGACCTTGCACATTGTCTCGTTGCACGGAACTGGTGGCGCGACGGTAATAAGACTACGCTTGGCGGGTGACCTCGTCTCAGTCGCGGTCGCCGCCGTCGGCTCGTCGCGTCTCCACCCCCCGCTCGTTTTCTTGTTGCTCGGCTTCCTGCTGTTCTGCTTCCTGCTGTTCTGCTTCTCGTCGCTCTGCCTCCCGTCGCTCGGCTTGCCGTCGCTCGTTGCGCTGTTTGGTCCGGAACTGTCGGAAGCGCTCTTCCTGTTCGCGCTCGTCGAGGTATCGGCGGATATACCGTTTTTCCACCTCCAACTCCGGGATGAGCCGCTGGGTGAGGTAGTTGACGCGGAGCCGGAGCCGTCGAATCTCCGCGAGGAGCCGCAGGAGGACCGCCCGCATCTCCGCCAGCCTGACGACGTCCTCCACGACCGACTCGTAGGACCCGACGAGCTCGTCGTCGAGCGCGCTCGTGCCGAGGACGCCGTACCCCCGCCCGTCGAGCGACCGCCGCGCCGACGTGCTCAGAAAGAACGGGACGGTCAGCCCGACGAGCTTCGTCTCGGAGACGATGAGCTCCGTGTGAGAGCTCCGCGCCTCCGAGAGCGCGCGAAGCGCGATTTCGCCCTCCCGCTCTGCGCCCCAGACGTGGAGCTCAGCCGCGTCGCGGAACGCCTCGTCGGTCTCGCGGCGCAGTTCCGTCCACCGGTCTAACAGGTCGAGAAGGACGAAAACGAGACTGTCGCGTCGTCGTTCGAGGATGCGTTCTCCCTTCCGCGCGAGCGATAACTCGTCGGTCACCGAGAGTAACTCGCGGCGCGTCGGGGCCGTCCGCCGGTGTCGCCGATTCGGCATTGTATACGCTACGGTCGCCCCGACGGTTGATATACTTGTGTCACCGACACGTCCCCAGCCGATTTGACAAGGACTAAGCCGTTGTCAATATCGACTCGAACACGAGCTATGTCTGGACACACGGCCGCCGAGTCGACGCGCCCGGCGGTCACGGCGACAGCCGTGAGGAAGCAGTACGGCGACACCGTCGCGGTTCGGGACGTGTCGCTCGACGTTCACGAGGGCGAGGTGTTCGGTCTCATCGGCCCGAACGGGGCCGGGAAATCGACGCTCCTCGGCCTGCTGACTGGGACGCGAATCCCGACCGAGGGTTCGGTTCGGGTGTTCGGCGAGTCGCCGACCGCGGTCGACCGCTCGCGGCTGAGCGTGCTCCCGCAGGAGTTCTCACCCCACCGGCGACTCACGGGCCGCGAACTCGTCTCCTACTACGCCGGGCTCTACCCCGACCCGCGACCGGTCGACGAGGTGCTCGACCGAGTCGGCCTCGACGACGAGGACGCGGCGACGGCCTACACCGACCTCTCGGGGGGTCAACAGCGCCGCGTCTGCGTCGGCGCGGCGCTCGTCAACGACCCCGAACTCCTGTTTCTGGACGAGCCGACCACCGGTATCGACCCCGCTGGTCGCCGCGACGTGTGGGACCTCGTCGACTCGCTGGCCGACGACGGGACCGCCGTCGTGCTCACGACGCACTACATGGCCGAAGCCGAGCGCCTCGCCGACCGCGTCGGGCTTCTCACCGACGGCGAACTCGTCCGCGTCGGTCCGCCCCGGGACCTCGTCGAGCGCTTCGGCGGCGAGACCCGACTCGCGGTCCGGACCGAGTGCCCGCGCGCGCTCGACCTCGACGCGACGCCCCTCGACGGCCGCCGGTACGGCGACTACGAGTACCGCTTTTTCGACGCCGGTCCCGATGACCTGACCGCGATGCTCGACCATCTCGACGCGGCCGATATCGCCTACGAGGAAGTGAGTCTCGTCCACCCGACGCTGGAGGACGTGTATCTCAACCTCGCCAGCGAGCGCGGCCACGACTGCATCGCGAGCGCCGGTCCGGCGGGCGTCGCTGGCGACGCGGGGGTGACGCGATGAGCGCGACGGAGGCGGGCGGAACGGACGAGACGTCCCCGGCGGCCGAGACGAAACAGACGGGCGACGGCGGTCGGTCGCGCGCTCTCGCCGGGGCGACCCGCCGGGTCCGCGCGGAGGCCGTCGCCGAGACGCGCGCGTTTCTCCGGCGGCGGACGGCCGTCTTCTTCACGTTCTTCTTTCCCGTCTTCATCGTCCTCATCTTCGGCGTCCTCGTCAAGACCGGCGCGACCGGCGGTCTGTTCTCCCGCTCGGACACCTACTATCTGCCCGCGTATCTCGGCGTCGTCGTCGTGTTGACGCCACTGTCGCGGGTCGGAAGCACCGTCGCGCGAAACCGGGCGTCCCGCCGCTTCGAGAAGCTGGCGACGACGCCGCTTTCGCGTCTGGAGTGGCTCTCCGCGCACGCGGCCGTGAACGTCGCGCTCATCGGCCTCGCGAGCGTCCTGCTCGTCGGCGTCCTCGCCGCCGTCGGCGACCTCGGCGCGGCCCCCTCGCTCGGCGGCGACGCGCTGGTCGTCGCCTTTCTCGTCGTCGGCATCGCCCTGTTCTGCGGGCTCGGCTCCCTCGTCGGCTCGCTCGCGGACTCCGAAGACGGCGTCATCGCCGCCAGCAACGCCGTCGGCATCCCGATGGTCCTCCTCGCGGACACGTTCGTCCCCGCGTCCAGACTCCCAGCGGCGCTCCGCCCGGTTATCGACGCGCTCCCGCTCACCTACTTCGCGCGCGGCGTTCGCGCCGCGGTCGCCGGCGGCGAACTCCTGACCGCCGTCTTCGACCTCGCTGTCCTCTGTGGCTTCACCGTCGCGCTGTTCGCGCTCTCGGCGCGACTGCTTCCGTGGCGTGAGTGAGGCCGCTCACTCGCCGCCACTGTTCGGGACGTGGTAGTCGTCGCGGCGGCGCTTGAACCACCGCGTCACCCACGAGATGATGCCGAGGTCGCGCTTCGCCATGATGACCGTGCTCGCGGCGTCGCGGCCGACCGTCTCCGGAATCGCGCCGAAGACGAGCTGTTGGAGCAGCCCCTCTCTGGTCGCCCCGATGACCGTCAGGTCGAACGCCTCGGTCGCGGCGACGATGGTCGCCGCCACGTCGTCGCCCTCGCGGACCGAGGTCGTCACCAACTCGTCGTCACCGAGCGCCGCGGCCGTCGAATTCACCCGGCGCTGGGCGTCCTCGCGGTCGCGCTCGCCGGCGTCGGCCGCGACGACGTTCATGACGTGCACCGTGGCGTCGTTGGTCCGCGCGATGGCGCGGCACACCTCGGCGGCGAGTTCGGCGTGCGGGCCACCCGCGGTCGACAGGAGAATCGAATCCACCTCGCCGTCCGTCGGGCCGATGCGCTCGACGAGCACGTCGCAGGGGGCCTTGGTCACGACCTCGTCGACGTTGCTCCCGAGGATGTAGTCGCGGCGGCGACCCCGGCCGCGCCAGCCCATCAACACCGCGTCGCTGTCGTGTTCCTCGATTGTGTTGAGGATGGCCGTTCCGGCGTCGTGGCCCAGTCTGACGGTCCCGCCGACGGGTACGCCGGCGTCGGTCGCCAGCTCCATCACGGCGGCGATGGTCTCGCGCTTCTCGTCGACGAACCGCCGCCCCTCCGAAATCGGCGTCTGCGACGGCACTTCGACGGCGCTCATCACGAGAATCTCGGCGTCGCGGTCGCGCGCCACGTCGATGGCGGTCCGCATCAACTGCGCCGCGTTCTCCGGGTTGGCAATCGGGACGAGCACCTGCGACTCGCGCCGCTCGGGGGCGCGCTCGGTCACGACGGTCGGGGTCTCTGCTTCGAGCTTTTCGGCCACCTTGCCCTCGGAGTAGCCGTAGTACACGACGAGTCCGAGCGCCATCCAGACGGCCGTGGTCACGAGCGCGACGAAGCCCTCGGAGCCCGCGCCGAGTCCCGGCGTCAGCCCGAGTTCGAGGAGCAAAAACGGCGTCAGGATGAACTGGAGAACGATGCCGACGAGCGGGGGCCACGGCATGTACGGTATCTCGTACGTCCGCGGGAGGTCGGGGTGGGTCGCCCGCATCTTGACGACGGTCCAGTTCACCTGGATGAACAGGAAGATGAACATGATGTCGGCGGCGGCCGCGACGCTCTCGATGGGGAGCAACACGGCCATGAGCCCGATGAGGACCGCCGAGAGACCGATTGCCCAGTGGGGCGTCCGCTTGTCGTCGTGGATGCGCCCGAAGAAGCCCGGAAGGACGCGGTCGCGGCCCATGGCGAACGACACCCGCGACGAGGAGTAGATGGTCGCGTTGAGCGCGCTCATCGTCGCCGCGAGCCCGGCGAACAGGAGGAGCGGGACGCCGTACGGGACGAACTGTCCGGCGGCCTCGATGATGCCGAGTTCACCGAGGTTCCCGAGGACCTGCCACGTCGGCGCGGCGGTCGTGAGCCCCGCGCGCCCCGCGAGTTCGGCGGTCACGTCGATGCCGCCGATGGCCGCGAAGGCGACGAGGACGTAGATGGGGACCACGATTGCCATCGAGTAGAACACCGCCTTCGGGACGTTGGTGCCGGGGTCGACGACCTCCTCGCCCGACTGGACGATTATCTCGTAGCCCTCGAAGGCGATGTACGTGAAGCCCATCGCGCCGATGACGCCGACGAGGCCGTTGGGCGCGAACGACGGACTGTCGAAGAACGTCGCCGTCCAGTTCGGCTCGCGCACCGTCGCGAGGATGCCGAAGGCCACGAAGACACCGAGGATGAGTATCTTGATGGTCGTGACGACGACGCCCGCCTTCCCCGTCTCCTCGGCCCCGCGGTAGTTGATGTAGGCGACCGCGAGCACCATCACGACCGCGAGCAGTTTCTCGACGAGCAGGCGGTCGACGAGTCCGAACAGGACGAACCCGTCCGGCAGGCCGGCGAACACCACGAAGAACTCGGTGAGGAAGACGCCGAACGTCACGGCGTAGAGCGCGCACGCGACGGCGTGGGCGAACCAGCTCATCCACCCGGCGTAGAAGCCGTTGGGGTCGGCCAGCGCCTCTTTCACCCAGAGGTAGCCGCCGCCGGCCTCGGGGAACGCCGCCCCGAGTTCGGCGTAGGAGACGGCGGTGAACATCGCCACCAGCCCGTTGAGTACGAACGCCACCGTGAGCGCCGGGCCGGCCAGCCCCGCCGCGAATCCGGTCAGCGCGAAGACGCCCGCGCCAATCATCGCGCCGACGCCGATGAACGTGATGTCGGCGAGACTCATGTCGCGCGAGAGCTCCGTTTCCACCGACTCCTCAGGGGGAGCGTCGCCGCTCCCCGCGGTCGATTGCGTGTCGGCCATCAGGTGAACCCTCGAAGGCCGGATAGAAAAAGCCCGATGGGCGACGGGCCGCGTTCGAGCCGCCGTCGCCGGGTTCTCACCCGCAGAATGCGGGTATTTTTCGACCGGGTGCGTTCCGGCGCGCTACCCGCCGAACATCGTCCGCATCATCGGGTGCATCTCCATGAGCTGTTCCTCCGCGATTTCCTCGTACAGCTTGTACGTGATGGAGACCGTGAGGAGGAGCGAGGTCCCCGAGACGCCGCCGATGGTGCCGAGCATGTTCGCCATGACGGCGAGCAGGCCGACGAGGACGCCGCCGACGACCGTCACCTGCGGGATGTACCGCTCCATGACCCGCTCTATCACCTGCGGGTTGCGGCGGAAGCCGGGAATCTGCATCCCGGAGTTCTGAATCTGCCGCGCGGTCGCCTCCGGGCCCATGTCGGCGGTCTCGACCCAGAAGATGGAGAAGATAGCCCCGCCGACGAGCATCAGCGTCAGGTCGATGGCGACGCGGACGAGAATCTGCCACGGCTCCTGGGACGCCGACCCGAGCCACCACATCCACTGGCTGGGCGCGTGAATCGGGTTCAGGTAGTAGAACAGGCCGCCGGTGACCTGCCCGCTCGTGTACTGACCGAGCCACGCGGGCATGCCGGCCCACTGGCTGTTGAGGATGCGCCCGACGAACTGGACGTTCGCTTGCAGAGCGCGGACGAAAATCATCGGCAGGACGCTCGCGTAGATGAGCTTCACCGGGAAGCGACCGCGAGCGCCCTTGACGCGGGCGTGCGAGAGCGGAATTTCGACGCGGACGCTCTCGGCGTAGACGACGATACCGAAGATGAGCAGCGTCGTGACGAGCGGGACGACGCCCCCCACGCCGAACAGGAGCGCCTGTACCCCGCTCGCCGTCGCGAGCGACGGGACCGTCTCGGTTCCGGCGAGGACGTGGGCCCACTCGGAGACGATGCCGGTCGTCGACGCGCCGATGGCGGGGTCGGCAAAGAGGCCGCCGACGAGACGCTGGCTGACGCCGGCGATGATGAACAGGCCGACGCCGGAGCCGACGCCCCACTTGCTGACGACCTCGTCCATGAACAACACGAGCGCGCCGCCGGCGAATATCTGCGCGAAGATGAGCCACTTCACGCCGACCGCGCCGACGCCGAGAGCGCTCGCGACCGCGGGGTCGGCCGGGAGGTAGCCCCCGGCGAAGACGATGGGGAGGCCTTGGAGGGCGATCATCCCGAAGACGAGCAGTTTCTGGAGGCCCTGATAGAGGATTTGGTCGCCCGGGTCGTCCGTGTCGAGGCCGAGCAAGTCCCCGCCTTGCAGCAGTTGGAGGACGATGCTCGCGGTGACGATGGGACCGATACCCAACTGGAGGACGGTTCCCTGTCCCCCGCCGAGGATGGAGCGGAACTGTCCGAAGATGTCCTGGCTCCCGGTCCCGACGCCGAACAGCGTGACGTTCGTCAGGAAGAAGTACAGGACGAGAATCCCGGCGGTCCAGCCGAGCTTTCGGCGGAACGGGACGTGACTCTCCGGGCGGGCCACGGCGGGCATCCGACTCAGCACTGGCGCTGCGGTGTCTTTCCAACTCATGGTCGATTGCGAGTGGCTGTTGGCGATTGCATGGTCTGTCGCGCCGACCGACGTCGTCACTACGCGAGCGGCGTCAGAACGGGGGGCCGCACCGGACGCCGTCGCTGTGCTCGCGAATCGGCGGTTCAGTCAGTCGTGGCCAGCCGTCGTGTATAACTGTATCGATGCGGTGACTATCCGTCCGCCGCCGAGGAGGTCGGCGGAGACGCCGCGGGACCGGCCGCCGAAATCGCCTCGTCGAACGACTCGCACGGTTCGGCGTCGACGACGCGGAGCGGACGCCGCCGCCCCGCACGGTCGAACGCGGCCACGCAGTCGTCGTCCCACGGCGGGACCGCGACGAGGACGACCTCGCGGAGCGTGTCGCGCTTCGTCGCCGCCAGCGGTCCCCACGGGTGCGAGACGAACTGCCCCGGCGTCCGCCCCGGCGCGGTCGAGAGGTCGACGCCGAAGACGCCCCGGACCGCCGCGCCGGCGCTCGGGTGGACGAAATGGCTGAACACCGGTCGGGTCGCGTCGAGCGACTCCGCCCCGTCTAACTCGCCCGCGGCGGTCGTGCCGAGCGACAGCGATTCGCGGCTCGGTTCGGCCCGCGCGGCCCGGCCCAACAGCGCGTCGAGCAGCCCGCGCGTGACGTACACCGCCTGCCGCGTCGGGTCGCGTTCCCGGCCGACACGTCGTTGGGTGCGCCGCGGCCCGACGAGGCGGGTGGCGACGGCGACCCACCAGAGGCCGACGCCCAGCACCTCGGCGTCGCTCGCGGCTCGGAGCCCCCACTGGAGGTGCGGAACTCCGAGTCGAAGCGTCGTGACCTGCACGGCGAGTCCGGCGAGGACGAAGGCGGCCCCGACTACGGTGACGAGACGAGTGACACGGGCGACGGAAGCGCGGTTCATCGGTGTGCTGTGGTCGGGCAGCCGCGGTGTCGTTTTCGGTTTGGCAATCACTAAGTGGTTGTCGGCTGTTTCGAAATATTAGTCCTTGAAAAAGACTATAAGCGTCCACGCCAAACCACCGATTGCCGTGTTTCACGGCCACGAAGCGGCTAACTGCTATCCGTCGTCTTCGATCTGACAGCCCCTTCGGTGGTTTAGCCTGCCCGGTGTCGCCACCGTTGACCGCTTCGAAACGCGATACCCCATCCGGCGCACTCCCCCTTGTTTCGGCATCGCGTCGGCGGGTGCGCGCTCGACACCCATGACGAGTACACAGCCACGATTGCCGGTCGAACGCTCGCTCGCTCGAACGACGCTCGGCGTCGACCTCGCGTCGGCGGCGGCGCTCGCCGTCGCGGCCGTCGTGTTCCGCGGCCCCCCGGCGGAGGTCGGCGACGACGTCGTCGTCAGCGTCCTCCTGTTGGGCGTCGCCTGCACCGGCCTGTTACAGCTCGCGGCGCGTGGCGGCCTCTCCTACGCCACGAAGTCCGCGGGTACCCTCGTCGGCCTGTGGCTCGTCGGCGTGTCGTTCGACCTCGGTGCGGGTCACCTCCTGATGTGGGTCGGCGTCGTCGCGGGCGGCTGTGTCGTCGCGACGCACGCCGCGCTCGTGCGCGCCGCCCTCTGACCCGCCTCGCGGCCGCTCGCCGGTTCGGCGTTCGAAACGAAACTGACAAACGCCCCATCGAGCAAGAGTGACTCGGATGCCCCAAAACCCGAGTGACGAGTCTACCCTGCGCGAGCGGATTCGTAGGGCGATACGGTCGGCGGAGGTCGAACCGCGGTACGAAGATATCGCGATGAACGTGCTGGCGGTCGCCATCGGCGTCGTCGCCGGGCTCGGGGCCGTCGTCTTCCGCGTCGGTATCTGGGTCGTCCAAGAACTGCTCTACGGCACCTCGCTCAACCCGGGCAACGTCTCGTTCGCGCTCGTGCCCGTGACCAACGCCTTCGACCTCCTGTCCCCGCTCGGGCCGCTCCGCTACGCGGCCATCCCCGCGCTGGGCGGCCTCCTCGTCGGCGTCGTCGTCCTGCTCACGACCGACGCGGTCAAGGGCCACGGCGTGCCGAGCGTCCTCGACGCGATGCTGAACCGCGGCGGCCGCATCAGCCCGAAAATCGCCCTCTACAAGACGCTCGCATCGAGCGTTGCCATCGGGAGCGGGGCGTCGCTCGGCCGCGAGGGGCCCATCATCCAAATCGGGAGCGCCGCCGGGTCCTTTTTCGGCCGGTTCGTTCGCTCGCGGCACACGCGGACGCTCGTCGCGGCCGGGGCGGCCGCGGGCATCGCGGGCACGTTCAACACGCCCATCGGGGGCATCATGTTCGCGCTCGAAATCCTCCTCGCGGAGTACTACCTCGGCCACGTCATCACGGTGGTCCTCGCCGCGCTGACGGCGACGGCGGTCGCCCGCCCGATTCTGGAGTTCTCGCCGACGCCCGGCATCCGCGAGTTCCTCGTGCCGGCGTCCTACCAGTTGGTGACGCCGGCGGTCGAACTCCCCATCTACCTGCTTTTGGGGGCCGTCGTCGGCCTCGTCGGCGCGGGCCTCGTGAAACTGCTCTACGGCGTCGAGCACTTCTTCGAGCGCCTCGACGCGCCGGACTATCTCAAGCCCGCGCTGGGCGGACTCCTGCTCGGCGTGAGCGTCCTTGTCGGGACCGTCGTCCTCGGCGTCGCGCCGGGGGAGGCCGCCGGACTCCTCCTCGGGGTCGGCTACGGCGTCGTCCACCGGAGCATCGACGGCGGCTTCCTCTTCGGCGCGCTCGTCGCGCTGGCGGTGCTCAAGGCGGTCGGCTTCTCGATGTCGGTCGGGAGCGGGAGTTCCGGCGGTGTGTTCTCGCCGTCGCTGTTCGTGGGTGCCACCGTCGGCGGCGCGTTCGGCCTCGCGGTCCACGCGCTCGTCCCCGGGACGGCCCCCTCGGGCGCGTACGCGCTGGTCGGGATGGGCGGCATCTTCGCCGCGACTGCCGGCGCGCCGCTCACCGCCATCATCATCATCTTCGAACTCACCGGCCAGTACACCATCATCCTCCCGCTTTTGATGGTCAGCGTCGTCGGGAGCGAAATCGCGAGCTACCTCCTCAACGGCAGTACCATCTACACCCAGAAGCTCCGAGACCTCGGCTACACGGTCCAAGAGCGCCGCATCGGAAGTATCGAGGACGTGCACGTCGCCGACGTGATGACGACCGCCGTCGACACCGTCAAAGTCGGAACGCCGCTTTCGGAGGCCGTCAATCGGCTCCGCGACACCGACCACGGCGGGCTTCCCATCGTCGAAGCGGACGAGTCGCTCGCCGGTATCGTCGTCCAGAGCGACGCTCAGGGGTATCTGACCGAGAACATCGAGGCCCTCGACGGCGACGACGACCCGGCGGCGGACCCGCCGGTCGAGGAAGTCGGCACGCGGACCGTCGTCACGACGACGCCGAACAGCAACCTCCTCCACGTCGTGGACGCGATGGAAGCCGCCGACGTGGGTCGCGTCCCGGTCGTCGACGGGGCGACGGTCGTCGGCATCGTCACGCGGAGCGACGTGCTCGACGCCTACGACGACATCCCCATCGAGTCGGCGGTCGAGCCGATGCGCTGTCGCCGAGGCGACGAGGGGGCGCAGTCGGAGTCGCGGGCGGCGCCCCCCACCGCGGCGGGAGACCGCTGAGCCGACCGCCGAGCCGACCACCGAGCCGACCGACGAGTCGGCGGAAACTCAGTTCGCGCCGACCTCGGGACCGATGAGGACCCAGTGGAGTCGGTCCTCGCCGCCGGGGTGGCGCTCCCACCGGACGTGGTAGACGGCGGGCCCGTGCGGGCACGACGCACAGCCCTCGGCGCACGGCGTCCGCTTGTGGATTTCGAGGTAGCCCGCGTGCGGCACGACTCGCGTGAGCACCTCGTCCGGCCCGCGGAACCGGTCGATTGCCGCCTCGCGGTCGAGCCCGTCACCGTCGCGGTCGCCGAACTCGCCGTCGCCGTTTCCATCGTCGCCGTCGGGGTACTCACTCACGTGGCGGCGTCCGCTCAACGCTCCGCGGTCGCGCCCGTTTCCGACGTACTCGACGAGCGCTTCGAGTTCGGTCTCGTCGAGTTCGGTCGTCGTCGCGGGCGAGTCGCTCGGCTCTCGCCGCTCGGGTTCGTCGCGGTCCATGCCGAACTCTCGTCGCGGCGTCGGTTTATACGAACCGGTTTGAAAACCACTTAGGGATTGTCAAGGACCCCGCGACGCACGCTTCGAGGGGTGGTTTCGCGTCGCTCAGGACGAGGTCGTGGACTCCGAGTCCGGGCGATCGGTCCCGGAGGGGTCGATTCCGAGGAGCTTCTGACAGAGCTGTCTGGCGGCGAACGAACAGAGGAAGTACCAGACGATCCACGCGGGCATGGGGCCGAAGACGGCGTCCTGCCAGCCCACCCGGCCGACGAGCGGGAGGATAACGTGCGCGGAGCCGGCGGCGACGTGGCCGCCGCGGACCTTCCAGCGCATCCAGAGGAACGCCGGGATGGTGACGAGCATTATCCAGACCATCGGCCTGAACTGCGCTTTCATCACGCTCCACTGGTCGCCCATCGCCTCCATCTGCTCCGCCTCGATGCGTTCGAGCGCGTCGTCGTCGCCGCGCTCTTTCGCCGCCTCCCGGCGCGACTTCAGGTCGTCCATCCGGGCTTGGTGGCGTTCGAGGAGTTCCGTGTCCTTCAGTCGGTCCTGCATCACGGTCGAGTAGAGGCCGGTCGCCGCGGCGAGGACGATGACCACGGCGTAGAACGGTATCGAGTGCGCCAGCGCCCCGAGTACGACGTTGTCGATGCCGGCGACCGCGTTTCGAACGCCGGCGTTCCAGTAGCCGGCGAACAGGACGACGACGCCGAGCGCGCCGAGTCTGTCCCACCGAGACCACGACGAGTCGGCGTCGTCGCTCCCGCCCTCGACGCCGGGGTCGCGCGATTGCAGTTTCGAGGCGATTCGGTCCGGGTCGGACAGGACGAAGCCGCCGGCGGCAGCGTCGGTCAGGACGCCGCGCTCGATGAGGCGGCCCCACTGACCGCTCGACAGCGCGTCGTTCACGTCGCACCAGCGGAGCTCTTCGGTCCCCCGTTTCGACCGTTCGACGACGACCGAGACCGCCTCCCGCATCGCCGGATTGTCCAGTAACGTCTCTAAAGAGTCTGCGGGCATTCACTCGCCCCTATTCGAGCGGTCGTTATCAACGCTTCCCTCCGCCGGAACACAGACCTGCTGACGCTCGACGAGTCGGTGCCGGTCCAGCGGGCCGCCGCGGTCGCTCAACTAGTTTGTTTTCGGATCTGATACTCATCTCGGTCTGAACTCGTCGACGAATATCGGTGACCACGCTCGACACGCCGACCTCCCATGGTCGGTTGGATATATACTGTACGGGAGTGAAACCATCTCGTATGTCGAACGCTAGCGCACCGAATTCCGAACTCACGGGCCCGACCAGACTCACGCTCAAGGTCTGGCACCCGGACTGCTGGACGCTGGAAGTGACGGAGAATGTCGACGCCGGGGTCACCGCCCACACCGTGTACAACACGCCCGAAGACGCGGTCAAGGGACACTTCACGGTCTACGCCGACCGGGTCGAGGACATCGACGACTTCGTCCGCGCGACCGAGCGGTCGCGGTTGACTGACTCCGTCTCCGAGTTGAGCCCCCGCCACGAGTTCGACAACGGCGCGTCGAACGTCGGCAACACGACGCGGGAGTTGATGGTCGAGTACGACCCCGAAAACAGCATGACCGACTCGCTTCTATCACACGGCTTCGTCCACGACGCGCCCGTCCGCGTCGACGACGGCTGGGAGTACTGGCCGGTCATCGACACCGCCGACCGGGCCGACCTCCGCGAACGCCTCGACTCGCTGGAGGCGGCGAATCAGGCCGAAATCATCGTCACCAAGGTCACTTCTGTCGCCGGCGCGAAAAACCACGTCTCGCACCAACTGGACAAGCTCTCGAACCGCCAGCGCGAGGTGTTCGAACTGGCCTGTCGACGCGACTACTACACGTGGCCGCGGGCGACGACGACGCGGGAATTGGCCGACGAACTCGACATCTCGAAAACCACGCTGCTCGAACATCTCCGGAAGGCCGAGGCGAAACTCCTCAACCAGTACGCGGAGTCAACTCCGTAACGCCGCCGCCGCTCGTTATTCAATTCGATAACTTTCTCTCCGGTTTACTCCGGACACGGTGGTGTCGGTTCGACGGGTCGCGTCTGCGGTACCGACAGCGTCTTTCCGTTCAGTCGGCCCCCTGTGGCGCGCGCCACGTACAGTCAGTACAGCGTTCGATTCCGTGTCTCGTCTGCGTCTCCGAACCGCACTCCGGGCACCGTTGGGCCGACAGTCGTCCCGTGACTGAGTTCGTCATGGCTGAGTCCTCGGTGGAGGGCGAGTTATACTAGTGTCTGCCCATGGGAGGGTAGCCCCCGTGAGAGGCCGGGCGAGTGTACACGCCGCAACTCCGGCTTCGGAGTTCGCCCGCCTGCTGGAGTCGGCTACAGGCGTGTTCTATCTCGATGGGATGTCCGTCCACTCCGGAGAGTATCTCGTCTATCGGCGTCGCCCCTCGGCAGTCGAGAAGCGCGAGTACCGCCCGTTCGAGTTCGTCCGTCCGCTCGTCCGTCTGTTCGTCTCTCACGCGCGCCGACGCGATTCCGACTCGCGTTTCGTCCCACGTTCGTTTCCCGGTGTCCGGTCGCCTTCGACTCGCTCGTCGTTGGTCGTGACCATATCGGTGGTGTCCGCTTCGCGGATATATACACATCCCCGACTATGATACGGTCCGGCCGGCTGTCCGGGTCGAAACCTTCTCACCAGTTGACACTCGAAGTCGAACTATCAGACGTGGTTTACGGGTCTAAAATGCCCGTATTTGCGGTATCTACCGATAACTATCGAGTCGTCTCACCAGCGTTCCTATACATCTTTTGTTGACAACCCCGACCATAGTAGCACATCCGTATAACTACCCTCTGTTCAAGGGTCTGGGTAGGATTATCATGTCAGACTCAGATCCGAGAACGGCGAGGGAAGAGTGGGGAAGCCGGTTCGGCTTCCTCATGGCGATGCTCGGCGCGATGGTGGGCGCGGGCAACATCTGGCGCATGCCGTTTACGACGGGCGAAAACGGCGGTGGTGCCTTCCTCGTGGCCTATATTCTCCTGTTGTACCTCATCGCGGTTCCCGGGCTGATGGCCGAGACGATGATCGGCCGCTACACGAACTACGGGGTCATCGGAGCGTTCAGGAAGGTTCTCGGGAGCAAGCGGGCGCAGGGTCTCGGCCTCGTAGTCCTCATCGTCAACGTGGCGCTGATGTCGTACTACGCGCCGATCATCGGCTGGGCGCTCTACTACGCCGGTCACTCGATTCTCATGACGTTCACCCAGCCGGGGTTCCAGCCGCAGGCGTTCTGGGAGGGTTTCATCAACAACCCGGCGCTCGTCGTCGGGATGCACACGGTGACGATGGCCGGTCTGGCCGGCGTTCTCGTGTTCGGCATCCGCCGGGGCATCGAGCGCGTCGTGAAGTGGATGATTCCGCTGCTCGTCGTCGCGCTCGTGGCGGTCTCGATTCGCGGCATCACGCTCCCCGGCGGTATGGAGGGCGTCGCGTTCGTCTTCACGCCCGATTGGGGGTATCTCACCCGCGGCAGTACGTGGGTCGCGGCGCTCAGTCAGGCGCTGTTCTCGACGGGCCTCGGGTGGGGAATCGCGCTGACCTACGGGAGCTATCTCAGCCGGTACGACGACGTGCCGCTCGGCGGCGGTCTGTTCACCGCCATCGGAAACACGAGTATCGGCCTGCTCGCGGTGTTCGCCACGTTCCCCGTCGTCTTCGCGTTCGGACTCGAACCGAGCGCCGGGTCCAACCTGCTTTTCATCTCGATGGCGCAGGTGTTCCCCGAACTCCCCGGCGGGAGTCTGTGGGCCATCGTGTTCTTCGTCTCCTTCTTCTTCGCGACGTTCACTTCCGGCCTCGGCATCACCGAGGTCGCCGTCACCACCGTCTCGGAGGAGACGCGGCTCTCGCGGACTAGTGCTGTGCTCGCGTCCTGCGGCGCGATTTGGCTGTTCGGCCTCCCGAGCGCCTACTCGTCGGCGTTCCTCGGGCGGATGGACTTCATGTTCGGGAGCTTCGGCCTCCCGCTGGCGACGCTTTCTATCATCGCGCTCGTCGCGTGGAAGTTCGGCCCCGAGCGCGCCCGCGTCCTCGACCTCAACCGCAACGCCGGCGTCTACATCGGCTCGTGGTGGAATCCGGTCGTGAAGTACGTCATCCCCGTCGTGATGGTGTTCATCCTCGGCTACGGCGTCTACTCCAGTATCGGGACCGTGAACCAGCGGTTGATGCTGCTCGGCGTCGCGTTCATGGCCGCGCTCGTCGTTGTGAGCACGCTCGTAATGAGCGTCATCGGCGACGAGCCACCGTCCGGTTCCGCGGCCGTCCCGGGAGGTGACGACTGAGATGGCCCTTTCGACGCTCACGTGGGTTTCGATGCTCGTCTCGCTCCTCCTGTTGCCCGGCGTCGCGGCCGCGGTTCTCGTCAGGTCGCTCCGCACCGAGGAGCGCAAACTCGCGCTCTTACGGGAACAGGACGACGTCGATAGCTACTCGCCGCGGGCGCTTTCGGACCTCCGCGAGTGGATTCGCGCGAATCCCGACGACCCCTACTCCCCGATTGCCCGCCGCCGTTACAACGAGTGTGTGCGGTCGCTCCGAGCGATTGACGAGCCGCATTACGACTGGTCCGACGAGCAAATCGCCCGGCTCGAACTGGTGGACGAATGACCTCTGACTCCGCTACCGACGAGCCCGCGGACGAACGCGAGTTCGAGTTCGACGAACTCACCACGGACGCGTCGTTTACGACCATCGACACGCACACAGAGGGCGAGCCGACCCGCATCGTCGTCGACGGTATCGACCGCTCGGCGCTCGTGGGTGACTCCGTTCGGGAGCGCCGCGATTCGTTCGCCGACACCCACGACTGGGTGCGCGACCTGCTGATGCGGGAGCCCCGCGGCCACGACGACATGTTCGGGGCCGTCGTCGTTGATTCCGACCATCCCGACGCGGACGTGGGCGTCTTCTTTATGGACAGCCGAGGTTACCTCGACATGTGCGGCCACGGGACTATCGGCGTCGTCTCCGCCCTCCTCGAACTGGATCGACTCGACCGGCGCAAGACCATCCGCGTCGAGACGCCGGCCGGACTCGTCGAGGCGACGCCCGAGTACGTGCCGGACGGGGGCGTCGAGTGCGTCACGATACAGAACGTTCGGTCCTTCGTCTACGACCAAGCGACCGTCCCGGTCTCGTTTCTCGACTCGTCGCTCCGCGTCGACGTCGTCTACGCGGGCAACTTCTTCGCGCTGGTCGACAGCGACCAGCTCGGCCTGCCCGTCGAACCGCAGCACGCGGCGACGTTCGTCGATTGGGGCCTCGAAATCCGCGACGCCGTCAACGAGCGCCTCGATATCGTCCACCCGCTCACCGGCGAGGAAGGGTCGATCTCGATCACCGAGATATACGGCACACCCGACGAGGTGGACCGAAGTATCGTCGTCTTCGGCGAGGGTCAGGTCGACCGCTCGCCCTGTGGGACTGGGACATGCGCGAAAATGGCGCTCCTCCACGATGCCGGCGCGCTCGATGTTGGCGAGTCGTATCTCCACGAGAGCATCGTCGGTACGCGCTTCGAAGGGAGGCTCGTCGCGGCCGAAGAACGTGACGGCGTAACGCTGACGACGCCGCTCATCACCGGTTCTGCCCGCATCACCGGGAAACACACGTTCGTCAAAGACGCGAAGGACTCGCTTTCCGGGTTCAGCATCTCGGCCGAGTAGCGGGTTCGGCCGGACCGCTCTTCTTCGGGATTAGTCCAGCCCGCTCGATAGCTCCACGTCGTCGTTCTCCAACTCGCCGCCGGCCGGCGACCCGCGGACGTCGCCCTCGCGCCAGGTTCCTTGGCGGAACCAGAGCCAAGCGATGGTCGCGCCCACGATATTCGAGACGAAAAAGGCGATCCAGATGCCCCGAACGTCGGTGGTCCCGAGGAACCAGAAGTCCGTCGGGAGGAGTCCCTGCGACGCGACGAAGGCGACCGGAAGCCGGATGCCGGCGAGGGTGACGACCGATATTACCGCGGCGATGAGGGTCTTGCCCGCGCCCCGGAAGCCGCCGGAAAAGGCCCGCATGATGCCGATGAAGCCGAACGACAGCGAGACGTACCGCAGGAACTCCGCGCCCACTTCGAGCACCTCGGCGTCGGTCGTGAACACCGAGACGATGGGTTCGGGAACGAGGAAGATGGCGACGCCGAGCAGGCCGAGGACGAAGAACAGCCCCTTGGCGGCGACGTAGTTCGCCTGCTCCGCGCGATCGTACTTCCCCGCGCCGATGTTCTGGCCGGACATCGTCTCGACGCCGCGGGCGACGGCGATAGCGGGGAGGAAGATGACCGAGAACACGCGGGTCCCGATGCCGAACGCCGCGACGACGGAGGTCGAAAACAGCCCGACGACGATGAGAAGCGCGTTGATAGAGAGCGCGCGACCCGCCCCCTCGACACTGGCGGGGATGCCGATGTGGAGAATCTTCCGCAGATATCGGAAGTCGGGTCGCATGTCAGTGAGGTGGATTTGGATGCCTCTGGACCCCGACACCATGATGGCGATGCCGACGACCATCGCGAGGACTCGCGAGATGACGGTGGCGATGGCCGCGCCCTGAATCCCGAGTCGGGGGAACTGTATCGGCCCGAGCGCCCATCCGTTGATGAAAAACGGGTCGAGGACGACGTTGAGGACGACGGTCCCGAACATCACGAGCATCGGCGTGATGGTGTCGCCCGCCCCGCGCATCAGCGAGATGAACACGAAGAAGCCGAACATGAACGGCAGGCCGAGCGCGATGACCTGCATGTAGGCCGTCGCGCCCGGCAACACGTCCGGCGAGGCCCCGAGGAAATCGAGGAACGGTCGGACGAGCGGGTAGCCGAACGCGCCGAGCATCGCGGAGCCGAGGAACGCGAACGTGACGGTCTGTGAGGCCGCGTACTCGGCTTTGTCCGTCTCCTCGGCCCCGGTGTGCTGGGCGACGAGGACGCTCCCGGCGACGGACAGCCCCATCCCGAGCGAGATGAGGAGAAACACCATCGGGAAGGCGAACGAGATGGCGGCCAGCGCCTCCGTCGAGTACTGGCCGAGCCAGAACGTGTCCGCGAGGTTGTACGCCGTCTGGAGGAGGTTCGTGACGACGATGGGAAGCGACAGGTAGAGAAGCGGCTTGACGATGCCGCCCTCGGTGAGGTTGAGCTCGTCTTGCCCCTTGAACAGGCTCATCCGTCCGCCCCCTCACCCGGCGTCCAACCGAGGTGGAGTTCCAGTGCGTCCTCGACGATTCGTCGGGTCTCGGCGGGGTACTCGTCGAGCGCGACGACGCGGGCGTGCGCGCCGTTGCTCATGGTCGTGATGAGCCGCGCAATCTTCTCGGGGTCGGTCTCGTCGAACTCTCCGCCGGCGACGCCGTCGCGGACGATGTCTGCGACGACCTCCCGCATCACGCCGTCGAAGTCGAGGAAGCGCTCGCGGAACAGTTCGTGGTAGGGCGCTTGGGCCTTCAGTTCCATGACCGCCACGGGAAAGCCGTCCGCTTCGGGGTTCTTCGGGCTGAACACCGCGTCGAGAACCGTATTCAGTCGCGTCCGCGGGTCGGCCGACTCACACGACAGCTCCGACTCGAACCGCCCGATTAAGTCGTCGAGAAACGCGTTCAAAAGCTCCTCTTTCGTGTCGAAATGGTAGTGAATCGCGGCGCTCGTCACCGACGCCTCGTCCGCGATTCGCTGTACCGTGAGGCCGGCGTACCCGTGTTCGCAGAGCGCCCGATTGGTCGCTTCGAGTATCTCGGCTCTGGTCTCTGCGTCCATCTTCTGTCGGGCTTACTAACCGGTCAGTTAAGAGGCTTTGGACCGCGAATCTCCCCGTCAGAGAATCCCACAGCCGTCCGACTGCCGGTGTCTCTAAGTAGCCGAGTCGGCTACCGACGTAGTAGTGACCTTCTCGTTGTCACCGTACGTGGGTGCGCTCTTCCTCGCGGCCGTGATATCCGCCGGCGTCGCGAGCTACGGGTGGCGATACCGAGACGAACCGAGCGGTCGGTGGTTCATCGCCCTCACGGTCAGCGCCGGCTGTTGGTCGCTTTTCGAGGCGTTTCTCCTCCTCGCTGACTCGCCGTTCACCCGGCTTCTGTGGTTCGCGCTGGAGCCGATTCCCGCGGAGTCGTCGGTGTTTTTCACCCTGCTTTTCGCCCTCGAAATCACGGGCTACGAGCGGTGGGTCTCGCGGCGGACCGCCGCGCTGCTCGCCGTGTGGCCCGCGTTTGCCATCGCGGGTGTGGCGACGAACGCCCTCGGCGTCCACGCGCTTCTGTGGGAGTCGCTGTCGTTTGCGACCGTCGGCGGAATCACCGCGACCGAGGTCGTTCCCGGGCCGCTGTTCTGGGTCGACGTGGTTTACAGCTACGTCGCCATCGGAGCCGCGCTCGTCGTCCTCGGCGTCCACTGTCTCCGGAGCCGACAGATATACCGGAAGCAGGCGCTGGTCCTGTTCGTCGCGATTCTCGTTCCCGCCGTCGTCGGCGCGGTCTATCTCCTGATACCGTTTTCGCCCGCGAACCCCATCGCTATCTCGTTCGCCGCCACGTCGTCGCTGCTCGCCGTCGGGCTCTCGCGGTACCGCATTCTCGACATCAGCCCCATCGCGCGCGACCTCGTCATCGAGCGGATGGCCGACCCCGTCCTCGTCGTCGACCGGAAGGGCAGACTGGCCGACAGCAACCCGGCGGCGAGGGCGCTGTTCGACGTTTCACACCCGCCGCTCGGCTCGCCCGTCGCCGACGCGTTCGACCCGGAGACCGTCGAGGCGCTCGAATCCGGCGGGGAACTGCGGGTCGTCGACGACAACGGCGAGGCGCGGCACTTCGAGGTCGACCGGTCGGCCGTGACCGACGGTCGAGACGCGGTTCGCGGCCACCTGCACATCCTCCACGACATCACCGAGCGCCGCGTCCGCGAGCGGTGGTTCCGCGCGCTCACGGAGAACGCCTCCGACCTCATCTTCGTCCTCGACGCCGACGGCTCGGTCACCTATCTGAGCGACTCGGCCGCCCAGACGCTCGGGGCCGACGAGGACCCGAGCGAGGTGCGGTCGCTGCGGCGGTTCCTCCACCCCGACGACGAGGACGCCGCCATCGAGACGTTTCGGGAGGCGTTGGAGCGCCCCGACGAGGACGCCACTGCCGAACTCCGGTTCCGCAGTTCAACCCGCGGGTGGCGCGTCTTCGGCGTCCGGTGTCGGAACCTCCTCGACGACCCCGTCGTCGGCGGCGTCGTCGTCAACGCCCAGGACGTGACCGACCGACGGAAGCACGAACAACAGCTCGAAACGTTCGCCAACATCGTCTCCCACGACCTGCGGAACCCGCTGAACGTGGCGGAGGGCTACCTCGAACTGGTGAAGGAGGCCGACCGCCCCGACCCGGACCACGTCGAGCGAATCGAGGCGGCTCACGAGCGCATGGGCGAAATCATCGCCGACGTGCTCGCGCTCGCCCGCGGCGGAACGGTCGACGAACACGAGACGGTCTCGCTCGACGCCGTCGCGGCCGAAGCGTGGACGAACGTCGAAACCGGGGCCGCGACGCTCGATATCGTCGAGAGCGCGTCGTTCGACGCGGACCGAACCCGACTGCTCCAGCTGTTCGAGAACCTGTTTCGAAACGCCGTCGAGCACGGCTCGATGGGCAGTCGGGATTCTCCCGACGACGCCGTGGAACATGGTTCCACGGGCAACCAGACTGCGTCTGGTGACGCGGTCGAACACGTCGGCGACGGCGTGACCGTCACGGTCGGCGCGACCCGCGACGGCTTTTTCGTCGAGGACGACGGTCCCGGCGTGCCGCCGGCGGACCGCCCGAAGCTCTTCGAATCCGGCTTCACGACGGCCGACGACGGCACCGGCTTCGGCCTCGCCATCGTCCGCACCATCGCGGACGCTCACGGCTGGTCGGTCGGCTACGAGGACGTTGCGGACGCCGGCGCGCGGTTCGTGATTCGCGGCGTCGAGCGCGCCGGGGACTCGGCGCAGGAGTCGGGGCCGGCGTCGTCGGACGACGCCTGACGACGGGCCACTGGCCGACTAGGCCGCTACTGGACCGCCGCCGAGCTACCAAAAGCGGTTCTCGTCGAGCCGCCGCAGCGCCTCCTCGATGGTCGCCTCGTTTCGGGAGAACGTAAACCGGACCCAGTCGGCGGAGCCCTCGGTGTAGAAACTGCTCCCGGGGACGACCGCGACGCCGGCCTCGCGGACGAGTCTGTGGGCGAACTCGGTGTCGTCGGCGTCGCCCGGATAGCGCGTCAGCATGTAGTACGCGCCGTCCGGTTTCACGGGGTCGAGGCCGACCTCCCGGAGGCCGTCGTACAGCAGTTCGCCGCGGCGCTCGTAGGCGTCCGAGAGGTCGTCGTAGTAGTCCGCCGGGAGCGACAGCGCCTCGACGCCCGCCCGCTGGAACGGCGTCGGCGCGCAGATGCTCGTGTAGTCGTGGACCTTCCGCAACTCGGCCGAAAGCGGTTCGGGCGCGAGCGCGAACCCGACGCGCCAACCCGTCACGGAGTACGTCTTCGACAGCCCCGTGCAGACGACGGTCCGCCCGGCGAGGCCGTCGACTTCGACGGGGCTGACGTAGTCGTCGGCGTAGACGATGTGCTCGTAAATCTCGTCGGTGACGACCATAAGGTCTTCCTCGGCGGCGACCTCCGCGACGAGTTCGAGTTCGGCGGGCGAAAAGACGTTGCCCGTCGGGTTGTGCGGGTGGTTGAGAATCAGCATGGACGCCTCTTGGGCGGCGTCCCACAGCGCGTCGGCGTCGAGTTCGAGGCCGTCGGTGATGTCGAGCGGTATCGGCTCCCCTCCGGCGAACTGGACGGCGGGAATGTAGCTCTCGTAGGCCGGCTCGAAGTAGATGACGCCGTCGCCGGGGTCGCAGAGCGCGAGGAGCGTCGAGACGACGGCCTCGCTCGTGCCCGTGGTGACGGTGACCTCCGTTTCGGGGTCGTAGCGGACGCCCTTCCAGTCGGCGTAGCGTTCCGAGACCGCCTCGCGGAGTTCCGGCAGCCCCCACGTGATGGTGTACTGGCTCGACGTGTCGATTGCGGCTTTGGCGGCTTCCTTCACGCTCACGGGGGTCTCGTCCTCGTCGGGAATCCCCTGTGAGAGGTTGATAGCGTCGTGTTCGTGCGCCTCGCGGGTCATCTCCCGGATGACGGACTCGCGGGTTCCCGCGACGCGCTCGCTCCCGATGCGTCGAGAAAAGGGAGACGGTGTTAACATACGTGGGCTGGGACTGGCTGACACAAGAAGCTTGGCGGACGCGCTCGACGCGCCGGGTCGCCCACCCCGACGAACGTTTTAATGCGATGAGGCCGACGTACCACCTGTATGTCGAACCGTCGTGGGCCGGACTTCGAAACGAGGATGGCCGAAGACGAGGAGATTCCGCCGTCGCCGCAGTTCGTCGAACAGGCCACCGTCACCGACGATTCGGTCTCCGACGAGTTCGAGGAGAACTGGCCCGACTGCTGGGCCCGAGCGGCGGCGACGCTCGACTGGTTCGACCCCTACGAGTCGGTCCTTCCGGACGACGAACCCCCGTTCGAGTGGTTCGCCGGCGGGACGCTGAACGCCTGCTACAACTGCGTGGACCGCCACGTCGAAGCCGGGGCGGAAAACCGCGTCGCCATCAAGTGGGAGAGCCACCTCGGCGAGACGCGGACGTACACGTATCAGGACCTCTACCGCGAGGTCAACGAGTTCGCGGCCGCGCTCCGCGCGCAGGGCGTCGAGGCCGACGACGTGGTCACGCTCTACATGCCGATGATTCCGGAACTCCCCATCGCCATGCTCGCGTGCGCCCGCATCGGCGCGCCCCACAACGTCGTCTTCGCGGGGCTGTCGGCGGACGCACTCGCGACGCGACTGGAGAGCGCGGACTCGGTGTTCCTCGTCACTTGCGACGGCTACTACCGGAGAGGGAGCGCCATCTTCCTGAAGAGCAAGGCCGACGACGCCCGTCTCAAGGCCGCCCACGACCTCGAAGAGATGGTGGTCGTCGAGCACCTCGGAGAGACCGAACACCTCGGCGCGGGACAGCACACCTACGAGGAACTGGTGGCGGCCCACGCCGGCGCGGAGGTCGCCCCGGTCGAGCGGGCGGCCGACGACGTGCTGTTTCTCATCCACACGTCGGGAACCACGGGCGAACCGAAGCGGGTCGAACACGTCACCGGCGGCTACCTCGCCCACGTCGCGTGGACGTCGCAGACGGTATTGGACCTCGACCCCGAGGACACGTATCTGTGTACGGCGAACATCGGCTGGATTAGCGGCCACTCGTACGTCGTCTACGGGCCGCTGGCGCTCGGGGCGACGGCGGTCATGTACGAGGGGACGCCGAACTACCCGGAGCGCGACCGCATCTGGGACCTCATCGAGGAGAACGCCGTCGACGTGTTCTACACGGCTCCGACGGCGATTCGCTCGTTCATGAAATGGGACACGTCGCTCCCGGCGTCGCGGGACCTGTCGAGCCTCCGCCTGCTCGGAACCGTCGGCGAACCAATCGACCCGCGGGCGTGGCACTGGTACTACGAACACATCGGCAACGGGAACTGTCCCATCGTCGATACCTGGTGGCAGACCGAGACCGGCGGGATGATGATTACGACTCTGCCGGGCGTCGAGAAGATGAAACCCGGCTCAGCCGGACCGCCGCTCCCGGGCGTCGGCGCGCGGGTCGTCGACGGCCGCGGCGAGGAGGTCCCCGTGAACGAGGCCGGCTATCTCGTTCTCACGCGCCCGTGGCCCGGGATGCCGCTCGCCCTGCGACACGGCCACCGCTGGGGCGAGGAGGCGGCGAAACTCGACGTGGACGGCTGGCACTACTTCACCGGCGACGGCGCGAAAGTGGACGACGACGGCTACATCACCGTGCTCGGCCGCGTCGACGACGTCATCAACGTCTCGGGCCACCGCCTCGGGACGATGGAAATCGAGTCGGCCATCGTCGGCGTCGAGGGCGTCGTCGAAGCCGCCGTCGTCAGCGTCGACGACGCCGAGGCGGGTGGCATCCACGCCTACGTCACGCTGGAGACGGGCGTCTCCGGTGACGACGACCTCCGCGAGCGAATCGCCGCACACGTCCGCGAGCGCATCGGGCCGATTGCCACGCCGGACGCCGTCGTCTTCACGCCCGACCTCCCGAAGACGCGCTCCGGGAAGATTATGCGCCGGTTCCTCGAAAACATCACCAACGGAGAGGAGTTCGGCGACACGTCCGCGCTCCAGAACCCGGAAATCGTCGGTGAACTCGAATCCATCGTCCGTGACGGCTGACGACGTTTCGGACAGTTCTCTCTAAGCGAAACGCAGTTACTATGGTTCGGGAGCGACTTCCACGCCGATTGTCGCTTTCACCATGTCGGTTCTGTGCTCTCATCGGAAGTTTTAGTTCGCTTATCGACAGTGTTGCGAAACGGATGCGGGACGAAAACTCCGAACCGACGCCGCTGTCGGCGGGCGGGTACGAGCAACTGCGCCGGGCGACCGAGACGTACCGCGAGGACCTCGTGCTTCGACTCGGCGCGGAAGTCGGGCTCACACCGGCCGAGATGAGTCAGTTCGAACCCGCACACGTGACCCAGCGGCGACACCGGGGAACGGAGCACTACTTCGTCGTCGTTCCGACCGACGGTCGGGAGGCGTACCTGCCGAACGAGGTCGAACACGACGTTCGGAAGTACGCCACGACGACAGACATCAGCGAGACTGAACGGGTGCTTCCGGTCACGCCGCGGCGTCTGCAGATGCTCGTGGCGTCGGTCGGAACGCGGGCCGCCGAACGAACCGGCCGCGATGGGTTGGCGGACGTTTCGACTCGCGACCTGCGTCGGCACTTCGCCCGAACGATGCTCGGTGACGGCGTCCCGCCGAGCGTCGTCATGCGAATCGGCGGGTGGGACCGCATCGAGAGCCTCGCGCCGCTCCTCGGTGAACCGAGCGAAGACGAGGTGCTCGATGCGCTTTCGCCGGCCCCTGCCGACAGCGACGGGCGCGCCGTCAGCGGCGACCCCGACCGAACGCGTCAGGTCATCGAAGCCGCGCGAAGCGTCGGGTCGGCGCTCTCGGCGGTGAACACCCGAAGCGAGGTCGAACAGGCCGTCTGTGACCGGCTCACCGATTCAGACCGCTACCGTTTCGCTTGGATTGAATCGGGCGAAACCGACGCGCGAACGTCGCGCACCGCCGCCGGTCTCGACGAGACGTCGCTCGAAGCGGTCCGGGGGTCGCTCGCCGGTCGCGGCACCGACTTCACTCGACGCGCGTGCGACACCCGCGACGTACAGACGGTGCGTCCCGACTCGCTCCCGAACTCGGAACCCGTGCCGATTGCGGTCGTTCCGCTGGCGCACGGCGACACCGCCTATGGAGCGCTCTACGTCGCGCTCGACGGCCAAGCGGTTCCCGACGTCGAGGCGGACGTACTGGTGACGCTGGGTCGCCACGTCGGACAGGCAATCGCCGCCGCCGAGCGTCGGAAGCTACTGCTGGCAGACACGGTCGTCCAACTGGAGTTCGAATCCTCGGACGAGCAGGACGTGCTCGTTCGACTCTCCGCGGCCCTCGGCTGTTCGATTCGGCTCCGCGGCGTCGTCCCCATCGAAGAGCGGTCGTTGCTGTGTTTCCTCACCGTCCGGGAGGCGACGACGGACGCGGTGTTCGACGAGTTGCAAACGACGGACGCCGTCGAGCACATCCGCCTCATTCGCGACCGAGGGACGGAGTCTCTCCTCGAAGTCGCGCTCTCCGCGGGGTCGACGATTACGACGCTCACCTCCTACGACGGCACCGTCTCGCGGTTCGTCGCGGAGGACGGCGTCGCCCGTTTCGTGGGCGAGTTCTCGAACGAAACGCCGCTCCGAGACGTGCTGTCCGACCTGACCGACGCCTATCCCGCCACCGAACTCGTCGCGAAACAGGAGGTCGAACGGCCCACGCGAAACACCGCCGACTTCCGGGCATCGCTCGTGGCGCGACTCACCGACAAGCAAGAGTCCGTCCTGCGGGCGGCCTACCTCGCCGGCTATTTCGAGTGGCCCCGCGGCAGTACCGCCGAAGACCTCGCTGATTCGATAGATATCTCGTCACCGACGCTCCACCAGCACCTCCGAACCGCACAGCAGAAACTCATGACCGCGTTCTTCGACGACGACACCGACGAACGCGCTTCGACCCTAGACCCTTAGGCGTGCGACGAATTAGCACACGAACGTCCGTTATTGATTGATAGATTATCAAAATTTATGGACAATAGTATGAGCCGTTCATCTGTGGCTCTGAAGCCTATACACGTGCCCACAGACTATTATGTATATTCGTGGTGTTAACTTTCGATAATTAGTTATCCTACTTATGCCCTTTGTCGAGACTCGTTAGCACGTACTATGGCACAGGGTGACGCTGAACTGGAGGCACGGCTGGCAGAACAAGACGAGTTCGAACCCACCGAGGAGTTCGTCGCGCAGGCGAACGTCTCGGACGCCGGCATCTACGACGAGTTCGAGGAGAACTGGCCCGACTGCTGGGAGCGCGCGGCCGACCTGCTCGACTGGGACGCCGACTACGACGAGGTACTGGACGATTCGAATCCGCCGTTCTACGAGTGGTTCACCGGCGGCGAACTGAACGCCTGTTATAACTGCGTGGACCGCCACGTCGAAAACGGGGACAAGAACCGCGTCGCCATCAAGTGGGAAGGCGAACACGGCGAGACGCGGACGTACACGTATCAGGACCTCTACCGCGAGGTGAACGAGTTCGCGGCGGCCCTGCGTGACCTCGGCGTCGAGGAGGACGACGTAGTCACGCTCTACATGCCGATGGTTCCGGAACTCCCCATCGCCATGCTCGCGTGCGCTCGCATCGGCGCGCCGCACAACGTCGTCTTCGCCGGCTTTTCCGCCGAGGCGCTGGCGACGCGGATGAACGCCGCGGACTCCCGATTTCTCGTCACCTGCGACGGCTACTACCGCCGCGGCGACCCGCTCGACCACCTCGACAAAACCAACGAGGGACTCGACAGCGTCGACCACGGCGTCGATGCCACGGTCGTCGTCGACCGACTGGGTGACGACGGCTTCGACCACGACCTGAAGGGCAACCAGCACGACTGGGACGATCTCCTCGAAGCCCAGAGCGGCGAGCGCGTCGCGCCGGTCGAACGCGACGCCGAGGATATGCTGTTCCTCATGTACACCTCGGGGACGACGGGCCAGCCGAAGGGGGTCAAACACACCACCGGTGGCTATCTCTCCTACGCGACGTGGACCTCCCACGCGGTCCTCGACATCGAGACGGAAGACACCTACTGGTGTTCGGCCGACATCGGCTGGATTACGGGTCACTCCTACATCGTCTACGGGCCGCTCGCACTCGGCTCGACGACGGTGATGTACGAGGGCACGCCCGACTTCCCGAACCGCGACCGGATGTGGGAACTCGTCGAGAAGTACGCCGTCGATATCTTCTACACCGCGCCGACGGCGATTCGCGCGTTCATGAAGTGGGGCAGCAAATACCCCGAATCGCGCGACCTGTCGAGTCTCCGCCTGCTCGGGACCGTCGGGGAACCCATCAACCCGCGCGCGTGGAAGTGGTACTACGAGCACATCGGCAACGAGAACTGCCCGGTGGTAGACACGTGGTGGCAGACCGAGACCGGCGGGATGATGATAACGACGCTCCCGGGCGTCAAGAACATGAAACCCGGCTCAGCCGGACCGCCGCTGCCGGGCATCGACGCCCAAATCGTCGACACCGACGGCGACGAAGTCGAACCCGGTCGGGCGGGCTACCTCACGGTGAACAAGCCGTGGCCGGGGATGCTTCGGACGCTCTACGACAACGACGAGCGCTACATCTCCGAATACTGGGCGGAGTACTCCGACACCGACAGCGACGACCCCGACGACTGGGTCTACTTCCCCGAGGACGGCGCGAAGGTGGACGAAGACGGCTACATCACCGTGCTCGGCCGCGTCGACGACGTCATCAACGTCTCGGGCCACCGCCTCGGGACGATGGAAATCGAGTCGGCCATCGTCGGCGTCGAGGGCGTCGCGGAGGCCGCGGTCGTCGGCGGCAACCACGAGGTGAAAGGCGAGGCCGTCTACGCCTACGTCATCACCGAAGACGGGTACGAGGAGGGCGAGGACCTCCGCGCGCGCATCGTCGAGGGCGTCGAGGACGCCATCGGCCCCATCGCCCGCCCCGAACAGGTCGTGTTCACGCCGGAACTGCCGAAGACGCGCTCGGGCAAAATCATGCGCCGTCTCCTCGAAGACGTGGCGAACGGCGCGGAACTGGGTAACACCTCGACGCTCCGGAACCCCGAAATCGTCGGGGAGATAGAAGCGAAAGTCCGCGCACAGAGCGACTGAGCGGCCGCCTTCGGCCGCCCGTATCGAGCGTAACTACGAGACGACCAACCGATCTATGTCACGCGAATCCACCGAGTCAGAGATTGACTCACACGACGCGAGCACCGACCGGAGTACGGCTCCGAGACACGACGAGATAGACTACCTGTCGCGGGAGGTGAACCTGCTGAAGCCGAGCACCCCGTTCATGCGAGACCACCTGAAAGTAATCTGGACCGGCTTTATCGCGTGGGCGCTGCTCACGTTCGGACCGCCGGTGCTTACCTACTTCGCACCGGCGACGATGACCGTACAGCTCCCGGTCATCGGCTTCCCGCTGCACTACTTCCTCGTCGCCGTGTTGTCACCGACGAGTTCGCTCGTGCTCGCGTTCATCTACTCGCGCAAGCGCGACCAGCTCGACGAGCGGTACGGCATCGACCACACGGCCTCGCAGACGCGCTCGAAGAGTGAGAGCGAGGCCGCCGTCGCCGACGGGGGGCGCGTCGAATGACCGCGAGCGTGTTCCTCCAGTCGGGAGACCTGCTCCCCGAGGCGCTCAACATCTCGTTCAAACTCGTGCCGGCCATCATGGTCGTCGGGATGTTGGCTCTGTTTCTCGCCATCGGCTACGTGTTCAAGGTCGCCGACACCGAGGGGATGTGGGTCGCCGGCCGGTCGATTGGCAACATCGAAAACGGGATGGCCATCGGCGCGAACTGGATGTCTGCGGCGTCGTACCTCGGGTTAGCGGGGCTCGTCGCCCTCTCGGGCTTCTACGGGCTCGCGTTCATCATCGGCTGGACGGCCGGCTACTTCGTCCTGCTCATCTTCCTGGCCGCGCAGATGCGCCGGTTCGGGAAGTACACCGCACCCGACTTCGTCGGCGACCGATTCAACTCCGACACGGCGCGGGCAATCGGCGCGCTGACGACCATCCTCATCGGGTTCGTCTACTCGGTCGGGCAGGCCCGCGGGATGGGCCTCGTCGGGTTGTACGTCTTCGGGACCGACTACGTCACGATGGTCATCGTGATGATGGCGATTACGGTGGGCTATCTGACCATCTCCGGCATGATGGGCGCGACGAAGAACATGGCCGTCCAGTACGTCATCCTCATCATCGCGTTCCTGACGGCCGTCTACGTCGTCGGCTTCACCGGCGGCTACTCGACGGTCCTCCCGCACATCGAATACGGCCAACTCATCGGCGAACTCTCCACCGAGTTCTCCGAGCCGTTCGCCAACGCCGGGTTCTACCTCTGGATTGCCACGGCGTTCTCGCTCATCTTCGGCACCTGCGGGCTCCCGCACGTGTTGGTGCGGTTCTACACCGTCGAAAACGAGAAGACGGCGCGGCAGTCGACCGTCTGGGGGCTGTTTTTCATCCTGCTCCTGTACTGGAGCGCCCCGGCGCTGGCGGCGTTCGGCGTTGACCTCTACGACGCCTCCCAGTACGGCCCGACGTTCGCGGCCAACGGCGGCATGAGCGGCGGTGAGGGCGACCTCATCGTGGTGCTCGCGGCGCAGCTTTCGAACCTGCCGACGTGGTTCGTCGGCCTCGTCGCCGCCGGTGGCATCGCCGCCGCCATCGCCACGACGGCGGGGCTGTTCATCACCGCCTCGTCCGCCGTCTCTCACGACATCTACACGAACATCATCAACCCCGACGCGACCCAGCGTCAGCAGGTGTTCGTCGGTCGCGCGACCATCGTCGCGCTCGGCATCATCGTGACGGTAACCGCGTTCGACCCGCCGGCGCTCGTCGGCGAACTGGTCGCGCTCGCGTTCTCCCTTGCGGCCATCGTGCTGTTTCCGATGTTCTTCCTCGGTCTCTGGTGGGAGAACACCAACCGTCAGGGCGCGCTCGCGGGCATGAGCGTCGGCCTCACGCTCTGGGTCGCCGCCGTGGTCAACGACCTCATCTTCCACTTCAGCGACCTCTTCGCCGAGTTCGTGCCGGCCATCGGCGCGGCGCTGGTCGGCACGCCGCTCGTGTTCGTCGTCACCATCGCCGTCTCGATGGCGACTGACGAACCGCCCGAGCGAATCAAGAAGATGGTCCGGCAGTGTCACAGCCCCGAACCGATGGGCCAGCAACAGTCCGCAGAAGACGTGGTCATGAGCGCCGACGGGGGCCAGTCCCCCGCGGACGATTAACCAATGTACGAACACATCCTCGTTCCGACTGACGGAAGCGACGCGGCGGAGTACGCCGTCGAACAGGCGGTCGACCTCGCCTCGAAGTACGGCGCGACGGTCCACGCGCTGTACGTCGTCGACGTCGACGCCACAAGCTACTCGCTGGGAACGGAGCAGGTCGACCGCATCCGGCAGGGCCACCTCGACGACATGCCCGAAGTGAAGGACGCGGCCGACGCGGCCACGGGCTACGTCGCCGCCGCCGCCGCCGAACACGGACTGGCCGTCCGCGAACACGTCGTCCCGGGCGAACCGGCGCGAGCCATCAGGAAGTTCGTCGAGGACAACGACATCGACCTCGTCGTGATGGGCTCGCACGGTCGCTCCGGTCTCTCCCGGGTCGTCCTCGGGAGCGTGACCGAACGCGTCCTCCGGCGGACGCGGCTCCCGGTGCTTGTCGTCGACGTCCACGAAAAGAAAGCGGAAACGGAAGCGGAAGCGGACGCGTAACCGATGTACGACGCGACCCACGCGAGAACGGCCACCACCCGCGCGACGACGACTACGTCGCCCGCGACTCCCGGCGAGGTGCCCTGTCGATGAGCCTCGCGGAGACGATTCGCACCCACGTGCGCGAACACCGCTCGGGGATGCTAACCGACCTGCTGTTCGCCCTGGCGTGGGTGACGGTCGTTTCGGTCCTGTTCGACGTTCTCGACGGACCGCAGTGGGCGTTCTACCTCTGTATGGGTGCGGGCGTCGTCGCGTACTTCGGCTTCTTCGCGTCGGTCGAAGCCGCGAGCGAGAAGCGCTGACGCCGGATTCTCTCTCGGACTATCTTCTCGTCCTGACTCGGAACGGTTTCGGGTTCGCGCTCGCCGACGCGCTCACTCGTTCGTCGCCGTCGGTGACGGCGGGTCAGATATCGTCAGCGCCGCGCCGACCGGTACCCACGCGACGAGCGACATCACCGTTACCAACGCCAACACGACTGTACTCACCCGCTGTCGCGTTATCCCGACCCCCCTCGTCATCGAGTGTTCGCCTCTCTGTCCGTCCTGCCGTGGCCCCTGATTCCCTCAAATATCATACTACTGCCAAATGCGGATTCACGTCCGATAATTAGGCGATACAGACTGTCTGGAATATCATATAATAATATCGAATAAACACAACTCTTCAAATATCAGTACTTCACAAAGCGTCCTCGGCTAGCTGTTTCTGAAGCCTGAGTTCTGTGACCGAGCGGTTGCACTGGCGGTCTCGACGAGAGAATCTTGGGCGAACGGACGGAGAGCTGTCGCTGTCGGCGGCGGCTGCCGCCGACGCGACAGCGTCGCCACTCCCACCGTTGGCTAGCCCGGTCGGGAGTTACCGGTGGAACCGGTCGTCCGGTGGCCGGTTCGCGGGGACGGCCCGACGCGTCGCGAGGGCCGTCCACGCTGCCCGTCGGATCATGTTGATGAACTCCTTGAATGGCCACTGCCAGAGGCGACGCCCGCCTCGGCGGGGCGTCGCCACGTACTCCCAGTGCAGATACCGCCACACGTTCTGTAACAGCAAGCTCACCACGACGTACAGCAGCCGTACGACCGGATTTTGTGTCGAGGTCGTCGCGATACTTTGCTCGGAGAGTCGATAGCTTGCCTCGATACCGAAGCGTTTCGCGTAGTGGTATCGAGCGTCCCGTGGTGAGTCGATGAACGGCGCGTCAGCGGCGTAGCCGTGACGCGCCACCCCATGTTCGTCGTACCGTCCGTTTTGGTAGGTACAGTCGATGTAGACGGGAAACTCGACGGTCCAGCTGTGACCGTCGAGTTTCGCTGTCAGACTGTGCTGAATCACGCGACTCCATCCTTCTGAGAGTTCTCGCTTGATCGTCCGTCCCCAGCGGACGATCGGCATGACGTACGCGTGGTTGTGCGCCTGAAGCAGCGTCAAACACTTGCTGTCGTAGAATTCGCGGTCAAGATAGACGGCCTTGACACCGAGGTCAAGGCCGTCGAGAATACCGAGGAACTCTGCGAGGACACTGCTGGCGGTGTCGCCGTCTTCGAGACGGCGCACCGCCAGCGTGTAGCGTTTGTTCTTCACGCGTGCGTACAGTGTCGCGTACGCGTGGAACGCGGTGGTTCCACGCTTCGCTTGTGAGTGATACAGGCCGTCTGTATCGTCTTCGTCGCCGTAGTAGGGCCGCAGGTGGAGGTCTGCGCAGACCTCCACCTGCTGGGGAAGGACGTTGAGAATGTCCTTCTGGAGGAGCGTGTTTCCAACCTGTTCGAGCGTCTCAAGGTCAAATTTGGTGCGGAGATGGTAGAGAACCGAATTTTCGTGTGGTGCATCTTCGCTTCTCTCACAGAGCGTTGAGACCGAGGTCCCGTCGGCGCAGGCGCCGACGAGGACCTCGTAGATGTCTTCAGCATCGAGTTCAGCGTTTTCAGCGAGTGAGAGAGCAACTTCCTCGTCAAGAGAGTTGACGAGGAAGTTAAGGAGCTGGTCCTCGTGGATTTCATCGTCTGCTTGCTGTGGTTGCTTGGACACATCTTCAGCAAGCAGACGTCTCAACTAACAGGCTTTGTGATGTACTGAGTTTGATTATCAACGTGTCCGCACCCCGTTCGCGGATGAACAAAATGGACGTTCCGCTAATCGAGTGACATCGAAGGCGGTCGGGTCAACCCAACCGAGAGGAACGTAGAGGAGTCCCACGCGGGGCCGTCCATTCCGACTAGTCGGTGAGAAAGAGCAGGAATCTAGCCCTGTTTTGCGTCGCTGACCGAACGAAAGACGACGCGCCGGGCCTCGAAATCCTCCAAAAACGCCTTCGAGCCGCCGACGGTAAACGTGTCGTCAGGTGTCTCAACGACGAACGACTCCTGGGTCGGGAAGTCGTTCGAGAAGGGCCGAACGAGGCTCTGTTTCACCGCCACGATCGTCCCAGTCGTCGTCTCGAACGCCGCGTTACTCTGGGTGGGACGGATATCCATCTCGGCCGTGACGACAGCTCCGTCCATCAGATGTAGCGTCGCATCGAACACCGCGTGGCGGAAACTCGTGAACGTCGCCGGCAGTTGACTTTTTGACCCGACATGCACCTGCTCGCCCATCGGCCAGTAGTTCGCGATAAACGAGTCGAACAACGAAGAGACGATGTGCTCCTCAGCGTGGTAGATGGCATATTCATCGGAGTTCGAATTCAGTATCGCATCTGCCGAGGCGATGATACCGTCACTCCGGTCAACAGTAAGCGTCACCGGTGCCGGGGCGCTCCACGTCTGAATGATACTCGCGGTCGCATCGTCGATCGAACTCGTGCCGTCATACTCCGTGACGAGAAGCATACAAAATACTCCCCGACTCCGCGCCTCTCTGAGCGAGTCTTCGACCCGAGGAAGCACCGATGCGGGAAGTGCGAGAACGAGTTCCGATTCAGCGGCGTCGATCAGCTTGTTGAGCTGAGCGAGTATCGTCCGTCGAGATTTGATGATACTGAACTTCTGCTGTTCGTAGCTCTCGGAGTCAAACAGATCCTCTAACTGGGACTCGACGGTCTGTAGTTGGGACACGAGGTTGTCAATGCCCTCTGCGGGCGGAATCGCTCGCAACTGCGTCGGTTGGACGTGATCGTCGATTTCGATGAGGTTGCGCTCTTCGAGTTTTCCGACGATATCGTACGCGTAACTCTTAGAGATGTCAGCCTCTTCAGAGACGACTCGGATTGTCGTCGCCCCGTTACGGAGTATCGTCACGTATGCTCGCGACTCCTTGTCCGAGAGCCCAATTCTCATGAGGCTGTCCACCACCTCGTCTTCAACCATACCCAAGTGTTCGGCCAACGCGGGGGATAAATCTTAGTAAAGATGAGAGTACAGGTAGGGAGTTGTCCGACGCATGACCGCCTCGGACTCCGCTGTTTGAATGTAACAACCCTACTCGGTGCAAGTACCTCGGGTGACACGGGACGCGTGCGTGGCTAATCGAATAGCGTGGGACCAACCCAACGGCGTCGCGCTGTCCGGCGCGCCGGTGTCGAAGAACTGCTCTGGGAGATACCCCGATGGAAGGCACAGACTGCCATCAAGGTCAATCTCGTCGAACAACCGGTCCGCCCACTTCTCGGGGTCGTATTCGTCGGTCGACGAGAAGAGTCGAATCGACTTCTCGGCCGCGTACGCACCCCAGCCAGTCGAGACGGTCCAAACCTTCTCGCTTCCCTGCCCCCGCCGCCGCCACGTATCGTCCTCGAATCGCGTGAGTCCGGAGATGTCGTCGGTCTCTTTCCAGAGCCTGGAGAACGCGGTGTGGAGATGGCGTTCGAGCCGCCGCAATCGCGTGTCGCCGATGTCCTCGATGTCCCGATAGGCGAGATAGGCGTCGACGAGTGAGAAGGTAGTGCTGTCGACTCGGTCGTCCAAGTCACCGTCCCCGTCGTCTAATCGGAGCGCGTAGATACCCTCGTCGGGGACCCACGCCATATCGAGTGCGTCGAAGACCTGCGTTGCCCGCGTAGCTGCACGCTCTCTGGTAGTTGCATCGCACGTGACGGCCGCAATCGTACTGTAGGCCTGAACGAACTTCGCGGCGGTGTGCGTGAAACGGCCATTCGTATTCTCCCACGCGTTTTCGCATACCGTCGGAAAGCAATCGTCTTCCAGCGAGCTGTCGAGCCCATCGACTCCCGACTGTAATGCGCTCTCGATGGCCTCGACGGTGACGTTTCGGAGCGACTGTCGGTGTGCCGAGAGGTACTCGGCGAGGAAAACGAGGACGCTCGCAGTCTGGTCGGCTTGATACTGCGTTTCCGTGCCCTCGATGTGGCCGTTCGCCCAACCCGGCGCGAGCCGGCCGTTCATCGGCCATACTCGGTGGGGCCACCGGCCGTCAGGTAACTGCGTCCGCAAGTAGAACTCGGCGCTCTGTCGGTGTGCCTCGGCTGCGTCGAACCCGAGTGATTCGTCGGCTTCCAAGAGAAACGTCGAAACTTCTCCGTCGTCTCGAAACCACGTGTAACCATAGCCGCCGGAGTACTGGTAGAACGGGTCGAAATCCGGCCCCGCAATTCGGGCCCCAGTCGGTGCGGAGAGTAACTCAAGGACCGAAAGGTCAGTCGCGACGAGCCGATCCGTGACCGTGGGGTACTGTCCGGCCTGCCGGGCCGTCGCGAGGAGCGAGGCTGAATCGCTGTTGGGTCGTCGCGTCCGGGTCGCGACCGCAGAGAGCGCATCCGAGCGCGACTGCGTTTCGATGTCCGACAGCAGGGTGACGAGACTGGCCTCACCATCCTCGAAAGCGACGCGGACTCCAACACCGCCGGTGAGGCGACTCTCCTCGTACTCTTCGGACGCACCGAACTCCGGAAACGACCGCGATTCCGCGGCGAGTATCTCGTCGAACCGCTCGAGTACTTGGGGCGTACACTCCACGAACTCAGTCGAGGTGCCGAGATAGTCGTGCTCTCGGTTGTGATACACCTCGACGGCGTCGTCGTGGACGAGCTGCCCAACGCGCCCATCTCGCCCCTCCGGGCTGATCTCGACGAACCCGGCCAGTTCGATATCTTCGGGTGCACCGTCGCCAAGCTCAAACGCCGTCGTGTGGGCGAGGCCGTCAGTAACGTCGCGTTGTACCACGTCGAATCCGTCGAGACGGTGCGTCGTCTCGACGAGCGAGCGACCCGCTCGGTACGTCTGGCTCCCTGTGTCGAGCGCATCGAACCACTCGACGGCGTCGCCGACACGGACGCCGAAGCGTGAGGACACGATGCCGCCGAATCCCGAAAGTGGGTACGAGTAGTCTCGGAGCGACCCGGCTGGTGAAACGTGAACGAGGCGTTGGTCCGACCCGCTGAATCTGCCTCGCCGCGTGCGCCGTTCGCCCGGAAATACGTCGGTCGCGTCTTCGTTCTGCTTGTAATCGTCGAGTGACCGTCGGAGTCCCATACACCTACTGGCCACAGAGTTCAGATAAAGTTCTTGTGATATCACAAAGCTAATCCCTAAAGTATAAGTGGCCCTATTTTGATGAACAATTCGGACGATGACAACGAACCCAGAGACGAGCAAGACGACGAAGAGCGTCTCACGACGGCGGTTTATCACCGCTGCTGGTGCGACGGGGGCCACAGCGGGCCTCTCCGGCTGTGCGAGTATGTTTGGCAACGGCTCCGACACCGGTGCACAGGTCGGTGAGTCCGAAAGCGGCGGAACAACCGTCGTCTGGGGCTTTGACGCGACTGTCGCACAGGACCACGCGGACCAGCTCCGCACGGCGCTACACGAGAAAGGAGGGCTGTCGGACGACATCCGCGTCGAGTTTCAGCCGGGCCAGCCGGACAGCGGGAAGCGTCGGGCGACGTACAACCGGCTCTTGAGCTCTCAAGAGACGACGCCGGATATGTTCATGATGGACAACGGCTGGGTGAACATCTTCATCCAGCGGGGACAGCTCGCTAACCTCTCGGAGGTCCTCCCCGAGAGCGCGCTTTCAACCATCGAAAACGAGTACTTCGGCGGATTCACCGAGACGGCCATCGACCCCGCCAGCGGGGACCTGTTCGGTGTTCCGCTGTACCCCGACTACCCGACGATGTTGTACCGGAAAGACCTCGTCGAAGAGGCGGGTTACAATCCGACTGAGGAGAACTGGGCCACCGAACCGATGACGTGGAAGCGGTGGTCGAACATCGCCGCCGAGGCACAGGAGGTCTCGGGCGTCGATTACGGCTTTACCACCCAGTGGGATATCTACGTCGGCACCGCCTGTTGTACCTTCAACGAGGTGCTGTCTTCGTGGGGCGGTGCCTACTTCGGTGGCCGGGAGAACCTCTTCGGCCCCGTCGGCGAACGCCCCGTCACCGTCGATTCGGACCCGGTAGTCAACTCGTTGAATATGATGCGAAAATTCGTCCACGACGAGAGCTTCGACGGGCAATTCAGCGACTACGGCGGCGGCTTCACACCGACGAACATCCTCGGGTGGATCGAAGACAGTTCGCTCGCACCGTTCGTCGACGGGAACGCCGTGTTCCACCGAAACTGGCCGTACGCGATTAACCAAGCAGCGTCGGAGTTCGGTGACGACCTCGGGACGATGCCGCTTCCCTACGGTGTCCCTGAAAGCGAGGCGCAGTTCCCCGGAACCGGTGGGTCCACCTCCGCACTCGGTGGCTGGCACATCACTGTCAACCCGAACAGCCAGAAGCTCGACGCTGTCACACAGGTCATCCAAGCGTCGATGCGCGAGGAGTTCCAGCTGTTCCTTCTGGAGATCGAGGGGTGGCTACCTCCGCGGGCGAGCCTGTTTAACTCCGAGACGGCTGCGGGGCTCGAACCGGCCGGCGACTACATGGACACGCTCCGCGTCGCCGGTGAGAACACGATGGCTCGACCAGTTACGTCGGTCTGGAACAACCAATCGAGCAAGATCGCGGAGCAGGCCAATCGCGCGGTCGGACAAGAGGTGGCTTCGTCCGAGGCGATGGCAACGCTCCAGTCCAGCCTCGAAGAGACTGAGAGAAGCAACTGACGAGCGGAGAGCTCCACACTTACCAGATCAAACCATGAGTCCCACACCTCTCGGAGGGATAGTATGAGCGCCGATACGGCTGCAGAACCGGCACGTGAGTCACGACGGGCGGGACCAGTCGTCGGCTTCTTGCGGTGGCTGGAGAACCTGAGCGACACGCAGTACGCGTACCTGCTGTTGACCCCGGTATTCGTCCTGCTCGGTATCGTGGCTATCTACCCGCTCTTGCGGACGTTCGAGCTGTCACTGTACGCCGTCTCGACCGACCTCTCTAGTGTCCGTTTCGTTGGTCTCGACAACTACGTCGCGCTGTTCACCGGGGAGAAAAATCGGTTCCTCCCCGGCGGGACGACGTTCCTCCCGACCGGGTTCGACGCCGCGAGTCTCCTCGATAGCGCCCTCGTAATCACCCTCATCTTCGCCGTGGCCAGCGTATTGTTCGAGACCCTCATCGGACTGGGGCAAGCGCTCGTCTTAGATCAAGACTTCTACGGCCGACGGTGGGTCCGTGCGGCGATTATCATTCCGTGGGCCGTCCCAATCGTCATCCAGGGGATGATGTTCTTCTTAATGTTCGACTCGAGCGTCGGGTTCGCGACGCCGATGCTCGCCGACCTCGGGGTAGTGGCGCCGACCAACACACTGAACGACACGGTCAGCGCGACGTTCATCATTATCGTCGCCGACATCTGGAAGACCTCCGCGTTCATGGCACTACTCATCCTTGCCGGACTCCAGAGCATCAATCGCAGCCTGTACGACGTGGCCCGCGTCGCCGGTGCGAGCAAGTGGCAGCAGTTCAGATACATCACGCTCCCGCTCATCCTGCCGACCATCGGGGTTGCGGTGTTATTCCGCTCGGTGCAGGCGATGCGCGTGTACGGTATCATCGATACTGTCTCGAGCTGCACCGTAGTCCCCTCGCTCTCCTGTATGGTCGTCTCGACGTTCAACACGCACGAGGGGACGTCGGCCGCCATCGCGTTCGTGACAGCGGCCATCATCGGCGTCGTCGTGATGGGAATCATCCTGTGGCAGGGGGAGGACGCGATATAATGTCCAGCGAAACCGAGGATACGTCAGACGACACCGGGCCGCTCGCACGGTGGGCGCGGAATGCGATCCACAACCCACGACGCGTGTACCGAGCGTTGTTCTACGTCGCGATGGCGTTTTTCATGGTCACGACAGTGTTCCCGTTCTACTGGTTACTCGTCCTCGCGGTGACACCACAAGAGAATCTTCTTTCCGGGAGTTTCCTCCCAACTGTCGAGCTGTTCGGCGTCAGCGGTACGTTTCCGCTCCCCGTTCCGAAGGGATTCAATCCGACAGCGTTCGTTACCGTCTTCGAGCAGGTCCCGTTCCACCTGTACGTGCTGAATAGCTTCGTGCTAGCCACCACGACGACAGTTATCGTCCTCATCGTCGCGAGCCTCGCAGGCTACGTGTTCGGACGAATCGAGTTCCCCGGGCGCGCGCTGTTGATGCTCGGTATCCTCGCCATCAGTTACTTCCCGCCCGCGGCGTTCGTTATCCCGCTGTTTCAGGCGTTCGCCGGTAACGCTCCGATAACGATTCCCTTCATAGGCGTCCCGCTATTCACACCGCCCCGACTGCTGAACACCCCGGGGTCGATGGTCATGCCGTTCAGCGCGCTGTTCCTGCCGCTGTCGATATTTATCCTCACGACCTTCTACGGGCAAATTCCCGACGGGTTGGAGGACGCGGCGCGGGTGGAGGGAACGACCCGACTGGGCGCGCTATTCCGCGTCATCGTGCCGCTTTCAGCACCCGGCGTGGCGACCGCGGGCGTCCTCACGTTCATCAGCGTCTACAACGAGTACTTTTTCAGCTCGATTATGGCGACTTCGCCCGAAGCGTCCAAGTGGTCGCCAATCGTCGGCGGGATTCTCAGCTACCAGACCCAGTACACGACGCAGTACAACCTCATGGCCGCAGCGAGTGTTGTCGGGGTCATCCCGGTCGTCGTCCTCGTCATCATCGCACAGGAACGCATCGTCAGCGGACTAACCGCAGGAGCACTTAAAGAATAACAATGGCACGACTACGACTCGAACACGTAAGCAAGCACTACGACGACGTAACGGCGGTAGATGACATGAACCTCGACATCGACCACGGCGAATTCATCTGCTTTGTCGGCCCGTCGGGTTGTGGGAAGTCGACGACGATGGAAAGCATCGCTGGACTTACGAAGCCGAGTGAGGGCGAAATCCACATCGGCGACCGCAAGGTAACGAACCTCCCACCGAAGGACCGTGGGGTGGCGATGGTGTTCCAGAACATCGCGCTGTTTCCCCACATGGACGTGTACGACAACATCTCTTTCGGGCTTCGCCTCCGCAACTACGCCAAGGAGGAAATCGAGCGCCGCGTCGAGCGCGCCGCCGAAATCGTCCAGTTGCAGGGCATGCTCGAACGCATGCCCGACGAGATGTCCGGCGGGCAGCGACAGCGCGTCGCCATCGCCCGCGCCATCGTCCGTGAGCCCGATGTATTTCTCATGGACGAGCCGCTGGCGAACCTCGACGCGAAGCTCAAGGTCCACATGCGGACCGAACTCCAACGCCTGCACAAGGAACTGGACACGACCATCATCTACGTCACCCACGACCAAGAGGAAGCGATGACGCTTTCGGACCGTATCGCCGTCCTCGACTCCGGACAACTCCAGCAGATCGACCCGCCGCTCGTCTGTTACAACGAGCCGGCGAACCTGTTCGTCGCGGGCTTCATCGGCTCGCCGTCGATGAACTTCGCCGAGGCGACGGTCACAGAAAACTCGCTTTCGACGGCGTACTTTTCGCTCGCGTTCGATCCGGCGTCTGTCGAGGCTGTGGACGTGGGCGACGAGGTGACTGTCGGGATTCGTCCCGAAGATATCTATCCCGGCGGAACGCGCGTCGAAGTGGAAGACCCCTCTTCGCTCATCTCCACGCGTGTCGATATTCTCGAACCGATGGGCGACGAGATATTCGCGTACATGTTGTTGGGCGAACGCCGTACATCGATGGACCAGTCGAGAGCCGATGACCAGCTGCTGATGAGTGTTGACCCCGACTCGACGATTCGAGAAGACACGGACGTCGAAGTCGTGATAGACCGGGGGAACGTCCACCTCTTTGAGACGGCGTCGGGCGAGGCACTCGCCCACGGTCTGTCCCCCGTTTCAGCCGACCTAGAGACCGAGACGACAGCCGACGAAGACGACTGAAACGGCCCGACGCGACGGCTTCGACGTCGCCGACGTTTCGACGAGCAGATGGACGACGTGGAGTCGCGTCCCCTCTGTATTCGGAGTGCGACTATCGTCGCTGGTCCCATCCAGATGATTTGAGAGGCAGAACCGACACTTGGTACGGTACGCAGGAATCGACGCACAGCACGAGGAACATTCGCTCCGCATCGATCTCATTCGATCAGGATACGATCCGAACCCTTCCTTTCGCTCTGCTCGTCCAGCGTCCCCCCTTCCGGAAAACTCGTCGTCGGGAACGTGGGTCGATTCGCCAAGTGGTCGTAGTTCCATGCGTTCTAGTTTAGTAGCGATCAAAGCCGAACTCACCTCGTTCAACCTGCTCACGTAACCGATCTCTGTGTGGATTTGGATTTCGTGACGCCCACAGCAACAGCTCGTCCAAATCCGGCAGTTCGTAGCCCAACTCGATCATGAGATACAACTGGATCAGATGACCGTGGCGTTCCACGGCGAGCGAACAGCGACGCCGAGGGAGCCGCGACGCCGACGAGTCGGCGTCTGCGGCGGCTTCGCCCTCTCGCTGTCTTGCCTCGAGCGACCGTAACTCATCCACGATTACACGACTCATCATCAACGAAATTGCGGCCATGATGATCAGCGCCTCGATGATGTAGCCGTCGGTCGTCTTGATCTCGTCCAAGCCGAACCGCGACTTCAGCTCCTTGAACAGCAGTTCGACCTCCCAGCGCGCCCGATAGAGCTGCGCGATATCGGGCGCGCTGTAGTCCTCTCTCGCCAGATTCGTCAGATACAGATGGTACTCTTCGCTCTCCTTGTTACGCAGGCCGACCAATCGGAACGACCGGGTCGCGCTGGCGCCCGACCCTCGTTTGCGCTCGAATGAAAGCGTGATGCGGACGTCGATTTCCTGTCGCTGCAGGTCCTCAAGGACGGCCTGCAGCGACTCTCCTTCCAGCGGAATGCTGTTGCCTCGCCACGTTCGCAGTTCTTCGACGATCTCGAAGTTCGCGTTGTCCTTCACCCGGGAGACGAACCACCCGCCGTTCTGGTCGATTCGGTCGAACAACCAGAAGTCGTAGAAGCCTAAATCAAGCAAGATGAGGGCGTCAGCTACCCACTCACCGGTGGGTAGCTGACTCCGTTCGTGAGTTGTTCCGTCGGTTGTGCGGAATCGCGTTGGAAGGCCCGTCGAGAGTGACTCTGTGAGGTGGAGCTTCAGTTCAGCTTGATCCTTGCCAGTTGCTGCGTAGACATCAGCGGCGTCCTGGTACATCGAAACGATGGTCGCGTCGGCAATGAGGACGTCTCGAAATCGTTCGAGACGTCCGTTCAAGTCGGTTCGTCCGGTATCGAGATTCTCGATGGCGTCATCGAGAATCTCTCGGAGGAGTGCAACGAACCCCGGTTCGAACCAGTCGTGAAACGCCGCGTAGGAGAGCTCATCGCAGTCAGCCATCTCGACGTAGCGGTCGAGAAACGCCTGCAAAGAGCGGTCTGAGCCAGCAGCGAAGCCAAACGTGAGTGTGTAAAACAGCGCAACGATGTCGAACTTGCGCTCACGCTCGATGAGATTCGTTGCGCGAGCGCGCTCGCGCAACTCATCGGAGGGAAACGCTCTTTGAATCCGGTCAACAACTACCGAGTCCGGTGGTGAGTACACATCATCCACCGGGTTCTTCAACCGGGTAGTTGCGACGATATCTAATCAACAAACAGCGACCGCATTCTCTGCTAAACTAGAACGCATGGCCCCGACATAACATGTTGTGTGAGTGTTTACGTAATAAAACCTTGTTTCGTTTGTCTCGTCTGTCTTCTCATAGAGTATCGAACCGGGCTAAAATCGGAGCACTACTCCTCAGTCACTAGAGGAAGACAGACGAAATGTACTCTCTCTATCGTCCTCTTGTACCTTCCAGCGTAGTGTGGCAGACAGACGAAACGTACTCTCACCCTCCCACTTCCACGATTGTATTCACGAGCTCGCAACCCCTCTGATGTGTCTCATTCAGCACTATTGAGCGTTCAGCAGGTCTACACTACGGCGTTGTTTTTGCGCCGCCCGAAGGGGCGGAGGCGCAGTAACAGATGTCGATTCCAACGCTGGCAGCTGAGTTGTCTCGTTTTCCCCACCACTTGCCCACGATGCTCGCTAAGGTGGTGAGCATCTGATGAGTCTTGAGCGTGTGTGCCGCCACGACGAGGCGCTGTTCGAGTTTTTGTGGTGTCCGGTGTGTGGCACGGAAGCGTTCACGCACATTCCGTTTGAGGGAGTGTTCTGCACAGAGTGCAATACCAGCGTGACGTGCCGTGAGGCGCCTGAGTCGCGTGGCTACGATGAGGCGGTCATCATCACATTCGACGCGACGACGACGTGGAATCTCCACGTCGACGAGAAACTTCGCCGGCCACTTCCCGACGACGAAGCACAAGTTAAGATTCTCGGTGCTCCGGGTGACTACCACGTCGATTGGTGGGCACCAACCACGACTGAAGACTGGACGCCAGTCGAGCGCAACGAGTTCGCTGACGACTCCGAACCCGAGGAGGTATCGCATCTCGCATAGCCTCGGTCGAGAGTCCCGTCGGTACTAGCGCGCCGTCGTGATTTTTTGCGCCCGAGATGGGTGCGGGCTGAAGACACAGTCCGTGTGACGTGATTTCCATGAGTCACCAACAAACAGAGTCAGACGTGTCAATCGATCAGGTTCCGGTCGACCTCGACCTCGTGCATCGTTCGGAGTTCACCCGAGCCGACGTTCCCGATGAAATCGAGTCGATTTCGTGGGACCTTCTGAGTGAACAACCGCCGACGAATCCGCTCGTTGTGCTCAAAGCCGCTCGCTGGTGGTACATCCACGGCACAGGTGAGTCCGATCCCGTGTACTGCTGGGCGATTGAGTGGGTTCGCCACCTCACAACCGGTGAATCGACTGCAAGCGGCCTGTTCGGCGAGTGTCGACAGTACCTTCGGAGCCTCGAGTGCGAGGACACCGACCAGTAGTTCGCCCCGCTGTTTTTTGTGCGCCCCAGAGGGGTGCGGCGCGTCCTAGAGAGACGTGTTAGAACTGAAACCAATGGCAACAACGAGTTCTCCGTCGGTGTCGTTCGACGAGACCGACACGCGACACGATGAAATGCATCGCACGATCGAACAGTGGCTTGCTGACCTCGCTGACGACGTCGACGACGCTCGGGCGAGCGAGCAGTTCCAAGCGTGGCTGGACGTCCAGAGCCAGTTCCACGACTACTCCCACCGCAACACACTCCTCATCACCCTCCAGTGTCCTGCGGCGACGAAGGTTGCTGGCTACCGGACGTGGCAAGCAGAGTTCGACCGACACGTCCAGGAAGGCGAGTCGGCGATCTGGATTTGGGCGCCGATCATCACGACCCAATGCCCCGAGTGTGGGAACGCACCGAGCTATCACGACAACAGCGAGTGTGAGTACGACGAGACACCACCCGAGGAATGGTCAGAGGGCCTCGTGGGCTTCAAGCCAGCACCAGTCTTCGACATTTCGCAGACTGAGGGCGAGCCACTCCCGGAGCTGGATACAGCGGCGACCGGTGATCCTGATACGATCGTCGAGGATCTCACTAACATCGCGTCGGACCTCGGTGTGACCATCCGGATCGTCGATCCCGACGAGTGGCGACATGGGGAGGCGAAGGGCGTCTGCCAGTCGCGGAGTGTCCAGGATCTCACCCCACTCGTGGAAGTGAAGGATCGGCCGAATCGCGCAGACCTCGCATCGACGATCATCCACGAGTACGCCCACGCGATTTTGCATTTCGACATTACTGACGCAACCGAGCGGGCGAAACGCGAGGTCGAAGCGGAGGCCGTTGCGTACGTCGTTGGTCGATACCTCGGCTTAGATACGAGGGGGTCGGCGTTCTATCTCGCGGCGTGGCAGGGCGAGGAGACAGACGTGCTGCAAGAGCGACTGGGTCGGGTTAGCGGGACGGCCGAAGAGATTCTCTCAACACTCGACGCGGTCTGAAATCTCTTATCTGTGGTTCGTTGTCGCTGCTCTGTTGAACCTCTTTATCAGACGTAGCTTTGTCTGTAACAGGGTATATAGAACTTTTCACAGGGTGATGTTTTCGCAGGTCCAGCGGTGAATTGCTCGGCACACCGTTTCTGGGGATTTATTGATTGAATGTCGGTGCCCCGGTGGAGTAGTCTCGATGAGTTGAACTGGCCACTTCCCTTCTCCACGATATGATGACCAACGAACTCGACTCCTTGCTCGAATGGTTCGAGTTGAAGGACGAACTTCGGACGGGATGGGTGCTTCGGAATATTGACTCGCCTGAATCGGTCGCGGCCCACACGTGGGGGACAGCGTCGCTGTGTCTGCTCTATGCCGAGCAGGAAGACGTTGACCCTCAGAAAGCAGTGACGATGGCACTCATTCACGACCTCGGCGAAGCTCGAACGGGCGATATCGCAACCCGCGCGGAAGACGGACGCCAGACCATCCCCACGTCCGAAAAGGAAGCAGCTGAACGGAGCGCAGTAACCGATCTCGTCGGACCGTTCGCGGACACCGAACTGCTGACGCTCTGGGAAGAGTACGAAGCCCGTGACACCCCGACAGCACAGTTCGTCAAGGACATGGATCTGATCGATAATTGTCTCCAGGCGCTCAAGTACGAGCGCCAAGGTCGGTACGACGAGGCCGAGACGAACGACCACTTTGCCGAGTTCGAGAACTTGGACGAGTTCTTTGCTACCGCCGCGCCTCGCTTCCGGACAGAACTCGGCCAAGACCTGTTCGAGCAAATTAAATCGCAGTACGAACAAGAACTCGGGCGACCCTGCCAACTCTGAATACGTCTTTCAGTCGCAACTCCCCTAGTCGGTGTCGCACCTGTATTGACTGCAGGACAATCAAGACAGGACAGCACAAAGAATCCGACCTGATTCTGTGTCACCTGTCACTCCGTTCGACAGCGTAGTTTTTCATGCGCCCGAAGGGGTGCGCGCATTGCGCGCTGGCTACCATGACTCCAGTACTACCAGAGTTCGATCCACCTACGCGCGTCCTCAAGCGAGCGCAGTACGAGGCGTTTGCATTCGAACTCCTCGACGGCGATGTCCGTGTACGCAACGAGAGCTATACCGATCCGGACGTGCACGAGTACCGCGTTCGAATTCAGGACGGCGTGCCCGAGTCGTGTTCGTGTCCCGCCGATGCGAGCGGTGACGATCCGTGTAAACACCGGGTTGCGGTCGCGATTCGCCCACGAATACTCGAACTTGCGGTCCAGATGCGCGTCGTCACAGACGGTGGTAGCTCATTGAGCGGCGATGATGGCACAACGGACCTGCCCTGTGAGTGTGAACCGCTATCTGAGGACCTCCCGTGCTGGAACTGCGTTGACGCTGGGCGGCGTGACCTGTCTGAGTAGTCGTTGGTGAGAGTTTCGTACGCACCAGTACTCGTCAGTCGTCGGACTGCTGGGACGCAGCGTACGCACCAGCAAACTGCTCGCGCATCTCTCGGCGGAGCAGTTCACTCATGACTTCGTAGACGACCGGCTGCGGGTACTTCTCGAGGAGGCGTTGGACGTCGGCTGCACATTTGCTTTTTTCAGTCGCGAAGTTCGCAGTCCATGGTGAGCTACTCATACAAGACAGTTATATGTTGCTTCAGTTAACTGTTCGCTTGGTGAGCAATTCCGACTAACACAGTCCGCGACTCGCAACCCACAGATATCCAATAACTTGAGTGTCGAGTGTACGAAACTCGGTGGGCACGAGGCCCACGAGGGAGTTATCAAGGGGCGAGCGCGGATGGCTTGGTACGCGATTCCGCACCCGTTGCAGAACAGGGCGCGTCTTATGTGACACGACGAGCCTGCAACGATAATCCACTTGCTAGCCTGTTTGGTGTTGTGGTTCAGTCATTTAACGACCCCCCAAGAGAAGCCTGCTTGTTCGAGACAGCAACCGTGTTTTTTGGCCCCTGACGGGTGCGGGGCGCACCAAATTGCGTCGCGCGGTGTTCGAGATGGCGACACGAGATGTCTACGAGCGACAGTTCGACGAATCGTGCGGGAAATCCTGTGGACCCGCCTCCTGTCCGGAGTGTGGCGGCCAGGTCATTACGGACGCTGGTGAGCGACGGTGCCAGTCGTGTGGGCTCATCATCGACGGGCACGGCATCGACCACGGTCCCGAATGGCGGTCGTTCGAGCGCAAGGAGCGCAAGCGAGTAGGTGCACCACGAACGCCGACCCGACACGACCACGGCCTCGCGACCAATATCGGCCGACACGTCGACGCGAACGGGACACCGATCCCGGGCGAAAGACGACAGCAACTCTCCCGACTTCGCACCCAGCACAGTCGGAGTCGGTACCAGTCGAGTCGTGAACGTCGACTCGCGCATGGCTTGGACGAAGTCCGGCGACTCATCGGTGCGCTCGACCTCCCAGACAGCCTGCGTGACCAAGCATGCCGGTGTTTCCGGTCTGCTCAGCAGGCGGATCTGTTGCCCGGACGATCGATTGAAGCAGTCGCGGCTGCGAGCGTCCACGCCGCCTGTCGATGTGCGGGGCTTTCGCGGACGCTCGCTGAACTCATCCCGCTCGCACGGGTGGCTGAATCGCGTGTCCGGTCAGCGTATAACGCACTCAATATAGAACTCGGGCTGTCTGCGAAGCCAGTTGCACCGGCCGAGTTCGTTCCGCGAGTGGCAGATGCGCTTGATGTGACAGACCAGGTTCGACGACGAGCACGGTCGTTAGCTGAGACATCGAGCGATGAGTGGGCTCATCGGGGTGCGAATCCGCATGCAGTCGCGGCAGCGTGTGTGTACACTGCTGCGACTGAGCGGGACTGGCCGCTCACGCAGGCGCGTGTTGCGGCCGTGAGTGATACCTCAACTCAAACAATTCGGACGCACTACCAGACGTTGTGTGAAGCACGTAGGTGAATGTTCACTTAGGCAGACTACTGGGGGCCGAGATACTGCTTGCACGCTACAATCATTTCGTCGGCGAATGACTCGGTCACTTGTCCTTGTGGATTGACAACGGTGTCATGTTTGATTGTCGCGACGACCCATGGAGAGCAATACGAGGTCTTGGCCGGGTCTTTGCCGCTCACCCACTCATCTCCAACTTCGAAGTTTCGCGGGAGATTACTGGTTGTGAGAGCTGCACCCAGATACTCCTCGCCAGGATACGGGAGCGAGTCTGCAGCAAGAACGACCCAGAGGCGTGGATTTGACCCGCGTCGAAATGGATCCGGTGCCCAGAATACGTCGCCCTTCTGGAAGCGGTTGGTGTCAGTCACGCTGTTGTCGCGGGTCAACGGCGTGTTCTTGCCACTCGTCGTAGTCGAATGGTTCTTCTTCACGGCTCGCTGCTGTAGCAGCAGCATGGTTAGCTGCAGCGTCAAGGCTCAAGACGTGGTCACTCACGCGCCAGTATGTCCCCCGGTGCTCGACACGACCTCGTTCTCTGAGCCTGACGAGAGTCGGACCAACCGAGCCGGGCTTGACGGACGTCCGCTCGGCGATCTCGCTTTGGGTGAACGCTTGGTCAGCATTCTGAGCTAAGAACGAGAGGAGCTTGTAGGCGTTCGTCCCCGGTTTTGGGTTTTCATTGCCGTCGTCAATGGTCTCGAAGCGATCCGCGCTGATGGGCATAGTATATTAGATGTACTAAGATGTATTGAATGTATTGGACAGCAGCACCAGCGCTTATTCGGATAGCAGCGGTTAGATTGACTAGTGCAATTATCGGTTTTTGTGACGGCTTAGGTGAATCAGATTGCGTTCAATGAAACTGCAGTCACACTCTGAGCCAGCAATATTGTATAATATGCGTACTATAATCTGGTAGATAGTGACTTTGTGCCGTGATTGTTGTCCGATAACAGACTAGTCAAATGATGTGATTTTTCCTATGGGTAATCGAGGCATACAACTAAATAAGTGGGATCTCTGTACAAATATATTGTAAATAAGATTCTTTCTATCAATTATATCTGAGGTGTGACGAGACCTGACTGTGTGATACAGTTATTTACGCTCATGACCGAACGGATTTATCAATTAAGCAACTAGGTAGTATTGTTAGTAAATTAGAATTGTGTCTTGGAGATATGACCTGGTTCCAAGTGTCAACATATTATATATTGTACTATACCACGCATATTCTATGACGGTAGTAATGTTGTAACTGTACCTCAGACTTGATTATTAGATGCCAAGTCTCGGTAGCTATACGATCAGAGAATTATTCCCGAGTATCTATCGAGTCTAAGGGTGTTACTCAGTTCTGTGGCACTTGTCTGCTACTAGCTTCGGTGTTAGATCACACAACCAATCACTGAACGTCACGCATCAAACCATCCCCTGAGGTTGTGGTAGTTGGCGCTCTAAGCCGAGCGAAAACCGAAATGTGTTGGGGTAATCCCTAAAACACTACTCCGAATCCGGAAGTGGGTGTTCGAAAAGACGTTCACCAGACTCCTCACAACTGACCGCAATGACTCTGTGAGAACTACAACACGACTCGACGACTTCTTCACTAAGTTAAATGTCGCCACCCGTCGTCGGACACGTTTCGAGGAACATCCGCAAACTGTTGAGAATTGGCCCTCGCTCTTCGGGGGCATGTCGTGGGTTTTCTCGGTCGCACAATGAACATCAAGAACAGCTTGAGATTCTGTATCGACGAGAGCCGTCGCTTTGAGTGTCTGAACGCGGTGATTCGTGCGACGGCAGTAATGCTTGCTAGCGTTTTCGCGGTCGAAAAAGGTGGCATCAATGGCGGCGTGACCCGAGAGGTCGTGCAGCTCCGACGAGAGTCGGAGCAGCACTCGACAGACCTTCATCTGAAACCTGTTAAACGCCTTAACTAGCGTTGAGTGATCAGGGAGATCGCTCTCTGCGAGGCCGATCTCCCCACAAATATGCGGCATTTCGCTCAGCAGATCGAGGGCGTTGCAGTACGACTCATCGAGGTAAATCCGCAGACAGTGTAGCGACAGGAGAGCGTAGTCGGCGAAGCCGCCACCCTCCTCGGGGGCGGCGACTTCGCCTCGGCCACCAACAACATTTTTAGCTAACGTGACCGCTTTCTTCGTGAAGCGGGAGATTTTCGACATAGATCATCGCCGATTTCCCGCTTCATCTTCCAAGTTCTAACGGTCAAAGCCGACGCCGTATAGTGATTCACAAAGCCAAGCAGTTTGAAAAATCATTGCCTGTCGAATGCTGATGTTGAGTCCATTTTGTGATGGAATAACCACGCGAAGAGTCCCTTCGTTCAAGGCTTGCCCCAGTACGGCCGTTCACCTCAATTCATGTTTACAAAGTTCAGTTGAAACTGGTGAAGGTGCTAACTAGTAGTGACATACGAAAAACAAATCAAAGAGTATAAGTTAGACCAATTACATTTAGGAATGTAATGGTGAAAAAGCCTAATCGACGCCAGTTCCTCGGCATTGCAGGTACAGCAATCGGCGTTTCGTCAACGACTGGAATCGTTTCAGCTCAAAAACACGGTAGTGAAAAGAGTTCTGATTCCTCGATAGATCCCGCTCCGATTGAACTTGAGGATAAAAAACACGCTGTTATCGATGATACGGTCTACAGTTTCGCACGCGCCAAGAATACAGAAACGGGAGAGGTAAGTGAATTAGTCGCAACGGTGAAAAAGGAAAACGCAAAAGCGACTCAATCCCAAATGAGCGCGGAATCGGGAGTTGAGATGAGCGTGGAATCGGTGAAGGTTTACGGAACTAAAACGGATACGGTCGAAAAGACCAACACAATTGGTGTCCAAAATTTCGAGGAGAAGTCGGCGTGGGACGACCTCATTGAGGAAGTCAGTGACGGGGTGGCCAAGACAATCAGCCGGTTTAGCGTTTACAAAGGAGATCAAAATCAGAGTTGTAATGTCTACTCTGGTTATGGTAGGCATCAAATTGTTGGTGCATCGGTTGAGTATTATGACGATATCAATACTTTAACTAAAGTAGCGATCGGGGGACTCATTGGAACAGCTAGTGGACTAATTGCAGGTTCATTTAGTGGAGTTGGCGCTATTGCGACAGCGTTTGGGGGCGCAGTCGTTGGTGCCCTTGCTGGGTACGCTTGGGACCATCTCAAAGATTCAAATATCCTTACTTTCGGGGCATACGACTTTGACTTGTGTGGAGCAGGTCACTGTGCGCCACAGATGATTATCTTCGGGAGCGGAACTTGGACCACAATGGACAAGGGTAAGATGTATCAGGTAGACGTTGATGCCGGCAACCACGTACTTGCACTGGATACAATCTAATTAACTTGAGGGCTCTAGTGAATCACGGCGCCGGTTTCGAGTAGTAAGAAGGTGAAGCGGGAGATCGGCGATGTTCCATGTCGAAGACTCCCGCTCCACGGGCAAAGCCATCATGTTTGCTAAAATGTAGTTGGTGGCCGAAGCAAGTCGCTGTCCCCAAGAGGGTGCAGATTTGTTGACTACGCCCACGTATCGTTGCACTGTCTCTGGGTCTATCTCAATGAGTCGTACTGAAATGTATCGATCTGCTGAGTGAAATCCCTAATATCCTCGTCGATATCAGCCTCAATAGTACTTGAGAGAAGTTTGGGGCTAGAGCGTTAGAGGTGACCAATAAGCAAAGATCGTGAGACAGATATGGCTTGGTATCTTACCGAAGAATAGCTCAACCAACTGCTCGAACTCCTCCGCGATGGCCAGTCGTGGAAATCACAGGAGATGCAACATCTACTCAACGAGGAGTTTAACGTCCAGTACCATCTGGACGATTTCAGTACAGTCTTGCGGAACCTCGGGTTATCCTACTCGATTCTGCATCCGAGACGTCTCTCGCGTCTAAATGACGGTGGACAGTTGACGACGATGTTCGAATGGACGGTGGGGACGGTGATACGTCGTCGGTTTTTTGACGTGTCACATCCCCAACTATGGGACAATTCGACCAGCCTGTGACACGTCGATCATCCGCATATTGAACGACTGCTGGTTCTGATTGACGAACTAGCGGTCAGATTTCACGCACTCAACGGTCAAAACGTGGTGAACTTCCCAGAGAATCAGACGAAAGAATAGATTTTGGCTCTGTTGAAATCCTTCAGCGTTGACATTGGAGAGAGCGCTCCTTCTGGCTAGTTTCCGTGGATCACAGTAAAAACTAGTCTCGCAACAAATCGCAAGACGGAAAGAGGGTTTCAACAGAGCCAGATTTTCGAGTGTCTCGAAACGATTCGCGAGCAGAATCCCGCGACACGGATTTGCTGGTCTTGGACAGTACCAAATGTACAATCTTATAACAATTCGATGTTTATCATTTACGTCCAATGCCGAATTGATATGCCACGAAGTATGTAGTAAATATGGATATGCTAAATAGTGACAAGTAGGTAATTAGGAAATAGAGCAGTTTAACAATTGAGTTTGGTGAGGCAATGTCAAAAAAACCTAATAATACTGCAGAGATGGCAAGACCAAGTAGCGAAACAGCCAACAATTCAAACTTACTAGACCATGCACTAGACCGCCCAAGCATGAAGTCTCTTGGAGGGGTATCCATATTATAACGACACTCAGTTAATTGTATTAAAATTAACGCCCATACTCCATCCTCACCGAGGGCGGTAGTTGATGCGACACCGATATGGCCTGCCCGAACCACGAAAAGCCCTAGAAAAACGCAAAAATAATCTCCTCCGGCTCTGTTGAAATCCTTCAGCGTTGACATTGGAGGGAGCGCTCTTTCTGGCTAGTTTCCGTGGGTCACAGTGAAAACTAGTCTCTCAACAAGTCGCCAGACGGAAAGGGGGTTTCAACAGAGCCCCTCCCCCGAAACTGTGGGGTTCCACACAACCTCGGAGGATGGAAGTGTTGCGTGCCTTCTATTCTTCGCTCGTAGCTGTGAAATAGGAGCAGTCTGTCGATTTGTATTTCATATCACTCAGAAAATCTTTCCAAAGTCTCTCACCATACTAAATTCGAAAACCGATAGACGAGAGCCTAATCAAACTCAATTGACGTGAAAATAAGGCACGCAACAGAACCCATCCTCCGAAACTGTGGTCCAGATCCCCGCCACATTTTGTATAGCAATATGTGATTTACTGTTATATTGCCGCCTCAGTTCGTCATTTACTAATTGCGGTTGTGTATCTGCCACTCCTGCACAAGCCAAAGTATTAACTAGATTGGAGATTGTCGTAGACCAATGAAAATCTCATATTCAGAACCACTCCAACACGAAGCGAGCGGGTTACTCCCCGGTGAGCACGCGTGAATTCGGAAGTTGACTCCCAGGGTTTAGAGACTGAAGACACGTCTTCAGAGAACGAGACGAGAGAAAAACGCTACAAGTGGTCACAGATGAGCCTCGACGAACTTGCCAGCGTCGTCCACTGCGTCGATCTGCGTTGTGAGTGACGTCGATTCATCTGGTACGCTTGTCAGGGCAATAGGTTTCCATCTAAGTACGAACTGCAGTCAATCGGGATTTCCTGCCAAATCGCTTGTATCGCACTGTAGCTTGTCCACCCCTCACCCTCCAGAAGCTCTCCACACGCCTCACAGAATTCCTGCTTCGAACAGTTGCCGTTCTTGTGGAGTAAGTAGAGCAGATAGGAGGGAGCGACTGCGACACCGTATTCGTCTCGTTCCTCGAAGACTCGGTTTATCGATTCTCGACCTCTCTGATCCATGAGAACGACGAACGTGTAGCTTTCTGGGTGCTGTTCGAGTTCTTGTTCTAACGACTGTTCTCCAGCGTCTGGTCCGTGCGGCCGGGGAACGCTATTGATTGTGGTAAACGCCGTGTTTGAGGTGTCTTCAAACGGTTCGAGTGCCGCTACACTCCCATCGTGAATCCACTTTTGACGGCTTCCGTCAGGCGCATATTCAGACTTGTCGCGGGTGTGTCGCTTCAACTCATGAATACAGACGTTCGTCGTCGTCAGATTAAGGCTGCCTACAACCTTCGGCCACAGAGATGTATTTGCGACAGAAATGAGTGCGTCAGTATCTACAAGAACAGGGTGCCGTATCTCGTCTGAGCCCATTCGTTACTTGTTCTGGAAGACGCCATCGGTACTGAGCGTCTCCGCCTTCCCGACTGCCTCGCGTTCTCGTTCGATATCCTCGAGCAGATCGCCGATGAGGATCTCTGCAACGCCTTCGTCCAGTTCTCCGTCGAGGTACTGTTGGTGTAACTCGACTCGCTCTTCATTCGAGAGTACTTCCCGAAGCTTCTCCTTGAGGCCCTCTCGAGCGAGTTCACTGATGTTAATCCCTCCCAGACGCATCTCACTGAGGCGTTGACTTGCACGCTTCTCGTCAGCCCCCCTAAACTGGATTTTGTCGTTGTTTGTTGCCATGGTAACCGGAGATAATCGCTCTACGAATATATTTGTTGTGACCAGCCATCCGTGTCATGACAAACTGCTCTGGTGGCAATCCCAATATAATGATAAAGAGAAGTTCTCTGTCTGTTGCACGTCGCTTCTGACAGTACTCAGTGAGGTTGCTGCGGCCGTGCTGACTTGATGGAAATTCTGCTATCCCTGCGGAGCGTGAATCAAGCATGGGACGCAAGAGACCGAGCTGTATTCCGTGCCCCAGAGCACGTGGTGCTGACTGGTCCGAGTGCGAAAGAAGCCGAGTTATGGGCGTCACAGCCCGGATGCCGCTCCTGGCGGCATCCGGGAAAGCCCGCATAGGTGAAGTTCTGATTCACGCACCGCCGTCCTATCCCGGAGGAACAAGCAATGTACCTCGGAATCGACTTACACAAACGGTACGCACAGGTAGCAGTAATCGACAGCGAAGGCCAGATTGTCGAAGAGGTTCGCGTCAAAAACGCGAACCTCGACGATCTCGCTCGACGCTACGCTGGCTCTCGTGCGGTCATCGAGGCGACCAGCAATTACTACCACGTCTACGATACGCTCGCGGAGTACTTGGACGTAACCGTCGCTCATCCAGGTAAACTGACGCTCATCGCTCACTCCGACAAGAAAACCGACCGCGTCGACGCCAAAGAACTCGCGCGGTTGCTTCGACTCAACTCCGTTCCGCAGAGTTACGTTCCCACCGACGAGATCAGGCAAGCCCGCGCACTCGTGCGCGGGCGACAGACATTGGTCGAAGATCGCACCAAGTTCGCCAACAAGATCCATGGCTTGCTCGCTGACAACGGTATCACCCGCGAGGTGAAGCCACTGAGCGTGAAGGGACGAGAGTTCCTCCGGGAACTCTCGCTCCCGTCCCCGTGGGACGCGTTGTTGGAGTCGTACCTTGACGTGGTTGAGACCCTGACCGAGCAGATGACACAGCTGGAAGCTGCGATTGAGGAGCGCGCTGGGTCTCTGAAGGAGACCCAGCTGCTCATGACGATTCCTGGAGTCAGTTACTACTCCGCGTTGCTGATCTACGCAGAACTTGGAGAAGTTGATCGGTTCGACAGCCACAAGGAGGTCGTGAGTTACATGGGGCTGAACCCGACGATCCGCGAGTCCGGCGACTCGCGGATCGAGGGTGGTATCTCGAAACGTGGTTCAGGACGGGTGCGGTGGATTTTGGTTCAGAGTGCATACTCAGCAGTGTACACGTGTAAAGACGAGTATCTGAGCCGGTTCTTCCACCGGTTGAACCGTCGGATGAACCCGAAAAAAGCAATCGTTGCGACGGCGCGAAAACTGCTCGTCTCGATGTACTACATGCTCGTCCGGGAGGAAGTCTACGATCCACCGGGGGTGAGCGCCTGAGGAAGGGAATCTGAGGAACGCCAGTCCGGCGTTCCTCAGTGGCCGGATGGAACCAGCGTGAGCGACAGCTATCGCGGAACTCGTACCGACCGCCTATCGGTTGTGGAGGTCTCAATCACCACGTTGCCCAGTGGTTTTTCACCGTTGAAGAACGAGAGACACGGAATCGTGCGAACAACTTTATCGCTAGCGGTGGTTAGTTGAGCCAGCAGAATTTCCATAGGTGAATACAGAGCGCAAGTCGGTCAATTTGTTCGGCTGATTATGCGGAAGAACAGCCCTGTCTAATTAACGCCGAATCAGGGACAAAGCGGCGATTGAGACGCCTACTGTTGCGACAGTGCATTATCAGGATACCCTGCCTGTCTCCGTGCAGCCTGCCGCTCGGTTTCAGTCAGTCGATATGCAGACAATTCTTCCTCCAGCGAACCGAGTGCCGACCGACGCGCCTGATGAGCTTCAAGGAAACCCGCGATACGCTCTGCCGCGAATTCCTTGAGTTCACCACTCAATAGAGATCCCTCACGGTACTCCTCTGCGAGTTGTTCTACCCTCTCGTCGCTCTCCTCAAAGAAGTAGTACAACAATTGGAAGGGGACATCAATCTCCGGATTCCCGCCTTTGGATCGATGTTCTTCGATGCTCGTCCGTCCACCTGAGAACGCGTACGTACGGATTTTATCGGTGACCGTTTCCCGGTCGTCCGAAAGGAGGATACTCGGGGCGTCGTCAGACGAACTCATCTTTCCCGGCCCTTCGAGACTCGGGAGGAATTTCGAAAGCAATGCCCCGGGCTTTCGTACGTCGTACCGTTTTTTCGCGGCAATGTCACGACAGACGCGTACGTGTGGGTCTTGGTCTACTGCAATTGGAACAAGTGTTGGGTGACGCCCTTCAACAAGTTGTGGAAGGAGCAGATGGGTTGCTTGGACAGCAGGATAGAATGACAGGCCGATATTCTCGGGTTCTCCGTACGTCGCATCTACTGTTGATTGGGTCACTTCCTTTGCAAAGGCAGTGGCAAGTGGGTACACCACGTCGGCATCTGCTGTATCTACGATGATGCGAGTGCGGTCAGGGTCGAAGCCGACGGCAAGGAGGTCTCGGAGATTCTGGCGAGTGTAGTCGCTGATTTCGTCCATTGATTTGTTCTTTAGGAAGTACTTCTCGTCGTCGGAGAATGGTATGTAGACGAGTGTGCCAGTCTGTTCTTGGAGATACTTTGCAAAGTAGAAGGGGAAGATGTGGCCGATGTGCATCGGCCCGGAGGGGCCACGTCCGGTCACGATTGAATGGGGTTTGTCATCGTTTGCGGCGTCGAGGAACGGGTCTACGTCTCGTTGGGCATAGAATACGTCTCGACGGACGAGTGGGTGGCTGGGGTCGGGGAACCGCGTTTTCTGTTCGGAAGTGAGTCGGTCGGCTCCGAATCGGTCGAGGAGCCGGTCGTAGTTGATGTCGCCTTTGACGGCGTAGGGTGTTACGGTGAAGTTGTCTTCTGCTGGCATTGGGGTTGTTGACGAGGTAGTCACTTGGAGTACGATACAGCGAAGAAGCGAGTGAGCATCGCGGTGGTATCGTTGGGTGAAGCCCTTCCGACCCTATACCGAGATACTGTCCACTTCCCGTGACGCGTGCCAACGCCAGCAGTTGACGTAGGAAGTGGACTCCATACACCTGACGAAGGGTACGTGTGATATATAACCTGTGCTTCGCTTATCACGTTTTCTTACATGCTGTACTATCGGGCCTGTCAATCTGACCTGCTGAACTCACCCTCTGCATGTGTCACGCCACTCCTGTCAAGAGATGGGAGTTTCAACTAGTCCGTTTTTTCAACTATCTCAAACGACCACCTCACAGCGAAGGGTCACTTCGAGTGTTCAGCACACTTTCAACGGGAGTACCGCGTGAATTTGGTGGGTCTGTGTGATCGTCACTTGAGAATGAGAGAGGTGATTTCGAGTGTTCCACCTTGGTCTGCGGACGCTGCATATTAGAAAGACCACTCCCGCACAAGCCAAAGTATTATTTTGCTGTGAAAAGCAGCAGAGACCAATGAAATTCACTGGCTCGAAACCGTCCCGAAATACGACAAACGGTCGGTCGGACAGCAACTCGGCATGACAAAGCAGTCCACCAGCCAGCAACCAGACGACGAATCCACGGACCCAGAGACGCGTAGCCGTCGCTACAACTGGTCGCGTATGGACCTCGACGAACTCGTCGATGTCTACTGGCAAGACATCGCACCGAAGCGATATCGTGACGGGTTCGACGAGGATCGAGACGTTCCAACGTACAACTGGCTCACCGAACACGGATACAGTGGCATCGCGTACGCACTGCGCGAGCATCACGATTTGACGCCCAAACAGTTCTTCGTCAATGTCGTCGGCCTCGAAGACGAGGATTCCGACGAATGGGAGTGGAAAGTTGACCACGAGGCAACGGTGAACGCACTCGACGCGTACCTCACGTCGATAGAGACTCGTGGTGGACGAGCAGAGAGTACCGTCGAGACCCATCGGACGAGGTTGGCGAAGTGGGTTCGAACGTATCGAGAGCTGCATGGGACTGATGCGTTGCTCGAACCGCTGTCTGAGTTAGACCAGCAACCGCAAGAGATAGAGCGTTGTCTCGCTGTCCTCGACGTCTTCGACGAGGTACTATCGACCGACCGGTCGAAACTTGAGTACCTGCACGTCGCTAGGGCATGGTATGCCTTCGTGAAGCGCCGGAAGTACGCAAAGTACAATCCACTCTCGGAAGCTGGTGAAGAGTTCGGCTGGGAAGCAAACGAGCCAGACCCACAGGCGTTATCGGCGTCGCAGGTCCGTCGAATCTACAGTGAGGTCGACTCGCCTGAAGCGGAATTACTCGTGGTTGCGCTTGCTAGTTGGGGATTACGACCCTCCGAGGTTGCCGCGTTGCACGTCGACCAGGTGGTCTTAGATGCTGAGGACCCGCATCTGTCGTTCGATGATGGAGAGCGGAAGAACGGCCCTGGAGAGGTGACGCTGCTGTATGGGGTTGACGTCGTCGCTGATCGGATTGATGCTCTCTCTGACCGTGAGACGTGGAATGGGTATCTGTTCCCCTCTCGGTCGTCGTCGACGGGCCACGTGTCTGTGAGTACGGTTCGACGTCGATTCAAGCAACTTGCTGACCGTGCTGAGGTGGTTGTTGACGGGGATACGCCCACGCCCAAGATGGGACGACGGTTCTGGTACTCGGCGTATCAGGAAGCTGTTGGGGAGGTTCTAGAGGGATTGGAAGGGGTGGCTGAAGATCAGGGGAGTTCGTCGACCGAGGTTGTGCTTCGGAATTACTTGTCGAGGGAACAAGAACGGAGGGCACGGCGAAGGAGGATGTATGAGAAGTTGGAGGAGGCGTTTGAACAATAGGAAAGAATCGCTGTACTAGAATCAGTACCTCACAAAGCATCCTCGGCTAGCTGTTTCTGAAGCCTGAGTTCTGTGGCGGAGCGGTTGGACTGGCGGTTTCGACGAGAGAATCATGGACGGATCGGCGGAGAGCCGTCGCTGTCGGCGGCGGCTGCCGCCGACGCGACAGCGTCGCCACTCCCACCGTTGGCTAGCCCGGTCGGGAGTTACCGGTGGAACCGGTCGTCCGGTGGCCGGTTCGCGGGGACGGCCCGACGCGTCGCGAGGGCCGTCCACGCTGCCCGTCGGATCATGTTGATGAACTCCTTGAATGGCCACTGCCAGAGGCGACGCCCGCCTCGGCGGGGCGTCGCCACGTACTCCCAGTGCAGATACCGCCACACGTTCTGTAACAGCAAGCTCACCACGACGTACAGCAGCCGTACAACCGGATTTTGTGTCGAGGTCGTCGCGATACTTTGTTCAGAGAGTCGATAGCTCGCCTCGATACCGAAGCGTTTCGCGTAGTGGTATCGAGCGTCTCGTGGTGAGTCGATGAACGGCGCGTCAGCGGCGTAGCCGTGACGCGCCACGCCATGTTCGTCGTACCGTCCGTTCTGGTAGGTACAGTCAATGTAGACGGGGAACTCGACGGTCCAGCTGTGACCGTCGAGTCTCGCCGTCAGACTGTGCTGAATCACGCGACTCCAGCCTTCCGAGAGTTCTTGCTTGATTGATTGTCCCCAGCGGACGATCGGCATGACGTAGGCGTGGTTGTGCGCCTGAAGCAGCGTCAAACACTTGCTGTCGTAGAATTCGCGGTCAAGATAGACGGCCTTGACACCGAGGTCAAGGCCGTCGAGAATACCGAGGAACTCTGCGAGGACACTGCTGGCGGTGTCGCCGTCTTCGAGACGGCGCACCGCCAGCGTGTAGCGTTTGTTCTTCACGCGTGCGTACAGCGTCGCGTAGGCGTGGAACGCGGTGGTTCCACGCTTCGCTTGTGAGTGATACAGGCCGTCCGTGTCGTCTTCGTCACCATAGTAGGGCCGCAGGTGGAGGTCTGCGCAGACCTCCACCTGCTGGGGAAGGACGTCGAGAACGTCTTTCTGGAGGAGCATGTTGCCAACCTGTTCGAGCGTTTCTAGATCGAATTTAGTGCGGAGATGGTAGAGAACGGAGTTTTCGTGGGGTGCATCTTCGCTTCTCTCACAGAGCGTTGAGACCGAGGTCCCGTCGGCGCAGGCGCCGACGAGGACCTCGTAGATGTCTTCAGCATCGAGTTCAGCGTTTTCAGCGAGTGAGAGAGCAACTTCCTCGTCAAGAGAGTTGACGAGGAAGTTAAGGAGCTGGTCCTCGTGGATTTCATCGTCTGCTTGCTGGGTTTTAGACACACCTTCTGCAAGCAGACCTTCTAACTAAACGGCTTTGTGAAGTACTGATATTGGCGATTAGGAGCATATCTTCTATGCATTCGATAGCACCACTGGCAGTGAACGCTGGCGCTACGATGCTGGTGCGATACTTAATCATGATTCAGTTGTTGCTGATGGGGTGGTGTATTTCAGTGACGCGGATGGAGTTATTCACGCGGTTTCAGCAGCCGATGGGGCTGCTATCTGGAGTCTCGACACCGGCTTTGGAATCACATCACTTGCGATGAGTGATGGGGGTATTTTCTTCGGGGGATCTAATTCACGGATCTCTCGGCTCAACGCAGCAACTGGCGTGGTCGAGTGGTCTCATCCTGTTCCATACTCTCCACGACACATTGTCCTCGTCGATGGGATTGTGTATGTTGGTGGCTGGCCGTATCTCGCGACCTACGACGCAGCAGATGGAACAGAACGTTGGCGTGTCTATGTCGGGACAATTACCAACTCACCAGCGATCTCTGATCGGCTCATCTATCTCGGGTCTACCAACAACCAACTACTTGCACTTGATCGAGCGACTGGTGAAGAACAATGGGCCTTCAGCGTTGGTGACCACCCGATTCAAGGAATTGTCTCGTCGCCTGCTGTTGTCCAAAATCGTGTGTATTTCGGCGGCTACGACGGGTACGTATACGAACTCCATGCACGGACAGGCAAGCTGATGTGGTCATTCGACACCGGTACTGAGATCACAGGGTCGCCAGCTGTCGTTAACCGGCGTCTGTATATTGGGAGCCGCTTAGGGGGAATGTACGCATTCGGTTGATGAACGACTCCAACTCTATACTGGACTCACAGTTCACCACCAGTTTTGTCGGCGGGTAAAATCGACGATCTAAGTCTAGTGGGCTCTGTTGAAACCCTCAGCCGCTGATCGTTTGTTGAGGATGTGCTGCATGTCGAGCGTGTATCTCGCACGAACCCACCGATTGCCCGTTGGCGGTTTCTGCCTTTGACTGCGAGTTCCAGGGTCAGTGATTCCATAGCTTGGACTCTCTGGAAGATAATAAACGAGCCTCTCGGAGTGAGGCAGCGCTGATAGGGAATCTCCACTCGGACTATGATTGATGACCAGTACGACGAAGGCTACGGCTGATCTCGGCCGTGGCTACGCACAGGTACTCGCCACTCGACTCAGAGCAGTTCCCGCCCTCGCATGGATTGCCGCGGCTGTCGGCGGGTTCCTCGGGAGCGTCCCGCTTGGCCTGATGATGCAGTACGGGAACCCCAAACCCTTAATCGCGCTCGCCCTGCCGATGATGTACGGCCTCCCCGGGCCAGACCTGCTCGCTGGATGGGTGATTCACCAGTTCCACGGCGTCGCACTCGCAGTGATGTACGTCGCCGCCGTCCAATGGGAACCACTCACCGAGTACCCAAGGACGCTCCGTGGAGCCGTTGTCCTCGCAGTTGTCGTCGGCGCTGTTTCGACGGTGCTGCTCTCGGTGCTATTGATGCCGCTTTGGCTCGGTGCAGTCGGCTACCCGTTCACGCCGGCGTTCCCCGATCTTACGATGCCCGAGAAGCTCTGGAGTATCCTCGGTCATGTCATCTACGCGCTCCCAGCAACGGTCGGGTACGCGCTCGTCATGAGGCGGTGAGGCCCCTGTACTTGTTGAGGACATCTCCCTTTGGCCTCCTCTCCTCGCCGGATTTGCAGCGCTGTTCGCCGGTGTTGGCGCGTCCGTGACGAAGAAGCGGCCGAGCGACACTCCTGGGGCTGTCGACTGGGCCGCAATGGTGTTGCTCGTCGGCACCGGTATCGGTCTGAGTTCGCTTGGGACAACACAGTTCCTGTCTGGTGCGGGATTTGGGACGGAGATGCTTGTCCTCTCGGGGATTTCGTACGGATAGACATCGAGATTCTCTAGTTAGCTCCTTGAGCAATGTGTGGTTCTCGGGTGTCTAGATTGGTCAGTAGAACTTTTGAAAATACAGTTATCTGATGAGTGCAGAGAAAACACGTTGTTCGACTTTTCGGAGATGCTCGCTCACAGTCGTAGTTGCGACACCAATCTGAGTCGCAATCTTCTCGTGAGTGGTTCCTCTCGGTGTTTCGTAGTATCCCTCCTCAACTGCCAGAGTGAGTACCTCTACCTGGCGCTCAGTCAATAGTGAGATGATCACATTCTCCCCTGGCTTACGCTCTCCCTTTCTGAGGAGGGTGAGTTCAATATCTGATGGAATTTCCGAGATGACACGATGAAGCGTTTGTTCATCTCCGCTCATCGTGATCTTGAGTCCATCATCAGTATGTGTTATGGGTGTCTCGAACACGATTCCGTGTGACCGGGCAAGAGAGAAAAATTCACGAATCGGCTTGAGTGGGCGACCGTGGATGTACACAAGCCCACTTCCGTTCTCTGGCACATCACAGGAGATGACCTCTTTGTGGTCCGTGAGGTATGTTCTCACCTGATCGAGGTCGCCTCGAAGATGGTAGAGCAGAATAATCGTCCCATCTTTGAGAATAGTAACGTGGTGCAGCGACTCACGGATTATCGACGGATCCGCTGCGAGTAACTGATTCGCCGGGTGGAATCCGCCTTCGACTGAGATCTCCAGCGTAATCGACTTCATGAGATTACTCCGATTTCCTTTGACTAATAAATGAGCCTATCTAGGTGAGGCAATGCTGACATACAAATTCCACTCTAACGATAATTTGCCTCATGAAAAGACAAAGCCTTGGTTGGCGTCAGTTCCATATTAGACCGTTATGGAGAGCAGTATCTCCTCGATCTGTAAGTAACCGTACGAGTGGAGAGATTTGAGATGGGTGTTCGAATCAGCGAGTCCGAGAGCGTTCCCGCCACGTTGCGTAGCCGAGACGCAATTCTTCCTGGAGTGATGACGGTGATCTTGGTTGCGACCTTTACCTATCTCTCCCCAGGGTTATCACTGATCACCACGTTCGTTCCTGCTATTATTCTCGCATACGTGTGCTATTTATTAACGAGCTTTCAACGAATGCCTGATCCAAGTCGGGTGCTCCCCGTCTACTTGATCGCATTTGCTGTCCAGTTCTTACACTTCGCCGAGGAGTTTTCGACCGAATTCTACACCCGCTGGCCGGTTGAGGTTTTCAACGCAGCCCCGTTCGAGCTCACGACGTTCGTTCAGATCAATATGGTCTCATACGCTGCGTTCGCTCTCGGTGCGGTCGCCATCCACCGTGGTATCAAGGGTCCAATGCTCATCGTCTGGTTTTTCACCCTTATGGGGGTCATCGGAAACGGCGTTCTACATCCCATCTATCCGATCCTCGCGACCGGCGAGTTCGGCTACTTTCCCGGACTCTATACGTCCGTCATCTATCTGATTTTAGGCCCGATCCTGTTTCGTCGTCTGTGGGAAGTCCGAAGCGATAGTGGTAGTGCTGTGAACCATGACGTTGAGACGAACAGCAACACTGGGAGTAGTCAATGAGACCTTTCAGCGACCGAGATACTGTAGAAACAATGAAACACCAAGCAGGAGTCGTATCCAATGTCGAACAAGGTAACTAGTATGAAGTTCGTCGACTTGAGTCACACGTTCGAAGACGGGATGCCGGGGTTCCGTCAAAAGAACGATGACGGGACACACACGGAGTACACTGCAGAAGTATATCCGTTTTTCACACACGAGGAGTCTCGGGAGAAGTACGAAGGCAAATCCGCGTTCGAGGTTACCGAAATGCGGTTCCAGACGTCCATGGGAACGTATCTAGATTCACCGTATCATCGACATCCCGAGGGTCGTGACATCAGTGATCTTGACATCGGCGAGCTGGTACTTCCTGGGACGGTCGTCGATGCTCGTGGGCTTGCTGGCAACGAAGAATTGACTGTTGACGCACTTCCCCAGGAGTCTGCCCTCGCAGGTACCGCCGTCCTGTTCAATTTTGGATGGGACGAACACTGGGGCACAGAGCAGTACCGATCCTACCCATACATCTCTGAGGCCGTCATTGAGAGACTAATCGATGCAGATGTTTCTCTGGTTGGCGTAGACACGCTAAACGCCGACGACCACCAGAACCCCGCCCGCCCGGCCCACACTCGACTCCTTGACGAAGAGATCTTCATCGTCGAGAATCTCTGCAACCTTGATTCGCTCGGTGGTGAGTCATTCCGATTCTTCGCTGTGCCGATCAAAGCCAAAGACACTGCTGCAATGCCTATTCGTGCGTTTGCCGAAGTTGACCAGTGAGACGAGAAGTCGGTATTCGTAATGTGTGGCAGAAGATACTGGCCGGATTAAGCGATTTAAACAGCACGTTCCCCCACTAGTTGTCTGTCATCCCAGCTACTCGTCTCGTAGCAGCAGTCAGGTGGTCAGTTCGCTGGTATACTGTTGTTCCCAGTCGTCACGGGCTTCGATTTCTCGACGACCGCGAGCTGTAATCGCGTAGACGTTCGTTCGGCGGTCCTTTTCGCCTTTGTCGAGCAGTCCCTTCTCAACGAGCGTGTCGAGATTGGGGTACAGCCGGCCGTGGTGGATCTCGGTTTCGTAGTAGTCCTCGAGTTGGTCTTTGATTGCGAGTCCGTGTGGTTCATCCAAGCCGGCGGTGACGTACAGCAGGTCTCGTTGGAACCCGGTCAAATCGTACATTTTGCTGCCCACAGCTAGTTTAAGAATACATATACGTTTGTTGGCCATCGGCCGGGTTTCAGAGTGACCTCGCTGGACGAACGTTTATATCGGAAGATACAGCCACGACGCGGTATGCCGCCCTCCCGTGACCCGGCCGCGGAACTTCGACTGAACGAAGACGCTCGTTGGTGAGGTGCAAGTAGCATTCGGCCACGTCCTGCTGCGATTGAAAACGGGCTTGAGACGAACTTTCCCACACGAGAGTTAAGCACCGCGTGAGATGGCGTTGAATACCGTTCAAAGGCTCTGGTGAATCGCCATACAGCGGTTGATTTGGCTATGTTGCGGCACGCTTGATATTGTGAACGACACATTTCAAAACGAGTTCACGAAATTCACGGTACCACGTTCGCGCTCGCACGGCGTCGCCGTGCGTGCGCTTGATCGACGAGAAGACAGTCTCACACATCGATCTCTGGCGGTATCGAGGCCCATCGACCCGCGCGTTATGCGCGTGGTCGATGGGCCGGAAGATACGATGTTTAATCAGCGGTCTCACGCCTTCCTCGCGTAGTTTTTCGCGTAACTGCATCCAGTCGTAGCCTTTGTCAGCGGCGAGGCTGTGCAGGTCGCCTGCGTTGCGGCAGGCGACCTGCCAGCCGAGTTGTGTGTCGTGGGTCTTCTCGGTCGTACAATGAACGTCGAGAACAGCTTGCGTTTGCGTATCGACGAGAGCCGTCGCTTTGAGTGTCTGAACGTGGTAATTCGTGCGGCGGCAGTAGTGCTTGCTAGCGTTTTCGCGGTCAAAAAAGGTGGCATCGATGGCGGCGTGACCCGAGGGGTCGTGCAGCTGCGCCGACAGGCGCAGCAGCACTCGCCAGACCTTCATCTGAAACCTATCAAACGCCTTAACTAGTGTCGAGTGATCAGGGAGATCGCCCTCTTCGAGGCCGATCTCGGCGAGAATATGCGGCATTTCGCTCAGCAGATCCAGTGCGTTGCGGTACGACTCATCGAGGTAAATCCGCAGACAGTGCAGCGATACGAGAGCGTAGTCGGCGAAGCCGCCACCCCCTTCGGGGGCGGCGACTTCGCCTCGGTCACCAACAACATTTTTAGCCAACGTGACCGCCTTCTTCGTGAAGCGGGAGATTTTCGACATAGAGCATCGACGGTTTCCCGCTTCATCTTCCAAATTCTACCGGTCGAAACCGACGCCGTCTAGTGATTCACCAGAGCCCGTTCAAAGAAAGGGTACGGACCATCCGTGTTCGGTTAAGAAGCAAAATCGAGAGACTGCGCTCTGTTGACGAAGTTATCGGTGTAGAACGCGTGGGGAGAGGTTGTGCTGAAGGAACTCTCCCCAGACCTTATTCGACGGCGGCTCACTTCGCTCTTTCCAGGAGAGCTTATCGAAGACATCGCGCGCGAGCGCGATGTCGTCCAACGCCACCGTCGAATCGATGTTACTGCCCTCGTTTGGACGCTCATCTTGGGATTCGCCGTCGGCGGCGAATCTCGCACGATCGCGGGGTTTCAACGTGCCTACGCCGCAGCGACCAATCAGACGCTCTCCCGTTCCAGCTTCTACGATCGGTTCACACCCGCACTCGGACAGTTACTCAGCGACCTCCTCGAACATGCTCTTGAGGAGGTCGCAGTGCCACACACACTCGCCCCGCAGCTCCAGCAGTTCCGCGATGTGATGATTGCCGATGCAACCGTTTTCCGGTTGCATCGGCTCCTGAGCGAGTTTCCAGCGACGCATCCTGACCAGTCAGGCGCGAAACTTCATCTCGTCCACAACCTCACGAAACAGACGATCGAGCGGTTCGAACTCACCGACGAACGAAGCCACGAGAGCAGCCAGTTCCGCACGGGGAACTGGCTGCGAGGGCGGTTGTTGCTGTTCGATCTCGGCTTCTACAGCTATCGTCGGTTCGCACTCATCGAGGAGAACGGCGGCTTCTTTTTGAGTCGACTGAAGACGAACGCAAACCCACGAATCACAGAGGCACGTCGGAAATGGCGCGGGCGCGCCATTTCCTTACCAGACCGTCGTCTTCAGGATGTTCTCGGTGGTCTTACACGCGAGATTATCGATGTAACCGCCGAGGTGAGCTTCAAACGGCGTCCGTACGGTGAGAAGCATTCGAGTGCGACGATAGAGTTCCGCGTCGTCGGTGTCCGCAACGAGGACACCGACGACTATCACCTGTACATCACGAACCTCCCAGATGAGTTCACGCCGGAACAAGTCGCAGCGTTGTACGGTGTACGGTGGGAAGTAGAAGTGCTGTTCCGTGAGCTGAAATCGATGTACGGGCTGGAGAAGTTCCAGACAAGCAATCCAGCAATCGTGGAGTTGCTGGTGGTAGCGGCTCTGCTGACGCTCACGGTCAGCAGAGCCTTGCTTGGCGTCTTTCAGAGGATGCACCCAGAAACGATGTTTCCACGAGAACGCTGGGCGAAGACCTTCCGGTCTTTCGCCCAGCTCATCCTCGAAGATCTAGCCCAGTCGTTCGGACATCCACCGCCGAACTTGGCTGAGCTCATGTTTTGCAACGCACGCCAACCAGAGAAATCACGCCTCTTACTCAGCGAACGAGTAGCTGAAGCATTCAGAACGGAGGTTAGAGCTTAACCGAACACAGATGGGTACGGACGAAGTCCTATCGCTAAAAAAGCTCAAAGCGGTGCTGAGTGTACGGAATCTGTCTGTTGGGGGACGTTCCAAACGCTAAGCTTTAACATTGTTGGGGTTGTAACACAACATAGGAAAACGATGCCTGCAAGGGTTGTGTACCGGGACGAAAACGAGAAGCCAGATGGAAGTCGGTATGAGATGGTCGCGTGGCAGGTCCCCTCAAGCGAAGACTTCCCGCAGGGACTGAAATACAGCTTTCAGTACATGGACGCTGACGGCGACACACTCCTGCGGTATGATAACTCGCCGTACCACTTGGATGTTGGTCGACACCACCGACATACACCCGAGGGCGACATCATGAAGTTGGAGTTCACAGGGCTGTCCGACCTAGTCAACGATTTCCAAACCGAGGTGAACGAGATCTATGAGCAACGAACCAACTGACACTGAACCGACGCACGACGAATTCACTCCCGACCCGGACGAGGTCGAGTACCCTTCGACTCTCCGTATCACGTCGCTCCCAGCAGAACAGGCGCAGGCGGCGGCTCTTGAGCGGGCCGAACGGTGGGAGCAGGGTGAAGAGGTACCGCATGTCGTCAACTTCGAGGATCGGACGCGGCTCCGCCAACTGCTAACCGACCGGCGGATGGAACTCCTCGAAGAGGTGATGGAACGCCCGCCCGAGAGTATCCGCGCACTGGCTAGTCGCTTGGAGCGCGACGTCCACGATGTGCACGACGATCTACACCTACTAGCTGAGTACGATATCGTCCACTTCGAGAAGGATGGTCGCGCAAAGAAGCCGTACGTCCCCTACGATACGGTCCGGATTGAGGTTGAGTTCGGTCTGCCGCGTGATGAGGGGTCTTCGTCGCCCGCATCAGCGTAGCCGGAGATTCGCGGTTACGATTTTCTTGAACCTGTTGAAACCTTCTTGGTGCTCCCGGTGGTACAACGCTGCTGGGACGCAGATTACTGAGGACTCCCGGCGTGAGAAGTTGCTCTCGGACCCGAAGACGTGGGTTGTCCCGGCGATTGCGCTTCGACGAACGTCTGTCGACGCCTCGCCATCACAGCCGACATCTACCTCACCAACACGGCAACTGCTCTGCTGTCAGTCGAGTGGTGAACAGACGCCGCATCGGTTCGACTCACACGAGGATAGTCCGCCTGCAGCGTGGGCTGGTGAGCCTGTCTGGCGGTGTTCCGTCTGTCGAACACCGCAGTACGGACCTCGCCCAGACGCTTGACGTTGATATCATCGACCGTGTGGTCATCGCGAGAAATATTGAGCGATACCAGCGGGACCCACGTATGCAAAACAAGCGGCAGTCTGATCAATGGCTGTACAACGACTGAGCAACTCAGCAGAAGTATTACCACTACTTCGGCCGACGGCCATCCCAGGGGGTACTCATCAAAATGCTCGACTACTTACCGCACGTTGGCGACATCGCGCTCAGTTCTGACACAGGCACTATGGCCTTAGAACTGATGATCGTTGGTGTCGTCTTCATCGTACTGTTCAAAAACTGAGTAGATTCAGACCTCGCGCGCAGCGTGGTAATTCGGGAAACACCTGCCAGCACGACGCGCTGTGTGTGTAGCTACCAAGAAAGTTATTTAGTACATGTGCGAAAAATTTATATTCGAAATGTATGTAGGACGACACACTCATCTTCTACTAACTGTTGGTACCTTGCTCTTCACAGTCTATTGGGCGTACAAGGGCTCTCCTCTCGTCGCAGCCGGATGGGCATTCATTACAATTTTGTATATTTTTGATTTAATCAGAGATAGACAGACTGACAGACATGGCAACTAACTGAATGAGCAGTAATTCTTCTGAATTCATCGGCAGAACAGCTCCACAGTTAGCATTCGATGTCTGCGACCTGCGCCAACTGCGGTCGTTCATCGATTGGATGGGAGTCCCAGAAATGGAATTGGAGACAGTAGTTCTCATCAAGGTTATCGACACCTAAGATGTCGACTCTCTCGGCGAAGTCCCTGACAACTCCGTGTACTGCGACCGGGGTTACATCTTTGTCTGGGGCTATCGTTACTGGCTCGTCAGCGCCCGCGTTGACACGATGCGATTTCCAGTCTCAGTACCTCACAAAGCCGTTTAGTTAGAAGGTCTGCTTGCTGAAGATGTGTCCAACAACCAGCAAACAGACGATGAAATCCACGAGGACCAGCTCCTTAACTTCCTCGTCAACTCTCTTGACGAGGAAGTTGCTCTCTCACTCGCTGAAAACGCTGAACTCGATGCTGAAGACATCTACGAGGTCCTCGTCGGCGCCTGCGCCGACGGGACCTCGGTCTCTACACTCTGCAAGAGAAGCGAAGATGCACCTCACGAAAACTCGGTTCTCTACCATCTCCGCACCAAGTTCGACCTCGAGACGCTCGAACAAATCGGGAACACGCTCCTCCAGAAAGACGTTCTCGACGTCCTTCCCCAGCAGGTGGAGGTCTGCGCAGACCTCCACCTGCGGCCCTACTACGGCGACGAAGACGATACAGACGGCCTGTATCACTCACAAGCGAAGCGTGGAACCACCGCGTTTCACGCGTACGCGACACTGTACGCACGCGTGAAGAACAAACGCTACACGCTGGCGGTGCGCCGTCTCGAAGACGGCGACACCGCCAGCAGTGTCCTCGCAGAGTTCCTCGGTATTCTCGACGGCCTTGACCTCGGTGTCAAGGCCGTCTATCTTGACCGCGAATTCTACGACAGCAAGTGTTTGACGCTGCTTCAGGCGCACAACCACGCCTACGTCATGCCGATCGTCCGCTGGGGACGGACGATCAAGCGAGAACTCTCAGAAGGGTGGAGTCGCGTGATTCAGCACAGTCTGACAGCGAAACTCGACGGTCACAGCTGGACCGTCGAGTTTCCCGTCTACATCGACTGTACCTACCAGAACGGACGGTACGACGAACATGGCGTGGCGCGTCACGGCTACGCCGCTGACGCGCCGTTCATCGACTCACCACGGGACGCTCGATACCACTACGCGAAACGCTTCGGTATCGAGGCAAGCTATCGACTCTCCGAGCAAAGTATCGCGACGACCTCGACACAAAATCCGGTCGTACGGCTGTTGTACGTCGTGGTGAGCCTGCTGTTACAGAACGTCTGGCGGTATTTGCACTGGGAGTACGTGGCGACGCCCCGCCGTGGGGGGCGTCGCCTCTGGGAGTGGTCGTTCAAGGAGTTCATCAATATGGTCCGTCGAGCAGCGTGGACGGCCCTCGCGGTGCGTCGGGCCGTCCCCGCGAACCGACCACCAGACGACCGGTTCCACCGGTAACTCCCGACCGGGCTAGCCAACAGTGGGAGTGGCGACGCTGTCGCGTCGGCGGCAGCCGCCGCCGACAGCGACGGCTCTCCGCCGATCCGTCCATGATTCTGTCGTCGAGACCGCCAATGCAACCGCTCGGCCACAGAATTCAGGCTTCAGAGACAGCTAGGCGAGGATGCTTTGTGAGGTACTGAGTCTAGCATGCCAGATTCGGTTTCGAGCGCGAGGTGGAACGTCTGCGCTCCGTCATCCGTATTCCGGAGTTCGACGTTCACCTCTTGAAGGGATCCGTCGGACGTGAACGGGGCGATACAGCCGGAGAACCCGAACAACGTGGCGGTCGCACCGAGGAGGACATTGCGGCGTGCACGCATCCGACTATATCCGAGATTAGTAAGTATGTTATCATTTTTGAGCGGGTCGACTCTTTCAGGCGAGATATCATGCCAGGGTCCGACTTGAACCCTAAGTTCAGCATGGCTCCAACGACTGCTAGCTCAACAGATCGAGTCCACCATCTCCTCCAGAGCAACAGTACACGTGAACACTGGTGTATCGTAATGGGTTGTGTTTGTGTGCGCCGGCGATGGGCGCCGGCGCAGGGGGTCGGACAGACATCGACTCCTGAGTCGGCGAGGTGACGACGAATGCACCAAGTAATCTACGCACTCGTGACTGCATCGACAACAGACCAAGCCCTCTCGCGGGCCGCTGACGTATTCGACCAACTGGTGGGTGCTGCACCGCACGCCGAGGCGGTGTTCGACTACTATGTGACGTTTGATGACGACTCAACAACGGTCGCCGGCAGCGCCCGGTGGGGTGACCTCCCAGTTGCAGCACCCGTTGGCTCGGAGGATGGCCAGGAACTCCTCGAGAGCGGGTGGCAGGCGACGACACGCGAGTTCGAGCGGAATCTCGAGCGTGTTCGAGAGGGCGTTGACGACCTCGACGCTGCGGCGATCATGCGCGATGAGGACCTCGTCAGGCATGCGTGCCACAATCTCGGGACGTACCGTGGGCCGGCGGTGTACCTCTACGACGAGTTCGCTGACGGCGTTCGGCATCGCGAGCGACTTGAGCAGCTCGTCGGGTCGAACGATCATCTGTGGATCGTTCCCGCTGATGTCCATTACTGACTTTGGAGGCTGTGGCCAATGGTATTCTTGAGAGAGACACTTCCTGATCGTGGTATTGCTGTTCGAATCGTCATCGACGACGTGGCTGACACCTATCGTGTCGAGTACACGCCGCTGTCCGGTGGTGTGGTGACCGACGAGTGGACTGTGTTCGGTGGCTCTGTTGGCTATGATGCGTCGGTGTTTTCGACTGCCGCCGCTGCACATGCGTTTGTCGAGCGCGTTCGAACGACCTCACACGACGACATTCTCGCGGAGTGAGCAGTGGATACAGACGGAGCGACCAAGTAGGAAGGAGGTGCGCTTGGTGTTGTTTTTGCGCCGCCCAAAGGGGCGGAGGCGCAGTAACAGATGCAAATTCCAACGCTGGCAGTCGAGTTGTCTCACTTCCCACACCACCCGCTCGTGACACCTGCAACGGTGGTGAATGATCGATGAGTCTCGAGCGCGTGTTCCGTCACGACGAGGCGCTGTTCGAATTTCTGTGGTGTCCGGTGTGTGGCACGGAAGCGTTCACGCACATTCCCTTCGAGGGGGTGTTCTGCACTGAGTGCAATACCAGCGTGACGTGCCGTGAGTCACCTGAGTCGCGGGGGTACGATGAGGCGGTCATCATCACATTCGACGCGACGACGACGTGGAATCTCCACGTCGACGAGAAACTTCGCCGGCCGCTTCCCGACGACGAAGCACGCGTTAAGATTCTCGGTGCGCCCGGTGACTATCACGTCGATTGGTGGGCACCAACCACGACTGAAGACTGGACGCCAGTCAAGCGCAACGAGTTCGCTGACGAACCCGAACCCGAGGAGGTGTCGCACCTCGCATAGCGTCGGTCGGGACTAGCGCGACATCGAGATTTTTTGCGCCCGTGATGGGTGCGGGCTGAAGACACAGTCCGTGTGACGTGATCTCCATGAGTCACCAACAAACAGAGTCAGACGTCTCGATCGACGAGATTCCAGTCGACCTCGACCTCGTGCATCGTTCGGAGTTCACCCGAGCCGATATTCCCGATGAAATCGAGTCGATTACGTGGTCTCTTCTGAGCGAACAACCGCCGACGAATCCGCTCGTCGTGCTTAAAGCCGCTCGCTGGTGGTACATCCACGGGGCAGGTGAGTCCAATCCTGCGTACTGCTGGGCGATTGAGTGGGTTCGACACCTCACGACCGGTGAGGCGACTGCGAGCGGCCTGTTCGGCGAGTGTCGACAGTACCTTCACAGTCTCGAGTGCGAGGACACCGACCAGTAGTTCGCCCCGCTGTTTTTTGTGCGCCCCAGAGGGGTGCGGCGCGTCCTGGAGGGACGCATCAGAACTGAAACCAATGGCAACAACGAGTTCTCCGTCGGTGTCGTTCGACGAGACCGACACGCGACACGATGAGATGCATCGCACGATCGAACAATGGCTTGCAGACCTCGCTGCCGACGTCGACGACGCTCGGGCGAGCGAGCAGTTCCAAGCGTGGTTGGACGTCCAGAGCGAGTTCCACGACTACTCTCACCGCAACACACTCCTCATCACCCTCCAGTGTCCTGAGGCGACGAAGGTTGCTGGTTACCGGACGTGGCAAGCAGAGTTCGACCGATACGTCGAGGAAGGCGAGTCGGCAATTTGGATTTGGGTGCCGATCATCACGACCCAATGCCCCGAGTGTGGGAACGCACCGAGCTATCACGAAAACAGCGAGTGTGAGTACGACGAGACGCCGCCCGAAGAGTGGTCGGAGGGCCTCGTGGGCTTCAAGCCTGCACCAGTCTTCGACATTTCGCAGACCGAGGGCGAACCACTTCCAGAGTTGGATACGGCGGCGACCGGTGAGTCTGACACACTCGTTGAGGATCTCACTAACATCGCGTCGGACCTCGGTGTGACCATCCGCATTGTCGATCCCGATGAGTGGCGACATGGAGAGGCGAAGGGCGTCTGCCAGTCGCGGAGTGTCCAGGATCTCACCCCACTCGTGGAAGTGAAGGATCGGTCGAATCGCGCAGACCTCGCATCGACGATCATCCACGAGTACGCGCATGCGATTCTGCATTTCGATATTACTGACGCGACCGAGCGGGCGAAACGCGAGGTTGAAGCGGAGGCCGTTGCGTACGTCGTTGGTCGATACCTCGGCTTGGATGCGAGTGGGTCGGCGTTCTATCTCGCGGCGTGGCAGGGCGACGAGACAGACGTGCTGCAAGAGCGACTGGGTCGGATTAGTGGGACGGCCGAAGAGATTCTGTCGACACTCGACGCGGTCTAACCCCATCTGCCGTCCGGCGCAGTTTTTCTATGCGCCCGAAGGGGTGCGCGCATTGCGCGCTGGCTACCATGATTCCTGTACTACCAGAGTTCGATCCACCTACGCGTGTTCTCAAGCGAGCGCAGTACGAGGCGTTCGCGTTCGAACTCCTTGATGGCGATGTCCGTGTACGCAACGAGAGCTATACCGATCCGGACGTGCACGAGTACCGCGTTCGAATTCAGGACGGCGTGCCCGAGTCGTGTTCGTGTCCCGCTGATGCGAGCGGCAACGGTCCGTGTAAGCATCGAGTTGCGGTCGCGATTCGCCCACGAATACTCGAACTCGCCGTCAAGATGCGCGTCGTCGCAGATGGTGGGTCAACATCGTGCGGGGATGATGACACAGCAGACCTGCCCTGCGAGTGTGAACAGCTCTCTGAAGCTCTTCCTTGTTGGAACTGTATCGACGCTGGGCGGCGTAAGCTGTCTGAGTAGTCGTGTGGGGTTTCGTACGTCACCAATCACCCATTAGTCGTCGGACTGCTGGGACGCAGCGTACGCACCAGCAAACTGCTCGCGCATCTCTTGTCGGAGCAGTTCACTCATGACTTCGTAGACGACCGGTTGCGGGTACTTCTCGAGGAGGCGTTGGACATCGGCTGCACATTTGCTTTTTTCAGTCGCAAAGTTCGCAGTCCATGGTGAGCTACTCATACAAGACTGTCATTTGTTGTCTCAGTTAACTGTTTGCCTGGTTAGAAACTCCTACTAACGCAGTCCGCAAACCGTGACTCACAGATATCCAATAACTCGAGTGTCGAGTGTACGAAACTCGGTGGGCACAAGGCCCACGAGGAAGTTATCAAGGGGTGGGCGCGGATGGCTTGGTACGCGATTTCGCACCCGTTGCAGAACAGGGCGCGTCTTGTGTGACACGTCGAGCCTGCAACGATAATCCACCTACTATAGTAATCGTTAGAACTTTTTACTCAGAGACTCTTGTAAGAGATAGTGAACCATCTCGACGAGATTTCCGTCGAGGAATTACAAGACACTCTCGACAACGTGGACGGAAAGAAGCCGACACAACGGCTCTTAGCGGCTATCGCGTACAAGAACGGTGTCACGCAGACCGAGCTAGCCGAGTGGTACGGTGTTCAACGCCGGACGATCTACAGCTGGCTCAAGCGACTCGACACCGACGAGTCGCTTGAGCAAGCCGTTTCTGACGATAAACGAACCGGAAGGAAGCGAAAGCTTTCAGAAACACAGCAAAGCGAATTTCAAGAGACCGTCCACGAACCTCCTGAAGAAGTTGGGCTCGACGCGCCGGCGTGGACGCCGGCGCTTGCCCAAGAATTTCTCGAGGAAACATACGGCGTCGAGTATTCAATCCCGAGTTGTCGGCGGTTGCTGAAAGAAGCGGGATTGAGATATCAGAAACCACGCCGTACAGCCGCCGAAGCCGACGAAGACGAGCAAGAAGCGTTCTACGAAGAACTCAAAAAAAGCGGCGGAAGATGGACGCCACCGTAGTCTGTATCGACCAAACCAAGAAATCCGTGCAAGTTGAGCCGCGTGCCGCGTGGTTTCCACGTGGCACGCGGCCCTCGGTCAAACTCTCTGGTCAACGCGACTGGACGTGTCTGCTGGGCGCGATCACCGAGGACGGTGATCGCTTCTTTTCACGATTCGAGGAGTACGTCACCGCTGAACACGCGAAACATTTCATTTTAGCACTATGTAAAGAATTTGAAGATGACTTGCTCGTGGTGCTAGATGGTGCGCCGTACTTTCAAGCGTCGGCCGTCACGGACCTGGCGGCCCGTGACGACCTCGCGTTCGTGACGCTTCCATCATACTCGCCGGAACTAAACCCGGTTGAGGAGTGCTGGAGACAGCTTCAAGCAGCGTTGAGCAACCGGTTTTTCGACTCACTTGACGAGTTAACGACAGCGATAGACGCCGCTCTTGACCAGCTTTCGGTCCCAAAAGTGAGTAATTACTTCTAACGAATACTATAGCATGTTTGGTGTTGTGGTTCAATCATTTAATGACTCCCCAACTGAAGCCTGCTTGTTTGAGACGGCAACGGCGTTTTTTCAGCCCCTGACGGGTGCGGGGCGCACTAAATTGCGTCGCGCGGTGTTCGAGATGGCGACACGAGATGTCTACGAGCGACAGTTCGACGAATCGTGCGGGAAATCCTGTGGAAACGCCTCCTGTCCGGAGTGTGGCGGCCAGGTCATTACAGACGCTGGTGAACGACGGTGTGAGTCCTGTGGTCTCATCATCGACGGCCACGGCATCAACCGCGGCCCCGAGTGGCGGTCGTTCGAGCGCACGGAGCGCAAGCGAGTGGGCGCGCCGCGAACGCCGACGCGACACGACCACGAGGCACTCTGCCTTGATTATCTGTAGAATCTACGTTCGTAAAGACGCCACACCAAAACCGACTGACACGACTGATTCCACTGGGTGTGTTTGACTCGGTGTCACTCACGTCGGACCCTTCCCGACAGGTTCGATGACCGTATTCCCCCACCGCCATACCCATCACAATAAATCATCGACTGAAAGAGTTCCGCAGAGGACCGAGCATTCGAACGACTGCATGGAGACTAAACGCAACAACCGCACGAAAGTGTGACTGCTCGTCTGCACTACCGGGTCGATGACTCGGATTACTGCGCTGTTTCGTTTTCGAGCGGTAGCGATCCGTACCGGTCGCGGAACAACGAGCGGAGTATCTTCTTATCGTACTTCCCAGTACTGGTCTGGGGGATGTCGTCGGTGAAGATGAACTCATCAGGCAACCACCACTTCGGGAAGCGGTCGAGAAGGTGGTTCTTGAGTTCGCCCTCGCTCACGTCGTCGTTGGTGTTGACGTACACGACGGGGCGTTCCTGCCAACGGTCGTGCTCAACACCGATGACGACGGCCTCGACGACTTTCTCGTGGGCTACGACTTCGTTCTCGAGTTCGACCGAGGAGATCCATTCACCGCCGCTCTTGATGATGTCGTCGACGCGGTCTACCACGTCGAGATAGCCATATTCGTCGATGGTCCCAATGTCGCCGGTCTTGAACCACCCGTCGTCGGTGAAAGACTCCGCAGTGGCTTCGGGGCGAGCGAAGTATTCGTCGATGACCCACGGACTCCGGACCTGGATTTCACCGTTAGATTCGCCGTCGTGCTCGACGGGTTCGCCCTTCTCGTTCCGGAGTCGGATCTCCGCGCCCGGAACGGGGAGCCCCGGCTTGGTCTGGAGTTCGTACTGCTTTTCCTCGGGGAGGTTTCGAACTTTTTCGGTAAGCAGCGTATTGACGAGGTGTGGCGACGCTTCCGTCATCCCATAGCCCTGGATTATCGGTGCGTCGAACTCCTCGTAGAACCGCCGCATGACGGCTGGCGGCGGTGAGCTTCCACCGGTCAGAATCCGATCGAGGGTACTGATGTCGGCTTCGGGATGCTCGTCGATGTAGTTCGCCATGTCGGTCCAGATCGTCGGCACGGCAGCAGCGACAGTTACGTTCTGTTCACGGATCATCGCCTCGACAGCCTCCAGATCAGTGTGTTTCCCCGGAAGAACGAACGAAGAACCGTAGAACGTACCGCTGTAGGGTAGACACCAGCCGTTAACGTGGAACATCGGTACGACGGGGAGAATGACGTCTTTCTCGGTGATGCCGAAGGTGTCTTTCGCCCCGTAGTTCATGCTCAGGAGGAACAGTCCGCGGTGGGAGTAGGAAGCACCCTTCGGGAGCCCAGTCGTCCCCGACGTGTAGCAGATACCACACTCGGTGTCCTCGTCGAGGTCCGGCCATTCGTACTCCGTCTCGTATCCTGCGATGAACGACTCGTAGTCGGTGACCGAATCGAGGTCTGTCTCGGGGACGCTTTCGTCGAGGACGACGTACTGTTCGACGGTTTCGAGTTCCGGTGCGATCCGCTCGACGGTGTCGAGGAAAGCCTCGTCGAAGAACAGTACGCGGTCTTCGGCCTCATCGATAATTGTCGTGAGGTGTTCGTCCGGAAGCCGATGGTTCGTCATGTGGATGGACCGACCACTACAGGAGGGACCGTAGTACAACTCGTAGTGTCGGTAGTGGTTTGTAGCCATTACCGATACCCGGTCGCCGTGGTCGAGGCCGTAGTCGTCCAGCGCGTGCGCCAACTGGCAAATCCGTTCGTACGCATCGCTGTACGTGTAGCGGTGGTACCCCCCATCGTCAAGCTTAGTGACAATCTCCTTGTCGCCGAACTGGTCCACCGCCCGACGGAGCGTTTTCGTCAGTGTGAGTTCGTAATCCATCATGGCTGGTTATGTTAATACGCTATTCCAATATATTTCTTTGTTCAATGTCATCACTTCACTCACCAGTGAACTCTGGTTCGCGATCTTCGCGGAACGCTGTGACGCCCTCCACCATGTCGTCGGTAGTGATCAGGAGGCTGAATCCCTGTTTCTCGAGCGAGAGGCCGGATTCCAGGTCGACGTCCTGTCCCTTATCAATGATACGCTTGGCGACTTTGAGAGCGGTCGGAGGACCGCGTACGAAGTCGGAGACGTACGACTCAATAGTGTCATCGAGTTCATCTTCCGGGACAGCCTCGTTGAGTAAGTCAGCCGTCTCGGCCTCGGAGGCACTGAGGTGAGTGCCACGGAATATCATCTCCTTGGCGAGTGGTTCTCCGACTGTCCGAACGAGACGCTGAGTACCGCCGCCACCTGGGATGAGGCCTAAGTCGATTTCCGGTGACGCGAACGACGAGCCATCTGACGCAACGCGGAAGTCACACGCGAGGGAGAGTTCGAGACCGGCACCGAAGCAGTAACCGTCGATCTTTGCGATGGTGGGTCGTTCGAACTCGGCGACGGCGACCATCGTCTGGTCGATGTCCATCATAGAGATGGGGTCAGTCGTGGTGAAGGCCGTCACGTCGGCACCGGAGGAGAAGGCTTTGCCGCCGGCACCCTCGAATACGACACATCGCACGTCGTCGACGTCGGCGGTTGTCATCAACCGTTCGACTTCGGCGAACATGTCGTCGTTGAACGCGTTCAGACGCTCCTGTCGGTCGAGGGTCACCGAGAGGACACCGCGGTCATCGATCTCATGGTCCAGATAGAAGTACGGGCCGTCTCCGGAGTAGTCATAAAAACCCTGTCCGGCGGCTTCGCCAGTATTTCCGTCTTCAACCAGTTCCACAAGGTAATCTGCGGGCGCATAGCGGTCAGCACCGGTTTCCGAATAGAGCGATTCGAGTTTCTCGAGGACCGCATCTAGCCCGATCTTGTCGGCCGTTCTGCAGGTCCCTTCGGGTAACCCACCGCCGAGACGCATCCCGATATCGATATCTTCGGGTGTGGCGACACCGTCGCCGACGAGTTTGGCTGCGGCGTTTATCATCCGTGCCTCGATTCGGAGCGAGTCAACGCCGGCGAGGTCTTCGGGACCGTAGTCGACGCCGGGGCCGTCATCGTAGTCGTAGAAACCCGCGCCGGTCTTCCGGCCGAGTTTGTCGGCTTCGACCCGGTCTCTGATGGACTCGGGAATGGGCCGGTCCCACTGGTCGCGAGTATGGGCGAGGATGTCGAGGCCGCCGAAGTCATTGAGTTCACACGGTCCCATTGGATACCCCCGTTCGTACACCATCGTGGCGTCGACGCTCTCCACGGTGGCGGTGCCGTCGTCGAGCATCCACCCTGCCTCTTCCATGAACGGCGTCAACACGTTGTTCACCACGAATTCGGGAACGTCCTTTTGGACGTAGATCGGCGTCTTGTCGAGTGATTCCGCGAACTCATAGGCCGTTTCCGCGACGTCCTCGGTAGTTTTCTCGCCATAAACGACCTCTACAAGGTCCATCTTTACTGGTGGGTTGAAGAAGTGGAGACCACAGCACCGCCTGGGGAGGGCCACCTCTGCGGCGATGTCGCTGACTCGAAGACTCGACGTGTTCGTGGCGATGATGGTCTCGTCGGACGCGAACGCCTCGACTTCCGAGAAGATGTCCCGCTTCAGGCCGAGGTTCTCCGGGGCCGCCTCGATGACGATATCAGCACCTGAAACGGCAGCTTCGAGGTCAGTCGTCGTCTCGACCCGGGCGAGAATCTCCTCGGGAGAGTCGCTTAGCTGGCCCTTCTCGGCGAGCTTCTTGACGCTCCACTCCAACTGGTCGTATCCGTTCTGGACGTACTCGTCTTCGATGTCGCGGAGAACGACATCGTACCCCGCAATAGCAGATACCTCTGCGATACCGTGGCCCATGCTTCCTGCGCCGAGAACGGTCACAGTATCAACTTGGGATAAGCTAACCATTGTACGTAAGTAGAATTTTTACCAGGCTACTTAAAAGTAACTCACGCGATGTGGTCGGGTTCGACCACGGAAAACCGGTGTCCTCCCGTATCTCAGCGGCGACACGTCGACTCGTGGGAGTTGCCGCTACGACAGCAGTTCGCGCGCGATGATGCCCTTCTGAATCTCCGTCGCTCCCTCGTATATCTGTGATATCTTCGCGTCGCGGTAAAATCGTTCGACGTCGAAGTCGTTGACGTAGCCCGAACCGCCGTGAATCTGCACCGCTTCGTTCGTCACGTCGACGGCGACGCGAGAGGCGAACTCCTTGGCCATCGACGAGAGCGAGGTGTCGTCGTCATGCCCCTCCTCGACGCCCCACGTGGCTTTGTACGTGAGTTGTCGGGCAGCCTCGATGTTCGTAAACATCTCGGCGAGTTTGTGCTGAATCGCCTGGAACCCGCTGAGCGTCTGGCCGAACTGTTCGCGCTCCTGGGCGTACTCCAGTGCGCGTTCGGCGGCACCACGCGCGATCCCCAAGGCTTGAGCCGCCACCATCGTCCGCGTCTCGTCGAAGAACTGCATCTGCTGGTAGAACCCCCCGTCGACCTCGCCGACGAGGTTCTCGGCGGGCACACGAACGTCGTTGAGGATGAGTTCGGCGGTATCGCTGGCCCGCATCCCCATCTTCCCGGTTATTTTTTCAGCATCGAACCCGTCGCGGTCTGACTCAACGATAATCTGCGAAAATCCACCGTGTCGGCGTTCAGCGTCTGGGTTCGTCTCACAGAGCACGACGAAGTAATCGCCTACACTCCCATTCGTAATCCACATCTTGTTGCCGTTGATGACCCATTTGTCGCCGTCTCGCTCTGCTTGCGTGGCGATAGACGACACGTCTGAACCGGCCTGTGGTTCGCTGATGGCAGCACCCATAATCGCCTCACCCGTTGCGACCGGTGGGAGGTACGTCTCCTTCTGTGCCTCCGTCCCGAACGCGAGGATAGCCTCGCTTCCGAAGTCAGCGGAGGTGATACAAAGCGCCGTCCCGGGGTCGATGGCGAACAGTTCTTCGGTCAGAAACGCCCGTTCGAGCAGCGAGTACCCGACGCCGCCGTGCTCTACTGGGAACTGAGAACCGATGAGTCCCAGTTCGGCGGCCTGTTCCATAATCTCGTACGGATACCGCTCCGCGCTGTCGTTCTCGCTCGCCACCGGTCGAATTTCGTTCTCACCGAACTGGCGGACCTCTTCTAGTACTGCTCGCTGCTCTGCTGGAACCTCGAACTCCATACCCCCAATACAGACTCATCCTATCTAAGCCTACGGGGCTGCGCAGAATGTAATCGGCAGCAGGGACTCGCGCGTTGCAGGGGCAAGCCACCGAGCGCGCGGCGAGGAAAGCGTCTTGTCTACCGGGGTCTGCTTACAAGTTGAACACGCGTTCGGCGTTCTCGTGGAGGATCATCTCTCTCGTCTTCTCGTCGAAGTCGAGATTCTCGAAGTCATCGAGCCAATCGTCTGGTGCCACCATCGGATAGTCGGATCCGAACAGGACCTTGTCTGAGATTCGGGACTTGGCGTAGTGGATGACCTCGTCGGGGATGTACTTCGGTAGCCACCCCGAGAGGTCCATGTAGACGTTACTCTTGTGCGTGACGACGGAGAGTTGTTCTTGGTGGAAGGGCCACGCCGGGTGGGCGATGATGATAGTCAGGTCAGGGTGACGGGCAGCCACCTCGTCAATGTGGATCGGACGAGTGTGTTTGAGCATGAGCCCGTCGCCACCCGGACTCCCCGCACCGATTCCCGTGTGCCCTCCGTGAAACAGGACCGGTTTCCCGAGGTCTTCGAGGGTGTCCCAGAGGTCGTCGAATCGACGGTCGCTCGGCGTGAACCCCTGGACCGCCTGTTGGAACTTGAACCCGTCGAGGTCGAGATCCTCCAGGGCGCGGACAGCCTCCTCTCTCGCGGCCCGACCCATGTGTGGGTCGACGCTCGCATACCCCATGAACAGGTCGTGTTCGTCGCGTACGTCCGCGACCCAGTCGTTCGGGATTGGAGGGGTCCCAGTGTTTGACCGACTGTCGAGGGCGAACAGGACAGCCTTGTCGATGTCCCACTCACGGTACTTTTCGATTGTCGTCTCGATTGGCTCCGGTGAAAGGTCCTTGCCGAAGTAGTCCAAGGCGTGTTCGAGGGATTCGCCACCCTGTTCGAAGAACAATTCGTTTGCCGGATGCACGTGCGTATCGATAACTGTTGACATCACTAGGGAAGTTAGCGCAGGATAATAAAAAAGTACCTATTGAGATGACCGACTAATTAGAGTAATCCCAGGAAGGCGACGGAATGAGTAAGAAACGCACACACGGGAATCAAGACAAGCGTGCGCACAGAGAAGATTGCGACGATGTCTCGAAACCGCACCGGGACGTCCTCAAACATATCCATCATCATCGGTCCGGACGCGGAGAGGAAGAGAATCTGTCCACTCACGACGAGGAGAACGAAGAACTGAGCGGCCGGTTGGAGTGTGACTGCCGTCAACGCGGCGACGTACATGTCTGCGAACCCAATTACGAGCGCTGACGCGACGGTCTCGGCGTTCGGGATACCGAACAGCACGATGACCGGTTCCAGCGGCGTCGAGACCGTCTGGAAGACGGACGTGTTGTGGTAGAGGAGAAGCACGGTGGTCCCGACCGAGACCACGGTTCCGACGATAGTTGCGGTGAGCTGTAACCCGTCGATAAACCCCTTCCATGCCGAACGAGGCGTTGACATCCCCTCGGATTCGGCGACTGCTTCCCGAACTGCCAGCCGAAGGAAGTCACCTAGCGACCCGTGAAGGTTCGGCTCAACGGTCGGCTCAGCCACGTACTCCTCCGGAATATGTGAAAGTGGTGGCAGTCGAATGGAGATGACACCGACGGCGACGATTGCAAGGAGGTAGGCAAAGAGGACGACCGGGAATATCTCCAGCATCTCGAACGCGGACGCGAACACCCCGATGGTGCCAATGCTTCCAGTACCGAAACACGAACAGATGATGAACACCTCACGCTTGTTGTATCCGCCTCTATCGAACAGCTTTCGCGTGACGTAAAATCCGATTGCGAACGACCCCGCCCACGAGGCCGCACCGTCAAGTGCGGCCCGTCCGGGTAAGCCAAAGAGCGGCTTCATCACGGGTCGTGCGAGCGTCCCGACGAACTCAAGCGCCCCGCAGTCGACGAGTAGGTTCACGAAGATAGAGCCAAGCGGGATGATTATGACGATGCTGAGTACGAGCGTTCCCCAGACGACGTTGGAGATCTCTGGCGCAAGAAACCACGCCGGCCCGATTCCGAAGAGAAACCCGCTCGCCATGAAGGCGCCGGCGATTCGAAGTACCCAGAACGCACTTGACGTCGTCCAGATATCGAGGTGGAGCAGTTCAGCGGACTGGTCGTCGACCTGAATGACCTCACGGGAGTGTAACTCCGCAAGCGTAGTTAACACCGCGGCGACAACGACCATCAGCCACGACAGCCACAAGACGGCACCAGCAAACTGTCGCTCAATGCCCCCAACTACGATATCGAACGGAACCGTCAACGTACTTCCCTGCGGTACGGGAAACACGAAGAACGCGACCCCGAACGCGAACAGCGTTACGAACCGGAGCAGCGGGAGTGTTCCGAGTTCCGATAGCAGTACGTCGCCGATTGCTTTGCTTTCCTCTTCGGGCTCTTCCCACGTCTCGTGGTCACTGGTCCAAGCGTCTTGGTTGAACATGTATGATAGCAATTCACACCCATGAATTGAGGGGTGATAAATATACTGATTAATCCAACGTTTGTGCTGAACCACGTAACGCCGTGGTGAGGGCGCGGCCGCATCGCTCATTGAACACGCGTTCGGACTGGGAGGCTTGCTCAGTTCAATCCTCTATTGCTTCTCGAATGTCGTCTACTATTATTAGACGCAGCGATATCTGAGCGTGTGTATGCCTGTTTCGTGGGCCATCAGCCGCATAGATTACAAGCATACGTCTGTAATAGAAGGTGCGACTCAATTGCGGTATCTATCGAACGGTAGTCCATGAAATTCGGATTCCGGGGAAGGAACCAGTTATCGGGGGTTCACTCTCCGAATCCCCGTCTCGATATATCAGACGCACCGTCCTGTCGGCTTCGTGGAGGCGATTGTGCGATATCACACGCAGTGGAGCAAATTCAGGTTCCGTACTGGTACTTTATTGCGATGCTGTCGACTGTCTCTCGCAGTTTCTGGAGTAACTCGGTTCTGTAGGCCTCGTCCTGAAGCCGACCCGTCGGGCAGGCGATTGCCAAGACGGCACAGAGTGTATCAGCCACGACTACTGGAACGGCTATGGCGCCCATCCCCTGAACCTGTTGGTCCCAGTCAAAGGCGAACCCATCTTCTCGGACTCGGTCGACTTCCGTCTGCAGCGTCACGGGGTCGGTAATCGTCGCTTCTGTTTGTTGTTCGAGCAAGAGGTTTTCACGGATTTCTCGCGTGCGAGACTCGCTGAGGAACGCCAGGAAAACCTTCCCGGCCGCATGCGAGTAGATTGGGAGTTTCATCCCGGGGTAGGTACCCAGTTCGAGTGCCTGGTCTCCCTGCTCTTGGTGAAGTAACACAGTCTCAGCGCACTCCTCGGCGAACAGAGTGACCAGTTCGTCAGTCGCGTCTGCCAGCGACCGCATCTCCCCTTTCGAGACCTGAAAGATTCGGCTTCGGTACTTCAGACGAGACCCCATCGTGAGGAACTGGTAACTAAGGCGGTACGTACCGTCCTCGTTGACGACGTATCCAGTCTCCTGTAACGACCGAAGATACACGTGTGCGGTGCTCTTCGAAAGCCCAAGGTGGGCCGCCACCTCGGACGGCCCCGCGCTCCGAACTTCCCAGAGCGTCCGGATTACCTCGAACGCTCGCAAGACGGACTTCATCGGTGGTGTGTCACCAGACATCGTAGATGACTAATCGTAGTGTGGTGATAAAACCGTTCGGATATGTTGGACGTGACAGAATCCGTCGAGTGCTACCTGTGCGAAGACAAAGTTCTATAGTGTAAAAAGTTATATATTATCGAATCGAAAGCCCAATATGGACCTGTTAGACGAGGCCATGGTACCAGCAAACGCTAAAACGGTAAAGCGACGAGCGCGGACTTTCGCGCGAGAGAACATTGAACCGGTCGCAGGGGCGTACTTCGAGTCGGGGGAGTACCCGATAGATATCGTCGAAGCCGCGCGCGAAGAGGAACTGGTCGCACAGGAAATCTCGACCGAGTATGGGGGTGCCGGTCGTTCCTTAAGCGAGGCCGTTGCCGCCGCGGAGGAGTTCTTCCGCGCCGATGCGGGAATCGGACTTGCGCTTATGGGTCAGAGCTTCGGTACCGGGATTCTCGAACAGTTCGGGACGCCTCATCAAAAAGAAACATACCTTCGTTCGGTCGCCGAGGGGGATGCAATCACCGGGATGGCTATCTCTGAACCCGAGACGGGAAGCGATCTGGCGGGGATGGAGACGACAGCGGTCAGGGACGGGGACGAATGGGTATTAAACGGCGAGAAATACTGGATCGGGAACGGCGTCGAAGCGGATTGGATTCTCGTATACGTTCGCACGGAAGAGAGTGACAAACCTCACGACAACCACTCGATGGTAATCGTCCCGACTGATAGCGACGGATACGACGCCGAACACGTCCCAGAGAAAATCGGGATGCACGCCTCGAAACAGTCACACATAACGTTTACCGACTGTCGGGTCCCCCACGAGAACCTCGTCGGAGAACGAGGGAACGGGTTCCGGATGGTTGCCGAATTCTTCAACCACGGCCGAACACGCGTTGCCGCGCAGGGAATCGGACTAGCGGCGGCGGCCATCGAAGAGGCTTGGGAGTTCGTACACGAGAGGGAAGAGTTCGGCGGGCCCGTCTCGGACTTTCAGTCCGTCAGACACGACCTCGCCCAGATGCGGACGAAGTTCGAGAGTGCTCGAACGTTACTCTGGCACACCGTCGAACGGATGGAATCGGGCGAAGACGCGGCGAAGTGGTCTTCGATGGCGAAACTACACGCGACCGAAACTGCGGCGGAGTGCGCCGAGACAGCCATCCGACTACACGGGGGTCACGGACTCTTCGACGAGAGTCGAATCGGACGTGTTTATCGTGACGTTCGGATGCCGCTCATCTACGAGGGCGTGAGCGAGATACAGCGTGACATAATCTACGAGAACTTCTAATCCAGACGTTTCTCTCGTAATTCGTAACCCCGACATCGCATTCTTTGCGTTCCTTAGATTCGAGGGGAGAATACCAAGTGAGTCCGGTTCTGAGTAGATTCGAAATAACCGGATCAATCATGGAACAGTACGTATTATCATTAGTTACCGTCGTGTGGGCAAATCTGACGGAGAGAGGCATTTCACTCACACAGCGACACGCTATGTCAGTCAGTGGCTTCGATAAATTCGAAAGTGGTAGACAGGGGAGAGGTCGGGTCACTATGAGTGGAACGTATATTGCGTGTTCAGCCAATCTTCGGTGCGTTCTAACCGATGGACAAATCGACTATCACCATCGTTTTCGTCGGACCTGTACTGTGAACTCTGACGGTGCGCGGAACTTCACTTCGCCTACATCCGCTTCGGTATTTCTGAATTTTAATAATCAACAACACCTATTCTTGGGGCACGTACAAACGGTCACTCACGCCGAAGAGAACCAGAGCACGTCAGAAGAAAACCACGAACACCCCGATTTGTACTGGAACGAGAAATAGCAGTGACACAGCAGCGATAGCACTCGAGATGCGGGTCAATTCGACACTGTCTACAGTTCCCATCCCGAGGATCGCCACGAGAACTGCCGATTGATACGGGAAAAAGTAGGTATTGAGGGCCACAGCCTCCATCACCGCCACTGGAACCAACGGGATTCCGATACTACTCGAAAATGAAGTGAGAATTGGTGTGAGGACACTGGCGACGGCAAGACCCTCCATCACCAGAGCGAGGAGTTGTGAGACGACGACGACGAATACGAGAACGATAGGGAGCGATGCATCGCTCGGCAACTGTGAGAGGAGCGCTTCGGCAGCCAGATCGGTGAACCCAGTCTGCTGGAGACCCGCGGCGATTGCGAATATCGCGCCGAAAAAGAACAGGATCGAGAAATCGGCCTCAGAGATGGCGTCCGAATCGACAACACCAATCTTTGGAGCGAACGCCAAGAGTGCAACCACGAGCGCGCCGAATAACGGATGGAGTCCGTGTAAGAAGTCCGTCATCCAGATGGCTACACCAACGAGGAGGAAGGCGAGCATTCTCAACTGCTGGGATGTCACACCAACGTTCGCAGTTCGTTCGTGAGCGGCGAGGGAACCCTTGTCGCGCGGGTGATAGAGGAGATAGGTGACGGTGATTACCACCAGAACGCGACCGATTCCCATCACGGGACCGGCCCAGAGTAGCCATTCAGTCCATGAGATAGATAGGCCAGTGGTAGATTCGACGAGCCCGGTTACGATGATGTTCGCGAGAGCCCCAGTCAGAACGCCTGATGAACCGTAAAACGTCGCGAACAGTGGGCCGAGAAAGAGCCCAATTTTCGCTCGCCGTTCAGTGAAGAGGTCGCCGAGTGAGAGCAGTATCGGCCCAAGAATGAGAACCCGAACGAGCGCAGAAGGTATCAAGACGGCCAGCGCGAGACTAGCGAGGCAGAAGGCGACGAGTAGGTATCGAAACGCAGCGACGGCATCAGTTGAGGCAGCGGTCGGCATTCGGGTGCGAGCAAGCGTCTCTACTAACCTTGCCAGACCACTCTGACGGGAAGCTTCTCCGACGAGAATTCCAACAGCGACCAGCCACGTCGCCGGCGAACGAAACCCTGTCAATGCTAACCCAGGCGAGAATGCGACTCCGATTAATCCGATGCCGAGGAGTGCTGTGAACCACGGCTCAACCGGTGACTTGATCCACAACACGACGCAAAACACTGTGATAGCGAGCATGAGACTCGCATCTCGCGCGAGTGGAACGAACCGAAAGATAGCTGCAGCCACAAGTATCCCAAAGAGAGGTGAAACCCATGTAGGGTGGATATTAGGGATGCCAATGGTAGGCCAACGTGAGTCACTCGACATTGTAGGTCTGATCTCAAGACCCATGGCAATGATTCTATCGGGGCTCCGTAGCCAGCGTTTGACTCATTCGGCTATCGATTAGAAACCCCCCATAGACTTATTGCAAAACTGTACCAAAGACTCGGTATGGCACAACAAGAGCCAGAGGAACTCTTAGAGCTGAGTTCCGGTACCCGAGGTATCCTCGAAGAACACGACCTACGTCCACTGTGGGAAGTCGAAGATGACATGGGCCACGTCTTAGACGACCCCGACTCAGATATCTGGAAGTGGGAGGATATTCAGACTGCCATTGACGCTATCGAGGAAGACGTTCCGATTGCCGACCTCCCACCGGGGTTCCAGCGGCGCGTCGCCGTTCCAATCAACACGGCGAACGCCATCTCGAACACTATCTACGTCGGGATTCAAACGGTCTCACCGGGCGAAACCGCGCCTTCGCACCGACACGGGGCGAACGCGCTTCGGTTCACGATCGACGGGCACGAGGAGATGAAGACGGTGGTCGCGGGCGAGGAGTTCCCGATGAAGGACAACGACCTCATCACGACGCCGCAGTGGGAGTGGCACGACCACGTGAACGACGGCGACGAGACGGCAGCGTGGCTCGACGTCCTCGACCTCCCGCTCGTGCTCGATTCGCTCAACGCGAAAAATACCTTCGAGTATCACGAACTGGACCGTCAGCCGGTCACGAAGACGCCGGGATACTGGGAGTCACAGTACGGGCGTGCCCGTGACTACGGCGAGACGAAGCGAGACGGCATTCCTGGTCCATTTGAGGGGAAGTGCGAGGCGACGCCGCCCTACCGGTTCGGGTGGGACGACACCCTAGAAGCACTCCGTCAGCGCGCCGACAACGATACCCCAGACCCGCACGACGGCTACAGTCTCTCGTACGTCAACCCAGCGTCGGGGAAGCCGCCGCTGTTTCCAACGATGTCGTTCCGCGCGCAGTTGCTTCAAGAGGAGACTGACCCACACTTCCACAACACGACTGAGGTATACTTCGTCATCGAGGGTGAAGGCGCGACACATGTCGGTGACGAGGCACTGGAGTGGAGTCAGTGGGACGTGTTCGTCGTCGCACCGGACGAGATTCATCACCATGATCCGGATGGTGAGGCCATCCTCCTCGGGATGACCGACCGTCCCGTGTTCGAGGCGTTCAACCTCTACGCCGAGGCGGCACCACAGTAATCGCGGCTGTCGGCGAGCGTTCAAGCACTACGGACGACAGCTGTTACTGCTAAGAGATATTTCATACGTTGTTTTACTGCAGGTGGTAGGCTTATGTACTCGGCGCCACGACAACGTGTATGGCGGAGTTCGAGAATCCATACGCACAGGCAAATCCATTTGTCAGAGCGCACTTTGACTGCTTGAACTGTGGCGGAAAACTGTGGGAGTACGCCATTCAAGACCGGATGGTATGTGAGGACTGCCGCGAATTGTTCGACTCCTCAGAGATATTCGACAAATCAATTGGCCATGAGTAACCGTCTAGACCAACGCAGCACGTCTGCTGATCACACCGACGAACGACCGAACTACGATCACACGTCGAACGACGTCAAGCGGCCGGCGCTCGTCTCCGACCTTCGAGAGCGAGTTGACGGCGACGTTCGGTTCGATACGTACACGCGGCAGTTGTACGCAACCGACGCGAGTGCGTACGAAGAGACGCCAATCGGCGTCGTATTCCCGACATCGACCGAGGATACCGCTGCCGTCGTCTCTTACTGCTCCGAACGGGGAATCCCAGTCCTCCCCCGGGGTGCTGGAACGAGTCTGGCCGGACAGGCGGTCAACGAGGCCGTCGTCCTCGACTTCACCCGGTACATGGACACCATCGTGTCGGTCGATGCGGATGCACGGTACGCTCAGGTGCAATCCGGCGTCGTCCTCGCGGAACTCAACGAGGCGCTGTCCCCACACGAACTGAAGTTCGCACCCGACCCCGCGGCCGGCGACAGGAGCGTCATCGGCGGTGCCATCGGCAACAACTCAACCGGCGCGCACTCGCTCAAATATGGGAAGACCGACGCGTACGTCGAGGAGTGTGAGGTTGTCTTGGCCGACGGGACGGTCGCAACGCTCGGCGAGACGGACCTCGATAAACTCCGAGAGCGCGCCGACAGCGACGGCACGCTTCTCCAACGCGTGTACGCCGAAGTCGTTCGCATCGTCGACGACGAAGCCGATGAGGTCAGAGCGCGGTTCCCCGAGTTGAAACGCAACGTCTCCGGGTACAACCTCGACGTTCTCGTGGAAGAAGCCGAGACGGGGACAGTCAACCTCGCGCGGCTCATGGCGGGGAGCGAAGGGACATTAGCGGTCGTCACCGAAGCCAAGGTCGCCTTAGAGCCGGTCCCCGAGACGAAGGCGGTCTCGCTGCTGTTCTACGAGAGCGTGCTCGACGCCGTGACCGACGTGCAGCACGTCCTCGAACACGACCCCGCGGCCGTCGAACTCATCGACGACGTCCTTATCGGGTTGGCGCGGGATACCGCCGATTTCGAGGAGATTGCCGCGCTCGTCCCGGACGACGCACATGCGGGACTACTCGTGGAGTTTTATGCCGACGACGACGGTCACGGACGGTCGCTGACTTCGGGGCTCCTCGCTGACCGCGTTTCCGAGGGAGAAGGGGACGTAGAGCCACCGAAGGACCACCCAGACACCGTACAGACGTTCTCATTCGCCGGGGTGGAAGCGCACAGCGAGGTTGACAGAGAGCAGTTCTGGAAGCTTCGGAAAGCCGGTCTCCCCATCCTGCTCTCTCGGACGTCCGATGTGAAACACATTAGTTTCATCGAGGATTGTGCGATTCCACCGGAGCACCTCCCCGAGTTCGTTGAACGCTTCCAAACACTGCTCGAAGCCAAGAACCGCGACGTCGACGCAGCGTTTTACGCGCACGCCGGCCCGGGCGTCTTGCACGTCCGCCCGCTCGTGAACACGAAAGCCGCGGCGGACCGACGGGACATGGTCGAGATTGCCGACGCTGTGACCGACTTCGTGGTCGAACTCGGCGGGAGCGTCTCCGGCGAACACGGCGACGGTCGCGCGCGGACTCAATGGAACCGCAAACTGTACGGTGACGCGCTCTGGGACGCCTTCCGTGACCTGAAGACCGCGTTCGACCCCGACTGGTTACTCAACCCTGGCAACGTCTGTGGCGACCACGATATGACCGAGCACCTCCGGTACGACGGCGAGTACTCCTACGACACCGGATTCGAACCATCGCTCAACTGGGAGAACGAAAACGGCATGCAGGGGATGGTAGAACTTTGCCACGGCTGTGGTGGGTGTCGTGGGGGCCAAGACACGTCCGGGGGCGTGATGTGTCCGACGTACCGCGCTGCCGGTGAAGAGATTACGACGACGCGGGGGCGCGCGAATCTCCTTCGACAAGCGATGAGTGGGGACCTACCGGACGACCCGACTGACGACGAGTTCGCCGAGGAGGTGCTTGACCTCTGTATCGGCTGTAAGGGGTGTGCCCGCGACTGTCCGAGCGAAGTCGACATGGCGAAACTGAAGACCGAAGTCATGCACGCACGTCACCAAGAACACGGGTCGAGCCTCCGTGACAAGCTCTTCGCGAACTTCGACGCATTGGCTCCCCTCGGAAGCACGCTCGCCCCGATTTCGAATCTTGCACAGTCAATCCCGGGGGCGAGAACGATTGCGGAGAAAACGCTCGGGATCGCACGCGAGCAGGCGCTTCCGGAGTTCCAACGTGAGACAGTACGTGATTGGTTCGAGAGCCGCGGCGGTGCGCACGTCGCCGAGAGCAACGCCGAGCGGAAGGCGGTTTTCTTCGTGGACAGTTACACCAACTACAGTCACACGGAGGTCGGAAAAGCGACGGTTCGTGTCCTTGAGGCCGCCGGTGTCCACGTTCGGTTAGCTGAGCGCACCGATAGCGGTCGACCGGCGCTCTCGAAGGGGTTCGTCGAAAAATCGCGCGACGCAGTCGAAAGCAACGTCGCGGAACTCGCACCGTACGTCAGAGACGGTTGGGACGTCGTCCTCGCCGAGCCGTCCGACGCGGTGATGTTCCAGTCTGACGCGCTCGACTTATGCGATGGCCCCGCTGTCGAATCCCTCGCAGCGAATGCCTACGGAGTTTGCGAATACCTCGACTCCTTCCGGCTCGGCGAGAACGTCGACTGGGAGCCGACGACTGAGTCGGTCGCCTACCACGGTCACTGCCACCAGAAGGCGGTGAAGAAAGATCACCACGCCGTCGGTGTCCTTCGGCGCGCCGGCTACGAGGTCGACCCGTTGGATTCGGGCTGTTGCGGTATGGCTGGGAGCTTCGGCTACGAGTCCGAGCATTATTCACTCAGCAAATCGATCGGCGAGATCTTGTTCGAGCAGATCGAGGTAAGTGAGGCAACCGCCGTCACGGCCCCTGGAACATCCTGTCGGACGCAACTCAGCGACGACCGTATCGAAGCAGTCACCACCGAGAGCTCGTTGTCTGGAACGGAACTCGACCGCGAAGAGCCGCCGACCCCGGTTGAACTACTCGACTACTGTCTCCCCAACTAACACACATATGGTGGGGGTTTCATACAGACCCGCTACTCGACGTTGACTCGTCGAGATCTGCTCTTCGCAGATTTTCTCCAACAGCATGTTTTATAACCAACCTGGGTGAACAGGGTATTATGCGATTCGTCAGATTCGACCAGGAACACCTGGGACTGTTGACTAACGACGGCATCGTCGACCTTACCGACCGCCTCGGACTCGGTACCACTGACCCACTCGTCGAGTACATCAATGGTGACTACGATGCCAACGAATACGTCGATGCTGAACCGGACTACGATAGAAGCGAAGTCGAGATCAAGTCGCCAGTAAAGCGCCCCGGTAAGGTTATCGCGGCACCCCTGAACTACGAGAACCACATCGAGGAAGCCATCGCGGATAAGGACATCACCACAGACGAGTGGTTCTCGATCGAGGACAAGGGGTACTTCCTAAAAGCGCCGTCGAGCGTCGTCGGGCCGGACCACGGCATCGAACTGCCGTTCGACGACCGTCGAGTCGACCACGAAATCGAACTCGCGTTCGTGATGGGCGAAGACACCAAGGACGTCGATTCCGACGAGGCCTGGAACAATATCTTCGGGTACACCATCCTACTCGACATCTCGGTCCGCGGCGACCAGGACCGGTCGAACCGGAAGTCCTACGACACGTTCACCGTCGTCGGCCCGAGCGTCGTCACCCCGGACGAAATCGACGACCCGCAGAATCTGGACATGCAGCTCGACCTCAACGGGGAGACACGTCAAGACGCGAATACCAGCGATATGGTCTACACCTGTGCGGACATCGTCCAGTACGCGAGTATCGGTGCGACGCTCGAAACCGGCGACATCGTCACGACGGGAACGCCAGAAGGCGTGAGCGAACTCAACGACGGCGATACCGTCGAGGCCGAAATCGAGAGCGTCGGATCGATGACCGTCGACGTCACGCAACGGGACCTATCTTTCGCCGACGTGAACGTCCAGAAAGGCGGCCAGTAACGTCGCAGTACGTAGCGCCACTTTCCTTTTTGCGTCAGACGCAGCGTCGTGAGACGTAGCGAAGCGTATCCGAGAGCACGAATCCGGGCCAAACCGATACGCGTACTCACCGCCCTCAGGGGTGACGTGAGCCTCAAGACGTTCTCGGGTTTCGAGAGTCGGTATAAAGAACTATGTTACAAGCTGTCATTCGTACAGTCGTGCGAGTGGCGTAAGGCGATTGCGAGCCAATTGCTCGAACCACCCGACAGCGAAACCATGACAACGATTCTACTTGCAGTCGACACGGATGTTGAACGAGCCAAAAAGCAAGCCAAAACCATAACCAGTCTCCCGCTACAGAAGGAAGACACTCACATCTCCGTGTTGCATGTCTTCCGTACGGACGACGACAGAGCCGACGCGAAGAATCTTAAGTCGGTCAAGGCGGCCCTCGGTGACCTCGAAGCGGCAGGGTTTGCGGTCAAAGTCGAACAGTTGAGCGGGGATGCGGTTCAAAGCATCCTCGAGATGTCAGAGCGTATCGACGCCGACATCATCAGTCTCGCCGGTCGGAAGCGGTCACCCGCGGGGAAAGCACTCTTCGGGAGCGTGTCTCAGGAGGTTCTCCTGAAGTCAGAGCGACCGGTCCTAATCGAAACGACCGATTGAAACGGGAGAAACCTCAGTACGATTTTTCACCGCGATTCGAACGCGCCAACTATCAAGCGCCGGCCGGGGCTATATCAGGCCAAGCGTGTCCGCCGCATGCGTCAGTGCCGCGGCAATCGGAATGAGGAGCACGGTACGCATGACCAAGAGGAGAAAGAGGTCGCGGAACCGCATCGGCACGTCGTCGAACATATCGACCATCATCGGTGCCGGTGCAGAAAAGAAGATGGCCTGCGCACTCGTGACGATCAAGACGAACACCTGCGTGACTAAGTCCGCCTGGACGACGAACGTGCTGCCGATGAAGAACTCCGCTCCGCCCAGGATGATACCGATAGTGGCCAGTTTCGGATCCGGAATCCCAAACAGAGACAGCAGCGGAACGAACGGTTCGGCAATGTATTCGAACGCCGGCGTGTACGCCTCAAGCAGGAGAACAACCATCGACATCGTCAACACGGAACCGACGACCGTACCGGCAAGCTTCAGACCATCGATGAAGCCAGTAAACGACGCGCGGGGTATCGAGTCACCGTTCGCCGCCGTCGAGACGCCCTCGTTGAACGCGAACCGTAGATACTCACCAACAGTTCCAGTAAACCGAGGCTCTGGGTCGGGCTCTGCAATGTACTCATTCGGCACCATCGAGAGAGGTGGAATCCGGACGAGGATGGCCGCGACGGCGAGGGTCGCGATGGTGTAGAGAAGCACGATGACCGGGAAAATGTGAAGCAGGCCGAGAATGGCCGCAACCGCACCGACGGTCCCTAAGTTCGCCGTTGCAAAGCAGGTACAGATGACGAACACCTCACGCTTGTTGTATCCGCCCCGGTCGAACACGTTCCGAGTGAGGTAGTAGCCAATACTGAACGATCCGAGCCACGATGCTGCGCTATCGAGTGCTGACTGCCCTGGGAGTTTGAATGCTGGCCGCATTACCGGTTGTGCCAACGTACCAATGAACTGGAGTCCTCCGAGTTCCGCGAGTAGATTGACGAAGACGGCACCGATCGGTATTACGAGCGCGACCGTGATGACGAGTGCGCCCCAGGCGATGTTGACAATGGGGTCCGCAAGCATCCACGCCGGCCCGATGTCGAACAGAATCGCGAACGCGAAGAAGACCGCCGCGAGTCTGAACAGAACGAACACCGACGCTGTACGCCAGTACTCCAACTCGAGTCGATCGACCGTTTGTTGGCTAAACGTCGGCGTGCCACGATAGTGAACGTTGGCGACAGTCGTCAACACACCCCCCACGATGATGATGCCGAGTGCGAACAGTTCGACGGCGGCTATCGATGCGTTCTGGATGAGCGTCAAGATGACGTCGAGTGGAATCGTCGTCTGACCGTTCCACTGTATGGGAAACAGGAAGACGAATCCCCCAGTCAGAAACGCGACGATGAACCGAACTATCGGTCTCCATCCGTTTCGACCGAAGTCTACATCGGAAATCGACTTTTCCTCGGCTCTCACCGATGCGTCGGATACGTGGTCTTCGCTCTCCCATGCTTGGCTACCGAGCATAACTCGTCAGAGTTCATCATCGGGTATAAAACTACCTGAGAAAATAATTATAACCTATTTCAATAGCAGTCTTGTTCAAGCGACGAATCGGCTCCGTAGGTTCGCAACTCTCCGACGGTATCGTGTTCCCAGTCATTGATTCGCCTCACTAGCCGTCCACCAACCACAGCCTTTCTCCCTCTCACCGGCCCCCGTCGAAGGGAGCGACTCGCCCGAACTGCCCGACTTGTGACTGGAAATATTGGTTGATATACATAACTTATTTATGCGGTAATATCACAGTTGTTTATCATGGGCTCGCCAATTAGCCGAATAGATGCTCAAGCAGAGGTACCCGATCAAGCGTTCGACGATCGAGTCATCGATCTCGACTTCCATGTCAATCCACTGGAGGACGAGTTGTTGTCGTACGTGGAAGACGACGTCGTCAGAGACAAGCTGACGACTGAGTTCGGTCCGACACCGATTATGGGCAAGTGGGACGCCGCCTACGGTATCAAAGAGGGCAATGAAGGACTGTTCACGCAGGGACGCGCGGAGTATGCTGAAGACGTTCACGAGGCCTGCGAGAAATTCGCCATCGACGATCCCATCGTCAACGCCGGGATCAACAATCTCCCGCTTCAGCACCATCCCGTCCTGAAGAACGGAATCGTGCAGGCGGGCAATGATTACATGCTCGACAACTTCGCGGACGAGGGAGTCTACACCTCAATGCTCGTCCCGAAGTGGGACACCGAATACGCGGTTGAAGAAATCGAGCGCGTCGCATCGGAGGACAATATCGTCGCCGCGTACTCGTGGTTCGACCCCAAGACGCCGTGGGGAAGCGAACAGTTCGAGCCGGTGTTCGAAGCACTCGTCGAACACGACCTTCCACTCCTCCTGCACGGGTCGCTCGCGTACTGGCCACAGCACTCCTACGTCGGTGACGAGATGCTGACGTGGACCGAGGTACTCGGGTTCGATTGGCCCGTCCACACGATGGTAAACATCGTGAACATGATTATGCGAGGCGTGTTCGACCGGTATCCTGACCTCAACGTCGTCTTTCAGGAGGGTGGCCACTGGTGGCTCCCGTTCCTGCGCTACCGAATGGACGAATTCTACGAGATGCACCCCGACGACATCAGAATCACCCCCCGGAAGCACGAAGACGGCGAGGAGTACCTTGACCGACGTCCGAGCGAATACCTCCGCGACAACATCTACGTGACGACCCAACCGCTCGCACTTCCGCGAGGGTCCGGACAAGCAAGGAATCTACTCGAGCTGAGTATGGCGGAGGACACGTTCATCTACTCGAGCGACTGGCCGCACCAGACGCTCGACCCGCCGACGTGGTTCTACACGTCCCGCGCGTTCGACGAGGACCTTCGCGACGCGGTCTTACACAAGAACGCCGAAGATATACTCGGTATCTAACCAGCCATGAGCGCAGATTCACAGATCAAAGACGACTACACCAAGGTCGCATCGGTCGAAGATATCCCCCGTGGCCGCGGGATTGCGGTGAACGCTAACGGAATCGAAATCGCGATCTTCAACGTCAAGGGCGAATTTTACGCCCTGTCGAACCGCTGTCCACACCAAAACGCGCCGCTGTACAAGGCGGGTGAGGAGAAGATTAACGCGGAACATACGTGGACGAAGTCCCGCGGTGGGGTCAACGAAGAGGAGCTCAGCGTGAGTTGTCCGTGGCATCTCTGGGAACTGGATATCGAGTCCGGTGAGCATGAGGTTTCAGGGAAGTGTATCGGTACGTTTGACGCCGAGGCCGTCGACGGCGACGTCTACGTCCGGATCTGACCCGAGAAAACCGGTTATCCACCCGAAGTTAGAAGTTACCTCATTTTGCGGCTCTATTTTGGTTGTAGAGTTTGAGTTGGGTAAGACTACCTCAGCTGATTTTGAAATATCCGAGCCGATCCTGATACCCAACGACGAGAGTCAACTCAAAGTAATCGCTGAGTCCGCTAGAATCCTCTACAGTATGCTGAATCCGCATTTCGGTATATTCGAAATTGCATATATTCGGGAGACATATAATTACAAACATAGTGTCGTAACTCTACAAATTGAACTACGAACTATCTCAAATAAGATACGCTGTGCTCTACGACAGACGCCAGACAGTTGAACAAGTATTATACGTGAAATCATCATTAGGTATACTATGACAAACGCTGACTCACCGAAGCGGCCCATCAAAACAGCAGTTCGAGTGTTTGAGTTAGTCCAGATAGTCCAAGACCTAGAATCTGCGACGTTTACCGACATTTCCGAACATGTCGACATGGCTGAGAGTACACTGCACGACTACCTGACGACACTCACCCACATCGGCTACTTTGTGAACGAAGGACGGCAGTACAGTCTCTCACTCCGATTTCTGGATCACGGTATTGCCGCACGTGATACATTTTCGATATGCTCGAAGTCGAGAGACACTCTCAAGCAATTGGCTGAAGAAAGTGGTGCTGCAGTTTGGTTGACGGTCGAACAGAGTGGAAAAGTAGTCTACTTAGCACAGGAGTTAGGAGAAAATTCGATCGAGACACATGAAAGATTGGGTAAACACGAGTTCATGAATTGTCTAGCGTCCGGAAAAGTGATGCTTGCGTTCTCGTCGGACGAACACATCGCGAATGTCGTCGAGACCCATGGTCTCCCGCAGCAGACTCCAGAGTCAATCACATCGAGAGATGAGCTACAGAAGGAGCTTGCCGAGATTCGTGAACAAGGGTACGCCGTCAACCACAATGAGACCGCACAGGGAGTTTCTGCAGTCGCTGCACCTATCGTGGTCAACGACGATATTCGAGGCGCAATCGCCATCGCAGCGCCCCATGCACGCATCGAAAACGATGAATACCGTCAGCAGCTCATTGAACTTGTCACAACGGGGTCAAACGAAATCGAACTCCGATTAGCGTACGAGTAGGCTATTCGAGACCGTTTGCAACACCATATGAGAACCGAACAGTACAACCTTGCTTATTAAAACCTCGCGAGTGTACAGCTACTTCAAAGGATGACTATATCCTGTAGACTAACTACTCAATACGACGGTGGGAGAGATAGATTCAGTACCTCACAAAGCCGTTTAGTTAGAAGGTCTGCTTGCTGAAGATGTGTCCAACAACCAGCAAACAGACGATGAAATCCACGAGGACCAGCTCCTTAACTTCCTCGTCAACTCTCTTGACGAGGAAGTTGCTCTCTCACTCGCTGAAAACGCTGAACTCGATGCTGAAGACATCTACGAGGTCCTCGTCGGCGCCTGCGCCGACGGGACCTCGGTCTCTACACTCTGCAAGAGAAGCGAAGATGCACCTCACGAAAACTCGGTTCTCTACCATCTCCGCACCAAGTTCGACCTCGAGACGCTCGAACAAATCGGGAACACGCTCCTCCAGAAAGACGTTCTCGACGTCCTTCCCCAGCAGGTGGAGGTCTGCGCAGACCTCCACCTGCGGCCCTACTACGGCGACGAAGACGATACAGACGGCCTGTATCACTCACAAGCGAAGCGTGGAACCACCGCGTTTCACGCGTACGCGACACTGTACGCACGCGTGAAGAACAAACGCTACACGCTGGCGGTGCGCCGTCTCGAAGACGGCGACACCGCCAGCAGTGTCCTCGCAGAGTTCCTCGGTATTCTCGACGGCCTTGACCTCGGTGTCAAGGCCGTCTATCTTGACCGCGAATTCTACGACAGCAAGTGTTTGACGCTGCTTCAGGCGCACAACCACGCCTACGTCATGCCGATCGTCCGCTGGGGACGGGCGATCAAGCGAGAACTCTCGGAAGGGTGGAGTCGCGTGATTCAGCACAGTCTGACAGCGAAACTCGACGGTCACAGCTGGACCGTCGAGTTTCCCGTCTACATCGACTGTACCTACCAGAACGGACGGTACGACGAACATGGCGTGGCGCGTCACGGCTACGCCGCTGACGCGCCCTTCATCGACTCACCACGAGACGCTCGATACCACTACGCGAAACGCTTCGGTATCGAGGCGAGCTACCGACTCTCCGAGCAAACGATTGCGACGACCTCGACACAAAATCCGGTTGTACGGCTGCTGTACGTCGTGGTGAGCTTGCTGTTACAGAACGTGTGGCGGTATCTGCACTGGGAGTACGTGGCGACGCCCCGCCGAGGCGGGCGTCGCCTCTGGCAGTGGCCATTCAAGGAGTTCATCAACATGATCCGACGGGCAGCGTGGACGGCCCTCGCGACGCGTCGGGCCGTCCCCGCGAACCGGCCACCGGACGACCGGTTCCACCGGTAACTCCCGTCCGGGCTAGCCAACGGTGGGAGTGGCGACGCTGTCGCGTCGGCGGCAGCCGCCGCCGACAGCGACGGCTCTCCGCCGATCCGTCCATGATTCTCTCGTCGAAACCGCCAGTCCAACCGCTCCGCCACAGAACTCAGGCTTCAGAGACAGCTAGGCGAGGATGCTTTGTGAGGTACTGAGATTATGACAGGAACCAAAGAACCAACAGCTCACCAAGAAGCACTTGATTCCACGCAAGGGTGGCTAATTGTCGGACTTGGTATTTGCGTCCTCACGATGATCTGGGGGACTATATTTACCTTCACCGTCTATGCAGATCGCCTTGCAACAATCTTCAACCTTACTCAGTTACAAGTGTCATCGATTTTTTCGATCACAACTGCAGTCTTTCTCATGGTTGGTGGGCTATTTGGCGTGTTCGCCGCCAGGTTCTCTCTTCGACCGGTCCTCGTGATAGTCGGTGTCGGCCTCATAGCTGCTATCGTACTGCTTCAAATTGTCAACTCATACCCTGGTGTTGTTGTAGTATTTTCACTTCTTGGCATCACAGGGGGGACCGCGTTTACTATTACAGTTTCACTCACGCCTCAATGGTTTGATTCTTATCAAGGACTTGCAACGAGTCTCACAATGACGGGAATCGGTCTTGGCCCATTAGTGCTGCCGTTTGTGTGGATCTGGCATTGGTGTTCGGTTAAGCACTGGATCGCCTCCTGAAGGCCTCAGCTACTCGTTCGTTGAGTAAGAGCCGCGATTTCTCTGGTTGGCGGGCGTCACGAAACAGCAGTTCCGACAGGTTCGGCGGTGGATGGCCGAACGACTGGGCCAGATCTTCGAGCATGAGCTGGGCGAGAGACCGGAAGGTCTTCGCCCAGCGTTCTCGCGGAAACACTGTCTCTGGGAACAGCTCCTGAAACACCCCGAGCAAGGCTCTGCTGACCGTCAGCGTCAGCAGAGCCGCCACCACTAACAGCTCCACGATCGCTGGATCACTCGTCTGGAATTTCTCCAGCCCATACAGCGACTTCAGTTCCCGGAACACCAACTCCACTTCCCACCGCAACCCGTACAGCGCCCCGACCTGCCTTGGAGTGAACTCATCGGGCAGATTCGTCACGTACAGGTGGTAGTCGTCGGTGTCCTCGTTGCGGACACCGACGACGCGAAACTCCATCGAATCCGTTGATTCCTTCCCAGCGTATGCCCGCCGTTTGAACTCGATCTCTACCGTTACGTCGATGATCTCCCGACTGAGATCTTCCAGAACGTCCCGAAGACGACGCTCTGGCAAGGAAATGGCGCGCCCGCGCCATTTCCGTCGCTCTCCAACGATCAACGGATTCGCGTTCGACTTCAGCCGACTCAGGAAGAACCCGCCGTTCTCCTCGATCAACGCGAAGCGGCGGAAACTGTAGAAGCCCAGATCGAACAGTAACAGCCGGCCTCGTAGCCAACTCCCGGTGCGGAGTTGGCTGCTCTCGTGGGTGCGTTCATCGGTGAGCTGGAACTGCTCGATCGTCTGCTTGGTCGCGTTCTGCACGAGGTGGAGTTTCGCGCCGGATTGACCCGAGTGAGTGGCTGGAAACGAATCGAGGAGCCGATGCAACCTGAACACGGTTGCATCGGCGATCAGTACGTCTCGAAACAGCTCGAACTGTGGCGCGATCGTGTGAGGAACCGCGACCTCCTCGAGAGCGTGCTCGAGGAGGTCGTTCAACAGTGCTGCGAGGGCCGGCGTGAACCGATCGTAGAAGCTTGAGCGGGCAACGGTCTGGTTGGTTGCTGCGGAGTACGCCCGTTGAAAGCCGGCGATAGTTCGGGCTTCGCCGTCGACGGCGAAGCCCATGATGAGCGTCCAGACGAGCATCGTGATGTCGATTTTCCGGTCACGCTGGACGACATCGCGCTCGCGCGCGATGTCTTCGATTAGCTCGGTGGGAAACAGGGAAGTCAACCGTCGTCGTATGAGATCCGGGGAGAGTTGGTTTAGCACATTCTCTCCCCACGCGGTCTACAACGATAGCTTCGTCACTAGAGCGCCGTCTGTCGGTTTCTCCGCTTAACCGAACACGGATGGTCGAGATCCCTAGTGGGATAAAGCGCAACCAAGGAGGGAACGATTGGTACGAAGCACACTTAGTTGATGAGAATGGTGACGGCATCATTCGATACATCGAACTCGAAGCATCTGGGGATAGCCCCGCGTTTAGCGATCTGAAGCGACACTTGAAACGACACGGGAGCCCCATCAACGAACTATTCACTGTCATTGCATATAGAAAATCTGACGAGGGACCACTGACCAGCCCCCTGAACGATGATATTACGTTCCTTCATATTGAGGAGCAGTTCTCTTCAGAAGACGTTGAGGTGACCTTCGATCTCAACTACTTCACGGTCAAACGATTCGGCGTCGAACCTGCGTATCTCGACTATCTTGACGACCTCTCCGTGGACTCTGGACAGGGTCGAGCGAGTCTCGAAGGCGATGTTGAGGAAGTCTTCTCCATTCGGGAGATCACGCGGAGCTTCTACCAGGATTTCGGGGAGATATTCCGCGAGGATCTTCAGGATGCGATTCACGGCTTAAAGGATCCGGAGGAGAACCTCAATGCATACACGCGAACGGTCGTCAATCGAGTCCTATTCTTGCTGTTTATTGAGGAGAAGAAGTGGCTTGACGGGGATGTGGACTACGTCGAGAACAAGTACGAAGAGGTGGCCGAAGATCCTGATATGCACGTCTACGAAGATTTCTTCGAGCCGTTGTTCTTCGAAGCACTCTCAGAGGAAGGGACGACTGAGTCCGACACACTCGGTCGAATACCCTTCCTCAACGGCGGACTCTTTGAGCGCAAGGACATAGAGAAGAATGTCGAAATCGACGAGGTATTCTTCGATAAACTCCTCAGCCCAGAAAAGAACAGCTCCGGTAACCCAGAGGGGCTCCTCCGACGATACAAGATCTCCCTGCGCGAGTCGAACCCAAGCGAGCAGGAACTCGTTGTTGACCCAGAGTTCATCGGGCGCATCTTTGAGATGTTTATGCAGAAGGACGACCGCGCTGATCTGGGTGCATTCTACACACCGAAGCCGATTACCTCCTATATGACAAAAAATGCTCTTAAGCAGCACTTGCTGGGGCAGACGGACATCACAAACGAGGAGGCGGTATCGCTAGTAACCGATCACACTACACCTGAGTCCCTCTCTGACAGCCAGATTGAGGCCATCGACGAGGCACTCCGTTCCGCGACCGTATTAGACCCAGCGGTAGGTAGCGGTGCGTTCATTATCGCTATGCTGGAGGAGCTTGTCGCGGTATCAGAGGCGCTGGACTCCAGCCGTGGCGACGACCGAAGTCGATTCCAACTCAAGAAGGAATTTATTGCAGACACTCTCTACGGTGTCGACATTGATGCTGCCGGCATCGAAATGTGTAAATTTCGAGTTTGGCTCCACCTGATGCAGGATCTCAAGCATGTGAGTCACGAGGAGTTCCTTGAGGCCAACCAGAAGTTCGCCCTGCCAAACCTTGGATTCAAGTTCTTTGTCGGGAATAGCCTCGTCGGCGAATACGACCCGACACGTGTGGACGTTAGTTCCTACCAAGAGACGCTAACTGGCGGACTCAATAGTACGCTAAACGAAATTCACAAGACGCGGAAGGAGTTCCAGACTGCACACGGCAAGAATAAGGACCGCCTTAGCGATCAGTTGGAAAAGCTCACAACGGAACTGGAAACTCAGTTAGCTGTGAAAGAGAAGGGAGGCTGGATGACTGAAGCGGCAGAAGCAGCGGACTCTACCTTTACGTGGACTACGAATATCCCGGAGGTGATTCTGGACGGTGGCTTTGATATCGTCATTGGAAACCCACCGTACGAGGGTCAGGAAGGAGCAGAATACAAGGGCGAACTTGGAGATTTCTACTCGGAAAAAGAAGGGTTCAGGTACTACTCTAAAACAGATCTTTTCCAATTTTTCGTCCACCGTGGATACGAGCTCGCCAATAGCGATGGAGTATTCACATACATAATGTCGGATACCTTCTTCACCCAAATAAACAAAACTGACGTTCGATCCACTCTACTTGACGAGTTGGACGAACTGACTCGGGTGAACCCGGATGCCTTTGATGCATCCGTGGAGACAGCAATATTCTCACTGAGTAAGTCCGGCAACAAGTCGAACGAAGTACGACTCAACGATAGCTATGATGTCGATATTAAGTCATATCCGCAATTGTTGACGCCTATTGACTACGATGAATCGTACTCTGTCTCAATCGGAGAAGTATCGTATGAGACCAAGCGATCAAATCTAGGGGAACACACCATCTATCAGTTGAATAGGGAACTCTATAGAAAGTCGATAAATAACTCATTCTTTACCCCAACAGAGCTTAACACCGAGATATTCGGAGAATTCATCGCGCCGTTTAATTCAGTCTACGACCGCTGGCAAAATGAGATCGCAGACACATCAAACCTTGAAAAAAGTCTGCCAGAGGTAGAATCCCTGATACAAGAGACAAGTCCCGGAGAAATTCTCCCCTTCGGCCTGCTGACTGTCGGTGGACAGGGTATCTCAATGAGAACGAATAAGGACTTTATCCACGTATTAGAGGGGACAAAAAAGGCCAAACGAATTGAGGAGGAAGATTCCTATAGCCGGAGTAAACTCTACAAGACGGTCAAAGAAGAGAAGGTTATACACGATGCCAGTCAGCTCTCTGAGGAAGAGAAGTTACATGGCGTTGCTAATGATGCTAACCGGACCTTCGTGAAGGTGACAAGGGAAAGCAAAAGTCGTGATCTCTATTTCTGTCCGACTGACGAGTTCGTGGACTGGTCGCGCGATAACGTCGATAAGCTCAAGGATCAAGGAGTTCCTCGGAACGACCAGTACTACCTGAATCAGGGAATCGCAACGAAGCAAGGAGGTGGTGTCAGAAATCTGGAGTGCCGGATGATTGAGCCATCTGTGTTTACGAATACAAATCTTGTCTTCTTCAGTATCGACGAGGAGAAAGCTGACCTGAAGTATATGATGGCCATCCTCAACTCCACTTTCTCCGGATATATCGCTAAGAATTTCCTCAATCGAATCGGGCTATCGACACGGGACGTGCGTCGTCTCCCGATCAAAATCCCGGACGACGACGAGAAGGAGAAAATAGTCGGGTTGGTGGAAGATGCGATTCAAATCCAGAAAAAGCGACCCGACGTTTTAGACGACCCCGATATGGACGCCATCGAAGAGATAGACCGAGAGCTTGACGAGGCTGTCGCAGAGCTCTACGGAGTTGATCTGGAGAGGCTCGAAAATGGGATCTGACGAAGGAGGCAATCCGGACTGGTCCGACTACTCTGACGTCCTTGACAACCGCGAGTATGATGTCGCCAAGCGAGCGAACGCTCTCGCGCCTGAAGCCGAGACAGTTCGTATCGCCGTTGGCTACTTCTATCTCGGTGGTTTCGACCTCCTGAAGGAGAATCTCCGAAGCACCGAACGCGTTGAGATCCTCATCGGGACCGACACTGACCAGCGCACTATTGACGAACTTGAACGCGGATTCGCTGAAGACCTAGAGGAGTACGACCGCGCCGAGGCCCAAGAGGGGATTAATCGACTTTACGAGCTCATTCAGGAGGAAAAGGTGGATGTTCGAGTGTATGATGACAGTCGCTTCCACCCAAAACTCTATCTCTTCGAGCATCCGGCGGGTTCCCCGGATCTTGGCCGGGCGATTATCGGCTCTTCAAACCTCTCCGCTAGCGGTCTCCGCGGAAATGTCGAACTGAACGTCGAAAAGAAGGACAACAACACGATCCGGTATCTCGGCGAGTGGTTCGAGGAAATCTGGGAGGAGGCCAGCGAATTCGACAAGGACCTGATGTCTGCCGAGATAGAGGAGTCGCAGTTCGGAGAGAACCTGCCGGACACCTCTGAGGGAGGTACATCGGTCGCAGAGGTGGAAACGATTTCACCGTACGAAGCGACGAAGCGGTTTATTGTCGAGCAGTTTTCCCGAGACGTCCGAGAGGGCACCCTACTCCAGGACATCACTGGCGATTACGAAGAACAACTCACAGCGTTCCAGCAGGACGCATTCAGAGCAGCGCGTCGCCCGCTCGAAAAATACAACGGCGTCGTATTAGCTGACAGCGTCGGTTTGGGGAAGTCGTACATCGGTGCCCCACTCGTGCAGGAATACACAAGCTCCCGAGATGATGTTCTCATCATCGCTCCCAACCGACTGGAACGGATGTGGATGCGGGACCTCCTTGATGCGGACACCGGCGAATTTCCGACAACCGCTGAGAAGACCTTTATGAGTTTCAATAAACTCTCCCGTCTGTCTGAAAAGGAGATTCAACGGCTCCGCGGAGTTGATTTGATTCTCGTCGACGAAGCCCACAACCTCCGAAATACTGGAACACAGCGCTACGACAAACTCCAGTCAATCGGTCGAAAGGGCAAGAAGTTCGTGATGCTCACTGCGACGCCGATCCACAACTCCGTTCGAGACGTGGACAATCTGATCAAGGTGTTTGCTGACGACGACGACTTCGACATTGAGCTGAAGGGTTTGTCACCGAGCGAGATTTTCAAACAGTACGACCGCCTCTCCAGCGAGGAGGACAAATCTGCAGGCACTCAGAGTCGGCTTTCGGACCTCGAAGAACTCATTGAGTCAATTATGCGGGAGGTCATTATTTCGAGGGACCGGAAGTACATCCTCGAAAATTACGAGGAGGTCACCATTGGAGACCGGGCGATTAGCGTCCCTGATCGAAATCCGCGTCTTATCACACCGGACGACCCTCGTCTCGACGAACTCTATAGTGACATCGTCGATACAGTCATCGGGTCAGATGACTCCGAGAACTCTGGATTGAATATTCCCTACGTTAGCGCAGATCGGTATGACGCTGACGGGGACGAGGAAGAGGAGCTAATCATTGAGTACCAGAATGCGAGCATTCTGATGCTCATCAATCTCCTCAAACGTCTTGAGAGCAGCCTTGCCGCGTTCGAGACTTCTGTTGAACGTCTTATGGAACGAGAGCGCATCACACGTCACATCGCTACTGGTGACTTGGATGATGCGAAAAACCGGAGTGACGCCGTTGAACAGATACGGGATACATTTGAAGACGACTTCGCCAAAGATATTGACTTTGAGGAGGTCGCAGAAGCCCTCAATAGAGTCAGCCCCTCGAAAAGAGACGAGATCGTAGCAGATATTGACGAGGACCTTCAGGAACTTGACCGTATAAAACGGCAAGCACAGAACGCACTCCAGACTAAAGAAGACGGTCGCACTAAAGACGCTAAGGCGGAACGTCTGCGTGGGTTAATTGATCGAGAGCTATCGGACGAGAAGGTTCTCATATTCAGCCAGTACGTACCCACGATCACGCACCTCTTCGAGCAACTAACTGGCGAGAATCCAGCGCACACCAACGTTGCTACGCTTGGTCAGGATCCGAGTAACCCTACTGTCGGATTTGTTCACGGGGGCAGTGGGTACGATGAGAGGATCGTTGAGCGATTCGCTCCAGAAGCCCAAGAAGCCGATGTCACCCCCGGCGAAGAGATTGACATCCTGTTTGCAACCGACGTACTAGGGGTCGGACCATCCGTTCTAGTTTAACAAAGAATCCAGTTGCTGTCTGTTGATTTGATATCGTCGCAACTACCTGATTGAGAAACCCGGTGGGAAGTATGACCTACAGCCCACCGGATTCGGTCATAGTTGACCGGATTCAAAGAGCGTTTCCCTCTGATGAGTTGCGCGAGCGCGCTCGCGCAACGAATCTCGTCCAACGAGAGCGGAAATTCGACATCGTTGCGCTGTTCTACACACTCTCGTTTGGCTTCGCTGCTGGCTCAGACCGCTCTCTCCAAGCATTTCTCGAACGCTACGTCGAGATGGCTGACTGTGACGAACTCTCCTACGCATCGTTCCACGACTGGTTCGAACCAGGATTCGTTGCACTCCTTCGAGAGATTCTCGATGACGCAATCGAGAATCTCGATACCGGACGAGAAGATTTGAACGGCCGTCTCGAACGCTTTCGAGACGTCCTCATTGCTGACGCAACCATCGTTTCGCTGTACCAGGACGCCGCTGATATCTACACAGCAACCGGCGACCATCAAGCCGAACTGAAACTTCACCTCACCGAATCTCTCTCGACTGGGCTCCCGACACGATTCCGGACAACCGATGGGACGACTCATGAACGGAGTCAGCTACCCACCGGCGAGTGGGTAGCTGACGCCCTCATTCTCCTTGATTTGGGCTTTTACGACTTCTGGCTGTTCGACCGCATCGACAAGAACGACGGTTGGTTCGTCTCTCGTGTCAAAGACGACGCGAACTTCGAGATTGTCGAAGAACTGCGAACGTGGCGAGGCAACAGCATTCCGCTGGAAGGAGAGTCGCTGCAGGCCGTCCTCGACGACCTGCAGCGACAGGAGATCGACGTCCGCATCACGCTCTCGTTCGAGCGCAAACGAGGGTCGGGCGCCAGCGCGACCCGGACGTTTCGACTGGTCGGACTACGTAACGAGAAGACCGACGAGTATCATCTGTATCTGACGAATCTGGCGAGAGAAAGCTACAGCGCGCCCGATATCGCGCAGCTCTATCGGGCGCGCTGGGAGGTCGAACTGCTGTTCAAGGAGTTGAAGTCGCGGTTCGGCTTGGACGAGATCAAGACGACCGACGGCTACATCATCGAGGCGCTGATCATCATGGCCGCAATTTCGTTGATGATGAGTCGTGTAATCGTGGATGAGTTGCGGTCACTTGAGGCAAGACAGCGAGAGGGCGAAGCCGCCGCAGACGCCGACTCGTCGGCGTCGCGGCTCCCTCGGCGTCGCTGTTCGCTCGCCGTGGAACGCCACGGTCATCTGATCCAACTGTATCTCATGGTTGAGCTGGGCTACGAACTGCCGGATTTGGACGAGCTGTTGCTGTGGGCGTCACGAAATCCAAATCCACACAGAGATCGGTTACGTGAGCAGGTTGAACGAGGTGAGTTCGGCTTTGATCGCTACTAAACTAGAACGCATGCCCCGAAGATGACTTTGAGGAGCTGAAGTCCTTCGTTGGTGAGCTTGGCACACCCAGTACATGGCAGAACGATATTTTGAGTCGGCAAAGCGGAGACAGCGATGTCGTTACCGATATCAAACAGCTATGTCGACAGATTGCAGACAGCGACGAAGATGTGAATGGTGAAGCGGAAGAGATTCTCGAGCTGCTGAATGATCACGAAATGAGCGACTGGGCAGAGGGCCAGTTGCGTACGATCCACCGTAGACGGCGTCGATACGGGACTAACGGAACGATTCGTAGGATCCATCATAAGCTCACAGAAGAGATTGAGTTAGTCGATCCAGAGACCGTTACTGAGGCGGATATCGCCCTTGCGGGACACCTGGACGGCAACACATCCTAGGCCGAGTTAGGGGTCCGTTCCATCAAGTTAGTTTCTTACTTGAGTACTATGCCCGGCTTGGAGTCGCGGGCAATCCAGAAAGTGAGTGAATCCAGTCCAAATGTTTGGAGTGCGTTGCGGGGGAGTCGATGAGGTCTGTTCCGTTGAGGTGGATAACTTCGTCGCTGGTTCCAGATGTAGTAACGCCGTTGGTGATCAGAAGGCTGGTGAGTGTGATGTCCGGTTTGTCGATGAGGTAATTGTCCTTACTGGCGAAACGTCGGTAAGTGAGAAGCTCTTCGAGACCTTGTTTGAAGGTCTGTGTCGCATCGGAGTGTTTTATTTCACCGAGGAGTACGGAGTCGAGTCTTTCGTCGGATGTGGTGTCGTAGATTTCGATGATGATGTCGGGACGGCCATTGTATAGGACTGGATCGCTTGGGTCACCTGTGAGTGCTTCGAGCGTGTCACTGTAGTCGATGAGAGCGTCGTGATATCGTGCATACTGTGCGTGTACCGGACGGTGTGTTGTATCGAGTGGTTCGTGGAAACTGAGACTACCGGTACTGTCATGGTGGATTTCGATGCGAGTGTCGTCTGATTCGAGGTGCGCGAGTGCGTTACTTTCTCCGTCGATTGGTTTGAGGACGAAACCAGGAGTGAATCGGGTGAGTGTTCGGATAAGGCGGAAGCAACAGAAGAGTTCGAAGAGAGTTGGTGTGTCTGTCGGAACAACGAGTGTGTCTGCCAGGAGTTCCGTGATATCTGCGTCGAGCGTGTCGGCTTGAAGGCGTTGGAACATATCGTAGAGGTCGTAGGCTTCGGTGTAGAGCGGGAGGCGTGACTGGCGAGCAGTGGTCATGTCCTGTCCGGAAACGGAGATTGCCGGGCCCTCTTTGATGCGGCTCAGGTGGACATTCTGTTTGTACAGCCGGTCGAAGCTGGCGAGCTGGTCATCGGTCCAGAATTCCTGCCGCCAATCGTACTCAACGCTCTGGAGTTCGTCTGTAACTGTGCGGTGGATTTGCCACAGGAGACGTTTCAAGACGCGGTTTTCTGCAATATCGTATTCTGTATAGGGGGTGTTGCAGACGAAGCGGCTACGATCTGCGTAGCCGGATTCGGAGCGGGTCCGGAGTGTAGCGCTCCAGTTGATCGACCCACGGACTTCCCCTTGCGTATGGATGTTTTCACGTTGATGTTCGGTCTTAATGCGTCGAACGCGGTCAGAAAGGGCGCTGATGAAGTCGTGGACGTCGTCAGCGAGACAGAAATGGATGCGTTTGATACGCTCCCAGTCCTCAATATCGAGGCCTTCGTAATCGAGTGAGCGCGTGAGTGCGTTTGTGTTCAGCGCGCCGCTTCGCAAGTACGTACCCAGCTCTTCGCTGGTGGCGTTAACGAGTTCCTCTACGGCGAGACTATGCGTCATCGTCGAACGTGATACCGAAGAAGTCAGCCGCTTTTTGCTGGAGTAACGACTTGTCAAGATCAAGTGTTACAGGTCCGTTTTCGGTAGCGACGTTCTGATCGGTGAGTGACCGAATCAATTGTTTCTGCTGTTCTGGTCTCATACCCTCCAATTGCGGGTAGACGAGGGAAACGACAGCGGACGTGAGCGCGTCTTTCCGTGATCCGCCGGCGTCATCGTATGAGCCGAGATACCGGATGATATCGTACACGATAGAGGGACCGATGACGCGATGTTCATTGATACGTTGCCACAGAACTGCTACGACAGGGTACACGTCTGCGAGAATTGGTCGGAGAGACTCATCATCGGCGAGCCACGCAGTCGCGTAATTGTCAGTCCCGTCTGGATCGAGGAGTGAGGTTCGGACCCCGTCATCGGTGGTGAGCGGTGGAACGCCGACGTGGACGAAGTTGAAACGGCGCATAAATGCGTACGACATTTCGTACAGCGAGGTTTTGTCGTACGTGTTCATTGTAGCAATTAGCCGCCACGAAGGGGTAACCGGGAAGGCGTCTGGGTTCCCAATAATTTCGGCGAGCTCTTCGTCAGTTGTTGAATTGGAAAGTGAGCGAAGTTCGACGGTTCGATCGCGTTCGTATGGGAGTTCGGTTGAATCGCCAGACAGAACGGAAAAGAGCTGTCCGAAGGCTTTGTCGATGTCTGATCGATTGATTTCGTCGATGATGAGCCACTCGTTGACGACTCGGTCTTGCCGGAAACACTTGAGGAAAAGCCGGGGTTCGAACAGGAGTTCCTGTCCACCGTCGCCCGTAGAAGGAACATATCCACCAATCGTATCAAACGCAGTCCATTCAGAGGTCGCAGTCGTGAACCTGTAATCGTCGACTTGCTCGTGGGTCGTAGCGGATTCACAGATTGCCTTTGCTAGTTTTGTCTTCCCGGTGCCCGGTGGTCCGGTAAAGATGAGGTGCTTTCCAGACCGGAGTGAAGCTTCGATCTCGCGTCGAAGTCGGTCAGCATCATCGAAGTAGAGACTGTTGGGAATCGAGACATCGACCTCCGGAGAAGTGAGTTTTGTTTTGAGTTGATTAATGGCGTCCTGTGAGACACCGTCTTCAATCGGATCCTCTAGTGCGAGGATGGTTTCGAACTCGTCTTCGGTAAGGGGGAAGAGGCTTCCTTGTGCTCGGTTTCTGATTGGAGAGGCATCCTCCAGATCCGGGACTGCGGTAAGCTGATCCCACGATATAGTTTCCATAGCTCGGCTGTACTCAATAGTGATTCCGTCGACCGGTTCATCGTACTCTTCGTGTTCATCTTTGTGGAGCCCTTCCCGAATTGTTCCTTCTGCCACGATGGCTTGGACGGGCTGGGACTCATAGAACAGCACCTTGTCACCAGGAGACGCCTCCTCAAACGCTCCAAAGATTCGACGTTTGTTCCCCTTTCGATTATACGCCGTATAGAAAACCTCATCACCGTCTTCGATGCTTTCGACTTTCCAAATCGAAGGATTCGCTGAAATCCAGTAATGGTTCGTGCCTTCGTCCGTCGTTTCACCCTCATCATCCTGAGATAGCTCATCAAAGACGAGGGCAAGGAGTTCGTCGCGATCTACATCTCCTTTGTCGGCGAGTTCTGACGTGAGGTCGCGGTAGTACTCTGGATCAAGGGTATCTAGTGTGTACGTCTTGATCGAATCGGAATCACTACCAACATCAATATCCACCCCACTTTCCCCAAAAGTCACCTTCCAGTCAACGCTGACGACGTCTGAATGGTTGATTTCAGGATAGCTCTTCTCACGGTGGGCAGCCGTAACGATACCGATCCCATAGATAATATCGGATTCTGAGGTACGTCCCTGTTTGGCGATTATCACATCGCCCTCGTCGATTTCGTACTGGAAGCGGTATGCCATACCACGACCATGGTTGTCGCCGGCCTCCGCGGCGATTTCGACGAGTTCTCCATCAGACAGCTCATCGACATCGTCGATGTCCGCTACATCGTTCGTCACCTTATGATCGAGTCCGTATCCGATGGACGCAATTCCATGTTGCATCCACGTACCCCAATATTCGCCGCCTCTCGCGGGGGTGATTTGCCAGATCCTTCTTGGAGATCCTGAAGTTTCCACAGGGGTTTCAGACTCCTCAATTGAGTCTACCTGACTCAGGAGAAACTCCGCTGCAGATCGGGATAGGTTCGCCAGATAGGCTTCATTGAGGTTACCGTTCTTATCGATGGAGTAGTACTTTTCAGTCCGATATTGATCCTGTCCGAGCCTCTTTTTCAAGTCGTCGTCAACAGGTACTGGTTCTCCAAACGAGCGTAGATCAACCTCAACCCGATAGTATTCTTCATCTCGGGATGTGTACGTCTCGGCATTCTCGATAACGGTCGAAATGCCTATCAGTTCGTTATCGAAGTTATGGAAGACCACGTCACCGATGGATAACTTATCTAAATTGTGATGCCAAAGTCCGTCAGTCTTGGCTCTGAGATACTCTTCCTCGATTTCTGGTGGGTTATGTTGATTCACCCAATAGAGATTGGCATCATCAGATATCTCTGCGACTGGCTTCGTAGATTGCTCACCTAAGACCGATTCCTGTTCCTCAACCCAATTGAAGAAGCTATCCAGATGTCGAAAGTCGTTTTTGAACGGATAGTCCGCACGAACTTCATGGAATTTCTCGACCTCAGTTAGATAAGAAGTGAGTCGACCGGACATCTCATAGCCAAAGAACTTCTGCATACCCGTTCGTGAGCGGTGGTTACTGATCGGGTATTTTGTTGGATGGAGGAAGTAGAGGATTGGGGAGATAATTCCGTTTTGTATCCCTTCAATTTCGAGGTTGGCGAATTCTTCTATCGCGGGGTCAATCTCATCACGATTATCGGACCTGATCGCGGTTGAAAGGAGGTTAAATGCCTCTTCCTCATGGCCTTCAATTGGCACCGAGTATGTTCCTTTCCCAACGATACCTGTCCCTTCATCAATCCGCTCCTTAATCTCGGACTTCGCGGTGGAATCGATGTCGAGATTGTCAATTCGTTCCTTCTTGTTCTCTGGTTGGAGAGCGTCATCGTTCTGGCACAGGTTGTACACTGTGCGCATGGCGTACTCGTCGACAGATCCCGTCTCGACGATGGCCTGTACCAATTGACGGATTACCTTAGAAGTATTCTGAACGTGAGCTTTGTCTCGCTCCCAGTCGTGTTTGTCACGGTATCGGTCGATTAGGTCTTCAATATCCTCAGACGAAGTAGCAACCATATTATCGAAATCCAACACACGAGGATCATAAAGGTATGCCGCTGATGAGCGCCCAATCCGCTCCCCGATAGACCCTGAGCTGAATCATATGGACTAATTGTGGTCGATGCCGTACTGAATCTCAATGCAGCGCTTCTCGAAAGGGGACCGTGTCCGGATTGATATTCCAGACGAGACAGATCCTGACCACGAGCAGTATCATGGAGTACACGGTCACATTGTTACAATACTGACTGACGATGCTGAAGCGGTGACTGGTGATGAACGGGACGAGCACCTCTATCGAGTCTCTCTCACCTCTGGAGAAACCGCAGATTTTCGATGGCGCGATCTCCGGCCCCCCATCAACGAAGATGACGGCTCTGTATCCTGATAAGCTGATACAGGCTCTTATGCAACGAGATTGATGTCCGTATCTCTGGAAATTCCGGAAACGGGATGTTTCCACAAACAAACCGCTATACAGCGAGTAGACAATCGAGTCCTCTCTCCATTGAAATTGCTTTCCGGAAGCGACCCGGTCACGTTTTTACTACTAGCCTGAAAATCAGTCTACCAGATATAGATGATTCGCGATGCTCGCGTTCTCCGCGCCGGGTTCGTTCCTCGGGAAGTTGAGCATCGCGACGCCGAAGTCAACCACCTCTCTAGCGTTCTCGAGCCCATCACGAACGGTGAACCCGCCGATACCGCTATTGTCACCGGACCCAGCGGCGCTGGCAAGACCTGCATCTCGAAGTTCGTCACCGAACGGCTCCGCGAAGAGGTCCTCGACGTCGAGGCCACCTACGTCAACTGCTGGCGTAACTACACCCGATTTCGGACACTCTACCAGATCCTCGACGACCTCGGCGCGACCATCGACATCCACCGGCAGTCGACGCCGCACGACGAACTCGTCGACCGCCTTCAGCAACACGACGGTCCGCGAACGGTCGTCATCCTCGACGAAGTCGACCAACTGGAGGACCCCAGCGTCATCTACGACCTCCACAGCCTCCCGCAGTTCGCGATCATCTGCATCGCGAACAAGGAAGAGGAGCTGTTCGGCCGCGTCGATGATCGCCTCGTGAGTCGGCTACGCTCCAGCGAGCACGTACGGATGGACAAGTACCACGACGAGCAACTGTACGACATCCTGAGTGCGCGGGCGAAGTGGGGACTCGACGAGGACATCATCACCGACGACCAGCTCTATCGGGTCGCCGACGCGGCCGCCGGCGACGCCCGCCTCGCAATCGGTATCCTCCGAACGGCCGCCGGCAAGGCCGATCGCGAGAATCACGAGCGCATCACCGACGACATCCTCCTGGACGCCGCCGAGGATGCTCGGGCCCAGATTAAGCAGAAGAGCCTCGATTCACTTACCCCCCATCAGCGGGTCGTCTACGATATCGTTCGCGAGCACGGCCCAGTCGGGCCGAGCGAGATTCACGAGCGCTATACCGAGGACGTCGATGATCCGCGGACGAAGCGGACTATCCGCACGTACCTCTCGAAAATGGAGCAGTACAACCTCCTCGAGGCGGAAGGGACGAGTCGGGACCGAGAGTACTCGCTCGTCGATTCAGCGGCGGCGTCGCCGATGCAGTAACGGTGACCCCGTCAGCCATCAGGAACTGAACTCGCCGAGGCCCGATTGCTCGTGGTCCAGTGGCTCGATGACCTGGTGATCGTCGTTGCCGGGGTTGTTGACCCGCGTCGAAATCTCGTAGGCGTCCAGATCGTCCTTCGGGTACGGCTGGCACAGTTCCTTGCGGGTGTCCGGGTCTGCGGCGAGCCAGTCGGACTCAGCGTCCTTCGGGAGGACGACCGGCATCCGGTCGTGGATTGAGTTCATCAGGTCGTTCGGCTCCGTCGTGAGAATCGTGACGCACGAGATCGTCTCGTCGTCGCCCTCCCAGACGTCCCAGAGCCCGGCCATAGCGAATGCGGGGTCGTCCTCCCGGTAAATCCGGTAGGGCTGCTTCGACCCGCCGTTCGGCGATTTCCATTCGTAGAACCCTGACGAGGGGACGAGGCAGGGACGTGATTCCCACGCCCGCTCGAAGACGCGTTTCTCGTCAGCAGTCTCGGAGCGAGCATTGATGATGCCTTCCTCAGGTTCATCCGCCCAGAACGGAATCAGCCCCCAGTGGTAGGCGTCGATCTCGTCGGAAGCCTCGTTCGTGATGATGTGGAGGTCGTCGCCAGGCGCGATGTTGTATCGGGGGGTGTACCCGCCGTCCGCGACGACCTCGGCTTCGAAGCGGGCCTCAAGGTCTGCTTGGTCGATGAAGAGCGAGTTCCGGCCACACATACCGAGGAGTTCGGAGGGAGGCATCTTCAACGTGGTCGCACAGGAATCTCACCATTAACCAACAGATTGACCGATGAGCCTGATTTGTTGGTTAACGACAACGGGCGGAAAAACTCCTAATGACAAACGGTACACCTAAACAAACGATAGAAGAGGCCACACTAACTACGCTCATACAAAATGACCCACATACTCGCCGTATCTGACTGGCGCTCTCAACCTATTGACGATCTCTACACCATTCTCGAAACTGTAGAACCAACTCCAGATTTACTACTATATGCCGGCGACGACCTCTCACGTTTCAAAAACGCCGATACTGACACAGATCATCTTGCAGAACTTGCTCGCCTCACGAAGCACCAACAATCGCTCTATGTCCGAGGAAACGACGACTTCCCCCCGTCAACCGGCCCGCAGTTCGATGCGGAATTTACCACCGACCTCCACAGGACACCATACATCTACGAGGATCTCGTGTTCATCGGCCAGGAAGGATCAACCCAGGGACCTGGTCTCATCACCTATACCGAGGACGACGTCCAACGGCACCTTTCCGAACACCGCACCGCTTGTGAAGACAGAACTCCGATTCTTGTCACACACACTCCTCCCTTCGGCATTCTCGATATCGGGAAGCGATTCGGGCAACAACATATCGGGTCGAAGGCCGTCAGGAGCTTTATAGACGACATCCAGCCCCCAGCTACCGTCTGCGGTCATTGCCATCAATTCGGAGGTAGAGCTGAAACCCTCGAGTACGGCACGGTGATCAACATCGCATCCCACGACGGAGTAGACGACCCAGGAAGATACGCACTCATCACCATCGACGCCTCGAACGAGTCAATCGAATACGAGTTCTACGACACTCGCCATCTGCTAGGCAGTCGCCTGACTGATCTCGTCCAGGTCGGGAGAAACCGAGTAGAACAGTTCAGTGAGTTAGGGATCACTAACCCAGATGAAATTACCGAAGAACGGCGTGCCGAACTCGAAGCCCTCCCTGGAGCCTCTTCATGACACGTGGACCGGTGGATTGCTCATCGACAGGCTTTCGAAAACGATGAGGTCGTGATTCTAAACAAGTCCGCCTTCGACGACCTTCACGATACGGAGCCTCTCCTCTTGGACATAGAAACGGATCTTCAGCAGGATCGGATCTGGCTGGTCGGCACCTACAGCTACCAGAACGATGCGTACCGACAATTCTTCGAGCCGGACGACGAGTCAGCACTTCTTCAGGAGCTGTCTGAGTACCTTGATGATCATGGCTCCGAGCCGATCATCTACTACGGAGGGAACTACTTCGACGAACAGTGTCTCAGTCGCAGATTCGACGAACACGGCATTACTGAGGGGATCGACCATCTGGAGCGAGCACACGACCTCGGGATTACTGCCCAACAGGAACTCTTTGGGCCCTTCAATCGGCATAAATTGGACGTCGTAGCGAGCGCACTCGGCTTTGAATATCAAGACCCGACCGTCGACGGGTTTGTGGTCGGGAGCAAGTACACGCGATATCTCCTCGACGGCGAAGAACCAGACTGGGATCGACTCAAACAGTACAATAACGACGATGTAACCGCGCTGAGAACAATCGTCGATCACATCAGATCGTAGACTCGGGGGATATGCGGGGCCGTCAACAGAATTACGTGAGGGCGAGATCACCCTACGTTCAGGGAGTCTTAACCAACAATCGAGTTGGAATCCCCGGTCTGTTGGTTAATCCGACGATACTGTCTGCCTTCCTCTCTGGAAACGTTCTCGGAAACGGTCGAACGATGGCAGAAATCTGTTGCCTGAGTCCGGTTCTACATACCTTTCAGCCCTTCCCTGAAACGCGGAAGCGCCACGCCGCGGCTTATCGGGAACGTAGACAACTAGTCAAGTATGGGAGAACACTCAACATCGAACCGATTGGCGGTGGACCAGCCGACACGGGGCGCTGACCGCAATCGGTCCCTCGCTGACCAGGCCGATCCGGCTACGGACGAGATGTTGTTGCCGCAGCTCGACGACGGCATCACGCTGCTCGACGTCGAGGGGGACCGCGGCGTCCCGATCCTGCAGTCGCTCGTGCTCGACCATCTCCTCCTGCACGACGGGCCCACCTTCTGGGTCGACGCAAATGGACACGCGACGACGACGACACTCTCCCAGATCGCGCCCAGTCAACGGTTGCTCAACCGAATCCACGTGGCACGCGGTTTTACCGCCTACCAGCACTACGGCGCCGTCTGTGATCTCCCGTCAGCGGTAAATAAGGTAATCCAGATGTCCACCACCGACGCCGGGACGACCGGTCGAGGGGAACCAAGTCATGACGAGGATACGTCGTCCCATACGCCCGCCCTCATCGTCGCGCCGACCGTCGATGCCCAGTACCGCGCCGACGATACCCTTGGCGAGACTCACGCGAAAACCCTCCAGGCTCGAACCCTTGCCCGGTTAGCGACCTACACCGAGGGGTACGACATCCCGGTGCTCGTTACGCGAAACGAACGAAACGAATTCACCGAGCCAGTCGCGACGGTCGCCGACCACCACCTGGAGTGTGAACAGACGCGGATGGGCCCACGGGTCGTCGGCGAGGACTTCGAGACGCTCGTCTATCCCGTCGACGACGGCGCGTACTACCAGACGACGCTCGCGTACTGGCGGCAGCTGCTCGCGGCACGCGCCACGCAGGTCGGCGTGGAACCGACAACTCCGACGCCGTCGACGCCGACTCCGGAGGGTGTCGGAACGGGTGTCACAGCTGACGGTGAGACGGTGGCGGCCACTGCGGACCCCTTGCTCGATGCGTGGACCGCGACCGGGACAGGAGGCCGATAGCGATGGGGCGCACAAACCCGACGTACCGGGATGCGCTCCGGGCCATCGAAGAGCGGTGGGCAGAGTTCCGCCGGGCACTGCGGCGTCGCGACCAGCCACGATTTGACCAGCTGTTCGAGTACGCCCGCGAACACGCCGACGCGAGCGGGCTGTTGAACCATCAGAACCCGCTACTGCCGGCGCTTCTCAGCATCGATCTCGAACAGGAGGCCCGCCTCGACGACCACGAGGAACGCCTCGAAGAGCTCGAAGCCGCGGTCGCAGCACGCGATGATCAAGAGAGTGGCCCACCGGACTCGAACCCGTGACGATGCCGTTCAGCGTGATGCAAGGTGGAGCTTTCGCCCTCACGGGGCAAGCGAAGCGAGCGATTGTGTGGAGAGGAAACCGACACGATACTGTACCACCCACGCTCGATGGGTTACCGACTCCCACCGAATCATGGCTAATATAAAGACATGGCACTACATCTGAACCACGGATGGAGGTACGTCGCACCGTCCCCGTCAAACTCGACGTGGCCGACAGCGACGCCGACCTCCTCCGCGAAACCATTTCCGAGTTCCTGTGGGCCGCCAACTACGTCGTCGACCACGCATGGCAAGGCGAGTACAAGACTACGAGCAAAGCCGAACTTCAACGCGAAACCTACGACGACGTGCGGGCCGAAACGAGGCTTCAAGCGAATCTCGTCCAGAACGCCCGCAACAAGGCCGCCGATGCCGTACAGAGCGTCGTCGCTCGGTGGAAGCACGGTGACTACGCGGGAAAACCGCACTTCACCGCCCCGACGCTCGTCTACGACAAGCGGTGTGCGACGTTCAACGACGACCACGCCACGCTTTCGACCGTCGAAGGACGAATCACCGCCGAATACGTCCTCCCCGACGAGAACCGCGAGACACCACACTCGGAGTATCTATACAACGACGACTACGAAGTGACGGGCGCAGAACTGCACTACCGCGACGGCGAGTTCTACCTTCACGTCCGAACAAAGGCGGACGTGGAGTTCGAGACTACCGACGACGGCAACGACGAGCACAGCACAGTCCTCGGCGTTGACCTCGGCATCGAAAACATCGCCGTCACCTCCACAGGGACATTCTGGAACGGGTCGGAGCTGAATCACTGGCACCGCGAGTTCGAGAAGCGGCGCGGGTCACTCCACCAGCGTGGCACGCGGGCCGCCCACGAAACCATCCAGTCGGTTGGACGCACCGAGACGGGTCGGTACGACCACTTCTTACACACTGTCTCGAAGGAACTCGTTGCGGAAGCCGTCGAGTATGGCTGCGACGTGATCGCGTTCGAGAACCTGACGGGGATTCGTGAGCGGATGCCCAACGCCAAAAAGTTCCACGCGTGGGCGTTCCGACGCCTGTTCAAGTATGTCGAGTACAAGGCCGAAGTGGTCGGCATCTCGGTCGAACAAGTGAGTCCCGCCTACACCTCCCAGCGGTGTTCCAAGTGCGGGTTCACCCACGAGAACAACCGTCCAACCTCGGACGGGCAGAACGTATTCGAGTGCCTGAAGTGTGGATACTCGCCCCACGCAGACTACAACGCGGCGAAGAATATTGGCCTGAAGTATCTCCGCTCGGCGCAAAAGTCGTCGGGCGGAGGCGCACCCGTAAACGTGCGCTTGAATCGCGGGGCGTTGAACGTGAATGGCGATTACGAGCCTTCCGCCGACAGCGGACAGAACGGGAGTCCACGCGAAAGCCCCACCCGCAACGAAGCGAACGGCGAAGCCGTGAGCGAGTAGGATGGGGCAGTTTACTATCGACTTTCTGGACGACGGCCGCGTCCTGGAGTGGGAGGCAACTGCCGACGGCGCCGTCGCGACCGAGCGCGATGACTACACTCCACGCTTCTACGTCGCTGCTCGCGACCCAGAGACCGACCTCGATCTCACGACGCTCCAGTCGGTGTACGACCAGCACCCAGACATCGTCGCGACCGAGATGGTTGCGCGGCGGCCCGGCTTTCGACGAGACGAGGAACCGGTCCTTGCCGTCGACGTCGCCCACATCGATCGCGTCACCCCACTTGCCCGGCAAGCGCGCCAGCTGTCGGACTATCCAATCGGGGATATCGCCTGCTTCAATGTCGACTTCTCGCGAGAGTTCCGGTACTGTCTGGAGACTGGCGTCAACCCGACGCCGGCGAGTGAGCTGTCGTCGCTCCGACTCAGCGTCCCGGTGACCGAAACAAGCAACGATGTCTACGGGGAGCTGTCCGTCGCCGGCGACACCGTCACTGGCTCGCCGACGGAGATCCTGACCGCCGTCAAAGCAGCGCTCGAGGAGCACAATCCGGACGTCCTGGTTTGTTCGACGAGCGAGATCATCCCGACCCTGTACGAGATGACGACGGACGCCGACGTCGACGACTTCTCGCTGAGTCGATGGCCGGACGTCGACTACCAGCAGCTCGCGAGTCGGTCGACGTACTCGAGTTACGGTCGTGTCGGTCACTCTCCGGCGCGGTACAACGTGCCCGGTCGGGCGATCATCGACGAGTCGAACACGTTCTTCTACGGGGAGACGAACCTCGACGGCGTCCTCGACCTTGTGTCGCGCTCGAAAAAGCCCGTCCAGGAGCTCGTGTGGGCGTCGATCGGGAACGTCCTCACGGCGATCCAGATCTGCGAGGCTCACGACCGCAGCGTCCTCGTGCCGTGGAACTCCTGGCGTCATGAGTTCTACAAGCCGATGGGGACGCTCCACGACGCCGACCGTGGCGGCTTCATCTTCGCGCCCGAGGTCGGCCTCCACGAGAACGTCCACGAACTCGACTTCTCCTCGTTGTATCCGAACATCATCTGTACGCGAAACGTCTCGCCGGACGTCATCCGGTGTGACTGCCACAGCGGCCGCGACGACGTCCCCGGCCTCGGGTACTCGATCTGCGACGACCGGGGCTACCTCGTCGACGTGCTGCAGCCGATCATCGACGCGCGCGACGAGATCAAGGCGGCCATCCGTCGCGAGAAGGAACGGAACAACCCCGACGAGGACCGGCTGGCGGAGCTCGAGGGACGGTCGGGAGCGCTGAAGTGGATCCTCGTCGCCTGCTTCGGCTATCAGGGGTTCAGCAACGCGAAGTTCGGCCGCATCGAGTGCCACGAAGCGATCAACGCGTTCGCTCGCGAGATCCTACTAACAGCGAAACAGCGACTGGAAGCTGGCGGCTGGCGGGTCGTCCACGGAATCGTCGACTCCATCTGGGTGACGCCGGACCCCGACATCGACGACGATGACCGCGAGGACCTCGAGACGCTCGCGACGGAGATCACGGAACGCGTCGAGATTCGGCTCGAACACGAAGCCCACTACGACTGGGTGGCGTTCGTCCCGCAGCGCGAGAGCGGCGCCGGCGCGCTGACGAAGTACTTCGGGAAGGTCGCCGGCGACGACGAATTCAAAATCAGAGGCATCGAAGCCCGGCAACGCTCGACCCCGCCGTTCATCGAAGATGTCCAGCGGGACTGTCTCAACCGACTCGATGCCACGCAGTCCCCAGACGCGGTACTCGGACGTCTCGAACGAGCAATCAAGGAACTGCACTCAGGTGCTGTAGGAGTGGAACAGCTCGTCGAACGGAATCGCGTCTCCAAGCCGTTGGAAGGCTATACGCAGAATACTCAGAACGTGGCGGCCTTGAAACGGGCTCGCGATCAAGACCTCGCTGTCCACCCGGGACAGGATATCGAATACGTGGTCGACGACGACGAGAAGATCTCGCGTGACCGTGTCGCCCTCTCCCACGAAGAGATCGAGACCTACGACGCCTCGTACTACGAGACGGAGTTGGTCCAAGCTGTCGAGAGCGTACTTTCCCCCCTTGGCTGGGATCGGAATGATGTTCGACGGGAGCTCAATGGAATACGTGTAGTCGGTATCACGGAGTGGGCCTGACGAACCCCCTCCCCCCTTTTTCGAGTTGTAAGTCGTTGGGTGCAGACTGCTACAGACGCTATGTAGTGAGAACAGAGTTCACAAAACTGGACGTAGGAGCGTTGAGGCGTGATTATTCTCGGGTTCGGAATTATATGATGATCTCCATACCCAATGATCTCACTCTTCTAGCGGAGCTAGAAGATATATTTTCATTATTTCTACTACGGATGTGGTAAGGTGGTCTATGGGATAAACTTTCGCATTTATAGTTGCAAGTTAGAGAAATCAATCCTCAGTCCCCCTATCGTATGTATACGCCACAATCGACCGTTCTGCAGTCACTCCTGCTGTTCACCCCCCTCCCGTCATCACGAGTTTACAACTCGAAAAAGGGGGGAGGGGGTGAACAGTCGAGTTCACTAAACGAGCTTCACCAACCATCGTATCTGGAGGCCGGTATTTCTCGTATTCGTGAACTGGTCATACGAGAGTCGCCCTTTCACGGCAATTCTGGGGCTTACAACTCGAAAACGGGGGGCGTGGGATAGACCGTTTCACCCTGAGCATCATTCGCAAAACCCTGACGGTACAGATTTGCTTCTATACTTAGTGCGACTCACCGTTGCTTACAGCTCGAAAATGGGGCGGATGGGAAAACCGGACCAGGTATGTTACCGCTCCTCGAAGGCTTACAACTCGAAAAAGGGGGGTGTAGGTCATCGAGGAATTTCGATGATAGCGATTCCTGACGATCGATTACAACTCGACAACGGAGGGTGATAGATTCCGAAGACGGTAATTGGCATATTTCGAGGATGCAGGGCTATAGCCGTTAGATAGCCTGTTTTCGCGTGGTTACAACTCTAAAAGGGCCTATATTTTTATATCCGGAGTTCGAGGGGGTTCATAATGGGACGAGAGGGACGTAGAGCAGGATCGAATCATCCGGAAGATGAGGAGGATCGTGAATCCTCTTCTGTTGATCCTGAAACCCCTGGATCGACGGGTGAGGATGGAGATTCGCCCGGTACGTCACAAACGACTTTTGAGAACGGCTCGGATCCAGTTGATTCGTCTCAACAGGCGACCAACGGCGACGGTGGGGGCATCTCAATTCGAGATCGGTTACAAACCGAGTCGTCCGGAGGCGTTTTTGCGAACAAGGACCTCGTTCGGTCTGATACTATCATCGACGAGGATCGTATCGTTGGTCGTGACGACCAGCTGGGCCGTGTCGTCGACAACCTAAAACCGGTCCTCCAGAATGAGGGGATCCCTGATATGCTCCTGAGTGGGCCATCTGGAACGGGGAAATCGCTCATCATTCATGCTGTCTGCAAACAGATCGTCGAACTGTGCGAGTCACAGGGTAAGACCTTCGGAGTCCTCTCTATCAACTGCGAGGGACCGAAGACTGCAGATCGAGCTGTCTATCGGCTAGTTAAAGCTGCTGCCGACGACCTTGGTGTCGAACCTGGTGTTCCTCAAACCGGCGTCTCAACGGATCAGAAGCTCGAGCGACTGTACGAACTGATGCGTGAGTACTATGACGGTGTCATCTTCATCCTCGATGAGATCGATATGCTTGAGGGGCCGTATCAGGAGGCAGAGTACAATTCCCTCATCTATCAGCTTTCACGGGCTCGAAAGCTCGCCGACTTTGACGGCCCGATTTCTCTCACGACTATCACGAACTACGCTGATTTCATGAAGGACCTCAACAGCCGCGCACAGAGTTCCTACAACCCTGACGACATCTTCTTCGACGATTACGATGCGAATCAACTCCGTAGTATTCTCCACAACCGACGAGACGCCTTCAAGCCAGAATCACTGGCAGATGACGTCGTTCCGCTTGTTGCTGCATTCGGCTCCCAAACGCATGGAGATGCACGGAAAGCAATAGATCTCCTCAGATGGGCTGGCGAATTAGCCGAGCGGCGTGGAGCTGACACGGTTACCGAGACTGATGTCCGTGATGCCCAGGAGAAATACACCGAGAATCGCAAACTTCGTCATATTAGCGGGATCTCCACTCAAAAGAAACTCTCCATCTACGCTGTGGCGGCCACCGCCCACTACACAAGAGAACACCCTGAGTGGATACCTGCTGGACCTGCGTTCAAGACGTACCAATTCATTGCTGATACGATGGATGCAGATCAGTACAGTCGCGAGACGTTCGTCAATCACGTCACAGAGCAGAGTACGTACGGCGTATTGGACTTCGAGCGTCGAGGCAAGGGGCGAGGCCGAGGAGTGCATATGTATTTCTCCCTCTCCGAGGATCCGGAAACGATTATGGAGACGATTCGTGAGGATTCCCGGTTCGAAGATCTAGCTCACGAAGAGGCGACTATCAGCGCGGTTGTCCGCGAACGGCTGAAGCAGTTCCGGAGCAAGAACTAATCTCGCCCAAATCCGCCCCGCGCTTACTACTCGAAAACGGGGGGTGTTCGCGGCTCGGGTGGTACGTTACAGCTCGAAAATGGGGGGTGTCACCCGTCAGATTTCTCGTTACTACTCGAAAACGGGGGGTGGGTGACGTTAGAGATCCGACGTTCTATTGTATGTGATGTGCCGTCCCCGTGCCCTTTCCCATTTACAACTCGAAAACGGGGGGTGACCGTCTATTCGAGTTCATTCGTCTGGATTGACTGGGCCTTTGTATTTGGAGGTCACCTTGTCGCCTTCCCTCCACTGCCAGTAGTAGTAGCGGTTGTCGTTGATCTCCTTGATCGTGATCGTTGCTTTGGTAGGGACGTCGTCCGGGAGGTCGTCTGGTCGCTCCTCGACTTCTTCCTGGGCTGCCGACTCCTCAAGACGGGCCTCCCGTTCCTTGTGTTCGGCTAGCGCTTCGGCGTACGTTGCAACCTCTCGGAGCCGCTCCGGAGTCGATTCGTTGAGTGAGCTGTTGATTTCCGTCGGAAGGTTCGCCGGCGGGGTCGGGGGTTCGTAGGACATCGGCTATTCTCGTGTTAACCAACACAGGGATTGTTGGTTAAACCTACCCGCTCTTATGTAGAGCTGAGGAACGACCGTGTAGTTACGGTGAACGAGCCGAAATCATGAGGTTATGTCTCAGACTCAGCCAGCGTTCGGTGGAATGCTTCGCCAGCTCGTTGATCTTGGATTGTTCGAGTTGGACACCGAGCCGCTCGATGCCCTCATCGAGCGGCGACTCAAGCAGTTCTGGGAGTATACCACGTGTCCTCGCTGCGGCCACCCCAGCATTCACACGTGGGACTCGTCCGACCGCGTTATCTGCCGAGATTGCAATTTTAAACCGGTCTACACCTATGGCACGCCCTTCCACGAGAAGCACCTCACCACCGGAGAGGTGCTTCTCGCGTACCTCCTCTATGCAGACACGTTGCTCAGTATCTCACAAATCGCGGTTGTGCTCGACAGGGCGTACAAGACCGTCTATTACGCCATTCGAGAGGTGGAAGCCGCGGTCACGCGCGGCTTCCCCCTCGTCTGGGAGCAATTCCAACACTCCATCTCGGGCCCAACACAAATCGACGAATCAAGCACGGTCTGTTCAGGCTACAAAGGCCAAGACCCGCCGCGGACCAGTCGGTACCGCGGCGGGTCGTCCCGATCGGGGCGCTCACGATGGAAGGGCCGTCACGGAGACCAGATAACGCTCGTCGCGGCGTGCCGCGACGTGCTTCGGGTGATTCGCGGTCACCTTGGAATCAGCTACCAGGGAGACCTCGAACCGGTACTGCAAGAGGCTGAAGACCTCTCCCAGCGGCTGGGAGAGGTCTGGACTGATGGACTCCAAGCGTATCGAGAGATGGAGTACGATCACCGAACCGTTATCCACGACGAACGGTACGTTTCGGCCGACGGCGTCCACATCAACCAGGTCGAGTGCCTCTTCTCACTAGTCAAACCGTGGCTGCGGAAGTTTCGCGGCCTGTCCAAGCAGGGCTTGGAACAGGCCGCTCACACCTTCGGTATCGTTCGCTCATTGAACTTGGTCGGCGCATCCCTCGAAATCGTCGTCGATTGCCTTGCTACGGGGTCACTCCACAGTTCTACATAAGAGCGAACCTACCGTCTACTCAATCGAGAATTCCTTGAGAACCCCAACCGTAGTTTCGAGTTTCCGCCGTTGCTCCACGCGTTCTTCGATCTCTTGCTCCAGCTCGCGAATCTCCGTAGAAAGCTGTTCGACAACGTCCATTGTTTCTGGGAGACGGCCATCGGGACGAGGGACGTTCCCACTCCGAATTTCGAGATCAGTCCGCCGTAGATGCTTGCATCCACCGCTCGGGTCCCGCTTCGAGAAATCTGGACACGTACACGTCTCACTCGCAACGTCGACCTCGTAGATGTTCCCTGACTCCGATTGTACCTCGTAGATTCCTCCCTTCTGCAGTAACGAGACGTCCATCTCTTCGGTTCGAGCTCGCTTTGTGCGGGGCTCGAGTTCCTCCTGAGACGGGTCTCCGCCAATAGTGAGTTGTTGGCCAGCTTCAGTAGGTGTCGAAGCTGCAGGAGTCGATGCTACAACTCCACCATCAGGAGAGTACACCCGCTCTTCATGTTCTGTTTCGTCTTCGTTCTGTGTCTCGACGTCGTCAGTTCGTTCGGTCATAATTTCGGCTGAATCGACGTGACGAGTTCGCGCACGCCGTCGCCCTTCGACGGCGTGAAAAACCGTCTTTCAACGCACCTGAGGCTTCACTCGAATAGTTTCGACTGTGAGTGCTGTTCGGAGGTTAGCCGAAGCGTCACTCCCCGAGTGATCGAATAATCTCCTGAGCGGTGGAACTGATTCGACCGAGACGCTCTTGAATCGCCTCCGGATCATCGCCCTGCCATGCAGCGAGATAGAACGCTGAGCCACTCGTGTCGAGTCCGAAATATCGACCGACGATGTACGCGACGGCTTCTGCTTCGACCTCGCGTTTTGCCCGTTCGGGTTCATCTTCGATATCGAAGTGGAGCAGCGCATGGGCGTACTCGTGAATCAGCGTGACCGCGAGATCTGCGTGGTTCGATCGGGCTCTTGCTTCGACGACTGGCTGGAAGTCGTGTAGGCTCCGATACTTACAGACCCCTTTCGCGTCACCATGCTCCCAGTCGTCGGCATCGACGATGCGAACCGTCACACCGAGTTCATCAGCTGCATCTTTGAGCGCTGGCACCAGGTCGTTGGCGTCGCCCGTCGCCGCCGTCTCCAGTTCGGGAAGCGGTTCTCCTTCCGTCTGAGATACGTCGAAGACTGGTGCTGGCTTGAACCCAACGAGGCCTTTCGACCATTCATCCTGCGGCGTCTCGTCGTACTCACAACCGATGTTCTCGTGGTAGCTGATCGAGTTCTCACATTCGGGACATCGCTTGGTGATGATTGGTGCCCAGATCCAGATGGCCTGTTCGCCTTCCTGGACGTGCCGTTCGAAGTCGTTCCGCCATGTGTTGTAGCCTGCGACCTTCGTTGCCTCGGGACACTGGAGCTTGATGAGGAGCGTGTTTCGGTGCGAATAGTCGTGGAAGCGACTCTGGACTTCCAGCCACTCTTGGAACTCCTCACTGGCTTGTGCATCGTCAACGTGGTCGACGAGGTCGTCGATCCACGCTTCGATGGTACTGTGCATCTCGTCGTGCCGGGTGTCGGTCTCCTCGAACGAGACCGACGAATCACTACTCGTAGCCATGATTTTCAGGACTCGAATTACCGCAACTGCATCGATTCAGAACGCGCCGCACCCTTCAGGGCGCAAAAAACAACTTCCTTTGAGAGTTACCGGAGTTCGTGTGGTTCGTCCGCGAAACCGACTGCAACGAGGTATTTGAGATACTCGTCGAACATCTCTACGTCGCTCGATGTGTCTGTCGCGAGGTGTCGCGCCCACTCGATGGCCCACCGGAACGCGGGATCTGACCCACCTTTGCCGTGGATGTACCACCACCGAGCTGCTTTGAGAACGACGAGTGGGTTCGTCGGCGGCTGTTCACTCGCCAGTCCACGAGTGATGGATTCGATCTCCGCAGGAACATCACCTGGATCGATTTCCCCGGACTGTGTGTTCGAAATATCGATTGGAATCTCATCGACCGAGACGTCGTTCGCATGCTGTCGCTGACTCACTTGATTCACCTCTGGATGAAGACTCTCGATGGAGCCTTCGCCCTCTCAGGGGCTCGAAAAACACTCTCCGAGTCACGCCGGTGGGAAGTAGACGCTCTTCTCGCCGGCTATTTCCTCGAGATTGTTCCGATGGCGATGCGAGAAGTAGCAGTCGTAGCTGCAGTATCCACAGACATCTCCCGTATCATACTCGGCAACAAAGGGACCACGAGGGGTTCTCCAGACATTTGTCCCGCATCCAGTACAGGCAGCACCGTCGAGATCACTCGATGATGGCCCCTCGTACCCTACATCCAGACCGACATCTTGCGGTGTCGAATCTGGCCAGACGCCGTGTCCCTGCCAGAATTCTCGGAGTCGACCAAGGCTGTGACGAACGGTCTTCCGAACTGTGACGTGGTCAGCGTCCCGGCCGCTATCGTCCCATCCGGCAGCTGTCCAGAACTCTCCGAACTGCGCGCCACGATGGAGTCCGTTCCAGTCAACACCGACGATATCTGCGGGTGGGTCATCCGTGAGAGTCGGTCGGGTCAACTGCTGAATGACGTCAAGCTGCTTCGGTGGGCTCCCCCCGAGGATGTGGACGCGTCGGCCACGCCAGTCGGTCGGCTCGGAGAACTCGTGGGCCAGCCGATCAGCGTAGCCCCGAGAGTAGCCGAGCACGATGTCGTCTGGAATCATCTCGATCACCTCCCTGCACTTAGGAACGATGACGAGCTCTGCATCGGGGTAGCTCGCTTGGATTTCGCGAGCAGCAGCGACGTAATCATCGACATCGTCGGGATCGTATGCGTCCCCAATGACGCCGACTCGCGGCTCGTGTTCGAAAAACCGGTCGACGTATCGAGTCAGGTCGGGATTTCGAAAGTCGTTATCGAGCATCCCGACGGGAATCTCTAACCCCTGAAATTGGGATTGCTGAAAGCTGCAGTCTTCACGAAAGCCGGGCAGGAAGCCGATTTTCAAGGCGTCCAGCGCGAATGGGGCCCGGTGCAAGAACGCCACGTAGTCGGTTTGCTTTGCAGCGTCAATCTCACGTGCGGTGCTACTGCTAGAACTGATATCGAGCGACATGAGTAGGGCCCGGAACGGCAACTTCTGGCCGCCCCGCACCCCTTCTGGGGAAAATAAAACCGGATTACTGGAAGCCGTTAACCAACACAAGCGGTAGGGATGGGTGTCTGTTGGTTAACAGCCTAAACGGAGTCGGAGCTGGACTGCCCTCCACCGATTACTCGTCAGGGGAGTGTCGTCGGCGTACCTGCTCCGGATTCGGCACCCAGGGATGTGCATCCCAGCAGTGAAGTGCGTGTTCTCGTGCCGTGTCGAATCGGGCTTCACATGATCCACACTCGTAGGTCGTCTCGGGCCAGCATCCCGTGACGAACATCGCTGTCACCGTCGACTGGACTGGGTCTGGTGCATCCGACCGCCGAACATAGTCGTAGCCGATGACCGTCCGCCGACGAAGTGCTGACTGCGCAAGTCGCTTCGGCGGCTCTGTTGAAATCTACTTTGCCTACATTAGTTGTTGGATCCATCTCCAGATTTCAGCTAGTCACGGAAAAGTAACTCTCGGCATTCCGAAGTCATGATATGTATGTACATTCATCCATCATTATATGGCCCCCAACAATTACCGGACATCAATCACTGCAAGATTGACTGGTGCCCTCCAATGGGGAATTCTCGGTGAGATTTTTGCTAATGTAATATTTGGCACCCTCACCAGCTACCAACCCCTCTCGCAAAGTGGTGTTGCGTCGATCCTTCGGATTCTTTGGGTTGGGACACCCGTTATTGGACTTATTGGTGGATTTCTCTGGGTTTCAACACAGACATCGTCTAAGCAACAGGAACGGCAAGATCATAAAAAGAGAGTCGAGTTTATTTTTGCCTTAGTCGTGTGGGGTCTGTCTCTCACACTCTTTGCACCGATCGTACTGTCAGCTATTGGTCTGTACCCACTCCCAGATTACTACATCACGCGTGCTATGTCAGTTACAGCTATTATTGGTTATCTTGGTGGAGTTGTCTTCGCCTATCTCTTGGCATATGTCTTTGAGATTGAACTCTATCATTCAGTTGCGGCTTTACTTCGCTCTTCGGGAGGAGGTTCTCACACGGAGTGAGTCACCTCCCCGTTCAGAGAGCCGAATCAAGATTGTGAACGAGACACTTCATGGTTATCTCGCGGAATTGTTTCCACCAATATCGTGAACGAACAAAGTTGCCGTATTTACGCTTTAGATTAGAGTTTACTGTCTCACTCTGGCTCCGTTGTCCGTAGATATCAGCATCCAAGCGAGCGTTCCACGCTTTGTGAAGTGATGAGAACTTTCGGTGTTTGATAAGCGGACGAACGCCCTCGTCACGAGCCAACGCGCGAATCTTCTGGTCATCGTATCCCTTGTCACCGAGGAGAATCGCCACTTCACCGGTATTTCGCTTGATGAGCGACGGCGCGATCTGTGAGTCGTGTTTTCGTGTCGTTGTCACGTGTAAATCGATGATAGCATTCGCCCTCGTATCAACGAGAAGTGTAACTTTCAACTGCTGAATCGTTAGCTTTGTTCGCTTCGTATAGTGTTTTGAGGCGTGGCTCCGGTCAAATCCGGATGCGTCGATGCCGACGACACCGTTGGTTGGGAGAAGCGTGACTGAGAGATTGAGAAGAACCCGCCAAACAGCCATGTCAAGGCGATTGAACGCTTTACACAATGTCGAAGGTGTTGGGAGTTCCTCAAGGTCGATGGCGCTCCGAATCCGAGGCATCTCGATAAGTTCGTCAAGAAGCGTCCGGTACGTCGTGTTCTTCCGCACCTTGAGACAGAGGAGGACAATGTGCTGGTGAAGTGTGTACCGTTGTTTCGAGAATTTCGAGGAGTAGCGAGCAACCGTACGACGAGCCAAGTGAAATGCCTGCTCAACAAATCGGAGCAACCGCGACTTTGGGAGGGCCTGCATTCGGTCACACTACTGGTCGAACCTGTAACTCTCTGAGGATTTCAACAGAGCCGCTTCGGCTTGTTGTCCGGAAGATACACCCAGCGAACGAACGCATCTTCTGAATTCTTCGCTGACGGCTGGATGATGAACCACCGCCCGTGGTCATCACGGAAGAGATACCGCTCCGTGCCTCGGTTCTGGAGATACAGCGGATCGCCTTGACCAGGAATCAGTCGAAGACCAACGGATGGGGAAATCGGGCTGAGAAGCCGCTCTTCTAGCGTGAGCATGCTGGATTCCTCGGTCGCACTCGTCGCGAAGTGATCGAGAGTCGCTTTCTGAGTCATGCTGACCACTGCTCAACTGTCGTTTGTGTGCTATCGTGACCACTGGATACCTCGCACACGAATCGCCATTTCGGCGTCTCACGAATCGGCTTGTCCGGTCGATTCCCTGCTTGGCCTGTCCCCGTCTTTCCCGTACAGTGCCACCCTTGGCTCGGAGTGCTTTCACCATTGATCCAGAGTAATCCGCTCGAACGAACGTCAGGAGGAGTCGAATCCCGCGTCGACGTGCTTCACGTCGAATGAACTGATCCATCGACCGTGCGAGCGCTGCCGATGCCAGGTTCGGGAAGTCGACGCCGATACAGATGCGGGCTGCCTCGACGATCTCGTCGCCTCCGTACCGTGTTTCATCGAGCTTTAACGACCGGATGAGCGGATGTCGCCACGTAATCGCGCCCATGAGCTGTCCCTGGTAACTCAGCCCGTGGTGAACCAGGTTGGTGAGCGGGATGTCGTCCATGTATGAATGATGGGCCTCGTAGATTGCGCCAGCGACGTGCTGGGGGATCGCCTCGATTTGGACTCGCTCGGCGAACCGCAATCCAAGCGGCGCCGTGACCGGGTTGCTATCGTGATGGATCGGACAGTCGCACCCGCCCGACGCCGGTGTGAACTGAAACCCGGTCTGGCCAGTCGAATCACTGTGGTGGACGCTGGTCATGAATCGCCACGCCCCGCCGAAACGTCTGTGCTCTCGGTTCTCTCGCGTTCCCGCCGGTCGTTGTACCGCTCGAGTTCGTGGCCGATGTGCTCCCGCGCTTCGATTGCGCGTTCGATGAGCTGGTATGTGGCTCGAGAGAGTCGCAGGGTCTCCATCACACATCCTCCTCCGGCTCGACGAGGTCGTTGCTCTCGACAACGAGTTCCCGCACGGCGGGAGCAGGATCCTCCTCAATCGGAACTGTTCGTATGTCGAGGGGAGCGGGATACGCACGGTCGCCCTGCGCACAGAGCAGGAGCAGCCACTCCTCGGTCCCTTCACCGAGGACGACGTAGTGGTCGATGTCTCGCCGCTGGAAGACTGTCCGTTCTGACCGATTCACGGCACTCCAGTTTACTGGAAGTGACGGGGTTGGCGTTCCACCATCCGGCGTGAGTGCTTCGTGCTTGGTGACGCCCGCGAGTGCGGCTTCGATATCGTCGCCGGTGAGATGCCAGCAATTGGCTGGTCCACTGCACTCCAGTTGGCTCACCACGTCATCGCGAAACTGGATGTAGTGCTGGGAGGCGACGGCTTCGTCGTCGGTGTAATCGAGGAGGAGTCCACAGGCGAGCTGTGCCGAACCGCTGCCAGTGTCGCCCCACTCGAACCCCGGCCTACTCTGTCGTACGAGTTCGAGGCTTCGATCGGGGGCGAGTCGCTCGTGTTCGGTGAGGTTGAGTACGACCGGTCTGTCGTCGACGCGCATCCCCACATACTCGATGTGGTCTCTGTTCGTCTGGCAAGGGTCGCTCGCAGTCTGTACGTCTGTTCTGGGATCGTCGGTAGAATCCGTCTTCATGTGTCGAACGCGGGAGGTCGAACCCCCCGCACCCCTACCGGGGGTGAAAAACAGCCTCCACGAGCAGTGATTCAGTCTGTTGAACGGATTTCGTCGGCCTGCTGTTTGAGCTGGCGAAGAATCCGGACACGCTGTTGATTTGCGTTCTCGTAGGCGACGCATTCCCGGAGCGTCTCCATATCGTGGATCGTCACGACCCCCGCGTTGATGAGTCGCGAGTTTGGCGGTTCGAGTCGCTGTGCTGGCGACAGTTCGTTCGAATCTCGTTCTTGCTCTTCTGTGTCGCTCACTGATGATCGCCTCCGCTCTTAGGGAGGCGAAATAGACCGCACCTGCTCGCTACTCGTCGTCTTCCCCCGGTTGGATCTGCCGGGCGTCCTCGGCGAGGTCGTGGATGTACTCCCGAAGCGTCTCCATGTCCTCGCGGGCCTCTTCGAGCGTTTTCGCCTTCACTTTGGCCGTGAGCTTGTCCTGATCGCGGGTGCCAGTACCGCGAGTGAGCTTCACGGTGAGTGAGACGCCGACATCGCTTCGCTCGACGTATTCAGTCGGCGTCTGTCGCGCACTGTTGTCGGTCGATTCTGCGTTCGTACGGGACTGTTGGGTGGGTTCTGACATGGATTGCTCTCTGTGAACGTTAGTTGACGGACGGTGCGACTGGTTCACCGACTGTCTCACGAAGGGCTGTATCGATCTCACGCCCGGTGAGTCGCCAGCAGCCGTCTGGTTCTGTACACTCTAGCTGGCTCACGACCTTGGTCTTGAATTCCATGTACTCCTCGAGGGCGACGTCCTCGTCGTCAGTGTAGTCGAGGAGGAGCGCGAGCGCGAGCTGGGCCGGCCCGCTGCCAGCGTATCCCCAGCTGAATCCGCTCGGACTGTGATTGGCCAACTCGAGAGTCCGCTCCGGCGTCAGCTGTTCTTGGTCGGGCTGTTTCTCGACGATGGCGCGGCCTCGACGACGGTAGCCGACATAGACGACGTCGGAATCATCCGAAGGCCGTGACTGTTCGATCGGCTGTGGATCACTAATTCCACTCATAGTTCTGTTCGAGGGGGGCTCGTTCGAACACCCCTACACCCTTCAGGGGGTGGAAAAACTCCCCAACGAACGCCTCTCCTTACGCCAAGTGAGACACGTCGGCAGGTTCTTCGATGTCAGCGAATTCACCGCGCTCGACCGGCTCCCAGCCGTCGCCGGGTTCGGGACTCCACCAGTCGATCTCGTAGGCACCCGGTGCGCCGAGAATCTTCACCCGAGCCGACCCGTCAGGCAGGTCACGACGAAGTTTTTCGTCGACGTGGAGATTCCAGGTCGTGTCGGTATCGAAGCACGCGAGGACGGCTTCCTCGTAGCCACGATCCTCATGTGATTCTTGGAGTTCAACCTGCGTGTTGCAGTTCTTGCAGAACACCCCCTCGAAGGGGATGTGGCTGAACACCTCGTGCCCACAGACGGGACACCAGAGGAACTCGAACAGTGCTTCGCTGTGTCGGTCGATTACTTCGCGGGTCATTGTTAGAGCAGACCTGGTTCATCCGGGTCACTCTCTTTGCCCGGATACAAACAACACCGCGTGAGGACTAGTCCTCTTCAGTGGTCTGTTTCTGAGATCGTTCTGGAGGTTGGATCACGAGCCGTTCGATTCTCGCGTTGTCGATGGAGTCGACGCGAAGGACATACCCATTTTGCTCGATCTCATCAGCTATCTCGGGTTCTCGCCCGAGTCGGCTAAAGACGAACCCACCGATCGTCTCGACCTCATCGGCCTCGAACTCGACGCCGAGCCGTTCGTTCACTTCCCGGACTGGCACGCCGCCGTCAACGACGTACGTACCGTCGTCTCGTTCCTCGATAGTAGGGCCCTGCGGTGCTGTGTCGAATTCGCCTCGAATATCGCCGACGATCTCTTCGAGAATGTCTTCGATCGTGACAATCCCCTCAAAGACGCCCCATTCGTCGATAACGACGGCGATCTGCCCCCCACCGTGCGTCTGAAACTCGGCGAGAATCGCGTCGATCCGACGCGTTTCCGGCACGACGAGGACGTCGCGTGCGATGTCATGTGCAGTGATTGGGTCGCCGTGATCGGTTTCGGTTTCACTCGCCTTCAGGATGTCCTTCGCGTGGACGAATCCGATCGGCTGCTCCCCGTCCTCGTCAAGCACGATATACCGCGTGTATGTTCCGCTGGCGGCAACAGACCGGAGTTCCGGGAGCGTCATCGACGCAGAGACGGTTTCCACGTCGGGACGTGGAACCATGATTTCGCGGGCGATCGTGTCGCCGAGTTCGAAGACACTCTCAATCATCTCGACCTCGTCAAGGTCGATTTCTCCAGTCTCTTCGGAGCGAGTGAGAATCATCAGAATTTCTTCTTCGGAGTGAGTCTCTTCACCTTCTGCCGCTGGCGAGACGCCAAACAGGCTGGTGAAGTAGTTTGCAGTGCCGTTGAAGACGATGATACCCGGGATGAACACGTAATAGAAGAACTTCATGAGGGGGGCGACGAGGAACGCAACCCGTTCAGCCTCCTGAATGGCGAACGTCTTGGGCGCGAGCTCGCCGAACACGACGTGGAGGAACGTGATGAAGCCGAATCCCAGCGCGAAGGCGACGAGATGAATCGCTCCTGCGGGTAGGAGTTCACCGAGAATTGGTTCGATAAGTGCTGCCACAGCCGGTTCGCCGATCCACCCGAGACCCAGTGAGGAGAGCGTAATCCCGAGCTGACTGACTGCGAGATAGCCATCCAGATTCTCGATGGCATCCTGCACCAGCCCCGCACCGGGCTTCCCGCGGTCGACGAGTGTGTTCACTCGAGTCGGCCGGAGTTTCACGAATGCGAACTCAGCGGCCACGAACACGCCGTTCATGACGACGAGAAAGAACGCGAGAAGCAACCCGCCGACGGAAATCAAGTCTACCATATGCCCGATTATCCTCCGGGGGACTTTTAGACGATGGATACAGCGTCACGTAACACGACTGCCCCCACAACCGCTACTCGTCCGCTTATCCACCGAACACGCGTCTGCCACACGGTGGGATACCGGTCACTCTAGTGACCGCACTCAAAAGCGGAGACTGGCCAGTCCGGCTATGACTACTCCACGAGTTCTCGAACAATTAGCAGGATACCAGAGATTCTCGGAGACAGAACGTCGAGCTAGAGGGTCACTTATGCGGCCTCCGAGCCTATCCGATATTGTATGCCCGAAGAAGTCTTGTTCAAATCCGAGAGCGGCCAGTCCCGAGAAGAAATTGCTGCACTGCTGCGGAGAGTCGCGGACAATCTCGAAAACGGAGACGCGATTACGCTGAAAGCGGGGAGCGAATCCGTGACGCTAGAGCCGCCCGCTCGTCCGACGTTCGAGGTCAAAGCCGAACGCGAGGGCCCGGCGAACGGGCCCGGTGAATTGAGTATCGAATTCGAACTCGAATGGGATGAAGACGGTAGTGACGGTGGCGGTGGGAACGGTCCGTTAGAGATCGAGTGAGGCACAGACTCCAGCTGTCTCGACGCTCGAATGCACCGATCCAATCGAACTGGCTCATACGGCCACTGGGGAGGACCTTCGTTGTTGTTGCGAAGTCGTGTCGACGTACTACTCTACTCCACCGATCGTGAGCACGGGCACTGGTGCCGACCGGACCGTCTTTTCGGCGACGCTGCCGAGGAGGATCCGATCCGTACCGCGCCTCCCCGTCGTCCCCATCACGACAACGTGGATGTCATTGGCGTCGATACAGTTGAGAATTACATCCGCTGGATCTCCCTGTTCGATATGTTGTACCGTATCAGTAACGCCATATGTCTCCGCATCTTCGATGATCTCCTTGGCGGCTTCCGTTGCTGCCTGTTCGTGCTCTTGTCCAGAGATAGTTGACCGGATATCGAGACTGAGCGACGCGTCGTCAACGACAGAGAGGACGTGGACGGTCGCCCCAAGCGACTCCGCGAGCGCCAAGCCATGTTGCGCTGCCCGGGTTGCACCAGCACTGCCATCCGTTGTGATGAGCACATTTTCGTAGGGGAATACCAGCTGCTCGTCGGGTTGCATTCTCGCGGTGAGAACAGGGACCGAAGAGAGACGGACGACTTTCTCGCTGACACTGCCCTGAAGATACCGTGACACCCCCCTTCGCCCGTGGGTTGACATCGCGATTAGATCGTGCCCGTACCGATCAGCGTACTCGACAATTGTGGGGGCTGGATTCCCCTGCACGACGTCAGTTTCGTACTCGACCCCAAGGGTCGACAAGGTCTTGCTTGCATCCTCGACGATGCCTTCGCCTTCCTGGACGAGCGCATCGACCACCGTGTTTTCGACGACGGTGACGCTGTCGCGCGTCGTATCTGCGACGAACAAGAGGTGGATCGTTGCGTCCGCCCAGTTCGCGAGTTCCCCGACATGGTGTAGAATCTCACTACTGTCCTCGCTGTCGTCGACGGGGAACAGGATATTTTCGTACATACTCTCAATACGGGCCCATACGGGAAGTGTTTTCTAAGGCGTTCCCACGACGGATATCGTTTCAGCGTCACTTCTCGGTGTTCGTATATACATGAGTTACTCGGCGGTTATTCGGGGGATATCCCCACCTGTCGAACAATCCTCCATACTATCACCGATTGCTTGTTCGCCCACGCGGATGATTCACCCGGTGCCAACCAGATGCATCCAAAAACCTATAGCAACTTCTGCAGCAAGAACATATATTAGTAAATGCCTCTATCTGTCAATTCCCGTGTCTTTGAGTTTGTGTCTAGTGATCTCACAACCGGACTTCTCGAGTACGGGCATACCGCAGTTGATGGCGCGACTGGCTGGCCCGGTCTAGGAATCATCTTTGTTTACTCGTTTTTGATCGCGTTCGTGCTTCCCGGCCCGAGTGAGGTTGTGCTTGCTGCTCCGCTCGATCTCGGGGTTCCGCTCTGGGGGCATCTTGGCCTTATTATGGGCGTCAGTGCAACGGGGAAAGCCGTTGGGAGTCTGGTGGCCTTCCATCTCGGCCAGGAGGCAAAACAGGCTGGTCCGATCGTTCGGTGGTTACGTCGGTCTCGGTTCGATGTCATCGAATGGTCCGAACGACGGACTGTTTCGCTCGCTCGACGATATGGATATAGTGGCTTGGCTCTCGCACTGTGTGTCCCGTTCTTTCCGGATACACTCTCAATTTATGCGTTCGCCATTCTCGAAGAAGACTATCTGAAGTTCGCACTCGCCACATTTGTGGGGAGCCTGGGACGACTCGTCGTGACGCTCTCCCTCTTTGGGGGTGTCATTTCTGTGCTGTGATAACGGCTCTTTTAAAGAGATTGTCCGGCGTCAATGATTGGGGTGTATGATTGAGTTACAGTTCGAAGTCTGTCCGAATTTGGAGCCGTCCACATAGAAGGCCCTCCGCTCCCGATCACCTACCCGAATGCACGGTCTGTGGTGGCGGCTTCACTGACGTAGCAATTGACGATCTGATTAGATTGTAGTACCTGGGTTTATAAACCCGACTCTGTAATCACCCCGTATGAGACATTTGGGACTCAAGATCCGGATGGCCGTCGTCGGTGCCATCCTCGCGGCGTTCTATCTCGTCGCTGTTGCTGTCGCGATGGTGGTGTTCGGCCAGGGAATCCTCCCGATCGCCATCGTCGGCAGTCTCCTCCTCGTCGGCTTCCAGTACAAAATCGGGAAGTGGGCTGCCTTACGAAGCGTCGGTGCCGAGGACCTCCCCGAGACCCAGTACGCGCAGATCCACCAGTTCGTCGAGCAGGTCTGCGACGAGAAGAACATGAAGAAACCGTCGCTGAAGATCGCCAGTATGGGCGTGCCGAACGCGTTCGCGGTTGGCCGTCGCGGCAACGGGACCGTCGTTATTTCCCGGGAACTCATCCAGCTGCTCGACCGCGACGAACTCGAGGGCGTCGTCGCCCACGAACTCGCCCACATCGACAACCGCGACGTCATCACGATGCAGCTCGGGCAGGGCATCGCCTCGATGGTCGCCATCGTCGCCCAGTACGTCGTGCTCTTTACGGGCGATAATGATCTCGCGGACTTCTTTCTCGCCATCGTCGTCGGCCAGATCGTCCAGTTCCTCGTGATGATCTTCGTGCTCGCTATCTCGCGGTATCGCGAGTACGTCGCCGACGCCGATGCGAAACGTGTCATCGACTCCGGCGACCCACTCGCCCGCGCCCTCGAGAAAATCCAGCAGGGGAACCAGCAGGCTCGCGAGTCGGCCCGGACTGCCCAGCGGAGTCACGGCCGTGCTCGCCGCGACCGGCGCCGCGACGCGAACGTCGACCAGCAGGTGAGCGCGCTCTGTATCTCTAGTCCCGACCGTGGCTTCCTCCAGCGGATCGTCTCTACGCACCCGCCGATGGAGAAGCGCATCGAACGGCTTCGCTCGTAGATGCCCGGCCTCCGTGAACTCCTTGCGGTCGTCCTCGGTGTCCTGTTAGGCATTGGGTTGCTCGCCGCGCCGCGTACGGCTCTCCGGCTGTCCGTGTTTGTTGGCCCGACCCGTCGTCGCCGCGGTGACTACGGCACTGACGATACCATCCCTGACCAGTGGACATGGATTGTCCGTGGACTTGGTGTCGCCTCGCTCGCAGTCGCTGCGTTCATCGCCTACCAGACCTATACCTGACTACATCTCCATTGGATGCATCGAGACCCACTGATTCGGTGACTCGGCGAGATCGCCTCCGGGGTATACACGGCGGGAGTCTCTCCTCGCAGAAAGATAGACTGTCTACAGGAGATAACCGTTCACGCACCAGCGGTGGATAGCGTCACCTATCGGTAGATAGAGGTCAAGTGATGCACCGGGAGAATGTTGGTACGTGGGGATGAGAACGGTACCGGATGATAGAATCGAACTTCGCCCTCTGACACTTCGACGTCTGACTTTTGTAGAATGGCCCTGGTTGAGTATATATGCCTTCTCAGTCGTCGGGGGGATGTCCTGTAGATGAAGGGCAGACATCCGCCGAGACACCGCTGGTCGCAGGGCGATTTGATGGCGACCAGATCCTCGTTCCGCTCCTTACTCGTGAAGTGCCTGTCTTGACTGACCAACTCAAGGTCGCAACCACGCTTGCCCGTGTCACTGGCGCGTCTCTGACCGTCATTAATCCGTTTCCCGACCCCGAGCAGGCACCGAACGTGTACCGACACGAAGCCACGGATTGCGAGAATGCCTCACTCCTTGACTGGGTGTTCGAACAGACCGACGAGTCACTCCCGCAGGTCGAGAGCGACTTCCTGTACGCCTGGGACGTTGTGCGGGGCGTCCTCCAGGCAGTCCGACGACGTGATGTCGATACGCTGCTGGTACCGAGCAGCTCAGGAACGAGCCGCCTTCGTAAGAGGATGACCGAACAGTTGGCGACACACGCCGATGCTGACGTCATCGTCGTGAACGGACAGGCAGGATTCTCGAAGGCAGCGTCGATTCTCCTCCCGATCGCTAGCGGTCCTCACTCGGGATTAGCTGCAGACGTGGCAACCTCTATTGCTGCTGACTATGATGCGTGGATCGACATCTTGCACGTCATTGACGAGGAGGCACCCGATCACCAGCGAGAACGGGCCGAGACGCTCGTTGAGGACATCTCCCATCGGATCGCCCGCCCCGAAACAACTGCCACCTGGGTACTTGAGGCACCGGATACCGCCAAGGCAATCATCGACCAATCGCGCTACTATGGACTCACGGTTATTGGAGCCCCGACGAAAAGTCGCCTTCGCCGGTTCATCTTCGGCTCGACGAACGCTACCGTGCGAGCCGACGCAGACAGCGTCGTACTCTCAGCACGGAATAATAGCGATATCTCTGAAACTAGGTGACAGATTACTTCCTTCGATAATGATGCGATCGCTATCTGCCAGTCATTTCAACGGCTTTCTGCGTAACGGGAATTTCGTGGGAATAGGAATGCGACATCCTCTATCAAAAATTTGACCCCTACAACCGTGATCTTCACACCGTCAGCAACGAGCAATTATCTGCCTGCAGGGGGACTCACACCGCCAGTTCGGATCGAGGTTCTAACGCCTGTTGTCCGGATGATTTTGATGAATCGCCTCGGGTAAAGCTAAGGTAATCGCCCCAACTGCCGGACATTCGGAGCAGAGGCAGGAACCATTGGCTTCGCGTCGCGAAACTGAGCCAGCGTAGTTACATACTGTACCTCACCAACAGGCCATCAGGGTATGCCACTATGTGCCACTATCTCATCTCCGGTCGGTGAATTGGGGCTGAGACATCTTGTAGAAACATCGAATTCGGGTGAATAGATCGCTTATGGCGACTGACCCGAGACGGCAGGGAACCACACAGACGCCTGCGACAGACTTCGATCCAACGGTTCTCGTCACACACAAACCGAGCGCGTTACCTGAGATCTACGAGTACATCGTTACCCACGAGGAGACGAGACCGAAAGCGATTCGGCGCGACCTTGACGTCTCGAAATCAGTTACGTATTCGACATTAGACAAGCTACAAACCGTCGGTCTTATTGAGAAGACGGGATATGGTATCTATGAGCCCGCAGATATTGCGTTAGAGCCACATCTGGTCTCTGCGCTCGGCGAGTTACGATCCGCGAAACAGTACTCGATTTGTGAGTTTGCGACCGAGGTGAACGCCTTCGACGCTGCAGATCTCAGTGAACAGCTCGGGGGCTCGCGATCAAATGTCCGGGCTGCTGCCGAACGGTTACGTGAAAAGGAGTTCTTGGAGCGGTGGTGGGAACCATTTTCGAAGAGCCCGAAGCGATATCGGGTAACCGATACGGGCAAACGAGCGTTGGAGTCACTGGATGTCGAGCGGTATTTAGGCTGGGATGGAAGCGAAGCAGTTGCGTTTCGGGATGGAATCGACGGAACAGAGTTTTATACCCCATATGAGATTGAAGATGTACACTATCTAGTGAACTCCAAACATGAATGGGTGCGTCCACAAGAAATAGCGTCCGCGTTAGCGAAGAATCAAAAGAAAACACTCGAACGGCTCTCGAAACTGGAAGAGCGGGGCTTGATCATGGGCGATGCGATACGAGAAAAGATGATGTTCAAAGCGACTCAGAAAACCCAGTCGCTTTTCCAGGCGCTCCAACTCTTAACGATATCGAGAACTCATGGTTTCGATTTCTACTCGCTTGCGAAACACGCACACGACGACAGGCTCGGTCCTTGGACGCTTGATGAACTGTATTCTCTATTCGCTGAGAGAGGATCGTCACCGTCTATCCAGCGCCTCACCACTGCAATAGAGGATCTGAAGTGTGCTGGTCTAATCGATGGCAACTCACGTACTGGCTATTCGTTTACTTCAGAGTGAGTCGAATACTACATCTTCACGCATGCGCGGAGCCTGCGTGAGTCAACACGAACCCGTTCTGGAATGGTAGTAGTGTCTATCGACTGAATCCCCTCCAGTCGGAATTTGCTCGTCTCGAATATTCCTGGGAAGAACACGGATTCTCTCCTTCGGCTTCTGAAGGCGAACTCCACATCCAAAGGCAATAGACGGTTACAGTCACTCGAAATGACGACTGCTGAAGAACAGACGAACTCCCTTCTAGTAGACGAGCAGCTGACCAAAGTGCTCGTCCACTGGGGTGGTATTGGTGGTGGAACGGTTCTACTCATCTATACACAGTCATGGTACGCGGAGAGCCTTCAGGAGAGTCTCCCACTCTTACTACTCGGATTGCTCTTCTGGCTCATCACTATTGGGGCGTTCTCTTGGACAATGTGGGAATTTATCATTCCCACATTCGTTGCTTCAGACCGCTAAGGAGAGGATTCACCCACCCAACCGCGATAAATCCGGATGTGAAAATATGGAACGAAATTTGACGACATACACGTGTTCGCGCTGTGGAACAGCCTTTCCGATCACGACACAACACACAGAAATTGTTCGGCGAGATTTCGTCAACACTCCACAGCCGCCGTGTCTCGAACGGCTCTGTGCAGAGTGCTGGAAAGCATATATCGAGGAGTTTCTGGGGCGGGATTTCGATGGTGGACTCGACGAGTCCGAACTCACTCAATCGGAGTGAGTTAAGCCCGTCAGCCTCGATTCATACAGTTGTTGATTGAGTGCGCGGGCGACGAGATTAGCGTCGACGCCAGGCGATGTATCCACCCACTGCAGCAATACCAACTACGATAGCAGCTATCGACTGATAGACTGTGGACGCGGGACTCCGCCGTTCGTCCCAGTCTTCCATCCAGTCCTCTTCGAGTGATTCGGCCCGGTCTTGGACATCGTCGAATTCGAAGTCGTCGAGGCGGAGTGCTGCGGTTTGGTTTGCAGCGACAGTCGATTCGTTGTGAACCCGCCAGAAGTGTTGTGCCGTTCCGTTTCCGCGTTCGGGAACTGACGAGACGTTCATCGCGATGGTCTCACTGGTGCTGGCCACCTCGCCGAGCGGCTCGGCGATACTGCTGAACCCAAGATGATCCGAAACGTCGTTTTTCGCGTTGAGTGTCGCCGCGTACTGAGCGTAGAGCCGCTGGGGATCGACGTCAGTTCCGTTCTCCCGCTGCTCGAGCAGGTCGATGAGGGCTGTCGCATTCGACCGGTACGCGGTCGAAGCGTTCTCGAAGGAGCGAAGTTGCGGGTGCAGTTCGCGTGCGGTTTCGTTGAATTCGGTGATCTGGGGTGCTGCCTCGACTGACGCGTTATAGACCGTCGTCCCGTTTTCGCGGACCGTTTTCATCCGCTCCATGTACACGAGCGTCTCGTTGATCGCAGTGGCCGTCGATGATACGTTGGTTGCTGCCGTGCTGGTGTTCTGTGACGTCGTACGGAGTTGACTGATGTCCTCCGCTCCGAGATCTTGGACGGCCCGTCGTTGTGCGAGTGCTGTCAGGACCGCTTCAGCAGTCGATTCCGAGGTGACACGCTCACCATTCGTGTAGATGTCGATGCCACTGGCCCAGGAGAAGACGTTCTTGTGTTCGTAGACGCTGTACTGTTGTCCGTCAACAGTGATGTCTGCAATGTGGGTCGTATCTTGGTCCAGTAGTACTGGCTGGGGATCTGACGCTCCCTGCGCAAGGGCGCCCATTGGCGTTGCGCCCACCAAGAGCATTATGACTACGAGGCTAGTAACAAGTTTTCTTCCGTTCATCGTCCACGTGGGACCTCACGTTGTGCTGATAAGGAAGGAAACGGAGAGTTACATATACCGAAACTGTGGGAGCCACCGAGAAGCTGGTCGCTATGTGGTACCTAGCTTTCGGGGAATGAAACTATGAACGAGGAATTATGACTCATCTCTGCTTTCGATCCGGTAGCAGGGCCAATTCACTCCAAGAAATCGATGTGGATATTTTGCCGTCTCACGTCATGACTCTCATCTCTACTAAACGCGATGACTGCTGGGGGTGTCTGGATTAATTATATGCCTGGCCGGCTCACAACGTGGCGAGGAGATGCGGCGAGTGGTCTTGTTGTTCTTGCTCCGCTTCTCGTCATAGCGTATGTTGTCATATGGATATACAGTGTACTTGCCAGTTTCCCGGTATTGAATGCTGTGCAGCTACCAATCGTTCGCGTCGCAATTGTTCTCGCCGGGTTCGCTGGGCTCGTCTTGGTCACCGGCTCATTAATGCGGACGACGACTGGAACAATCGTTGAAGCCACACTGGATACGCTCGTGAATCGTATCCCTGGATTGCGAATCGTCTATAACGCCTCGAAAATGGGAATCGAGACGGTTGTTGACGGCACTGACCACCTACGCACGCCAGTGCGAGTTGAAACGTGGCCCGGGATGTATATGACTGGATTCAAGACTGGAAATCGTGCGTCGGATGGACGTGATGTAGTGTTCATTCCGACGGCACCGAACATCACAACAGGGTTTGTCGTTGAACTTGAGACGGAGGACGTAACAGAACTCGATGAATCCACTGAGGATGCCCTCATCCGAATTATCAGTTGCGGGTTTGGAGAAGCGCCACAACCGGATGCTCCAAATGAAGATGACCGATCATCGAACGCACCCCCACCTACGACAACTGACTAATCCAACGGGTGATAATCAACCAAGTCCGAAACAGAGCGTCCGACAGCCTTCCCTTGTAAACAGTCAGTAGCGAGATAGGGCATAGAAAATAACGACGAGCCCTGCAGTAATAACCAGGCTATCAAGCGTTTGAAGCGCAAGCGATTCACGAGCACCGAGACTATAATCTTGCCGAACACCGAGCTGATAGATGATGTCGAGGAGGCCACCGAGAGTGATGAGTGCGAAGCCTCCTGCTGCGAGGCGGAGGCTGTATTGTTGGACGCGGAGGTAGGCACGATAGCTGAGCGCGGTCAAGCTTCCTCCGGCGATGAACAGGAGTGAATTGGCTACGAGGAAACTCCAGAACTCCGGCGGCTCAGCCATGATTATCCACCACTGAGATCAGACGACGAACTATCACGGTGACGAGAATCTGTGGTCGTATCGTTCGAGACCTCTTTTGCTCCCTTTTCGAGATCGTTCCAGAAATCCGAGAACTTGTCGGAGTAGTCTTTCTTGAGCTGGATATCGATATCGAACTGTCCTTCATCAACCTGGAACCGTGCCTCCTTGAGGCTCGTTCTGAATCGTTTGTAGTGATGGCCCTCATCGTCGAGTTCCAACTGTTCGTCCAGCATATCATATTCCTGGAGCGCGTGAATCCGTCGATAGATCGTTGGCTCCGAGACTCCACAGTGTTCGGCGAGTTCGGTGGCTGACAGGGGTTTGAGGCTGGCTAACGCAAGAATTTGCCGAGCAACCTCGCTTCCGAGGACGTCGAACACGTTCTCTGGCTCCCATTCTTTGCTCACAGTCCATGCCACCTCTGCGTTGCTTCCCCGCGTATGTACGATTGCGGGATGGGCTTCACGGTCCGAAGACATCCCGCAACCGTTCGTATTCAGCTTTTGCTACGGTTGTCGTATCAATCTTTCCTAATAGTGTCGAGTTCCGTAGTGGAAAGGGGCAGGGGTGGGGAAGGGAGCTACAGACGAGGGGTGGGCACGACGAATCGAAGGGTACCTCTAATCTGTTTTCAACCGGCTTTTGAGGTATCGTGATCTCCGTTCACCGTGGGTTTCCGGATATCATAGATACCCAATTCGACCGTTGAGTTTAGTCCTTGTTAATGGGACTCTGGGCTTCGCTATCCGAAACCGTGCTTAACGGAGATACCATTGGCGAACGATTGCACGAATAGTGCCCGTGCAGGACGTCATATCGAAGCTTTCACTTCTAGACGAAATGCTGACTGAGTTCGTTCGTTCTGTTCGCCAATGGATGTCCGAAATCACGGTCTCGGATGAAACCAAAATCGCCCTTGTTGCGATCGGTGTACTGCTCGTCTTCGGGTATTTCTTCGTACTCCCCCGTCTACGACGTCGCCGCCATTCCCATCCTGCTATCGCGGTCAAAGCACGGAAGGTGCAACAGGATACCTCAAAAGCAGATGACTGGGTTGTTGTCTGCCAAAACTGTAGCGCACGGAATCCCGTCGGATATCGATACTGCCACAATTGTATTAACCGGTTACCTTCGGCGGTTCGAAAATCCGGGGACGATGACCGAATTTCTGACCAGTGAATCGCCTCGGGGGTCAAGCCCCGGTGTATTCGCTCCGACCACCTGTAAACCGGATCGAAGGGCCACACTTCGTGACCGAAGACTCGAGAGAGCGGAACTCATCGAGTTAACAACCGAGATGTACACCGTTTCACTACCCGAAACCGGGAAACTGGCTTTACAAGCTGCTACCGGGTAGGTAGGGTGGTCCCATATGAAACTCGGCGTCGTCGGTCTCGGCCAAGCGGGCGGGAAAATCGTTGATGCCCTCCTTGAGTACGATCAGCGAACGAACTGCCACATCGTCCATGATGCACTCACGGTCAATACAGCAACGGCTGATCTCAATGCACTCGAGCATATTCCAGCGGACGCACGGGTGCTCATCGGGAAGTCACAGGTCGGCGGGCAAGGTGTCGGTGGCGATAACGAGCTTGGTGCCACAATCACCACCGAAGATATCACCGAAATCCAGCACGTCATCGATACGATCTCTGTACATGAAATCGATGCGTTTCTCCTCGTCGCTGCCCTCGGTGGAGGGACGGGAAGTGGTGCCCTTCCCGTCGTCGGCCGGCACCTCAAGCAGCTGTATACTGAGCCGGTCTATGGACTCGGCATCCTCCCGAGCACCAATGAAGGCGGGCTCTATTCACTCAACGCCGCTCGCTCCTTACAGACTGCTGTCCGGGAACTGGACAACCTCCTTATCTTCGATAACGACGCCCATCGACAGGCAAACGAGTCACTGACGGGCGGATACGCAGCGATCAATCGTGAGCTCGCGACTCGCCTTGGCGTCCTCTTCGGAGCGGGTGACATTGACACGGGAACCGCGAATCCAGAAAGTGTCGTCGATGCAAGCGAAATCATAAATACTCTCAAGGGGGGTGGTGTCTCCACACTCGGATATGCCTCCCAGTCACTCGAGGAGGAGGATGGTGCTGAGGCAGCCGGTCTCCTCTCCCGATTTAAGCGTGAGTCTTCCACGGATTCAGCTGGGGGAACGAATCGGATAACAAGTCTCGTTCGCCGTGCAACCCTTGGTCGTCTCACCCTCCCAGTCGAACCCGCCAACGTCTCGATTGACCGCGGTCTCGTTATTGTCGCTGGTCCCAGTGACTGTCTCAATCGAAAAGGAATCGAACGTGGGCGAACATGGGTAGAAGAGCAAACCGGGTGTCTTTCGATACGGGGTGGTGACTACCCACTTCCAGAGTCGAACACGGTCGCGGTCGTTGTTCTGTTCTCTGGTATTTCCGGCGCTGATCGACTTCACGAATTGCGATCAATCGGAAGTGAAGCACAGACCACGGGCGCGGAGAGGACGGGTTCCTCGGATCGCCATCTCGAATCGATTCTTGGAGATGATGCCGACGAACTCGACTCGCTTTTTTAATGGATACCCCTGTCTCGATCAAGGCACCCATTCGTAAGCTGGTAGACAATCTCTCTCTCTTTAGAGTGAATCCAGTGCAATAGGCTAGCGCTCGGCACCGTAGACGAGGCAGGAGGGGGATTCGTATCCACAATTTCGGCACTCGAACCAGCGCTGGACTTTCGCGCCGTCAGCCGACTTTCCACCGACAACAATGTCGTCGTGGAGACATTCCGGACAACTCAGTTCGGGCGATGGCCGTTTCCGGAGCTCGTTACGGAACGACTTCGCGTCTTTCATCTCGTACCCATGTGACCAGACCGGGTAGCCGTCGACGAGGATTGCCCCACGCCATTTGTACCGGTCGGAGTCCGGCGCTCGATGCAGGACGGCTCGCGCACCGGTCTCGGTGTTCCGATACGCGAGTGTCGGCGAGCGGCTCTCGCGTCGCCAGTTGGTGATGCGGGGCATTATTCAGAAGTGGACGTCAGCGGGCACGATCCAGAGTTCTTCACTCTCTTCGAGGAGTCGATCCAGCTGTCCACGGTGGCGAATGCCGGTTGCGTGTTCGGTGTACAGGAACACCGACGGACCGTCGTACGCGCCGACTTGATGGAACGCGTGCCGAGCGAGGTCCTCATCGCGCATGATCTCCTCGTCGGAGAGCTCCTCGATGGCCTCTTTCACCCGGTCGAGATTGCGCTCGAACTCTTCTTTCGTCGCCTCCCACCCACGCTCGAGCAGGTCCTGGCCGTCGTCGGAGTCGACAGGAACCGCAGTCGGAAGCTCGCCCCACCGCGCTTTGCCCGCAACGGACGTGTCCTCCTCCTCGAAAGTCACGTAGTAGTCGAAGACGGCGCCGGCGTGTGGGTCCGCGCCGACCAGTCGGTCGAACACCGTCTTTCCGGTGGCCAGCGCGTCGTCGTGGGTCGATGCCTCTACGAGGGAGTAAATTACCATGTGCATCTCGAACACCTCGAAACGCCAACGCACCCGGAGTCGTTGCTCGCTCGCTCCTGCTGCGCCGGCACCCATCGCCGGCGCTCGAAAAACCTGCCCTGGTGGTTGCGTCTCAGGATTTGTCCGCTCGGTCGACAGTGATGGTCAGATTCCCGGATTCGTAGTCCGCTTCGAAGTCGACGGTGAACGCGTCCGAGTCGTAGGCGGCGTGGTAGGCGCGGTGACGCTCGAGTGAGCCTGTCGCCTTGAAGTGGAAGAACGCAGCCGACGTGTAGGGCTTGCTCTGCCTCTCGATTTGCGTCTCCACCGACGCCGGGAGCGCGATCTGGGGCGTCTCCGTGTCGATACTCGCAGCGAACTCCTTCGCTTCCTCGACGGTTGCTTGCGAATGTGCTGGTGTCTCGCCGGTGAGCACGTTCACCGGGGCTTCCGTGTCGTCGGTGAACAGGACGTCTTCGAATGTGTGTGCCCCGAGGATTGCCTCGGGGTCCAACTCGCAGTCGTGGAATGGATCGTCGTCTGAGGTCATCGAATCACGAGCCTACGGCGGGGCTCACCCATTCCGGTCTCTGAAAAACAGCAGCGGCCACGAAGCAGACCGAACTAGGAGTGATTTAGGCTCGCCTTCTCGAAGGGTGATTCCCCGGTCGGAATGAGTAGCTCCTGTCGGTCTCCGACCCGCTCGGCCAGCTTCCGTTTCAGGTACTGTCTCGCCGTCGACGGCGTGAAGACGCCCTTGTCGAGCATATCGCCGACGACGTCTTTGAGGGCCGCGAACTGGCCCTGCAGGTGGCCGTCGCCGACCGGCTCGCCGTCGTACCAGCGCACCGTCGCGAGCGCGCCGTTCCCGACTGTCTCTCCCTGTTCGACCGTCTCCGAGTCGTACTGGAGCCCGAACCACAGCGTCCGATAGGCGGTCACCTCGAACGTCGTCGACACCACGAAGAACGCCTCGTGGTGGAGGTAGTTGAGATGGTCCGCGACGATCTCGTCGAGGGTGAGCCCGGTGGCGCGGGGTTTCGGCTCGACGACCGACGACGGACGATCCTCGCCGGCGAGGTAGCCGTCGACCGCATCTGCCTCGAGGCCATCGGCAAGCTCTGCGAGGAGCTGTTTCGCCCACTTGGAGTCGGTGTCGTCACCACCGAACGGCGACTCAGCCGAGATTCGGTGCTTGAGCTTCAGGTTCGCTGCGCCCCAATGGCTGTAGTGGAGCGTGTACTGTCCGTCTGTGCGTTCGTACGCAACGAGCGCGCGGTGGCCCATTGAACAATCACCTTCGCAGGGCGCCCCACGACTGGATCGCCCCGCACCCCTCCCGGGGGATGAACAACGCTACTCGTTGATCGGCTCGAGGGAACTGAGGTCCGCGTGGAGGACTTCGCCGTCGCGAACGACGTACCGCTTGGCCAGGACTGGGAAGCGGCACTTGGTGAACCCTGCCGTCTGGATATCGAACTCTTCGTCGGCTTCGAGGTGGTCGGCGAGTTCTCGCAGGAATTCGTGGGTCACGATGCCGCCCTCGTAATCCGGGAGGCCGTTCCCCCGCGCCTCGTACACTTCGAAATCGTCGTATCCCCAAATGGTGAGTTCTCCGTCTTCGGTCACCTCCCAGTCGAGCGTCCCGAAGCAGTAGCTCTCACATAGCTCGCGGACTGCCTGTGGATCCGATACGATCGCGCCGGTCGACGTCGTCGCAGCTTGCAGTGTGGCCATTTTTGGACTTCACGGGGTCGCCCCCGCACCCCTCTTGGGGGCGATAAACAGACGCGAGAGGCCCCTCGCTTGGCGTGGTCGGGGACTCTAGTCAGGAGTCTGCGTGGGCATCCGCCCCGGCTCCGTCACCCGGCCGCGTGAGAAGGCTCACCTCTTCCAGGAGGTCTCTCGCGTTCTCGACTCGCTCTCGATCCGCCTCGTCCAACCGGTCGACGTCGAGGCGGTTGAGATTGCTGAGGACACGATGCATCCGGTAGCCTTGCTTGAACTGTTGGTCCATCGGAAGCGCCTCACCGCTCGCCGGCGCGGAAAGACTCCCCATCGAGACTGGCGTCGGGGTTGGAGGAGGCCACGACCTTAACCAACGAACCTCGACGGTACTCGCAGTTTGTTGGTTAATCGGCGCTCAGCACTGGGGCTACTTGAGACTGGGCCCGTAGCGAGCCGAGCCACACACTCGGCACTCCCAGATTGGTTGCCCCGTCCACGCCTCATCCGGGACCGACTCGTGGGTCTTGAACCGGTGGTCGGTCGCCCGGCCACAGTTTTGACAGTCGAGTTCCTGCGTCGTCGGTACCGACGATACCTGGCGATCAGCCGCAGCCCCGCCAGTGGATTCGCTCAGCGCTATCGCTGGAACCAGCCACACCGTATCGTCGGCGTCATCGAGGATCTCAGTGAGACGCGACGGGTCGCGGATGCCATTCCCCCGCTGGTCGTAGAGCCGCGTCGGGGCCTGTTCCTGACGCTCCGACGCTTCCTGCCCGTACCACCCAGTCCGGTCACAGGCGGCACTGAGAAGCCCCTCTCCCTCCTCTGACGACACCTGTACCGCGTCGGGGAGTGAGGGCCATTGCTCGGCCAGCTGGCGCGCCGGCGCCTCGTCGAGATCGTAGATGAGAGTGTAGTTGTCGACGGCCGGCTCCGCCTCGTTGGCAGAGAGGAGCTTCGCCGCGGCGCCGCCCTTCGCGACGGCGCCGTAGAACGTGGTCGACTCGACGACCAGGTGGACGATGCCGAGGTACGTCGTCGACGCTGACTCGTCCGTGCTAGTGGCGTCACTACCGAGATGGTTAGTGAGACAGAACCGGCATTTCGTCTGGCCGTCTGGGACTGACGCCCCACAGGACCGGCACTCGCCATCGGCGACCGTCGGCGCATCAGGGTAGCCACCAGAGCTCGTCGCGACGCGTTGCCGCCGAGGGGCACCCTCACACCCGTCGTCCAGCCTCTGGTCTGGAATGTGGGACGCTTCGCCGGTCGGCCGCAGTTCCTCAAAGTCAGAATATCTGTTGTGCATCGGTTGGCTCATAGCTTCTGTCGGTTTCGCATTTCAATGTCCGGACGTGTATGCTCGTAACCCACTCTCGATTATCCGAGAAGGCACAAACATATATGGGAGTGAGGTGCGAACACTGTTGCAAGAGGTGCTAAGCATGTCGGAACCCCCACGGAATGGCGTCCAGTCGTGGACTGAGTCGATGAGCGCCCGCGACCGTATTCGAGCCGTCGCTGAGACGCTTCGTGAACCCCGGTCGGTTAACTGGATCAGCGAGCAGGCCGACGCCGCTTGGAGCACGACCAACGAGGAGCTCCAAGATCTCGTCGACCAAGGGCAGCTGCGCCGCGTCGAGGCCGGCGAGACGACGCGCTACCAGCCGGACTACACGCGACTGCTCTTCGAGGAAATCCGCACGCTCATCGAGGAGAACACGCGCGAGGAGTTGCGGAACGAATTGGCCGCGATTACCGAGGAGATTGAGGAGTGGCAGGCGACCTACGACGTCGAGACATGGGAAGACCTCGAACAGTCGCTTGCTGATGGGGAGCTCTCAAGTGGCGAGCTCCGAGAACGTCGTGACGTCATCGCGTTCTGGCGCGAGGATGAGGAGGATCGCCGCCTTATCAAGCACGCACTGGAACTCTACTCGGATGTGGAAGCCGCCCGCGAACAGATGACCGATGTAGCTGACCGCGCCACGAGCTAATCCTCCTCTCTCACAGTATGATCTTTCTTGCCGGTCGCGACCGCTATACACAGCGGACTCTCCTCCGCGACGTTCACGACCGATTGACGAGGCAGGCAGGGTGTGAGGACGTGCGTTATCGCCCGTCTCGACGACGGCCTCGGTACGTCATCGCGGATGTTGACCCGACGACGTTCCTGAGTAACTCCTACGACGCGGAGACCGCACGACTGGAGATTCGCTTCTGGTACCCCGCCGGCGTCGACTACGAATACTACCGCATCAACTGGGTTGAACCGGATCGGAACCTGATGCTCGGCTTTCATCAGGATGCCGATCATCCGGACCTCGGGCCCTGTCACATCCAGCTCAATTACGAAGACACGCCTGTCGATCGGCATAGCGCGACGTTTCTCGACGCGCATCCACTCGCCATCCTCGATGACCGACTGCAGCAGTTCCCAGCGGCGGTAGAGGCGATTCACTGGGAGAATGGGACGCCCTCGCTTCCTACATGGCCGGTCTAGACAGCGAGCTCATTGAGCGTCTCGTGATGCGTCCGAACCGTGGTTGGCGTGACGTCCCCGGACTCGGCAACGTCACGTTGCGTCAGCCATCGCCCCTCCTCGCGACCGGCCTTGTAGAGGCAGGCCGCTGCAAACCCAGCCGGATGGACGCCGGTCGTGACGCCGCGCTCCTCGGCCTGCTCCGCGAGGGTTCGGGCCCGCTGTCGGATCTCGTCCGGACACTCGAGGTCCGAGGCGAGTCGCGGCACGAACATGCTGGGGAGGACGGGCTCGGCCGGGAGCCCTAGCGCTTCGTTCAGCGTTTTGTACGCGTTCGTGACTCGTGACTCCGCGACGCGGGCCACCTCGCTAACGTCATCCACCAACCGCGAGAGGCCGTTGCACCGGCAGGCCCCGTACACGCTGGCCGCGGCGATGGCCTCGATGGATCTGCCTCGAAGCAGATCTTCGTTCTGGGCGCTCCGGAAGAGCTGACACGCCTGATCACGGACCGAATTGGAGAGTTCGAGGGCACTCGCCAACCGACGCACTTCGCCCAATCCGTGTGCGAGATTCCGTTCTGCTTTCGACCGCCAGCGACCCCGAGTCTGTTCACGACGCATCCGAGCGAGTCGCCGCCGCTTTTTCCCGGAGAGTTCGTTCCCCTTCGCGTCGGTGCCACGCCCGATCTCCGTTGACAAGCCTCGATCGTGGCGAGCTGCAGTGAGCGGGGCGCCCGTTCGTTCACACTCCTCCTTGTCGTACGCCCGCCACTCCGGCCCGTGATCGATACGCTGTTCGTCGATGACCAAGCCACAGTCCTCGCAGACCGTTTCGACCGCGTTCGTGGTGACCCGTCCGTTGCACTCGGGACATTGGTTCGCGCTCGACTCCGTTCGGACGTCTTCGTCGAAGCCAGTTTGGTAGATATCTCTAATTGCCATGTGTCTCACCAGGTTACGTGGAACTCGCCATCTCGGCGAGCCCCTCACCCATTTAGGGGGAAATAGACGCTACCAGTACGAAAGCTACCTCTACTTGAACAATAACGGAAAAGTATGTGAGCTATGTCGAGAACGCCGGCTCGTCGAATAGCTGGCACATCACGTCGATGGATCGGGCACTCCGCATTCGATCGAACACATTGACCGGGTCCGCCATGGACAGCTCCATAACATACCCGTCAGGCCGCTGCAGGATGAGGCTCTCGAATCCAGGGGTGAAGAAGAGACGGGAATCGCTCTCCCACGCCTCTCGGCGGCCGACCCCGTTGTAGACTCGGTTGAGGAACTCAACCAACTTGTCCTTGTCCTGGACTAGCTGTTCTATGTACGTTATGAGGCGGGTGAAGCTGAACCACAGCCGGTCTTCACTTCGTTCCATAACACCCGCTTCCTCGAGGACGTCGGCATAGGCGTCGGTATCGAGTTCCCAGAGGTAGTCGGCGTTCACCCAGTTCGCGGGCTTCAACTGGCCGAATGCACCGTACGCGCTGTACATCTCGAAGAGGTACTCGTCCTCGGAACCGTACTCGACCTTCGCAATCTGCTCATCCCGCGTCTCGTCGGTGATGTGGTGGAACGGGGCACCGGTGTCCTTGTCGGCGGCCCAAGTGAAGTGGCGGTCGTTCCAGTCGGGGATGAACGCTGCCCCGCTGGACGTCGACGTGATACCGAACGTTCGGTCGCCCGGGAGATTGATCTTGACCTTGTCGTCGTCAGCAACGATTTCGAGGCTGAACTTCGTCACGTGCCATGATGAACACCACTTACACTCGGATTGCCGACTGTCCGGTTTATGTCTTGCCTGTTAAACGATAGCACTCGCGAACCCCTGCCACACGCTGCGAGGAGACGTCGTCACGCCGTTTTTAGCAAATCATTTTACCCCGACCGGTGAGCAACCGGGCGATATGACGGACCTGATAGTAAAATCCGCCGTGAAGGACGCGCTCGAAGGCAGTAACGTTTCGGCCGACTTCTACGAAGCGCTGGACGCCGAGGTCGAAGAACTGCTTGAGGACGCTGCTCGACGTACCGAGGCGAATGACCGGAAGACCGTACAGCCCCGCGACCTCTAACGGACGGAACCAGATTCTCTGAATAGAAGGAGTGATGTGAGAAAGAATAACCGGGTTACACTGAGTGGGCCGAGGTATGGCCCCTATCGACCCGCACAACTCCGACGATCTTGACCACCATCCGGATTACTTCACGCCTGACCGCGTCGTCTCCCACTCCATCCTCTCCTCGGCCCAGCAAGTCCTGAACTACCGCAGCTTCCTCATCCGCAACGCATCGCGGACCATCGACGAGATCCGAAACGGGTCCATCGACTTCGACGAACCCCTCACGCCCGCACAGGGGCAGAACATAATCCGTGCACTGAACGCCGAGATCATCCAGGAAACGGTGTCTATCATCGAGGCGCTGGCCGCGGTCAGCATGAATCCTGACGACCCGCCAGAGGACCGGGCGAAGCAGCTCCTCACCTACCGGAACTACGAGATCCACGACTTCTTCGACACGATCGACGACAGCACCGACCTGGACCGGTTCGCCTCCATCTTCGCCTATCCCGACTTCGACGACCTGGACATTGCGGAAGCGGACGAACCCTGGTACCGCGCGCATATGCTGGGGAATCTCCAGGCGTACCGCGACTTCTACCTCGTCGCCAAACAGGCGTGGGACGTGCTCCGGACGGCGCGGAACAAGATCACACACGGATTCTTCATCCTGATGAACAGCGACCAGGTCCTCATCGACGAACAGGCCGAACCGGTCGACCTACCGGACTGGTGCGACGACTACCTCGCCACGGCCAAGTGGCAAGACGACGATTTCGAGCCGCACGTCCTCCTGATGGGTGACCGGCCCCGCGAAGCGTATCTCACCATCAGCCGCAATACGGCGGTCGTACAGAACCACCTGCTGCAGGGGTTGAAGCGGCAGATCGAGAACCAGGGAGAACCTGCGTACCCCGAGTTTGTGTACGGTGAGGATCTCCGCCCAGACTGGGGGCCTGAGACGCGACCGACCTCTGATGTCGTCACGGTGGACGCCAGTTACCAGGTTGTGTTGAACGACGAATTCCGGGAGAAACAGGAACGCTTGTTCGATCACGTCGAGGACCTGACCGAGCAGCACGGCTGATCTCCGGTGGTGGCGGCCCCATACCACAATCTCCACGAAATTAGTGGCTATATCGCCTCTATCTCCGAAACCCGGCTCATCGGTAGTTTTATGATAGTAGTGGTATTTAGTGAAAATTGCACATGGCGAACTACGAAGTGATTGAGCGCGTTGTTGTGGACCGGTGGGGCGACGAAGAGGGCCGCGCCGAGGTACAGGCTGTCAGGATTGAAGACACGGATCGGTACGAGGTTCGAGTCTGCTACTTCCGGGACAACGGCCAGTTCGGCCAGTCCGCACCGACCGTGAGCCCGGACGAGGAGACCATCGAACGCGTCTGCGAGGGCGTCCGGGAGATGGGCGAAGTCGCCCGAAACAAGGAACGCGAGGCCCGATTGGCGGCGATCGACGATCTGGTGCAGGACGTCGGCCTGGACCGGGCGAAGCAGATCCTCGAGGAGGAGGCCGAGAAGAGCGGGCTGGATCGGATGGTGGATGATGCGAAGCGCGACGCGGGGGACGAGGCCGAATCGGACTAGCTTGGCCCGACGGATTCGGTGGTTGAGTCTTCGGCCCGTTGATTTGATGGCGAACCGGTGCGGATAACCCTACTAACCAAGGAGCAGATTAGTCATCGTCCTCGCCTTCATTCTCCTCGGCGGCGGACGAATCACGACTCAACCGAGAACGGACCCGCGCCCAGAACGACTCTCTTCCATCGCCTTTCCGCAGCAGGATGCGGTCGATATCATCTTCGAGGAACAGCATTGATTCACCGCCCACCCACTCGTATTCCTCCTCCTCAAGGCTGTACCGGTATGGGTGCTTCACCCGGACCTCCTTCGGCTTCCCCGCCCTGCTCCACTCGACCACGTTGCCCGCGTACAGCTCGTCGTCACTCGTCTTGATACGGATCGACCCGGAACCCTTCATGAAGTTCTCCCACGGCTGACGCGGATTGTACGTGATATGCGCCTTCGCCTGCAACGTCCGGCGGAGCCGGCCGGGAAGGTCGACGAGGATGCCGACCGCATACGCAACGCCGATGACACCCGACAGGAGGAAGATGAGCGCGATCAGGTCTACCCGGAAGAACGGGTCGAACAGGAACGTCCGCAGTTCCTCGTACGATCCGATCGGGTTGTAGACCAGCTGGTACCCGGCGAGGAACAAGCCGTCGATGATGATGCTAGATACCAGGCTCCAGATGAGCAGGACGAACTGGGATATCTCGTCCTCGACCGCTGCGAGGCTGACCGCGGTCATCACTGCGATGAACCCGGGCGCTACCAAGACGACGTAGAAGAGGATGTCGCCGGGAACTGTAGCCATGCTGGACCGGGGTTACTCCGAGCCACCCGACCCGGAGCTGTCACCACCGTTCCCTGATTCGCTGGACCCACCGGAGTCTCCCGAGCCGCGGACGCTACGTGGGATGCTCTCGCCCTCAGCGCTCGGAGCTGCTTCGGACGACGGCTGCTTGCTCCCGCTTTTCTCGACCTTCGTCCCGCTGTCCGTTGTTGCTTTTTCGGCGGCGTTCGCTCTCGTGTTGGTGTCGGACTTCCGTGCGGAGAGGGCCTCGGCCTTTTTACCGGACAGTTTCCGGCCGTCACTGCTGGAGGAATCGCTTCCGGAGTCGTTCCCGGAATCTGAATTCTCGCTCATATCTCACGATTCCCGTTAATCCGGCAAAAATGGTTCGCAAGCGGGGCGAAAGTGATCGACACGAGAGGTATATTCAAATCTGTGACACCAATTTATCAATGGGCAGTAACTTGTCTGTGTTAATAGTTCGCAAGGTCGTGGCTGCGCGCGCAGCGAAGCGAGCACGGAGCGGAGGGTGGGGCGGTGGGGCCTGGGTCGGTCTGGCACGTAGCAAAAAAGAAGGGTGCGACGACGGCTACTCCCACCACCGACCGCGCTCAGGGAAATGCACGGTGCTCCAGCCGGTCAGAGCTACCGAGACGCGCCCATTGTACCAGTTCTTCGCCGCTCCGTGAATGCGAACGCGCTCGCCCTCCTCGATCCACGGTTGGTCACTCGCAACCCAACTGGTGAATTTCGTCTTCCCACTGTCGTCTTCGATGAGCCCCACTTGGGAAATGGCTGAACTCGACGGCTCCCAAAGCTGCGTCACACGACCCTCGATGCTCACTTCTTTGCGATTGACGTCCTCGAGCTTCCCGATGGGAACCACCGTCCCGGGTGCCGTCTGCAACTCCTCGAACACGCCGACGACCGCGCTCATCAGGTCTTTCCCACCGACGACGGCCTCACCCAGCCGCCGACCAATCGCCGCTCGCGACCAGCCATCCAGCTTCTCCGCCAGCCGCATCGACTGCTTGTTCACCGCCGCCAACTGCTCCTGCGTGAGTTCTGCACGGGGATCGCCTCGCTCCAGGTCAGCCATCGGGTTCACGCTCGCCGCCCGCTTCTGGAACTCTGCACGCCGCTCAGCGCTCCGCTTCGCCGCAATCTCTCGCGTCCGCTTCTCCCGACCTTCCTGCGTCCCCAGCTCTGCCTGGGCACTGATACGCTCCAGCTCAGCCTCTCGCGCCCGAATGCGCTCTTCCTGTTCGAGGGTCGCACCGTAGATCCGCTCGTCACTGGTGTCGACCATCCCGTCCGGGTGGTTCGCATCGACCTTCGCCTGCACCTCCATCTGCACCGTCGCCCGGAACTCCGGCGTCTCATCAACGACCTCGAAGCCGTCTTCGTCGACCGCCGCTTCGTCCGCCTTTTCGAATGCCTGTTCATCGACCGAAACTACATTACTGGTTGCGTTGTTACTTGACATTGGTCTCACCATAGACCTGAAGGCGCTCAGCGCCCGACACCGCGATGCTGCTACATCGCGGTTTTCCGACGACACCGACCGACAGAACCATCTGCGCGCTCTCGCTCGCGCCTTCGCGAGCGCCCCCTGGGGCGCGAGCGAGAGCGCGCCATAGGGAGGCCACCCAACCAGCACCGCGCGCCGACCCGCCCGGAGCAAGCGGCCAGCTTTAAGCCGTTTCTCGTGTCCGGCCCGGACTGCGGGTCCGTGTCCAGGGCGACGGTCGTGAGCACGGCGAGTCGTGGTGTGACTCGCCGCGCGGAACGGCCCAAAGCGCTGGAACGCGAAAGCCCGCGAGGGGCGCAACCGAAAACGCGCTTAATGCTGGCGTCGAGACCAGATTCACTTTAGCCCGGAACGCGGTCGAGTGACGAAGGAGCGAGACCGCGACAGCCCGGAATGGTCGGTCGCGAGCGACGCGGAGGGCGGAATGCGGCGAGCGGTGCGTGCCGTCCGAACTCCATCTGGTCAAGGAGTGCCCACATGCCCGGAGTGATATCCCACGTTCCGAGACGGAATGATATCCTCCACAGGAGGATGTGAACGGGTTTCGACCCGACGACTCGGAAGCGTCAGCCACGAGGATTGCTCGCTCGGCTTCCGGTGGGTCGTGGCACTATCACGAGTGCTCCCATCCCGTGACGAGTCATTGCCTGTCAGTTTCCAAGTCAGGCTCTCTCATTACGGGTCAACGCGCTCTTGCTCATCGATTCGCCCTACGTTGACTGCCTACCTACGGTCGTAGGCAGACCACCCGAAGTGACATCCTTGCCTCATGGCCCCTCGCACAGGGGGGGGAGTACCGAGGTTTCAGGACTGATCCCGTGAGCGTCATCGCTGTGACGGGCTCTGCTCACGAGGTCCTGTGGCACTGTCACGGGTGCGCCCGTTCCGTAGCGTGTCATCGCTGGCCGGGTTCCAGGGACAGCTCTCACCCCACGGATCAAGGCGACCTGCAATGTTGGCCGCCGCGTTGATATCGGCCTGATAGACTGACACCCAGCAGTCGTCGTTCGTACAGCGAAACTCCGCTTGCTTGGGACGGGTTCCAATCACCCCACACGCATGGCAGATCTGGGACGTGTACGCCGGATCGACGTACTGAACCGGAATCTCCGCGTCGGCAGCCTTGTCTGCGAGTCGCGTTTGCAGCTGGTCGAAAGCCCACGCATGGAGTCGCCGATTCATGTGTGGGCCGAAGTCGAGGTCCTCTTGGATCGACGTCAGCTGTTCGAGGACGAGTACCGGCTGATCGAACCCGGCGGCATACTCCACAGCGTTTCGCGTCGCCGTCTCGATCTCGTCCCGAAGTGCGTTCCGGAAGTACGCCGCCTGCTCGTCAATTCGCCACTCTGCGGCATCACGTTCCTGCAACCGTTGGAGTGTCGTCTGCAATGTCTGATTGAGGTGTCGGGCTCTGCCACCATCCACGAGCAACGGATCGACTGGCCGCCCGTTCACGAGCGCACAGCCGGTCAAGAGAATCGCTTCGCCGACGTCGAACCCGACCGGCGTGCAGGTCTCGCAATCGACTTCGGATGTCGTTGTTGGGAGTTTGAGCGGAACGTGCAGTTCCCAACGGGCCTGTCGCGGCCGGGTGATCAGCTGTAGCTGTCCAGCAGTAGCCTCGCCATCAAGCAACTGGAGCCACCACTTGCGTTGGTCTGGATTGATTGCGAGCGGAATCCAGAAGTTGGTGCCACGGCCAGGTTGGGGAACTTCCCAGCAGAATGCGTGCGTCCGGTCGGTGGAATGATCGAATACCGCCGCCCGGTTGGTAAACCGAATCGGTTGGGTCTCGCTGAGTTCTGCTGACCCGCTCTTGAGGAGGCCTGGAACATGGCGCTTCAACGCGTCCTTCGCTTGGTACGGGAGGTCGTAGGGCGTTACAATATCGTTGACCGCCGTCATCGTCGTTGCGTTGGCGTCGAACGCTTCACAGAGGGCTTCCCGATAGGTTGACTGCAGGTTCTGAAGCTTCTGCTCTTTGTGCGACGTCGGCTCGACGAGCGACGCAACGACTGTTCGGATTCGTTCGTCTGGCATGGTTGTCGAGGCACGTCTGCACTTCCGCGCGCCTCCGCCCATCGCGGGCGCGAAAAAACAACGGCGAGTCGAACGGAATTCACATCACTGCTTGCTGTTGCCCCACATTCGTGGGACGTAGCCAAGGTCCTCGACGTCGTCCGCGTAGTCACGGAGGAGATTGACGAGGACGAGTTCGGGAACACCGGACGTTGCCTGTTCGACTAACCACTCTTCGAGGTCGACCTCTGCCTGTTCGATCTCGTTGAGGTCAACCGACATTGATCGGGTTCACCTCACGTCGTTGGATACGCTGGTTCATTTTGCGTCACTGAAGTTGCGTCACAGGCCTGTTGAGACGCCTGCACCCCTGACTGGCGAAAAACAACTCTCTATCGGCGAGATTGGAGTAAGGAGTTCAGTAGGTAACCCTCAAATTATGACAAGAACCTCGTGCTGACTTGATGGAAATTCTGCTATCCCTGCGGAGCGTGAATCAAGCATGGGACGCAAGAGACCGAGCTGTATTCCGTGCCCCAGAGCACGTGGTGCTGACTGGTCCGAGTGCGAAAGAAGCCGAGTTATGGGCGTCACAGCCCGGATGCCGCTCCTGGCGGCATCCGGGAAAGCCCGCATAGGTGAAGTTCTGATTCACGCACCGCCGTCCTATCCCGGAGGAACAAGCAATGTACCTCGGAATCGACTTACACAAACGGTACGCACAGGTAGCAGTAATCGACAGCGAAGGCCAGATTGTCGAAGAGGTTCGCGTCAAAAACGCGAACCTCGACGATCTCGCTCGACGCTACGCTGGCTCTCGTGCGGTCATCGAGGCGACCAGCAATTACTACCACGTCTACGATACGCTCGCGGAGTACTTGGACGTAACCGTCGCTCATCCAGGTAAACTGACGCTCATCGCTCACTCCGACAAGAAAACCGACCGCGTCGACGCCAAAGAACTCGCGCGGTTGCTTCGACTCAACTCCGTTCCGCAGAGTTACGTTCCCACCGACGAGATCAGGCAAGCCCGCGCACTCGTGCGCGGGCGACAGACATTGGTCGAAGATCGCACCAAGTTCGCCAACAAGATCCATGGCTTGCTCGCTGACAACGGTATCACCCGCGAGGTGAAGCCACTGAGCGTGAAGGGACGAGAGTTCCTCCGGGAACTCTCGCTCCCGTCCCCGTGGGACGCGTTGTTGGAGTCGTACCTTGACGTGGTTGAGACCCTGACCGAGCAGATGACACAGCTGGAAGCTGCGATTGAGGAGCGCGCTGGGTCTCTGAAGGAGACCCAGCTGCTCATGACGATTCCTGGAGTCAGTTACTACTCCGCGTTGCTGATCTACGCAGAACTTGGAGAAGTTGATCGGTTCGACAGCCACAAGGAGGTCGTGAGTTACATGGGGCTGAACCCGACGATCCGCGAGTCCGGCGACTCGCGGATCGAGGGTGGTATCTCGAAACGTGGTTCAGGACGGGTGCGGTGGATTTTGGTTCAGAGTGCATACTCAGCAGTGTACACGTGTAAAGACGAGTATCTGAGCCGGTTCTTCCACCGGTTGAACCGTCGGATGAACCCGAAAAAAGCAATCGTTGCGACGGCGCGAAAACTGCTCGTCTCGATGTACTACATGCTCGTCCGGGAGGAAGTCTACGATCCACCGGGGGTGAGCGCCTGAGGAAGGGAATCTGAGGAACGCCAGTCCGGCGTTCCTCAGTGGCCGGATGGAACCAGCGTGAGCGACAGCTATCGCGGAACTCGTACCGACCGCCTATCGGTTGTGGAGGTCTCAATCACCACGTTGCCCAGTGGTTTTTCACCGTTGAAGAACGAGAGACACGGAATCGTGCGAACAACTTTATCGCTAGCGGTGGTTAGTTGAGCCAGCAGAATTTCCATAGGTGAATATAGAGGCTACATTCAGCAAATTCGTACTGGTCTGTCGGGGTATATTCACAACCGAGGAGCTACACACAAAAAGACCATAATTGCCTGTCACGAGATGCTAACATGGATTCCCTGAAAATGGGGCGAAATGTTGGCTGGACACTCGTCTTGGCGGGTGTAATCGGGGTTATCTTGACTAGCGGCCCGATGCCGAGTGGCCCAGCAATGGCGGCTCACCCGTCTCTCCGTGGTCAACTCCAGATTGAACGACTGGTAGGGATGGTCTCAATCGTTCTCTCTATTGTGGGGATTTTCATCGTGGTAGGCACGTCGTTTATTCGGTGAATTTGCGCGCTGTATTCACCTATGGAAATTCTGCTGGCTCAACTAACCACCGCTGGCGATAAAGTTGTTCGCACGATCTAGCTTCTCTAGTCCCTCAACGACGAGAAACCACTAGACAACGTGGTGATTGAGACCTCCACAACCGGTAGGCGGTCGGAACGAGTCTTGCTAGAGCTGTCGCTTACGCTGGCCTCATCCGGCCACTGAGGAACGCCGGTCCGGCGTTCCTCAGATTCCCTTCTTCAGGCGCTCACCCCCGGTGGATCGTAGACTTCCTCTCGGACGAGCATGTAGTACATCGAGACGAGCAGTTTTCGTGCCGTCGCGACGATCGCTTTTTTCGAGTTCATTCGACGATTCAACCGGTGGAAGAACGTGCTTAGATACGCGTCTTTACACGTGTACACGGCTGAGTACGCACTCTGAACCAAGATCCAGCGAACTCGTCCTGAGCCGCGTTTCGAGATACCACCCTCGATCCGCGAGTCACCGGACTCGCGGATCGTCGGGTTCAGTCCCATGTAACTCACGACCTCTTTGTGGCCGTCGAACCGATCGATCTCACCCAGTTCAGCGTAGACCAGCAACGCGGAGTAGTAACTGACACCGGGGATGGTCATCAGCAGCTGGGTCTCCTTCAGAGACCCAGCGCGCTCCTCAATCGCCGCTTCCAACTGAGTCATCTGCTCGGTTAGCGTCTCGACCACGTCGAGATACGAGTCCAAGAGACTGTCCCACGGAGACGGGAGCGAGAGTTCCCGGAGGAACTCTCGTCCCTCGACACTCAGCGGTTTTACCGTCTGAGTGATGCCGTTATCGGCGAGCAAGCCGTGGATTTTGTTGGCGAACTTGGTCCGATCTTCGACCAAGGTCTGTCGCCCGCGCACGAGTGCGCGGGCTTCCCGAATCTCGTCGGTAGGAACGTAACTCTGCGGAACAGAGTTCAGCCGGAGCAGCCGCGCGAGTTCTTTCGCGTCGACGCGGTCGGTTTTCTTGTCTGACCGAGCGATGAGCGTCAGTTTGCCTGGATGAGCGACGGTTACGTCCAAGTACTCCGCGAGAGTATCGTAGACGTGGTAGTAATTGCTGGTCGCCTCGATTACTGCACGAGAGCCAGCGTATCGCTGAGCGAGGTCGTCGAGGTTCGCGTTTTTGACGCGAACCTCTTCGACAATCTCGCCCTCGAGGTCCATTACTGCCACCTGTGCGTATCGTTTGTGTAGGTCGATTCCGAGGTACATGGTTCGTTCCTCCGGGATAGGACGGCGGTGCGTGAATCAGAAATTCACCTATGCGGGCTTTCCCGGATGCCGCCAGGAGCGGCATCCGGGCTGTGACGCCCATAACTCGGCTTCTTTCGCACTCGGACCAGTCAGCACCACGTGCTCTAGCGCACGGAATACAGCTCGGTCTCTTGCGTCCCATAATTGATTCACGCTCCGATGGGATAGCAGAATTTCCATCAAGTCAGCACGGCTGTGAAAAACTGTCGCCAACTTGGTGATTACATCGAACCCTCTACGAATGGTCGGTCGCGAGCGACGCGGAGGGCGGAATGCGGCGAGCGGTGCGTGCCGTTCGTACCACACCAGTCAACCGATGGAGATCGCTGGCTCACCAATAGATCCCGGGCGGGACTGAAAGGGGCCGGGCGCTCGACGTGCCCCGACGACGCAAGCACAGCAGACACGAGGCGCGCAGCGAGTCGCGGCCGGCGAGCGTTCGGGGGCTTTCGAGGAGACCGCAACCGACGCTAGCAGCTGTTTGTCCCTACAGAAGACGTTTGACACAGCGTTATCCACTGTTCATATGGTCTCGCTGACGCGTCGGCACCTCCTGGCCCTGAGGAAGCGCAGTCCATAGACAAGACGATTTTGAAGTCTTCAACAGAGCGGTCACGACCTATCGACCGACGATTCGTTGGTAGAACGTTGTCTGAACACCGTATGCCAAGTAACTGGCTGCGCCAAGCGCGAAGACAAGCGGGATGAGAGAAAAGACGAACGACGGAATAAAATCAAACAGCGACAGCCCGACTGCACTGAGTGCGGCCATACTGAGGGTTGTCAGGAGACTGAATCCGAGAAGGGACACAATCAGAAGGACGACAAATTCTGCAGACCGATCTCCACCCCGTTCTGAATCAGTCAGCACGTAGCCAGCAATTGCTCCGAGACATGTGGCTACGACGATTCCGGGACCACCACTGAGGCTGTAGTTGGTTTGTGTCGCAGCGAGATAGCCACCATACACGACGAAGCTGATGACCCCGAGTAACATTCCAGCGAACGCGCCTTTGACTGCACCCAAGAGTCGAATCCGATGCTGGTGGTACCATTCGGTATCAACTCGATAGGCGAGCAGGTACGAGGCGACGAAGACCGCGACTGCTGTGAGGGTCGGGAGGACAAAATACGGCACCGAAAACAGCTGGTCTCCGAGGAGCCACTGGAACGCCATTGTCGGGACGATGGCGAGCGCCCATCCAGCAAGAAGCGCCCCGACGAAGACAACACGGTTACGGTGCGCTGATGTCGACGTTGCGGCCCGACCGCTCGTCACCCAGCGGTAGCCGCCGATGCCGCCGACAAGCAGTCCAAGCGGGGCAGCGAACTCGATTGATGTCACCCAACTAGGTGGAAGGAACGCATCCGTTGTTGCGCGGTAATAATTTCGGAGGAGACCACCGAAGGTATCGAGAACAAACGTCTGAATCAAGCCCCACTGAAGGGCACTCACGAGTGCCTGTTTCTGTGTGGAGGGTTCGTCCGGGGAGGGCATATCTGAGCGTTCTCCGCCCGCTGATTAGAACGTGTTGATGAGTTGTTTTATCGACTAATCTCTCGTGACTGTGATGGACGTCCTATTTTACCAGGTGATGTGCTTCAAACATATCTCTGCTTCATAGGTTTCGATAGACATCACCTGTAGTGTTCTCAGGACACCGTCCATCAGGTGGAGTTATTCTCTTTTGCGGAGTCAATTGCAGTCTCTAGATCTCGTAACAACTCCTCGGCATCTTCGACCGATACTGAACGGTGGATTGGACCGCGGCGGCCGTTGACTGTGATTAGAACTGCACCGTCCTATTCTTTGACATTCACCATGGCTCTTGCTACGAGTTGAGAATGTGATAGTCCTTAGGTCGATGGCGCGATGGAAACGAGCTGAGGAATCCCACAGAAAGCATATAATGTTCTTCAAATAACCAATCAGTAATGCCGATAGACACGGACTCTGATGAGTGGGAGAACGGCCATCGGTTTGATTGGACCGCTGTCCATATTCGTTCGATTTTATCCGAAGACGAAGCCATGACGCTAGACGAGATTGCCGATGAACTTCTCGAACAAAAACCGGATATAATACCCAAAACGATGCGAGAAGATGAGCGAGCATTGAAGACCTATCTCTATCGGGTCCTCGAGAGGCAATCTCGAAGAGATCTTGTCGAGGATCGGGCAGTCACTGAATCTGATGGCACAGTCGAAATCTATTACGCTAACTCCGGCAAACCCGGGGTTTTCCCGTTAGCCGAGATTATAGACAACTTCCCTCGTCGATTTAGTAAACTGGAAAAAGAGCTTGAAAGTACTGATGACGAGGTAAACGAACTCGAAGGACGACTAACCCAGCTTGAGTACCAGTTCCGAGAAGAGCACTGGTAGTCGCTATTCTAAGTGAGGGTTGTCATGGCGTGGGTTGGGGCCACTTGATTCGATTGTGTTTTTGATCCAGTCCAGCAATGGCGAGCGGGGCGGGCCGGTACGTACACACCTGACCAACCGGCCACGTCGCTTGATGGACCAACAACAATCCTGGCGGACTCAGAAAGGGCGAGGGCGTCTCGGCCGTCCCCCGACCCCGCAAGCACCGCAGGCACGAGGCGCGCAGCGGCGGTCGCGGGACGTCGAGCGGCCGAGGGCTTTCATCCGTTATGCTCACGTCCTCGACAGAGTTAGCTCTGCGTTGCAAAATACCGAAGCGATTTATATATTGGTTCGCTAGTATGCAACAGGATGCTCACAGAAGGTGAGGTTCGCGCCCTTACAGCCTTCCACGGTGAGCAGACGGTCTCTGAACTCGCGACGAATCTCGATCGGAGTCTCAGCTACACCTCAGAACTCGTCGAGCGGCTCGAAACGACTGGCCTCGTCGAGACACGTCGACAGGGGAAAACAAAGCGGATTCGACTGTCGGACGCAAAGGCCCTCGAGTTACTCACGGACCTCACGCAACAGTATTCACACATCGACTGGCCGGAGCTGTTGTCAGGGGCAGCTATCCGTGTGTGCTACTACCTCGACACCCCACGGACCGCGACCGAACTCGCACGCCGCGCCGACGTCCACCGAAGTACCGTCCACCGTGCGCTAGCCCCGCTTCAACATCGCGGAATCGTCTACCAAACTGATGACGGCGCGTACGCACTGAATGACGGCTTCGAACAGCTGAGCGTATTCGCTCGTGAGCTTGCCCATCACGTCCACCGTCAGACTGTCGAAGAACAGACCGACACCTACACGATTCTGTGGGAGTCTCTGGGCGAGTTCCTTGTGCAGACGACGATAGAAATCGCTGACGAACACTTCATCCCGACAGGCCCAGACCAGTTCCAGCGGTACGGCCTCCCGTTGTTGGCACGTGACCGCCGGTACTACCTCTATTCGGAGGCGACGAGCGAGCTCTCGCCGGAGATCTTGTGCTGTCACATGCTCGTGGTCGATTCGGGCGCACGAACGCAGTCATACTGTCTGCTTCTGCTCAGTCACGTCGACATCGACCGCGACGAACTCCGAGCCCAAGCCACCAAGTACGGCGTCGACGACGTCGTCGACAACCTCTACACGTATCTCGACACCAGCGGTGCCCAGCGGACGTCCCGACTTCCCGAGTGGGAGGACTTCCAGGAACTGGCTGAAGAGTACGAGGTGACGCTATGAGGGCGAGGTTTGATAGTTCATACATCCGGTCGGAGCTCGAGCGCATCGGCCAGCAGCTGGATAACCCACTCACCGTCTTCTTGATTGGCGGTGGGTCGATGGCGTTTCGCGGACTCAAAGAGACGACCAAAGATATCGACCTCATCGTCTCCTCCGGCGACGATCTGAGTCAGCTACAAGCGGTGCTCCTTGAGTTAGGATACGATATCGTCCGGGAACCGGACGAAGAGTACGAAGAACTCGGTGCCCAGCGCATCTTCGAGAACGATGACGGGTGTCGTATCGACGTTTTCAACCAGCAGGTGATCGGCAAGCTGATTCTGTCTCCAGGCATCCGTGAACGGAGCGAACGCTATCTCGATCTTGGGAGTCTCGTGGTCGAACTCGTGAGTCCAGAAGACATCTTCCTGTTCAAAGCGGTTGCCGGTCGGGTGGACGATATCGAGGATATGTTCTCGTTGATGCAGACCGGCCTCGAGTTCGACGTCGTTGAAGCAGAACTCGAGATGCAGGTCGAACTCTTGGAGCAAGAGCTGTTCGTGACGTACGTCAACGAAGCGTTGACCGATCTCACTGAACAACACAACGTGACGACGCCGTTGCACGGCCCCGTGGCGGAGATCACCGAACGCGTCTACGAAGAGCTCGAAGTGCTACACGCGCTTGACGAACCGAAATCGGTGGCTGACCTGCAACAGGAGCTCGACTGGCCAGCAGCGGACGTACAGGAGATTGTGCGACGTTTGGAAGAGAAAGACACCGTCGCGGTAACCGATGGGCGTGTAGAACGTCGCTCAACGACGATTTGACCACGAGGGTGTAGAAAGTGAGACTCTGTTGAAACTTCTAGACTATGACTGGAAGTGCGTGACACACACAGAGGCTGAAGTCAGCATATACGGAATAATCGGGGGATTGCTGGTTCTCAGTGATAGGACTAAGCCTTCGTGAGTACAGCCAACCAGGTATTTGATTCACCCTCCGACTCGGGATGGCCGTAACTGGCTTCGGAAACTTCCCACGACGTTCCTACCGTCGCCTCTCTAAGACGGTCTATGCTGAATAGCTGGAAGAGCAATGTTCTCCCGATTTCACCGTCGTACTCACAGTGAAAAATCCGATATGCTAACCCCGGTGTGGGATCCTCCCGGTAGGCGAAAATGTCCTTTGTAACTTCCAATTCAGGAGCATATCCATGAAGTATAACGGTCGCATCTTCGGTAGTAACAAATGCAAGGTCATCAAGAAACTGTCTAAGACCGTGCATCGACCCTGCGAGCTGTGCCTGTGTCCCAAGTGCAAACGCTGACTGAAACCGGTTACGTCCGAAATGTTCTCGAAGTGAAAACATGTCTGCAAGACGGGCATCATCAACGCCTCTGTCTTGCATAGTCTCTACGAGGTGTTCACTGACCTCAATGGCGATTGTCTCAAACTGTTCTTGAAAATAGAGAGTATCACGCCCTGCGCCAGCGCCCATATCTAGAAGCGGCCCCTCTAACCACGATTCAAACCACTCGTCACGTTGGTATTCTCCAAAATACCATTCTTCGATAGAATGCTCGCGAGTTTCATCACCATCGCGGTCGATAAGTGGTTCCTCTAGCTCGCCAAGGTAATAATCACGGACTGCGCGACCAAATGGATCTGATGCCATACAGTATGATATCATGCCGCAATTGTAATAAAACTGTAATGAGGGTGCTTAGCATTCACACTGTAATGTCTTCTCATGGTGCTAGCCTACTTGGAAGAAAACCTTCGGCACCTAGCTCGTACTCAGGACGAGCCCACACCTTAGACGGTATCGACCCAGATGCTGTATTCGCGCGATGTGTTCAGCACGGCCCAACAAACTATCCGCGCTGAGGATTTCAACAGAGCGGTCTACACCACTTTCCGACCGACTACGACGACTCACTAATTAGATGGTCGTCTAGGTCGCGAGTCCAGTACGTCGCGGGCCCATCGGGACTACATCTCGCACACAGCTGTAGTGGACCTTCCAGGTGGCCGAGTTCGACACGGAACTGTGTGAGGGCTGCAAGCGCATCGACAACGAGACCACAGCTATCGCAGGCGTAATGGTCACGCTCGTCGGGATCGGGATTCGACTGGATCGCGCAGTCGACGCAGATCGGGTGTGTCAGTTACCCACGACTGAAGTCGTGGGCTTGTCAGTGGACTCCCCTTCTGCCGTCGAATCGACGGAGGCGCAGAAATCGCCGTTCAGGTTCAGCGTCCCTGACGGTAGCGCACACTGACAGGGTGCGCCTCCACTCGAAGACTTCTGCCCCGAGTGGAGACGTTTCAAGAGTTTGCGAGCGATGTTTTTGCTCGCGTTATACTCCGCGTTCAGTTCGTACTCACACTTCTGACACACGAACTGGTGCTTCGACCGCCGATTGTCCTCATGCGTAAATCCACACTTGGAACACCGCTGACTCGTGTATGCAGGACTTATCTGTTCAACCCCGATTCCGAACATTTCGGCTTTGTATTCGGTGTACTGGTACAGGCGTCGGAACGCCCATGCGTGGAACCGCTTGGTGCCAGCCATCCGCTTACGAATGTCGGTCAAATTCTCGAATGAGATATGAGTACAGTCGTGGTCGCGGGCTTCTTCGAGAATCTGGTTAGACGCTCGGTGTAGTTCGTCCTGCATCCAGCGGTGTCCGCGGTTTTTCATCGACTGAATCGACAGGTGTGCCGACCGCGTTCCAGTTTGTTGCATCGACCCACGCGTCTTCTCGAACTCTCGGCGTCGATGATTCATCTCGTCGGCGTTCCCGATGAACGCGCCTGTGGACGTCACGGCGAGCGAGCCGTCCACGTTCAGGTCAACACCAAGGACTGTTCTGTGCTTGGCGTCAGAATGAGTCATCGACAGCTCTTGTTCGTCTGTGGTTCGGCGCATCCGTGCGTGGAGGTAGAACGACTCTGTGGCGCGGTCGTATTGCAACGTGGACATTCGGAACTCGTAATCCTCATTCAACAGGTACTCGCCAATCGGCGTTCCCTCGGAGCTGTCGGGAATCACGTAGTCACACTTGACGCGACCGTTCACCGTCGAGAGCGAAACGTGGTCGCGGTGGAACGTCGCTGAACGCTTGTCGTAGACGACGCTCCACGCGTCGAAGTGCGGTTGGCTCGTGTTGTCGCCTTTCTTGAGTCGGGCGACACCGCTTTTCGTGGCCTCGATAGCACGCCGAATCCCTTTCTGAACGAGGTTTGCAGTCAACTCTGTCTCGTTGCGGAGTTGCTCGTAGAGGGCTTTCTCGGCTTTCTGTTTCGAGGTCACGCAGTAGTCGTCCGGGTGTCTCCACGCCCACTCTGCAGTAGTGTTCGCACAGTGGAGGAACTGATTTTTTGTCTGATGGAGGTCGTCGCACCGCTCGTTGGGTACGTCGAGTTTGACCTTGACGGTGCGAATCACGTCCTCCATTCGTATTTCACATATCAGATTAGTTCTTTATAAAACTACGACTTGCGTGGGGGAGTCGGGGTGCTATCGCTCGTGGTTTGTTTCGAGTCGGATTCTTCCCACGGCTGAAGTCGTGGGCTTCCTCCTTGCACCTCTGTGACTCGTTCGTCTTTTCCCCAGGTATGTGCCTCCCCCACGTCTGTACCGGGAACCGCATCGCAGAAGGCACAGCCAGCAAGTGTCTGTTGCATCACCATGCGTTCTAGTTTAGTAGCGATCAAAGCCGAACTCACCTCGTTCAACCTGCTCACGTAACCGTTGCCTGTGTGGATTTGGATTACGCGACGCCCACAGCAACAGCTCGTCCAAATCCGGCAGTTCGTAGCCCAACTCGATCATGAGATACAACTGGATTAGATGACCGTGGCGTTCCACGGCGAGCGAACAGCGACGCCGAGGGAGCCGCGACGCCGACGAGTCGGCGTCTGCGGCGGCTTCGCCCTCTCGCTGTCTTGCCTCGAGCGACCGTAACTCATCCACGATTACACGACTCATCATCAACGAAATTGCGGCCATGATGATCAGCGCCTCGATGATGTAGCCGTCGGTCGTCTTGATCTCGTCCAAGCCGAACCGCGACTTCAACTCCTTGAACAGCAGTTCGACCTCCCAGCGCGCCCGATAGAGCTGCGCGATATCGGGCGCGCTGTAGCTTTCTCTCGCCAGATTCGTCAGATACAGATGGTACTCTTCGCTCTCCTTGTTACGCAGGCCGACCAATCGGAACGACCGGGTCGCGCTGGCGCCCGACCCTCGTTTGCGCTCGAATGAAAGCGTGATGCGTACGTCGATTTCCTGTCGCTGCAGGTCCTCAAGGACGGCCTGCAGCGACTCTCCTTCCAGCGGAATGCTGTTGCCTCGCCACGTTCGCAGTTCTTCGACGATCTCGAAGTTCGCGTTGTCCTTCACCCGGGAGACGAACCACCCGCCGTTCTGGTCGATTCGGTCGAACAACCAGAAGTCGTAGAAGCCTAAATCGAGCAAGATGAGGGCGTCAGCTACCCACTCGCCGGTGGGTAGCTGACTCCGTTCATGAGTCGTCCCATCGGTTGTCCGGAATCGTGTCGGGAGCCCAGTCGAGAGAGATTCGGTGAGGTGAAGTTTCAGTTCGGCTTGATGGTCGCCGGTTGCTGTGTAGATATCAGCGGCGTCCTGGTACAGCGAAACGATGGTTGCGTCAGCAATGAGGACGTCTCGAAAGCGTTCGAGACGGCCGTTCAAATCTTCTCGTCCGGTATCGAGATTCTCGATTGCGTCATCGAGAATCTCTCGAAGGAGTGCAACGAATCCTGGTTCGAACCAGTCGTGGAACGATGCGTAGGAGAGTTCGTCACAGTCAGCCATCTCGACGTAGCGTTCGAGAAATGCTTGGAGAGAGCGGTCTGAGCCAGCAGCGAAGCCAAACGAGAGTGTGTAGAACAGCGCAACGATGTCGAATTTCCGCTCTCGTTGGACGAGATTCGTTGCGCGAGCGCGCTCGCGCAACTCATCAGAGGGAAACGCTCTTTGAATCCGGTCAACTATGACCGAATCCGGTGGGCTGTAGGTCATACTTCCCACCGGGTTTCTCAATCAGGTAGTTGCGACGATATCAAATCAACAGACAGCAACTGGATTCTTCGTTAAACTAGAACGGATGCTCTCGCCGGCTAATATCGGGCATCAGATAGTCTTCGAACGCTTCATAGAATCCGAGAATGTGCCCGTCGTTCCCGGCCATCTCTCGGCCGAGTTCCTGCAGGACTACCTCTCTCATAAATGACGTTCGTTTGGCGAGTTCGGTCGCAAGCTCTCGAGCCGTCTCTATTTCTGGCCGGGAGAACGAGAAGAACCGCTCCAGTAGGCTATCGAGGTCGTCAGTATTGATGGCGTCGGGTGCGTCTCCGAATCGAGGAATTTCGGGTGGGTCTGCTATCTCGGCTTCGGCGACTTGTTCGCCGTTCCGGTAGAGGCGGAACTCGACGAAATTCGTCAAGATAACATTCTCGAACGTGTCCCGATATCTTGTAAGTTGCTCTGTCTCTTCGATAGTGTCGAGGGAGGGACCACTCGGTAGCTTCGCTTCGACATACCCTGTGACTTCATTTGTTCCGCTCCACACTCTGAAGTCCGGGTTCCCGCCGTCCGTTGGGGAAGGAAGTGTGGTGACTTGGACGTCATTATGCCCGTTTTCTTCGGCGTGTTGTTCAAGAAGTTCGCTGAGGTCGCCGTAGTAGCTTTCTTCGCGTGTGTCCCCTGTGCTCGCGGTTTCGGTGAGCGACTGGAGGTATCGCTGAACGTCAGGCATTATGCAATTCCACCGAGAGTGGGGTAAAAAATGCTTTGACGATTTGTAGAGGTTCTTGGCCCAGACGTAGGACGCTTTCCGTGAGCGTGCCGAGAATGAACCAGTATATTTTCACCGTCGTCGGTATTCTCCCCGAGTTGGCGGCGTCCCGCCGGCCCGGTCGTCCTCCGCCGCCAGCGGCGCTACTCCTCGGCCTTCTGCTCGGCTATCGCCGCCTTCACGTCCGGGTCGTCCAGCAGGTCGTACACGAGGTCTATCTTCTCCTTCGTCTCGGCGTCCTCCGGAGGCGTCTGCCGGTAGGAGTCGTTGACTGCTTCCTCCGCGTCCTCGACGGCCTGCTCCGCGTCCGGCGTGAAGGCGAGTCCACAGTACGGGCAGAGGCGGGCGTCCTCCGGCGGACTCTCCCCGCACCGCGGGCACACCTCCGGCGTCAGTTCGCTCTCGTGGTCCTCCGTCTCCAGGTCGAAGGCGTCCCGAGCGGCCCGGATGTGGTCGGAGTCCTTCAGGTGGGCGTAGGTGGACTCCATCACGGAACTGTTCGGCGCGTGGCCGATTTGGTGCTTGATGGCCGTCTCGTCCATCCCGCGGCGGAGGGCGATGGTCACGAAGTTGTGTCGGAGGGCGTGGGGGTACGTCGGCTTGCTGGCGATGGCCGGGTAGTCCTCCGCCGCCCGGTCCGCGAGACGGCCCACGATGCCGCCCAGCGTCGTTACGTCCAGCATCTCTCGGGGCTTGGGGCCGCCGTACTTCGGACGGGACGTGAACACGTACGCCTCCGGGTCGTCCGGAGCCGGGTGTTCCGTGTTGAGGTACTGCTTGACGGTCGCGGACGAGAGTAGGAGGTCCCGCCACTTCCCGTTCGTCTCCGCTCCCTTCAGGCCGTCCGCGTCCGTGTTGAGCCGGAAGCGGTCGTTCTCCAGGTCGAGGTCCTTGATGCGGAGGGAGCGCGTGGCCGTGTTCCGCTGGCCCGTGTAGATGAGGAAGTCGAAGAGGGCGCGGTCCCGCATACAGTCCGCGGCGTCCCGGATGGCCTGAATCTCCTCGCGGGTCAGCATATCCGCCGGGTCTACGGCCTTGTCGTCCGTCTTGAACAGGGTGATGTCCTCCGGGTCCACGCCCACGTCGTCGTGGACGTAGTAGAACTGCCGGAGGGCGTTCTGGTAGACGCGGATGGAGCCTTTCGAGAGGCCGGAGTCCTTCACGTTGTGGAGGTCCCCGTCGAGGAAGCCCTGCATCACCGTGTTCAGTTCCGTCGCGGTCGTATCCGTGAGGGCGACGTGCGGGGCTATCTTGTTGAGGCCGGTGAGGTAGTTCTTGAGGGTCGTGACGGACTTCGTAGACTGACCCTCCGGGCAGTCCACTACGAGGTTGTCCGCGTCGTAGGCGTCAGCCATCGTGAGGATGCGCTCCGCGTCCTCCGCGTCCTCGTAGCCGGGGTGGGTCCGCTCTACTCCCTTCCGCACCTGATGCGTCCCCTCGGTACTGTGGTTCCGAATCCGTTCTCGGGCGTCCTCGTACTGCTGGTCGTACTTCCGGGCCATACTCCCCGTGCGGACACCACCCACTTAGCTCTATAGTATTTTTGCAGGTCACGTCTATCTTCTTCGAGAAAAACCCCAACGACGCGTACTGCCAGTTCCACGCGAGCCCGAAAGTCGAGAAAGTCCGCGAGAAGTTCGCCGACAAACTCGCCAACTGAGCCGGGTGCGGCGGCCGGTGGACACCACCATGTCCGCAGTATTCTCTCGATAGCGCCGCTGAGTAATCGATTTCTGGTGAAGATAGTGACCCGTGCAACGTCGGAGGCGACGTTCGAACAGTCGAAACCGGGCGGACTTCGAGCGCGGTGGAAACCGTGAGGAGAGCGCGGACAGTCGGGGCAGTCTAAACAGTCAAAGCGGTCTCGACAGTCAGAGCAGTTCAAACGGTGCGAACAGCGAAGGCAGTCGAAACCGTCCACGCGGTTCGCACCGCTCGCGAAGTCCGCACCGCTCCCGAGTTTTAGAATTCACATACAGTCTACAAATTGTGGAAATTGTAGAATCTTCAGACAGTTTGTACCGCGTGAGATTCGTACGCTGTGAGAACAGCAAAGAATGCGAGCGATGTCCGAGAATCGGACACGGTGAGCGAAGTAGAGACTTCTCAGGCCGGAACGGAGGCGAGTCACCGGCCGTCGATGGCCGAACGTTTACAATTTGTAGAAATTGTAAAAATCATAAAGAGTGCGGAATGTAGACGAAGTCCCAACGGTTCAAAAGTCGTGGATAAAATTATGTGGCATGCCGCGGAACGTCCGTTCGAACCTCCAGATGTCCGCACAGTCCGCAGTTCAAACGGAGTTTGCACCGCCCAAACAGCAGACACAGTGTAGACTGTGTACAATTTGTAAACATCGCGTTCCGCGGGAGGGCAGATAGGTGTCGCGAGCCGTGAGCGTCTCCCTCCAGAAGGGCGGGGTCGGAAAGACGACGATAGCCATCAACCTCGCCGACGCACTCGCCGCGCGGGGGAACGACGTGCTGTTGGTGGACCTCGACCAGCAGGGGAACGCGACCGAGGGCGTCGGGCTGAAAGACGACTACGAGTCGTTGGAGCCGAACATCGGCGACGTGCTGACCGACGACGACCCCATCGACGTGCGCGAAGTGATACGCGACCGCGAGGGCTTCGACGTGCTCCCGTCTCACGTCGACCTCGACGACATCGAAGACCGCGTTCGGAACTCGACGTTCGGTATGCTCTGGGTCCGTCGTCGAATCGTCGACCCGCTTCTCGGCGACGACTACGACTACATCGTCATCGACTCGCCGCCGAGTCTCGGCCCGCTGTCCGACGCGGCGCTCATCGGAACCGGGAACGTCGTCGTCCCGCTCCTCATGAGCGAACCGAGCGTGAGCGGCTTCGAACGGATGTTCGAACAACAGATCGGCCCGATTCGCCGCGAGGTCGACCTCGACATCCTCGCTATCGTCCCGAACGACCTCACCGGAAACAACGAGGAAAAACGAATCATCCGCGACCTCGAAGACTCGCCCTTCGAGCAGTTCATCCCGCCGTTCGCCCGCTCGGACCTGTTCGACGACCCCGACTCCAAGGGGCCGGGCATCAGACACCGAATCGCGTTCAGTCGCGCCTGGCGCGACGGGAAGACCCTCCGAGAGTACGACCCGTCGAACGACATGTTAGACCGACTCGACCGGCTCGCGGAAATCGTCGAGCACGGAGGGACCGACGATGCCTAAGGAGAACCGATTCGCCGGCCTCGGCGAGGCGATGGAATCCGAGTCGGAACCGGACGCAGAATCCGACGACGAGCAGACCGCGGACGAGGGCACCACTGACAAATCCGAGAAGTCGGAACCCGAACCAGCGGTCGAATCAGAGTCCGAGGGCGACTCTGCGCCGGACTCGAAAGCCGAATCCGACCCGGAGTCAGACGAAGCGAGCGAGAGCGATGACGCGGGCGAAGGCAGCGAAGTCGCTGAGAGGAACGACGGCGACGAAGCCGAAGAGGCAACTGAATCGAACGCCGAGGCAGACGGCGCGGAAAGCGCCGCCGACACGGAGCAGGCGACGGAGACGGCGGGCGGCCCGGCGTTCGAGTTCGAGGCGACGACCGCAAAGAGCATCTACGTCCGAACCGCGACGCTCGACCGACTTGACGACGCCGAGTTCGAAGTCGAGTCGCTCCTCCGCCGAGAACACGACGTGCGCGACCTGACCGGCCGCGAGTTCCACGACGCGCTCGTCCGCGTCGCCGCCGAGTACCCCGAAGAAATCGTCGATGCCGTCCTCGAACGTCGCAACGAGTGACGCGTGGCAAACGAGTCCGGGGAGACCGTACGGTGATGGCGCGGAGCGGGACAAACGAGCGCTGGAAGAGACAGTAAAACCGTTCCGGACATCGGAAAAACAGCGGACAACGCGGTGTTCGAGACCCGTGGTCCGTCGACTGCCGACTGACCAGCGACAATCGACGACGAAGCCGAGATAAGAGATAAGCGACTGGCGAACACCGCCGCGTCCGCTGTTGTCACAGCCCCGAGACCGCAGGTCGATTTTACACGGTGAAAACGCGACATCGAACACCAGTATGTCCGCTGTTGTGACGATGACGAGCCGCACAGAGCATCGCTACCGGGGAGATAGCTCGTCGTGGGCGGACGGTCACACCACGATGTCCGCTGTTTCAGTAGTCGGCTAACGTTGCCGGATTACTGCGGACAGAGTGGTGTTCCGACTGGTCGGGACTGAACCGAGCGGTCGGCGCACCCGACCGAGCCACGTTTCCGCAGAGCAGGTCAACGACCAGTCGTGCCGACGCCGCCACGGGGAACTGTTCCACCGAAACCGGATGTGCCACCGAAACCGGATGCGAGGCCACACCACGATGTCCGCGGTACTGAGCGTCGACCTACCTACTGCTCGATGAAGTCGTCGAGCGTGCTCGTTTTGTCGCCGTCGAGGAAGGGTTCGACCGTCTCGTGAACGCCGACGAGTTCGATGGTGTCGCGCATGGCCGAAACGATAAGTCCGACGTCCATATCGAGGGCGTATTCGCGGTACGTCCCGCCGCGTCGACCCTCGTTTCGCTCGGTGACGGAGACGATACCGAGCATCGCGAGCTCGCTGAGGTGGTCGCGCATCCGCCGCGGGACGAGCGGGTCGCGGTTGGCGAGTTCGGTAAACCGGGTGTAGCGGGGGCGAACGTCACGGGAGCGAATCGGCGTCTCGTCTTCCAGTTCGAGCGTCAAAAGCGAGTAGAGCACGAGGTGGCCGTGTTCGGTCAGTCCGTTGATTCCCTCCTTGATGCGGCCGCGTTCGAGGGCGCGTCGGCCACGTTTGACGTGCTCTTCTTCGATGCGGTCGGTGTCGTCGTCGCGGGCCAGGTCGCCGGCTTTCATCAACAGGTCGATAGATTGGCGGGCGTCCCCGGCGTCTTTCGCTCCGTAAGCGGCACAGAGCGGTATCACCTCGTCGGAGAGGACGCCCTCGCGGAACGCCACTTTCGCGCGCTGTTCGAGGATGGCTCGGAGGTTCTTGGCGTTGTACGCCGGGAAGTGAATCTCCTGTTCGCACAGGGAGCTTTTGACCTTCGGCGAGAGGTCGTCGCGGAACGAGAAGTCGTTGGAGATGCCGATGAGTCCGACCTTCGCCGCGTCGAGGTTCCCATTGGCCCGCGCTCGCGGAAGTTGGTAGAGAATGCTGTCGTCGTTGACGTGGTCGATTTCGTCGAGGACGATGATTATCGTCCCGCCGCAGTCGTCGAGTTCCTGCCAGAGCATCTCGTAGACGGAGCCGAGCGGGTAGCCCGTCGTGCTGATCTGGTTCGACTCCGACCGGAACTCGTTGACGAGGCGGGTCGCAATCTGATACGAACTCGTGAGTCCGTCGCAGTTCAGGAAGACGACGGTGAGGTGGATGTCGTCGTAGTGGCTCGCGTCCTCGCGGAGGTGACCGAGTAAGTACCGCGACGCGGCGGTCTTGCCGACGCCGGTCTTCCCGTAGAGGAAGATGTTGTTGGGCTGTTCGCCGTTGATAACCGGTTGTAGCGCAGCCTGGAAGGTACGGAGTTCCTCGTCACGCCCCACGAGTTCCTCGGGTTGGTAGTCCTCGCGAAGGGCGTCCCGGTCCCGATAGATCTCGGTGTCCCGCTCGAATAGGGGCATACTACCACGGTTCGACCACTTCGTTGATAAAACCACCGCGTCCGGAGTGTCCGCTGTTCTCGTTCTTTATATACTTAGGCGGGAACACACCCCCTCCACTTTGTCCGCTGTTCTGGGAGACGACGGTAACCGGTGGAACAAGTGGATGGGT